>NZ_CM001484.1:2227846-2970423 GCF_000243395.2 Saccharomonospora glauca K62 | reverse complement strand
GGTGGTAATAGCGGTGGGGAAACGCCCGGTCCCATTCCGAACCCGGAAGCTAAGCCCACCAGCGCCGATGGTACTGCACCCGCCGGGGTGTGGGAGAGTAGGACACCGCCGAACATATTCTTCCAGCCGGGGCCCGTCAGACACCTGACGGGCCTTTCGGTGTGTCTACGTCCATAGTGGTGTCATGGCCGCCAACAGCGCTGGCACGTCACGGTAATGCAGGCAGGAGAACGCGTGTCCGAGAATGGTCCGCGCGGCAAGGGTGACGACAGAAGGTCCGGCCGACCGGATCGTCGTGATCACGGTTCGCGTGAGGGAAACAAGAAATTCGGTGAGCGCCGTGGCGCGCCGGGCCGTAACGGAAAGTTCGAACGGGACCGTCGGGGACGCGATGGCCGGGACCGTGATTCTTTCGAGCGGCGTGGTGCTCGACGGCAGTACGACGACCGGCCGGGCCGGAAGCGTGACGAGCGGCGTGACGACTTCCGCCGAGGCGATCGACGTTCTTTCGACCGGCGTGACGAACGCCGAGGCCCCGACAAAAGGCGCGACGAGCGTGGGCAGCGTTCCGCGCAGGACCGTCCCAGCAGGAACGGGGGGACGCGCCCCCCGAAGCGCGACGACGTCGCGGCCCGCGAGCTTCTCTCGGCTCCGGAGCTTCCCGACTCCGTGAGCTTCAGTGACCTCGACATCGAGGCGCGGCGTGAGCTGCGTTCCTTGCCGAAGGACCTGGCCGAGCGGGTCGGCCGGCATCTCGTCGCCGCGGGAATGCTCCTCGACGAGGACCCCGAGGCGGCGCTCGCCCACGCCCGATACGCCAAGGCGAAGGCCTCGCGGATCGCCGTCGTGCGTGAGGCCGTCGGCTTGGCGGCCTACCACGCCGGGGAGTGGGCGGAGGCCCTGTCCGAACTGCGCGCGGTGCGACGCATGACGCGAACCGACATCCACGTCGCGGTGATCGCCGACGCGGAGCGGGCGCTGGGACGTCCCGAACGGGCACTGGACGTGGCCAAGGAGACCGACACCTCCGCGCTGCCCAAGGAGATCGAGGTCGAACTCAGGATCGTCGCCGCCGGGGCGCGGCGCGACCTCGGACAGCTCGACGCCGCCGTCGTGTCGCTTCAAGGCACCGACCTCGATCCCCGGCGCCGGGAACCGTGGAGCCACCGGTTGTTCTACGCCTACGCGGACAACCTGGCCGCCGCCGGTCGCACGGAGGAAGCGGTGCGCTGGTTCCTCCACGCCGCCGAGGCCGACCTGGAGGAGGAGACCGACGCCGCCGAACGGGCCGCGGAGCTCACGAGCTGATGGCGGAGACACTGCTCGACCGCCACGACGCGGTGCTGTTCGATCTCGACGGCACCGTGTACCACGGGACGCGTCCGATCCCCGGCGCGGCCGAGGCCATCGCCCACGTGCGAAAACGGGGTCGTCCCGTGCGGTTCGTGACGAACAACGCGTCCAAGTCGCCGGAGGCGGTGACCGAGCATCTCGGGAAGGTCGGCGTCACGGCGGAGCCCGTGGAGGTGAGCACCAGCGCCCAGGCCGGCGCCGCGTTGTTGCGGGAACACCTGCCCGCCGGGGCGGTGGTGCTCGTGGTCGGCGCGGCCTCGCTGGAAGCGGAGGTACGGGCGGTAGGGCTGCGCCCCACACGGCAGTACGGGACCGACGTCGCCGCCGTGGTGCAAGGGCACTCGCCCGACACGGGATGGAGCGACCTCGCGGAAGCCTGTCTCGCCGTGCGCGACGGCGCGTTGTGGGTGGCGTGCAACCTGGACGCCACCCTGCCCACCGAGCGTGGCCAGCTCCCCGGAAACGGAGCCATGGTCGCCGCTCTCCGGGCGGCCACCGACCGGGAACCCATGGTGGCGGGTAAGCCCGAGGCGCCACTGCTCCGGACGGCGGCGAGTTCCGCCGGGGCGACGTCCGCCCTGGTCGTCGGTGATCGGCTCGACACCGACATCGCCGGTGCCGCCGCGGCGGGCTACCGCTCGCTCGTGGTCCTCACGGGAGTGGCGACGGCGCGACGGCTGCTGGCGGCCGAACCCGGGGAACGGCCCGACTACCTAGCCGCCGACCTGACGGCGTTGACCCACTGGGTGAGTGCCACTGACCTGGAGATCGGCCCGAGGCCCGGATGGCGGGTGACCGTGGCGGACTCCGTGGCCACGGTGGAGTCCACCGAGCCCGCCGCCGATCGGCTCCACCTGCTGCGTCACTTGTGCTACGTCGCCTGGTCGTCGTCGGTGACGAACGTGCGCGCGGCGGACCCCCGAGCGGAGGAGGCGCTCACGTCGTTGGGCCTCGGCTGAACGGTCGTGGGTAACAGCGAGTCGGCATTCGAATCGGTTAGCGTTGTGGAGTGCACGCAGAGACTGAATCCGCGCCCCGGCCGGTCCCCGGCCCGCCGCCCGGTCACCGGCCGCAGGACCCGAGTGTCGACCCCGTCGCGGCCATCGACAGCGCCGTCGCCGCGCTCGACGACCTCGACGAGCTGCCCCTCGCCGACCACGTCGAACGCTTCGACACCGTGCACACCGCGCTGTCCGCGGCGCTGTCCTCCATCGACAAGGTGTGATCGTGCCGCGTAGGGCTCGTCTTGACGCCGAACTCGTGCGCCGTGGCCTGGCCAGGTCGAGGGAACACGCTTCCACGCTCATCACGGAGGGGAGGGTGACGGTGCGCGGGCTGGTCGCGAAGAAACCGGCGACCAGCGTCGAACCCGATGCCGCGATCGTGGTGCGCACCGACGACGATCCCGGATGGGCGTCGCGGGGAGCGTACAAACTGCTCGGCGCGCTGGAGGAATTCACCCCTCAAGGCCTGACGGTGGAAGGACGCCGGTGTCTCGACGCGGGCGCGTCCACCGGCGGGTTCACCGACGTGCTGCTGCGTCACGGGGCGGGTTCCGTCGTCGCGGTCGACGTCGGCCGGGGCCTGCTCGACTGGCGGCTGCGCACCGACGACCGGGTCACGGTGTTGGACAAGACCAACGTGCGCACGTTGACCCCGGACGCGATCGGGGGCGTGGTCGATCTCGTGGTCGCGGATCTGTCGTTCATCTCCCTGCGGCTCGTCCTGCCCGCGCTGGCGCACTGCGCGGCGGAGGGAGCCGACCTGCTGCCGATGGTGAAGCCCCAGTTCGAGGTCGGGCGGCAACGGCTCGGCAGCGGTGGGGTGGTGCGCGATCCCGAGCTACGGGCGGAAGCCGTGTCGGAGGTGCTCACCGAGGCCACGAACTGTGGACTGCGGACCCTGGGCGTGGTGGCGAGCCCGCTACCGGGGCCGTCCGGCAACGTCGAGTACTTCGCATGGTTGCGCAAGGAGGCTCCGGAGGAGGACAGTGGCTCCGCCGGAAAACAGCGGCGTGACGAGATGGTTCGCGCCGCGGTGAGGAAGGGGCCTTCGTGACCGAGTCCGGGCGCCGAGAGGTGTTGTTGGTCGTCCACCCCGATCGGGACACGACGCGCGACGCCGCCGGGGAGGTCGCGGTCCGGCTCGCCGCCGCCGGCATCGGGTTGCGGGTGCTCGACGAGGAGGTCCGCCGACTCGTCGAACCGCCCGACCGGGAATTGCCGTGTGCCGTGCTGGCGCCGTCCGAGGACCCGGCGCAAGGCGCGGAACTGGTACTGGTCCTCGGGGGCGACGGAACCCTGCTGAGGGCGGCGGAGGTGGCGCGGCCCGCCGGGGTCCCGGTGCTGGGCGTGAACCTCGGGCGCATGGGTTTCCTCACCGAGGCCGACTACCACGCCCTGGGCGACACGGTGGACCGCGTGGTGGAGCGCCGCTACCGCATCGAGGAACGCATGACGGTGGACGTCACGGTGACGCTCGACGACGCCGTGGTGGCCCGGACGTGGGCGCTGAACGAGGCGAGCGTCGAGAAGTGCTCGCGGGAACGCGTCCTCGACGCGTTGATCGAGGTCGACGGAAGACCGGTGTCGTCGTTCGGGTGCGACGGCGTGCTGTGCTCGACGCCGACGGGGTCGACGGCCTACGCCTTCTCGGCCGGTGGTCCCGTGGTGTGGCCGGAGGTGGAGGCACTGCTGGTCGTCCCGAGCAACGCCCACGCGATGTTCTCGCGTCCGCTCGTGGTGTCGCGCTCGTCGGTGATCACCGTGCAGGTCGACCCGGACGGCTCGCCCGCGGTGTTGACGTGTGACGGGCTGCGGCACGTCGATCTGGAGCCGGGCTCCCGGGTTCGGGTCGTGGCCGGCGAGGTGCCGGTACGCCTGGCGCGGCTGTGGGACGGTCCGTTCACCGACCGGTTGGTGCACAAGTTCTCGCTGCCGGTCACGGGATGGAGGGAGCGGCACGCCCGCCGGGGTTAGTTACCTCGTCGCGGGCTGTCGCTACGGTGGTTGGCGTGCTGGCCGAGATGCGTATCCAGGGCCTCGGAGTGATCGAGGAGGCCGCCCTCGAACTGCATCAGGGGTTCACGGTGGTCACCGGAGAGACCGGGGCCGGGAAAACGATGGTCGTCACCGGCTTGCACCTGTTGTCCGGCGGGCGCTCGGACGCCTCCAAGGTACGGGCGGGGTCGCCGAAGGCCATCGTGGAGGGGCGGTTCACCGACGTCGAGGGTGAGCAGGCGGTGAAGATCCTGTCCGACGCCGGGGCCGATGTGGACGAGGACGGCAGCGTGATCGCCGTGCGTTCGGTTGGCGCGGACGGCCGGTCGCGTGCCCACCTCGGGGGTCGCTCGGTGCCGGTGGGGGTGCTCGGGGAGCTGGCCGAGCAGGTCCTGGCCGTCCACGGGCAGAACGACCAATTGCGATTGTTGCGTCCCGCCGAGCAACGGTCCGTGTTGGACCGGTTCGCGGGGGACGCCGTCGCCGAGCCGCTGGCCGACTACCGGCGGGTTCGGCGGGAGTGGCTCGCCGTGGCCCGCGAACTGACGGAACGGCGGGCGCGCTCGCGGGAGCTGGCGCAGCAGGCCGATCTGCTGCGCCACGGGCTGACCGAGATCGAGGCCGTGAACCCGGCGCCGGGTGAGGACGTCGAGCTGACGGAACAGGTCAGGAGACTGACCGCCGTGGACGAGCTGCGCGACGCGGCCGCCGCGGCGCGGCTGGCGATCGCCGGGGCCGCCGACGGCGACCCCGACCTGCCGGGGGCGCTCGGGTTGCTCGCCGAGGCCGGACGCAGGCTCGGCGCGGCCGAGGACGCCGAGCTGCGAGACCTCGAACCGCGCGTGGTCGAGGCGTCGGTGCTGCTCGGGGAGGTGGAACGCGAACTCACCGCGTACCTCGACGCCCTCGACGCCGACCCGGAGCGACTGGAGGCGATCCTCGCGCGGCAGGCCGAGCTGAAGAAGCTCACTCGCAAGTACGCGGCCGACATCGACGGAGTGCTGGCGTGGGCCGAGGATGCGCGGGCCCGGCTGGAGAGCATGGACACCTCGGAGGAGGCGCTCGACAAGCTCGCGGCGCGCCGGGACGCTCTGGCCGGTGAGCTGGCGGAGCACGCCGCGCGTCTGTCGGCGGCCCGCCGGAGCGCCGCCGCCGAACTCGCGGAACGGATCACCGACGAGTTGGCGGGGCTGGCCATGGGACAGGCGACGATCGAGGTCGTGGTCCGCGGCAGGGAGGTCGATCCGGCGGAGAAGACGGCGTTGACCGTGGACGGCCGCACTCTCGCCGCCGGGCCCGACGGTGTGGACGACGTGGAATTCCTGCTGCGGGCGCACGCGAAGGCACCCGCTCTGCCGGTGCACAAGGCGGCCTCGGGCGGGGAACTCTCCCGCGTGATGCTGGCCATCGAGGTCGTGCTCGCCCACGCGGACACGGTGCAGACCTTGGTGTTCGACGAGGTCGACGCCGGGGTCGGGGGTCGAGCCGCCGTGGAGATCGGTCGTCGGCTGGCGCGGCTGGCCCGCACCCACCAGGTATTGGTGGTGACCCACCTGCCGCAAGTAGCGGCGTTCGCCGACCGGCACCTGGTGGTGGACAAGGGGACCGCCGACGGCGTGACCCGCAGCGGGGTTCGCGCGCTCGCCGCCGACGAGCGGGTCACCGAATTGGCCCGGATGCTCGCCGGTCTCGACGACACGGCCACCGGTCGCGCACACGCGGAGGAGCTGTTGCGCGCCGCCGAGGAGTTCAAGAAGTCGTCCGCTCCGGCGGCCCGGCGGGGAAAGCGTCGGTCGGTGGCGTCGTCCTGACACCCCGCGTGAGGGCGTCCGCGATCCCGCGACCAGGTCATCCCTGCGCGCCACCGGCGTGGCGACCCTGTGCCGGGACCGGACGTTGTCACTATCCCCGGCATGAAACTCGCCGGCTTGTTGTCACGCTCCACGCCTCCCGCGCTGCCCGGCATCACTGGCACCGCGCGTGTCGGCCGCCGGGTCCGAGACGTGCTGAGGCGGATTTCTCCCGGAGAGATCGCCGTGATCGACTACGTGGACCTGGATCGGGCGACCGCCGACGCGCTGGTGCGGGCGCGGGTCGCCGCCGTGGTCAACGCGGCCCCGTCCATCTCGGGTCGTTACCCGAATCTGGGACCCGAGGTGTTGCTGAAGGCCGGGGTCCCACTGATCGACCACGCCGGTGGCGAGTTACTGCGTCGGGTGCGTGACGGCAGCAGGGTCCGGTTGCACGAGGGCAGCGTGTACGTGGGGCGCCACGAGGTCGCCAAGGGGACCGTGCAGACCCCCGAGAGCGTCGCCGACCAGCTCGTGGAGGCTCACACGGGCATGTCCGCGCAGTTGGAGGCCTTCTCGGCGAACACGATCGAGTTCCTGCGGCGGGAACGGGGCCTCGTCCTCGACGGTGTGGGCGTGCCGGAGCTACGGGTGTCGCTGGACGACCGGCACGTCGTGGTCGTCGCTCCCGGTGCCGATCACGCCGAGGACCTCAAGGCGTTGAAGCGTTACGTCAGACACCACGATCCCGTGCTGATCGGCGTGGAGGAGGCGGCGGACACGATGCGGCGGATGGGCTTCGTCCCGGACGTTGTCGTCGGCGATCCGACCACGATGGAGGCACGAACGCTGAAAGCCGCGTCAGAGATCGTCGTGCCCGCCCACCCGGACGGCTACGCGCCCGGCGTCGAACGCATCTACGACCTGGGAATCGGCGCCGTGACGTTTCCCGCGACGGCCAACACGGAGGACCTCGCGTTGCTGCTCTGCGAAGCGCACGGCGCCTCCCTCGTGGTGACCGTGGGGTTCCAGGCCACGCTGCGGGAGTTCCTCGACAGCGGACGGTCGGGCTCGAACCCGTCCACCTTCCTGACGCGTCTGCGGCTCGGCACCAAGGTCGTCGACGGCAAGGCCGCCGCGGTGTTGCACCGCACTCGGGTGTCCGTGCTGGGAGTGCTCCTGCCGATGCTCGTGGCCGTGGTCGCGGTGGCACTGTCGCTGTCGGGAGCCACGGCGGAGTACACCGACGACGTGGCGCGGTGGTGGGACGCGGTCACCGGGTGGGTCGCGGGCACGTTCTCGTGAGGACGGGACGGCTTCCCGCCGCTCGTCACCGACGAGCCGAGGGCGCCCGGTTCACGCGACGTGCAGGACGCGTTCCCAGTCGGTGACGAAGCCGGGGTAGGTCTTGCCCACCGTGGCCGGGTTCTCCACGACGATGCCGGGCACCCGCAGTGCCAGCACGGCACCGGCCATCACCAGGCGGTGGTCGTCGTAGGTGTGGAACACCCCGCCGCGCAGAGGAGTCGGCCGGATACGCAGGCCGTCCTCGGTCTCGGTGACGTCACCGCCGAGCGCCGTCAGTTCCGTGGCCAGCGCGGCGAGCCGGTCGGTCTCGTGCCCCCGCAGGTGGGCCACGCCCCGGATCTCCGACGGTCCGTCGGCGAAGCAGAGCAGCGCCGCGACCACGGGGGTCAGCTCGCCCACGGCGTGCAGGTCGAGGACCGCGCCCCGCACGGTGCCGTCGCCGGTGACGGTGAGGCCCTCGTCGTCGAGCACCGCCTCGCCGCCGAGTTCGCGCACGAGGCTGCGCAGCCAGTCTCCCGGCTGGGTCGTCTCGGCGGGCCAGCCCGCGACCCGGATGCGGCCGCCCGCCAGCAGCGGCGCGACGACGAAGGGTGCGGCACTCGACAGGTCGGGCTCCACGGTGTAGGTGTCCAGCGCGAGTGTGGCGGGCGGCACGTGGAACTCGGAGCCGTCGCGTTCCGGGGCGGCACCGAACCGGCGCAGCATGTCCAGGGTCATCGCGATGTGCGGCTCGCTCGGCGTCTTGCCCTTCAGTCGCACCGTGACACCGCGGGCGAAAGCGGGCGCGGACAACAGCAGGGCGGAGAGGAACTGGCTGGACGCCGACGAGTCGAGTTCCACGAAGCCGCCCTCCAGGCCGCCGTGACCCCGGACTGTGAAGGGCACCGCGCCGCGGCCGCCGTCGTCGATGTCGGCGCCGAGTGTGCGCAACGCGTGCAGCAGGGGAGCGACGGGCCTGCGCCGGATCGCGGGGTCACCGTCGAAGTGGACCGTGCGCGAGCCGAGCGCCGCCAACGGCGGCGTGAACCGGGCGACCGTGCCGGCGTTGCCGAGCGTCACCCGCGTCTGTCCGTGACCGTCGGTCATGGGGCGTACCCGCACGCCGTCCGGGGTCTCGGTCGACGGGGCGCCGAGGACGTCGAGCGCTCCCAGCATCAGCCGGGCGTCTCGGGAGTCCAGCGGTTCGCGCACGAGCGTCTCGCCCGACGACAAGGCAGCGAGCACGAAGGCGCGGTTGGTGATCGACTTAGAGCCGGGGACCCGAACGTCGGCGTCGATCGGGTCGGAGGCCGTCGGCGCGGCCCAGGTCTTCTCCTCGCTCACGCCATCACTGTCCCACACGTGCGAGGTGGGCCACGTCGAGCGACCACCCGGCACGCACGGCCCCAGGTGCGATAAGGTGGAAGCCCGTGGGACTTCAGCCGCGGACAACCAAGTACGTCTTTGTCACCGGGGGCGTCGCCTCCTCCCTGGGCAAGGGGCTCACCGCCTCCAGCCTCGGACAACTCCTCACGGCCCGCGGGCTTCGGGTCACGATGCAAAAGCTCGACCCGTACCTCAACGTGGACCCCGGAACGATGAACCCGTTCCAGCACGGAGAGGTCTTCGTGACCGAGGACGGGGCGGAGACCGACCTCGACATCGGCCACTACGAGCGGTTCCTCGACCGTGATCTGTCGGCCACCGCGAACGTCACGACGGGCCAGATCTACTCCTCGGTGATCGCCAAGGAGCGGCGTGGTGAGTACTTGGGCGACACCGTCCAGGTCATCCCGCACATCACCGACGAGATCAAGTCGCGGATCATGGCCCTGGCCGCCGACGACGGTAGCGGCACCACGCCGGACGTCGTGATCACCGAGGTCGGCGGCACGGTGGGCGACATCGAGTCGCTGCCGTTTTTGGAGGCGTGCCGACAGGTGCGCCACGACGTCGGCCGGGACAACTGCTTCTTCCTGCACGTGTCGCTGGTGCCGTACCTCGCGCCGTCCGGCGAGTTGAAGACCAAGCCCACGCAGCACTCCGTCGCGGCGTTGCGCAACATCGGTATCCAGCCGGACGCGCTCGTGTGCCGCGCCGACCGGGACCTCTCCGACGAACTCAAGCGCAAGATCGGTCTCATGTGCGACGTCGAGACCGAGGCGGTCATCGCCTGTCCCGACGCGCCGTCGATCTACGACATCCCCAAGGTGCTGCACCGCGAGGCACTCGACGCCTACGTCGTGCGCAGGCTCGGACTGCCGTTCCGGGACGTGGACTGGACGGTCTGGGGTGACCTGCTGGAGCGGGTGCACAACCCCAGCGAGACCGTGCGGGTGGCGGTCGTGGGCAAGTACATCGACCTGCCGGACGCCTACCTGTCGGTCACCGAGGCGCTGCGGGCGGGCGGATTCGCCCACCGCGCGAAGGTGGAGATCGAGTGGGTGCCTTCCGACGCGGCCACCACTCCCGAGGGCGCCGCCGCCGCGTTGTCCGGTGTGGACGGAATCCTCGTGCCCGGCGGCTTCGGCATCCGCGGGATCGAGGGCAAGATCGGCGCGATCAACTACGCCAGGGTCCACAAGATCCCCGTGCTCGGCCTGTGCCTGGGGCTGCAGTGCATGGTCATCGAGGTGGCCCGCAACCTGGCGGGCATCGAGAACGCGAACTCGGCCGAGTTCGACGAGAACACTCCCAACCCGGTGATCTCGACCATGGCGGACCAGAAGGACGTCGTGGCCGGTGAGCGGGACATGGGCGGCACCATGCGGCTCGGCGCGTACCCGGCGAAGCTGCTTCCGGGCTCGCAGGTGGCCGAGGCCTATGGCACCACCGAGGTGTCCGAACGACACCGGCACCGTTACGAGGTCAACAACGCCTACCGCAAGCGGATCGCCGACGCCGGGCTGGTGTTCTCCGGGCTGTCCCCGGACGAGCGGCTGGTGGAGTTCGTGGAGCTGCCCAAGGAGGAGCACCCGTTCTTCGTCGGCACCCAGGCGCACCCGGAGCTGAAGTCGCGTCCGACGCGCCCGCACCCGCTGTTCGCCGCCTTCATCCGCGCGGTGCTGGACTACCGGACGGCCGACCGGCTGCCCGTGGAGCTTCCCGAGGCACCGGTGGCGGCGCGGTGAGCGAACCGGGAAGCCACGAGTTCACCGTCGCGTCCTCGCGCGACGTCCACATCGGACGAGTCGTGGGGCTGAGGATCGACGAGGTCGTCATGCCGGGTGGTTCCACGGCCTCGCGAGAGGTCGTGGAACACCTCGGTGCCGTCGCGGTGTGCGCCGTGGACGACGACGGTGCGGTGACGCTCATCCACCAGTACCGGCACCCCCTCGGCGATCGCTTGTGGGAGCTGCCCGCGGGCCTGCTCGATCAGCCGGGGGAGGACCCGCTGGAGGCCGCGCGACGCGAACTCGTCGAGGAAGCGGGTCTCGAAGCGGCCCGTTGGGACACGCTCGTGGAGATCGCCGCCTCGCCCGGCTTCACCGACGAGGTCGTGCGTGTGTTCCTGGCGCGCGACCTCACGAAGGTCGACCGCCGGGCCCACGGCGAGGAGGAGGCGGATCTGGTGGTCCACTCCGTCCCGCTGGAGCAGGCGGTGGGCATGGTGTTGTCGGGTGAGATCGTCAACGGCGCCACCGTGGGTGGCCTGCTTGCGGCCCACACGGTGCTGAGCGGCGGCAAGTCGCCCCGTCCGGCGGACGCGCCGTGGCGGCACCGACCCACCCGGTTCGCCGCCCGCACCCGCTGACTCGCTCGACGAGGGGCCGCCTCACTTCAAGGGGCGGCCCTGACCGTCGGTTCCCCCTTCGAGAAGCAGGATGATGCCGTCGACGATCGGCCACAGTGCGCCCACCCCGAGGGTGAGAATCGTGCAGACGAGCTGGAAAGTGGCGCGGCGGTTCTCGCCGGTGTAGAACCGCCCGGTGCCGAAGGGCAACACGATCTGCAGGATGCCCGCCGTGACCGCGGAGCGGTCGGAGGTCTCCGCCGGTGCCACCGCGCCGCCGGTTTGCGGCGACATCACCTCGGCGCCGGGCTCGGAGTCGAGGAACGCGGGGTGCGGAGCGGGCAGGTCGGTGAACAGCGGCCGGATATCGCCCCGCGTGCGCGCCGCGAGGACGAGATCGACCCGTTCCTCGTACTCGGCGCTGGTGAGGCGGCCCTCGGCGAAGTGATCCGCGAGGAGCTGGTTGGTCGCTTCCCGCTCCGTGGCACTGATGCGAAGGTGATCTGAGTCGGTCCCCCCATGCATGGAATTGATCATACCTACCGGGTGTCCGAATCGTTGCCAATTGCCAACTTCGAGTAGTCGAACGAGGGACCGCCGGTAGCACTGTCGTGGTGGCCCGACGGTCGACGAGCCGCCGGACCGGGACGGGCGAGGCGCTCCAAGGTGGCGAGGCCCGAGGCCGTGTTGATCAACAACGGTGTCGGTGGCGTCCCCTAGAGTTTGCCGCGTGACACGGGCCGACGATCCTCATCCTCTTCCCGAGGTGGTGGCCGCCTACCTGGATCATCTGGCGGTCGAACGGGGCACGGCCCGCAACACGGTCGAGGGATACGCCCGCGATCTGCGCCGCTATCTCGACCACCTGGCCGCCGCGGGGGTGACCGAGCTGCGGCAGGTGGCCCACGACCACGTGCTCGCGTTCGGCGTGTCCCTGCGACGCGGTGACGGTGACCGGCCCCCACTGGCACCGTCGTCCGCGGCCCGTGCCCTCTCGGCGGTGCGCGGGCTGCACCGCTTCGCCCACGCCGAGGGCTGGACCGACGACGACCCCGCCCGTGAGGTGCGGCCGCCCGCACCGGCCCGCCGCCTGCCCAAGGCGTTGCCCTTGAGCGACGTACTCCGACTGCTCGACACTCCGGCCGGGGAGGACGCGAGGTCGCTGCGTGACCGTGCTCTGCTGGAACTGCTGTACTCGACGGGCGCGCGGATCTCCGAGGCCACCGGGCTCGACGTCGACGACGTCGACCGGCAGGAGCGCACCGTCGTGCTCGACGGCAAGGGCGGGCGGCAGCGCCTCGTACCGGTCGGGCGCCCGGCCCTGGAGGCGCTCGACGCCTACCTGATACGCGCGCGTCCCGCGCTGGCGGCCAAGGGACGAGGGACGAGCGCGATGTTCCTCAACGCGCGTGGGGGCAGGCTGTCGCGGCAGGGTGCGTGGCAGGTGTTGAAGTCGGCCGCCGAACGGGCGGGCATCTCGGCGACGGTCTCGCCCCACACGCTGCGGCACTCGTTCGCCACCCACCTGCTCGAAGGCGGGGCCGACGTCCGCGTGGTGCAGGAGCTCCTCGGACACGCTTCCGTGGCCACCACACAGGTCTACACGCTCGTCACGGTCAACACCCTGCGTGAGGTGTATGCCACCACTCACCCCCGTGCGTTGGGCTGAGTGGGCGAAAGTACTTCCGGCCGTGACCGGCGAGCCGCTTTGGCGCTGCTCTCCGTGCGGCATACGCTGACGCCGGTCCATGCGAACAAGGAGCTTTCGCCCCATGTCGACTTTTCCACAGCAGGCGCGGCGCCTGTCGGACCGCCCGAGCGAGGAAGACGGGTCCGACTCGCCCGCCGCCGAGGAGCGCGACCGGACCGCCGTGCGTATCGCGAAGGGCAGCAGGGACGCGAGGGCCACGGCCACCCAGAACGACACGAGTGCGGACGGTGCCGACGACGGGCCCAAACTCGGCCCGACGGGCAGGCCGCTGCGTCACATTCCCGATCCACCACCGCTCGACAGCCACGGGCCCGCCCAGATCGTGGCGATGTGCAACCAGAAGGGCGGTGTCGGCAAGACGACGTCGGCCATCAATCTCGGTGCGGCGCTGGCGGAGTACGGCCGCAAGGTGCTGTTGGTGGACTTCGACCCCCAGGGCGCGCTGTCCGTGGGCCTCGGCATCCAGCCGCACGAGCTGGAGAAAACCGTCTACAACGTCATCATGGAGCGCTCGGTCACCGTCGACGACGTGATCCGAAAAACCCGCGTCGAGAACGTCGACCTGCTGCCGAGCAACATCGACCTGTCCGCCGCCGAGGTGCAGCTCGTGGCGGAGGTGGGACGGGAGCACACGTTGATGCGGGTGTTGCGTCCGGTGCTCGACCGCTACGACTACATCCTGGTCGACTGTCAGCCGTCGCTGGGACTGCTCACCGTGAACGCCCTCACGGCGGCCGACGGGGTCATCATCCCGCTGGAGTGCGAGTTCTTCAGCCTGCGCGGTGTGGCATTGTTGATCGACACGATCGAGAAGGTGCGCGAGCGGCTGAACCCCAAACTCGACATCATCGGCATCCTTGCCACCATGTTCGATCCGAGAACTCTGCACTCGAAGGAGGTCATCGCGCGCGTGGTGGAGGCATTCGGTGACACCGTGTTCGACACGGTGATCAACCGCACCGTGCGGTTCCCCGAGACCACGGTGGCCGGGGAGCCGATCACCCGGTGGGCGCCGCGGTCGGCCGGGGCGATGTCCTACCGCGCGTTGGCTCGTGAGGTGATCGCTCGGTGAGCGGGCGAGCGTCGTCGCCCGGCGCCTCGGAGCTTCTCCGCCCGACCGGCGAGGAGGCCACCGACGGCTCCGAGCCCGCGAACCCCCGCGCGGCGACGTCCGAGCAAGCGGACCGACCTCTGACGCGGATCACCGCTCCCCGGCGGGGTTCGGGCAGACAGAAGCACGACGCCAAGATCACGGTGTACGTGTCCGGGGACGAGTTGCTCGCGATGGAGCACGCCCGGCTGAAGCTTCGCGGATCCCACGGCCTCGCGGTGGACCGGGGCCGGATCGTGCGCGAGGCCGTGGCGGTCGTGCTCGCCGACTTCGAGGAGCACGGGGACGACTCGGTGCTGGTGCGCAGGCTCCGCGGTGACGGCGTCGAACACGGCGAGGACACCACGAGCCGATGACGGCGCCCACCGAGCCACCTGCCGACGAGCGGAACGACACCGAACGCTCCCGACGTGGTTTCCAGGTGAAACTGGAGAACTTCGAGGGGCCGTTCGACCTGCTGCTGCAACTGATCTCCCAGCACCAGCTCGACGTGACCGAAGTGGCCCTCCACCAGGTCACCGACGACTTCCTCGCCTACACCCGCGCGCTGGGGCAGAAGTGGAACCTCGACGAGATCACGGAGTTCCTCGTCGTGGCCGCCACCCTGCTCGATCTGAAGGCCGCGCGCCTGCTTCCGTCGGCGGAGGTGGAAAGCGAGGAGGACCTCGCGCTGCTGGAGGCGCGTGACCTGCTGTTCGCCCGGATACTTCAGTACCGCGCGTACAAGCAGGTGGCGGCCTTGTTCGCGGAGCTGGAAGCCGGGGCGTTGCGTCGGTACCCGCGTTCGGTGGCTTTGGAGGAGCGCTACGTGGGGTTGCTGCCCGAGGTGATGCTCGGCGTGACCCCCGAGAAGTTCGCCGAGGTGGCGGTGGGGGTGTTCCGGCCGAAGCCGCCGCCTACCGTGTCACTGGACCATCTGCACGTGGCGCGGGTGTCGGTGCGCGAGCACGCCGCCGTGTTGCGGGTGCGGCTGGCGAACGAGGGCATGGCGACGTTTTCCGAGCTCGTCGCCGACTGCGAGCGCACCATCGAGGTGGTGGCGCGCTTCCTGGCTCTGCTGGAGCTCTACCGCGAGGCGGTGGTGCAGTTCGACCAGGACGAGGCGCTGGCCGAGCTGCGCGTGCGCTGGACGGGAGGGTCGGTCGAGGAGGCCGCCGACGACGCCGAGCGCGATCGCGCCGCGAGTCAGGAGGACGAGGAGTACGGGTGAGCGAAACCGACGATCACGCCCTCGACGGGCGCACGCCCGCGCCGGGCGAACTCGACGTGGACAGCGACCTCGCGGACGAGCCCACGGAGGCCGAGGAGGCCGGGGAGGCCGAGGCATCCGGGGAGTCCGAACGGTCCGCCGCGGTCACGCCGTCGCGTGAGCTGCCGGACCTGACGAGCGACACCGCGTTGGCCTCGGCGCTGGAGGCGTTGATGCTGGTGGTGGACGCCCCGGTGAACGAGGAGGCGCTCGCGGCCGCGCTCGACCAGCCGGTGGACCGCGTGACCGAGATGCTGCGCACGATGGCGGAGGACCTGACGGACCGGGGCAGCGGCATGGACCTGCGCCGGGTCGCCGAAGGGTGGCGCCTGTACACCCGCGACGTCTACGCGCCCTTCGTGGAGAAGCTGTTGCTGGGCGGACAGCGGTCGAAGCTGACCAGGGCGGCGCTGGAGACGCTGGCCGTCATAGCCTATCGGCAGCCGGTCACCCGGTCCCGGATCGCCGCCGTCCGCGGCGTCAACGTCGACGGTGTCGTACGGAGCCTGCTCGCGCGCGGGCTCATCGAGGAAAGCGGCACCGACCCGGAGACCGGTGGCACGCTGTATGTGACGACGGAACTGTTCCTGGAACGACTGGGGCTCTCGTCGCTTTCCGACCTGCCCCCGATCGCTCCGTTGCTACCCGAGGTGGATTCGATTGACGACAGCTGACCAGGGTGTGCGCCTTCAGAAGGTGCTGGCCAAGGCCGGGATCGCCTCCCGGCGCGCCGCGGAGGAGCTCATCGTGGCCGGCCGCGTCAGCGTGGACGGCTCCGTGGTGCGCGAGCTGGGCCGCAGGGTGGACCCCGAGACCGCCGTCATCCACGTCGACGGTGTGCGCGTACAGGTACGGGACGACCTCGTGTACCTCGCGCTGAACAAGCCGCGGGGTGTGCACACCACGATGCGGGACGAGCAGGGCAGGCCGTGCGTGGGTGACTACGTGGCGGACCGCCGGGAGCGGCTGTTCCACGTGGGCAGGCTCGACGCCGACACCGAGGGGCTGCTGCTGCTCACCAACGACGGCGACCTGGCCCACAAGCTCATGCATCCGTCGTTCCACGTCACCAAGACCTACCTCGCCGAGGTCGAGGGCACCGTGGCACGCGGCCTGGGCAAGCGACTGCGCGCGGGAATCCAGCTGGAGGACGGCCCGGTGAAGGTCGACGAGTTCCGCATCAAGGACACGCGGCCGGGGCGTACGTTGGTCGAGATCGTGCTGCACGAGGGGCGCAAGCACATCGTGCGCAGGCTGATGGCCGAGGTGGGGCATCCGGTGCGCAAGCTCGTGCGGACCGCCGTCGGCGAGGTGCGTCTCGGCAACACGAAGTCCGGCAAGCTGCGGGTGCTGACCCAGCAGGAGATCGGGTCGCTCTACCGCGCCGTCGGCGGGTGAGCCGAGGATTCCGCGGCCGAGCCGAGCACGGCGCATGACCGGAGCAGGTCGTCGACCACCCGGTCGATTCGCCGCCCCGGCCGGCGCCGGGCTCGCCTACCCGCACGTCGCCTTCGTCGCTCCGCGCCTCCCCGACGACCGGCTACCCCGTCTACCCGCGCCGAGCCGGGAGTAGGAGGTCGGCCTCAGGCCTCTTCGATCGCGGCCCAACACCACGATCCGGAGGGCTTGGCAAGGGTGAACTCCGCCTCGACGTCGAGGTGCTCACCCCGGTTCTCCAGGGAGAGCTTCGCCCGGAAGGACGCGCTCGGCGGATTCTGCTGCTCCGTCAGCTCGGAGGAAGGCTGGAACCGCGTGACATGGGCGGCGTCGACGGCGTAGCCGGTCAGGGCCGCCTCCTCGCCGGGGCAGATCATCTTCTTGATCGCTTCGCTGTCGCTGTCCGCCCAGCTCTGGGCGAACTGCTCGGCCGCGGTGGCCGCCTCGCTGTCGCCGAACTCGACCACCCCGGTGCTGCCGTCCGAATCGGACTCCTCGTCGTCGAGCAGGAAGCCGGGTGCCACGAAACCGGTGACGCCGAACGCCGCCAGCGCGACCACCGCCACGGAGATCCCGACCCACAGTCCGGTCTTGCGCTTTGGAGCGGGAGGCATCGGCTGGCCGGGATGGTGCGGGGGCATGCCGCCGTACGGCTGGCCGTAGCCCTGCGGTGGGCCGTAGCCCTGTCCTCCTTGCGGAAGAGGTGACTGCCCGGTCGGGGGCTGCCAGCCTCCGGGGTGTCCCTGCTGGCCGTACGGTCCGGGCTGCCCGCCCGGCTGTGGTGGATACGTCATCGTCCCTCGCCCTTCGTCGCAGAAATCCGCGGGTGGTCCCCCTGCGACGTGGGCACCTCCCGGACGGTTCCGTGACGGGACGAGATCGCTAGTCGAGATCGGACGTCTCGGGATGTTCCAGGCGAAGGTCGAGGGTGCCGGTGATGCGGAGTTCCTTGATCGTGCGTTCGCCGGTGTCGAGGATGCGCACGGTGCCGTCGGGGTTCCAACCGACGCTTCGGTAGAAGGCCAGGGACGCGGAATCGGACTGTACGACCCAGGTGATGCCGCGTTCGGCCCCGCGACGGCGCAGTCCGGCCGCCGCCGTCCCGAGCAGGCGGCCCCCGTGCCCCCGGCGCCCCCACCTGGGCTCCACGAGCAGGGAGGCGATCAGTCCCGTCCGGTCGGCGTCGTCGGGCAGGCTGCCGTCCGCGGCGGCGACCTCCGAGGCGGGAGCGGGACCCGCGACGCAGAATCCGACGGTGGTGGTTCCCTCGACGGCGACGTAGACGTCGGTGTCCGGGTGTTCCACGGCTTCCGTCCAGCTCGCCGAGACCTCTTCCGGGACGAGCGTGTTCACGGCCGTGCCCAGAGCGTCCCCGTAGGCGGTGCGCCACGTGGAGAGTTGAATCCGCGTGATCTCGGGGACGTCGTCGGTGGTGGCGAGACGGACGTCGGCGGTCGTCATGTCCGTCACAGTAGCGCCCCGGTGACGGCCGGAAGAGTGTCGGGGTTAGCTGGCATGATGCGCTGGTGAGAACCGTGAGCCCGGATGCCGCCCGCCGGATCGCCCTCGCCGCGCAGGGCTTCGCCGATCCCCGCCCCGGTGCCGAGCCCGGTCGCAGGCAGCTTCGCCGGGTGCTGGACCGGCTGCGAGTGATCCAACTGGACTCGGTGAACGTGGTGGTCCGCGCGCACTACGCGCCGCTGTTCGCGCGTCTCGGCGCGTACGACCGGGAGCTGATCGACGCGGCGGCGTGGACGCACAGTGCCCGCCGTCCCCGCCTGCTCGTGGAGTGCTGGGCCCACGAGGCGAGCCTGGTCCCGGTGGAGGACTGGCCGCTGTTGCACTCCGGGGCGAAACCTCGGGGATGGTGGCGGCACTACGGCCGGATCGCCGACGCCGAGCCGGGGCTCGTGGAGGACGTGCTCGCCGTGGTCAAGGAACTCGGTCCCGTGGGCGCGGGCACCATCGAGCGGGAGCTGACGGGTCCCGTCGCCCGCACTCCGGGAACGTGGTGGGAGCGTTCCGACGTCAAGAAGGTCTGCGAATGGCTCTTCGGCATCGGTGTGCTGACCACGGGCTCCCGGCGCGGGTTCGAGCGGCTGTACGACCTCAGCGAGCGCGTGCTGCCGCCGGAGGTGCTGCACCGTACCGTGGACGTTCGCACCGCCGCGCGACAGCTCGTCGAACGCGCCGCACGGGCCTACGGCATCGCCACCGAGCCGGACCTGCGGGACTACTACCGGCTCTCGCCCGAGGTCACCCGGCGGGCCGTGGCCGACCTCGTCGCCGACGGGGTGCTGGAGCCGGTGCGGGTGGAGACGTGGAGGGCCACCGCGTACCGGCACGTGGCCGCGCGCACGCCCCGCCGCGTGGCGGGCCGGGCGCTGTTGTGCCCGTTCGATCCGCTGGTGTGGGAGCGCAAAAGGACGGAGCGGCTGTTCGGCTTCCGGTACCGCATCGAGATCTACGTGCCGGAGTCACGGCGAGTCCACGGCTACTACGTGTTCCCGTTCCTGCTCGACGGAGCGTTGGTGGCGCGGGTCGACCTCAAGGCCGACCGCGCGGCCGGGGTCCTGCGCGTGCAGGGGGCTTTCGCCGAGCCCGGCGTGGAGCGCGACCGGGTCGCCTCGGAACTCCTCGCCGAACTCGGCGTCATGGCCTCGTGGTTGGGTCTCGACGAGGTTGGCGTCGGCGAGCGCGGGGACCTCGCCGCCGAACTCAGGCGCTTGTGACCACGACTCGGCCCGCCCCGCTGCGGGCCCGGATGGACAACGCCGTCGGTTCGTCGGGAGGAGTGTCCGAGACTTCCAGGTCACTGTGGACGGTACCCCCACCGCTGGAGAGGTCGATCTCGGCTGTGACACCGCGCCGGACCCCTACCCGGATGTCGCCGGTGCCCGAGATGGCCTCCACGGACCCCGAGGCGGCCTCGCTCACGATGATCTCGCTCGTGGTGGTGCGGACGAGCACGGCGTCGGTGACCTCGCCGAGTCGGACGCTTGCGCTGCCACCGTGGATGGTGGCGGGTCCGGACAGCGTCGCGATGTCGACCTCTCCGCTGCTCGTGCGCACGGCCGTGGTGCCCGTGGCCCGGTCGAGGGCGACCGACCCCGTGCCGGTGCCGATGTCCGCCCGGCCACAGGTGCCGCGCACCGTCACTCCGGCGAAGCGGGTGCGAACCCGAACGTGGGAGTCGGTGGGAGCGGACACGGTCACCGCGAGCGGTGTCCGCAACGGCGGGGGAGGCTTCGGGCCCCGGACCACCACCCGGTCGCCCAGCTTCTCGATCCGGACTTCCTGTACCGCGTCGGTGGACGCGGCCAATGGCCCGGCCTGGCCCCCGAACATCTCGCCGACCCAGTTCAACACCCCGGCGGCGCTCTCCGCCCACGACGGCGTGCCGGCCTGGGAGCGCCGTACCTCCACGGACACCCCCGGCTCGTCGGTGAGGTGGATCTCCACGGCGCCCGCCGTGACGTCGACGTCGAGTTCGACGGGGCCTTCGGTGTCGAAGGTCTGGGTGCGGACCACGTCGTTGTTCTCCTGCGGCTGCTCGCTCATCACGTCACCCCCTCACCCAGCCGTGCAGGTGAGAGCCGCCGTGACCCCGGCCCCGGCCGTGCCCGTGGTGAGGTCCGTGGTGATGGGGGCCGTGGTGGTGACGGGGGCCGAACGGGGGCTTGCCGTGCTGGTTGCCCGCCAGCGCGCCCTGGATGGCTTGTGCGACGAACGTGTTCAGCGAGACGCCCTGTGCGGCCGCGGCCTGCTCGGCCTGGGTCTTCAGGCGTTCGAACAGGCGCAGTGTCATGCGACTGATGTCGCCGGAGTCACCCGGAGGTGGAGGTGGTGGCGGTGGAGGTGGTTGGGGGCTCTCCGGAGGTTCGGGCTCGGAGCTGTCGGTGACGACCACGCGGACGTCGCGGCCGTCGAGCCGCACCTCCACCACGTGGTCGGGGAGTTGAGCCGTGATCTCGGCGGCCAGGTCGGACAACGCGTTCATGAGTGCCAGCCGGGCCGCGGGTTCCAGTGTGGCCGACAGGACGGCGGCGGCTCGCTGGAGTTGTTCGTCGCCCACGCCGGCCGTGGTGGCAAGGGTCTCTCGCAAGGTGGCGAGGTAGGGATTCAGGTCCATGACATCATAGTGGCACCACTGGTGATGTCATGCAAGGAGAAAATGTTGTCTAAGTGGTGTCACGACGCATCCCACAGTTGGCGACGCGGCTCGTGGCGACCGATAGCGTCGGAAGTACGCTGCCGGTGTCGAACGAATGGAGGGAGTCGGACGTGGCCGAAACGGTGGCACCCAAGGTGCGGTTGATCGCGAAGACGGAGTTCTTCCCGCCCGAGGACGTGCCGTGGACGACCGACGCGGACGGTGGTCAGGCCCTGGCGGAGTTCGCCGGTCGTGCCTGCTACCAGTCGTGGTCGAAGCCGAACCCGAAGACCGCGACCAACGCGGGCTATCTGGAGCACATCATCAACGTCGGCCACCTGTCGGTGCTCGAACACGCCAGCGTGTCCTTCTACATCACGGGGATCTCGCGCTCGTTGACCCACGAACTCATCCGGCACCGGCATTTCTCCTACTCGCAGCTTTCGCAGCGGTACGTGCCGGAACGCGATGCCGCGTTCGTCGAGCCCGACGTCATCGCCAACGATCCCGAACTGCACGAGAAGTTCCTCGCCGCCACGCAGGCCAGCGTCGACGCCTACACGGAACTGCTCGAAGGCCTGGAGAAGAAGTTCGCCGACGCGCCGAGCGCCACCCTGCGTCGTAAGCAGGCCCGGCAGGCGGCCCGCTCGGTCCTGCCCAACGCCACCGAGACCCGCATCGTCGTCACCGGCAACTACCGGGCGTGGCGGCACTTCATCGCCATGCGTGCCACCGAGCAGGCCGACGTGGAGATCCGCGCCCTGGCCGTGGAATGCCTGCGGCAGCTGCAGAAGGTGGCCGAGAACGTCTTCGCGGACTTCACCATCTCGACGCTGCCCGACGGCACCGAGGTGGCCTCCAGCCCCATGGTCGCCGAGGGCTGACGGGAGAGCCGAGCCGTGCGGAAGCTGACGGTGGACGTCCGGCCGGGCGAGTACGTGATCGCCCGCCTGGACCCGAACACGTCGGTGCCGCCGGCGCTGTTCGATGCCGCGTTCGTATCGGTGACGCGCACCGAGGAGGAGCTGTCCGTCGTGTGCCCGGCGGGACGGGCGCCCGACGGCGCCGTCACTGAGCCGGGGTGGCGGCTGCTCACGGTGCGGGGGCCGCTGGAGTTCACGTTGACGGGCATCATGGCCGCGCTGGCCGGCGAGCTGGCCGCGGCGGGGGTGTCGTTGTTCGCGCTGTCCACTTACGACACCGATCACCTGCTGGTCCGGGACGTCGACCTCGCCCGCGCGGTGACGGCGTTGCGCGCGGCGGGCCACGAGGTCTGCGAAGGGTGAGGTCGTCCCGACTTTCCCGTCGCGTGTGGGCACGGGGGTGGTTTGTGACCCGAACGGGTGGTGCTGTCGCTACCATCGCTCCCGCATGAGACGAGGAGATGCAGGGTGACCGACGAGTACACCGCTACCACCCCCACGGTGCCCGCGATGAGGGTGATCGCCAACCGTTATCGCCTCGCGGGCGAACTCGGACGCGGAGGCATGGGGGTCGTCTGGCGAGCCGAGGACACGGTGATCGGCAGGCAGGTGGCGATCAAGGAACTCCGTCTGCCCGAGGGCGCCGAGGAAGGCGTCTTCCAGGAACGCGTGCTCCGGGAGGTCCGCACCGGCGGTCGGCTCAACGATCCCGCCGTCGTGACGGTGTTCGACGTGGTGTCCGAGAACGGCATCACCTACATCGTCATGGAGCTCGTCGAGGCACCGACGTTGTCGGATCTCGTGCGCTCGAACGGTCCCCTGCCCCCGCACCAGGTCGCCTCCATCGGGCTCCAGGTGCTCTCGGCGCTGCGTGCGGCCCACCGGTCGGGGATCGTGCACCGGGACGTCAAACCCGCCAACATCATGGTGGCCGCGGACGGCCGCACCAAGCTCACCGACTTCGGTATCGCGCAGGCCGTCGACGACCCGCGCATCACCACCAGCGGAATGCTCGTCGGCTCGCCGGCGTTCATGGCGCCGGAGCGCGTCGCGGGCAGGGAGGCGATGCCCGCCTCGGACCTGTGGTCATTGGGAGCCTCGTTGTTCTTCGCCGCCGAGGGCTCGGTGCCGTTCGAGCGAGCCTCCACGGCCGCGACGCTGCACGCGATCATGAACGAGGTCCCATACCTCACCAGGGTCCGGGGTCCGCTCGCCTCGGCGATCATGGGGCTCATGACGTCCTCCCCCGAGGGACGTATCTCCGCCGAGCAGGCCCACCACCTGCTCACGCTCGCCGCCCAGCCGACGACGCCTCCGGGAGGGCAACCGACCCTCCACCACCCCGGCCCGACACCGACCATGGTGGCCGGACCTCCCGGCATGACCTCGACCGCGCCGGTGTCCCCCGCGCGCAGGAAGATCCTGTGGACGACGGGTTCGCTGCTGGGGGTCGCCCTGCTGGCGGCCGGTTTCTTCCTCGGCAAGCCGGTGTGGTCGCCGAGCGTGGACGACCAGATGCTGCCCACCCTCACCTACGGGGAGGGCGGCGACGTCGCCGAGCTGTACCTCGACAGCAGTGCGAGCTGCGTCAACACCACGCTGGACAAGGGCCGTTCCATCAGCCAGAGCAACTGGGTCGACTGCGAGGAACCGCACGACGTCGAGTGGTACGGCCAGCACACCCTGCTGCCCAGCCCCAACGAGCCGGGGGCACCGCAGGCCCGCTACCCGGGTCGGGAGGAACTCGCCCACTACGCCGAGACGACGTGCGGGCTCCTCTTCCACTCCAACCGCATCGCCGATGACCGTCGCGAGCAGCTCGTCTACCGTGCGCTGATCCCGAGTCAGCAGGAGTGGGAGAAGACGCCGGACGACCTCGACGGAGTGGTCCGGTCGATCCACTGCTTCGTCGGGAACAAGGACGGCGGCCAGCGGAACGACTCGGTCGTCCAGGAAGTCGAGTAACCGGAAAACCTTCCCGCCCCGACCTCGCCTCACCGGCAATCCTGTCGTCTCGCCTGTGAAGGTGACCGAATCGCTTCCGTTCGCGTTGGTCGGGGCGGTCGTTCTCGCAGGGAAGAGGTACCGTCAGTTCCATGTCGATCGCACCACCCACCCCACCTACGGCCGCGCCGGGACGTCCGTTCGGCCGAGTGCTCACCGCTATGGTCACGCCGTTCACCGCCGAGGGCGCGGTGGACCTGAAGCGGGCGCAGGAGCTCGCCGTCCACCTGGTGGAGTTGGGCAACGACGGCCTGGTCGTCAACGGCACGACGGGGGAGAGCCCCACCACGACGGACGAGGAGAAGGCCGACCTGGTGCGGGCGGTCGTCGAGGCGGTCGGCGATCGCGCCACGGTCGTCGCCGGAGCGGGCACGAACAACACGGCGCACAGCGTGGAGATGGCCCAGCAGGCCGAGAAGGCCGGAGCGCACGGCCTGCTCGTCGTGACCCCGTACTACTCACGGCCCACCCAGGCGGGGCTGTACGCCCACTTCACCACCGTGGCGGACGCCACCGAGCTGCCCGTGATGCTGTACGACATCCCGCCGCGATCGATCGTGCCGATCGAGGTCGACACCCTCCGCAGGCTCGCCGAACACCCCCGCATCCTCGCCGTCAAGGACGCCAAGGGCGACCTGCTGGCGGGCAGCGAGGTCATCGCGAACACCCACCTCGCGTACTACTCCGGCGACGACGGGCTGAACCTGCCGTGGCTGTCCGTGGGTGCCACCGGCGTCGTGAGCGTCATCGGCCACGTCGTGGCGGGCCGCATCCGCGCGATGATCGACGCGTACGAGAACGGCGACACCTCCACCGCGCGCACGAACCACCGCGGGATGATCCCGGTGTACCGGGCGTTCTCCCGCGTCGGTGGAGTCGTGTTCGCCAAGACCGCGTTGCGGCTGCGGGGCATGGACGTGGGCGACCCGAGGCTGCCCATCGTCCCGGCCAGCGAGGACCTGGTGCGTGCCATCGCCGACGACCTCACCCAGGCCGGAGTGCCCCTGGAGACGTCTTCCTCCGACGACTGGGCGAGCTCGCGCGTCGCCGCCGCGGACTCGGCGGCGGCCTACGTCACACCGACCACACACACGAGCGTTGGGACCATTCAACGGTGAGTGTTCAACCGAGCGGACCGGGACCCACGAACCTGCCGCCGGAGCTGCCCGAGGGCGGCCTTCGCGTCGTCGCCCTCGGGGGAATCGGCGAGGTCGGTCGCAACATGACCGTCTTCGAGTACGACGGCAGGTTGTTGGTCGTCGACTGCGGTGTCCTGTTCCCCGAGGACGCCCAACCCGGCGTCGATCTGATCCTGCCCGACTTCCGGGCCATCGAGGACCGACTCGACGACATCGAGGCCCTCGTGCTGACCCACGGCCACGAGGACCACATCGGCGCCGTGCCGTTCCTGCTGCGGATGCGACCCGACCTCCCCGTGTACGGGTCGCGGTTCACGCTCGCGCTGGTGTCGGCCAAGTGCAAGGAACACCGTCAGCGTCCGGTGCTGTTCGAGGTGGCCGAGGGACAGCGCCGCACGGTCGGGCCGTTCGAACTCGAATTCTTCGCGGTCAACCACTCGATCCCCGACGCGCTCGCGGTGGCGCTGCGTACCCCGGCCGGGATCGTGCTGCACACCGGGGACATCAAGCTCGACCAGCTTCCGCTCGACGGCAGGCTCACCGACCTGGCCGGATTCTCCCGGCTCGGTGACGAAGGCGTCGACCTGCTGTGCATCGACTCCACCAACGCCGAGGTGCCGGGCTTCGTCATGCCGGAGCGGGACATCGGTCCCGTGCTCGACGACGTGATCGCGCGCGTGCGGCAGCGCGTCATCGTGGCGTGCTTCGCCAGCCACGTGCACCGTGTGCAGCAGGTCCTCGACGCGGCCCACCGGCACGGCCGGCGCGTGGCGTTCGTCGGCCGGTCGATGGTGCGCAACATGACCATCGCGGCCGAGCTCGGGTTGTTGACGATCCCGCCGGGACTCCTCATCGACCTCGACGAGGCGGTGAACCTGCCCGAGACGAAGGTGCTGTTCGTGTCCACCGGTTCGCAGGGCGAGCCGCTGTCGGCGCTGTCGCGGATGGCCAGGGGCGAGCACAAGCAGATCTCGATTCGCGCGGGCGACACCGTGGTGCTCGCCAGCTCGCTGATTCCGGGCAATGAGACCGCCGTGTTCGGCGTGATCAACGGCCTCGTGCGCCTCGGCGCCGACGTCGTGCACCAGGGCAACGCGAAGGTGCACGTGTCCGGACACGCGTCGGCGGGGGAGTTGCTCTTCCTCTACAACGCCATCCGCCCCAGCAACGTCATGCCCGTCCACGGCGAGTGGCGGCACCTACGGGCGAACGCGGCGCTGGCCGTGCGTACCGGGGTGGCCGAGGACAACGTCGTGCTCGCCGAGAACGGCGTGGTGGTGGACCTCGTCGACGGCAAGGCGTCGATCACGGGCCGGGTCGAGGTCGGCATGGTGTACGTTGACGGCCTGTCGGTGGGTGACGTGGGCGAGTCCACGTTGTCCGACCGGCTCATCCTGGGCGAGGGCGGGTTCATCGCCATCACCGTGGCCGTCGACTCGACCACCGGACGCGCCGTGAGCTCCCCGACGCTGTCGGGACGTGGCTTCTCCGACGACCCCAAGGCCCTCGACGAGGTCACCCGGCTCGTGGAGATGGAGCTGTCGCGGACCGAGGCCGAGGGCATCACCGACACCCACCGGATCGCCCAGGCCGTGCGGCGGGTGGTCGGCCGCTGGGTCGCCGAGACCTACCGGCGCAGGCCGATGATCGTGCCGACGGTCATCCCCGTGTGACCGGCGGCCTCACCGCCGACGCTCGGGGGACTGCTCGGCGTGTCGCCTGCTGGTGAGGCTGACCACCACCAGGGCCAGCAGAACCATGACGCTCTGAGCCAACAGGGCCCTCCGGGCGCGGCGTTGTTCGGCACGAGTCGGACGGCTCATCCATTCCCCCCGGTGTGTCGGTTCTTGCGAGCGGGACCGCGCGACATCGCGGACGGTGCCGTCGGCAGTGTCGCGCGGGTGTCACCCCTTTGGAAGGGGCTCGTTCGAGCTCGGTTCCCGTGTGCCGGATTCGTCACTAAAATCCGGGAGCCGCTCAAGGGGTTCGAGGCTCCGCCGCGCCGTCGGGACCGCCTTGTGCCGACGGCGCGGTCAGCTGCACCAGCAGCGCGCCACCGAGCAGCACGACCGCGCCCAGCACCTGCACCCAGCCGAGTGCTTCGTCCAGCAGGACCCACGCCATGCTCGTGGCCACCAACGGTTCCAGCAGAGCGAGCACGCTCGCCGTGGACGCGGGAAGGTGGCGTAGCGCCGTGATGCCCGCCAGATACGCCAGCACCGTCGACACCACGGCGACGGTCAGCAGCAGTGACCACACCGGCGGACGCCACGGGCCGAGCTCGGCGGGCTCCAGCAGGATCGAGACGGGCAAGGTCCACGGAGGAGCGACCACGCACACGGCGACGGCGCCCACCACCATGCCCCACGTGACCATCCCGAGCGGGTGATGGCTGGCCACCCCGTGCTCACCGAGCAGGAAGTAGGAGGCCGAGCACACGGCCGTCGCGATCCCCGCCGCGAGTCCTATCGCGTCCAGGGTGAGTCCCTCGTGGACACGCGCGACCAACGCCAGACCCACCAGCGCCAGGACGATGCCGAGCCACATCGGCCACGGCAGCCGCACCCGGCGCACGAAGCGCACCCACAGCGCGACGAGGACGGGTGAGGTGAACTCCAGCAGGATCGCGATGCCCACGGGAACCCGCGCGGCGGACAGGAAGTAGAAGAGCTGAACACCGGCCACGCCGAGCAGGCCGTAGCCGAGCAGCACCCGCCACTGCCCGTGTCGCACCCGCAGCAGTCCGGGCCGGGTCAGCCCCACGACGACGAGCAGCACCACGGCGGCGATGCCGATACGGGCCACGGCGACCTGCTCCGGGGAAAGCCCCGCCGTCATCGCGGGTTTGCCCAGCGGACCGGAACTGCCGAAGCACAGTGACGACAGGACCAGCAGCACGATGCCGCGTGTCCGGTCGCGTACCGGGGCGGTGGCGGTCGCCGTGGAGCCGCCCGTCTCGGAGGGGCTCATGCCCGCGTTTCCGGGCGCCAAGGACTGTGTCCGTCCGTCGGCCTGGTGGGGTCGAAGAACCGCGGTGCGTCGGGTTCGTCGGCGCGCAGGGGCACGAGGCCGTCGGTGATTGCCCGCATGATCACCGCGTGCGCCTTGACGGCGTCACCGGGGCGCCCCTCCCGGAACGGCGAGAGGTCCACCGGCTCCCCGAAGTGCACGCGGAAGGTGGGCCGCCGCAGCGGCGACGTGAGTCCCGACCGAGCCAGGGGAACGATGTCGGCCAGCCCCGTCACCGTCTCGGTGCCCCAGTACACGGCCTCGTGCGCACCCCACTGGCTGATGGGGACGACGGGGACGCCCGCCTTCAGGGCCAACCGGGCGACACCCGTCTTGCCGCGCTCCGGCCACAGTCCCGGATCGTGGCTGATGCGCCCCTCCGGGTAGACGATGATCGGGCCCGTGCTCGTGCGCAGCGCCTCGGCGGCCTGGGCGAACTGCGCCACCGCGGCCCTCGACGAGCCACGGTCGACCCGTAGGTGCCCGCTCGCGCGTAGCACGGGACCCACGATCGGCGCGTCCAGCAATCCACCCGCGAGCATGAACCGGGGCGCCAGCCCGAGCCGATGGCACGCGGCCATCAGGACGAACGCGTCGAACACGCCGATGTGGTTCGCCGCCATGAGGAGAGGTTGCCCGCGTAGCGAGTGGGGGATGCCGCCGCTGACCCGCAGGCGTCCCGCCAGGTTGACGAGCCCGCGGTTGAGCGTGAGTATCGTCCGCCACACCAGGGGGGTCTTACTCCGTTCGGCTGACCCTCGGTCGTGTTGAAGCGCCACCATGAGCGGAAAGCATGTCACGTGGGTTCGCCGCGGGACACGGGGTGTGCGTGACGCCGATCAATATCACCTGTGACCAGTGTGGCGTACGGGGCGAACGTGACGGAGCGACTACCGTAGGGGCATGGCCAGCGGCTCGACGACAAGGGGGCGAGGCACCGCGCGGACCGGCGCGGGGCGCGGATCGCAGCGCTCGACGAAGGCGAGGACCTCGTCGTCGAAGGCGAAGTCCGGCGGTCGTACGACCGCGTCGCGGAAACCACCGGCGAAGCGATCGAAGCGGTCCTCGGGCAGCGCCCTCGGCAGGGCACTGCGCGGCGCGTGGACCCTGCTCGCCCGTGGGGTCGGCGGGCTGGCCAGAGCGGTCGGACGGACCCGCGAACTCGATCCGGAACACCGCAGGGACGGCCTGGCCCTCGGCCTCATCGCCCTGGCCCTGGTCGCCGCCGTCGGCGTGGTCTGGGAAGGCGCGGGCCCCGTCGGTGAGGGCATTGCCGTCGGCACGCGAAGCGTCATCGGCTCCGCCGCCGTGGCCCTCCCGGTGGCCCTGCTGATGGCGGCCGTGGTGCTCATGCGTTCGCAGCCGCGTCCCGAGACCCGCCCGCGCATGGTGGTGGGCACCGTACTCATCGGCCTCGCCGTGCTCGGCCTGCTGCACCTCGTCAGTGGCAGGCCCCAGGAGCACGCCGACCAGATGTACGCGGGCGGCTGGATCGGATGGTTCTCGGGCGACCTGCTCGCGCGCGGGGTCACCGGTTGGGTGGCCGTCCCGCTCCTGGTGCTGGTGCTGCTCTACGGCGTGCTGGTGTGCGCGGGAACGCCCATCCGCCGCGTCCCGCAGCGACTACGCGAGTGGACCGGGGCCGAGGCGGACGCCAACGCGGACGAGGAACCACCCCGGCGCCGCACGGCTCGGAGCCGGACCACCGAAGCCGACGGCGCGGACTCCGGGCCCGAACCCGACACCGAGACGGACTCCACCACCGCCCGCCCGCGCGGGTCGACGCGGAAACGGAAGCCGGCGGAGCCCGACGAGGCGCAGCCGACGCTCGACTTCGCCGCACCCGCCGAGTCACCGACCGAGGAACTCGCGCGCAAACCCGCCCGTGCGAAAGCGGCGTCGAAGACGGCCCGCCGCCGGGCACCCGCCCTGTCGGTCACCCGGACCGTCGAGGGCGACTACAAGCTCCCGTCGCTGGACCTGCTCACCTTCGGAGCCGAGTCCAAGGGACACAGCTCCGCCAACGACGCGATGATCGAGGCGATCACGCGTGTGCTGGAGCAGTTCAAGATCGACGCGCAGGTCACGGGTTTCACCCGCGGCCCCACGGTCACTCGGTACGAGGTGGAGCTGGGACCGGGCGTGAAGGTCGAGAAGATCACCGCGTTGACCAAGAACATCGCCTACGCGGTGGCCACCGAGAACGTGCGCCTACTCGCCCCGATCCCCGGCAAGTCGGCCGTGGGGATCGAGGTGCCCAACACCGACCGCGAGATGGTGCACCTCGGGGACGTCCTGCGGTCGCCCGAGGCGGCGTCGGACGACCACCCGATGGTCATCGGGCTCGGCAAGGACATCGAGGGCAACTTCGTCACCGCCAACCTCACGAAGATGCCGCACCTGCTGGTGGCGGGCTCTACGGGCTCCGGTAAGTCGAGCTTCGTCAACTCGATGCTGGTCTCCCTGCTGGCCAGGGCCACGCCGGACGAGTGCCGCATGATCCTCATCGACCCGAAGATGGTCGAGCTGACGCCGTACGAGGGTGTCCCGCACCTGATCACGCCCATCATCACCCAGCCGAAGAAGGCCGCCGCCGCGCTCGCCTGGCTGGTGGAGGAGATGGAGCAGCGCTACCAGGACATGCAGGCCAACCGCGTGCGGCACATTGACGACTTCAACCGCAAGGTGCGGTCGGGAGAGATCACCGCGCCGCCCGGCAGCGAGCGGGTCTACCGGCCGTACCCGTACATCATGGCCATCGTCGACGAGCTGGCCGATCTGATGATGACCGCGCCGAGGGACGTCGAGGACGCCATCGTGCGGATCACGCAGAAGGCCCGCGCGGCCGGCATCCATCTCGTGCTGGCCACCCAGCGCCCGTCCGTGGACGTGGTCACGGGTCTCATCAAGACCAACGTGCCGTCGCGGCTGGCGTTCGCGACGTCGTCGCTCACCGACTCCCGCGTCATCCTCGACCAGCCGGGCGCGGAGAAGCTGATCGGCATGGGTGACGCGCTGTACCTGCCGATGGGGTCGGGCAAACCCATCCGGGTGCAGGGCGCGTTCGTCAGCGACGAGGAGATCACCGCCGTCGTGGCGGCCACCAAGGAGCAGGCCGAGCCGGACTACACCGAGGGCGTCACGACGGCCAAGGTGGGCGAGAAGAAGGACATCGACCCCGACATCGGCGACGACCTCGACGTCCTGCTCCAGGCCGCCGAGCTGGTGGTGAGTTCGCAGTTCGGCTCGACGTCGATGCTGCAGCGCAAGCTGCGGGTGGGCTTCGCGAAGGCGGGTAGGTTGATGGACCTGCTGGAGACCCGAGGCGTCGTGGGGCCCTCGGAGGGCTCGAAGGCACGCGAGGTGTTGGTGAAGCCGGAGGACCTGCCGGGGGTACTCGCGATGATCCGTGGCGACGCCCCCTCGGCGGAGGAGTGACGAACCATGTCCACGACCACCCCCGACCCCCTGGCCGCCGTCGAGTCCGTCCGCGTCTACGCCATCCCCATGCGGACCCGGTTCCGGGGCATCACCGTGCGCGAGGGAATGTTGTTGCGCGGACCCGCCGGGTGGGGGGAGTTCTGTCCGTTCGACGACTACGCCGACTCCGGCTCCGTGCCGTGGCTCGAAGCGGCCGTCGAGCAGTGCACGGGACACTGGCCCACCCCGGTGCGCGACCGGATTCCCGTCAACTGCACGGTGCCCGCGGTGGGACCCGACGCCGCGCACGAGATCGTCACGAAGTCGGGGTGTCGCACCGCGAAGGTGAAGGTCGCCGACCGGCCCGGATCGTTGGGGGAGGACCAGGCCAGGGTCGAGGCCGTGCGCTCGGCGCTGGGACGGGACGGTGCGATCCGCGTGGACGCCAACGCGGCGTGGGACGTCGAGACCGCCGTGCGCCACATCCGGGTCCTCGACCGCTCGGCGGGAGGCCTCGAATACGTCGAGCAACCGTGTCGCACTTTGTCCGAACTCGCGCAGGTGCGACGCCGGGTGGACGTGCGCATCGCCGCCGACGAGTCCATCCGCAGGGCCGAGGACCCGCTGCGGGTGGCCGTGGCCGAGGCGGCCGACGTGGCCGTGCTGAAGTGCCTGCCGCTGGGTGGTGTGCACCGCGCGCTGCGGGTCGCGGAGGCGTGCGGTCTGCCGTGCGTCGTGTCCTCGGCACTGGAGACGACCGTCGGGCTCGCGGCCGAGGTGGCGTTGGCGGCGGCGTTGCCCGAGCTGCCGTTCGCGTGTGGACTCGGCACGTTGTCGCTGCTGGACGGTGACGTGGTGCCGCCGTCGGCGGCGCTTCGGCAGGTGGATGGGTTCGTCTCGGTCCCGGACACCCGTCCGGAACCCGACCCGGCCCTGCTGGACGCCCACGCGCCCGCCGACCCGGTCGTCGCCGCCCGCTGGCTGGCCCGGCTGTCCAGGGTGAGCGCGTTGCTTCAGGAGCGCTGAGCGTCCGAGGGATCGGTCCGCTTGTCGAGGTGCAGCAGCATCCGGGTGTTGCCCAGCGTGTTCGGCTTCACGAACGGCAGGTCGAGGAACTCGGCGACACCGGTGTCGGCCGACCGTCGCATTTCCTCGTAGACCTCCGCGGGGACGGGGGTGCCCTCGATCTCGGTGAACCCGTGCCGTGCGAAGAACTCGGTCTCGAAGGTCAGCACGAACAGTCGTGCGAGCCCGAGTTCGACCGCGAGGTCGATGAGCCGCCGCACCAGGGCGTGCCCGATGCCACGGCCACGGACGGCCTTGTCCACGGTCACCGTGCGAATCTCGGCGAGATCCTCCCACATGACGTGCAGCGCACCGCAGCCCACGACACGGCCGTCCAGCTCGGCGACCCAGAACTCCTGCACGTCCTCGTAGAGCGTGATCAGGTCTTTTTCCAGTAGCACCCGCCCCGCGTCGCGGTCGACCAGCGCTTTGATGGTGCGCACGTCGGCGATGCGGGCGCGCCGGATCAGGGGTGCTTGCACGGCATAGACGCTAGCGCTTACGGCGATCGGCCGTGACCAGGGTGTGCTCGAACGTGGTGGGGTGCCCGTTACCCTGAACAGGTGTCTAGCGCTGAATCCTCGCCCCACCGTCGGGTTTCTCTGGTGACGCTCGGGTGCGCCCGTAACGAGGTCGATTCCGAGGAACTCGCAGGTCGGCTCGTCGCGGACGGCTGGGAACTCAGTGACGACCCCACCGCCAGCGACGTCGTCGTGGTCAACACGTGCGGGTTCGTCGAGCAGGCCAAGAAGGATTCGGTCGACACGCTGCTCGCCGCCTCCGACACCGGCGCGAAGGTCGTCGCCGTCGGGTGCATGGCGGAGCGCTACGGGCAGGAGCTGGCGGAGAACCTGCCGGAGGCCGACGCGGTGCTCGGCTTCGACCACTACCCGCACCTCGCCGAGCGGCTCTCCGACATCGTCGAGGGCAAGCGGGTCGAGTCGCACACGCCGACCGACCGCAGGAAGCTGTTGCCGATCACCCCCGTCGAGCGGCAGGCCGCCGCTGAGGAGGTGACCGTTCCCGGTCACGCTGGCTGGGGTCCGCGCGTGTTGCGTTCCCGGCTCGACGACTCCCCGGTCGCCCCGCTCAAGATCGCGTCGGGCTGCGACCGCCGCTGCTCGTTCTGCGCCATCCCCTCCTTCCGTGGCTCGTTCGTCTCGCGGCACCCCGACGAGCTGGTGGCCGAGGCCGAGTGGCTCGCCGGCCAAGGGGTGCGGGAGCTGTTCCTCGTGAGCGAGAACTCGACGTCCTACGGCAAGGACCTGGGTCGAGACCTCGGGGGCACGCGGGCGCTCGAACGACTGCTGCCCAGGTTGGCGGCCATCGACGGCATAGCCCGAGTGCGGGTCTCCTACCTCCAGCCGGCCGAGACCCGGCCGGACCTGGTGCGGGTCATCGCCACCACGCCGGGGGTCGCCGACTACTTCGACCTGTCCTTCCAGCACTCCAGCGAGTCCGTGCTGCGGCGGATGCGACGGTTCGGCTCCACGGAGTCGTTCCTTGCTCTGATCGAGCAGATCAGGTCCTACGCCCCCGAGGCGGGTATCCGTACCAACGTGATCGTCGGTTTCCCCGGTGAGACGGAGGAGGACGTCGCCGAACTCGAACGGTTCCTCACCGAGGCGCGACTGGACGCGGTCGGCGTGTTCGGGTACTCCGACGAGGACGGCACCGAGGCGGAGACGTTCGACGGCAAACTGGACGACTCCGAGATCGCCGAACGGGTCGGCCGGATCTCCGCGTTGGTCGAGGAACTCACCGCGCAGCGGGCCGAGGACCGGATCGGTTCGACGGTCGACGTGCTCGTGGAGTCGGTCGAGGAGGAGATCGTGGGCAGGGCCGCGCACCAGGCTCCCGAGGTGGACGGCGAGTGTGTCGTGCTCACCGACGGCGAGTACGAGGTCGGTGAGCTGATTCGCTGCGAGGTCGTGGACAGTGCGGGCGTCGACCTGGTGGTGCGTCCCGTCGGCGCTGCGGACTCCGCGACGTGAGTACCGGCAAGGCTGACGGGACGAGCCCGGCCGACGCCGTCGTTCGGGAGGACGTGGCCGTCCCCATGTGGAACGTGGCCAACGTGCTCACCATGGTGCGCCTGGTGCTGGTGCCGGTGTTCGTCGTGGCGTTGTTCCTGGGGGACACTCCCGGCGGGGCCGAGTGGTTCGACGTCTCGCCCTGGCGTTACGTCGCCACCGCCGTGTTCGCCCTGGCGGCCGTGACCGACCGCCTCGACGGCTGGCTGGCCCGGCGCTACGACTTGGTGACCGACTTCGGCAAGATCGTCGACCCGATCGCCGACAAGGCCTTGATCGGGGCCGCGTTGCTGGGGCTGAGCGTGCTCGGTGAGCTGCCGTGGTGGATCACCGTCGTGATCCTCGGCCGGGAGGCCGCCGTGACGGCGCTGCGGTTCTGGGTCATCCGGCACGGGGTCATCCCGGCCAGCAAGGGAGGCAAGGCCAAGACCCTGACCCAGGTCGTGGCCATCGGTCTGGTGTTGTTGCCACTCCCGTCGCAGGCCGAGCCCGTCGTGTGGGGCCTGTTGGGCCTGGCCGTACTCCTCACGCTCGGCACGGGGGTGGACTACCTCGTCAGGGCGGTGCGACTGCGGGCGGTCGCCCGCCAAGGTCCCGTGGAGCTGAAGTGAGCGCACCGGGTGGGCACGACGTCGAGCAGGCGGCGTGGCTCGTGGCCGAGCTGACCCGTCGCCGTCAGACCGTGGCGGCGGCCGAGTCGCTCACGGCCGGGCTCGTGTGCGCGACGATCGCGCGGATCCCCGGAGCCAGCGCGGTGCTGCGGGGTGGTCTGGTGGTCTACGCCACCGACCTCAAGCACGGCCTCGCCGACGTGGACGAGAAGCTGTTGGCCGAGCACGGTGCCGTGTACCCGGAGGTCGCCGCGCAACTGGCAGAGGGGGCCCGGAGCCGCTGCGGTGCCGATTGGGGGCTCGGTCTCACGGGAGTAGCCGGTCCCGACCCCCAGGACGGTGTCGATCCCGGAGTCGTGCACCTCGGGCTGGCCGGACCCGGTACCCGCGTGGTGCGGACCGTGCATCTGTCGGGTGACCGGGAAAACGTCCGAACGGGCGCAGTGGAAGAGGCTCTCCGGTTGCTCCGGGAACATATTCGGTAACCGAAGCGTTCGCTGTGGGCGGACGTTCGTGTTAAGCACCTGCGCTTCGTCCCTCGGTCTCGGTACCGTGGGGACAAGGAAGGGAGGCGCGTGATGACCGTGCTGTTGCGTGAGGCGATCGGTGATCGGCTCCGTCATGCCCGCACCACCAAGCGCCGGACGCTGCGCGACATCTCCCGCGCCGCCAAGGTGAGCCTTGGGTACCTGTCCGAGGTCGAACGAGGGCAGAAAGAGGCGTCCAGCGAGCTGCTCGCTTCGATCTGCGAGGCGCTGGAGCTGCCGCTGAGCGAGTTGCTGCGCAACGTCGCCGCGGACGTCTCGGCACTCGACCGGGTCGACGCGGCCGTCGATCCCCGCCCCGACGAACTGACGACCGTGGGCGCCGAGGAAGGCAAGGACACACCGGGCGAGGGGCGGATGGACGAGAGGAAGCGTGGTTTCGAGGGCGGCCGTCTGGTCACTGGCCGCAAGCGTGACGATCTCACGGACTTCCGCCTGTCTCCGACGCTGCGGACCACCATTCGTGCCCCGAAGTCGAAGGCCGTGCTGGCCGCATAAGGCCGCGGCATCAGGGTGATCCCTGAAATCGGCGGGGTCGCCTGGAACGGCGACGTCCGACCTGACACGATGGAACCCAAACACGGGGATCACGTGTTCGAGAAGCGCGCAGCGTATTCGACGTTGACGTTTGTCGGGCAGGTGCGGTACCCGGTCGGCAACTGTGGTACGCGAGAAAGCAGGCGGAGGAGATGGCCAACCCTTTCGTGAAGTTCTGGAAGTACCTGATGGCGGCGTTCTCGTCCAAGGTCGACGAGCACGCTGATCCCAAGGTGCAGATCCAGCAGGCCATCGAGGAGGCGCAGCGAAACCATCAGGCCCTGTCCCAGCAGGCCGCCTCGGTGATCGGCAACCAGCGACAGCTGGAGATGAAGCTCAACCGGCAGCTCGGTGAGGTCGAAAAGCTGCAGGCCTCCACTCGTCAGGCGCTGACCCTCGCAGACGAGGCCAGGGCGAAGGGTGACGAGAAGAAGGCCCAGGAGTTCGAGACCGCCGCGGAAGGCTTCGCCGCGCAGCTCGTCACGGCGGAGCAGGCGATCGAGGATCTGAAGACGCTGCACGACCAGGCGTTGCAGGCCGCCGAGCAGGCCAAGCAGGCCGTCGAGCGTAACGCCGCCATGCTGCAGCAGAAGCTGGCCGAGCGCACCAAGCTGCTGTCGCAGCTCGAACAGGCGAAGATGCAGGAGCAGGTGTCGGCCTCGCTGAACCAGATGTCGGAGCTGGCCGCGCCGGGCAACACGCCGTCGCTGGACGAGATCCGCGACAAGATCGAGAAGCGGTACACCACGGCCCTGGGATCGGCCGAGCTGGCGCAGAACTCCGTGCAGGGTCGGATGCTGGAGGTTCAGCACTCCACCACCCAGCTGGCGGGTCACAACCGCCTGGAGCAGATCAGGGCTTCCATGAGGGGCGAGTCGGTCGCGCAGGTCACGAGCGGCGAGTCCGGGAGCAGCACCGCGTCGAGCTCGTCGACGTCCTCGGACATCCAGCGCGAGATTCAGGCCAGGGTCGAGGCCGAGCGTCAGAAGAACCAGGCGTGACCGCAGCAGTCTTCACGTGGGGGTAAACCGTGGCGGGCGGACGGAACGAGCGTTTCGCGAAGTTCGACAAACACTTACAGCGTCTGCCCGACTACGCCCAGCGCGCCCAGCGGATGGTGCGTGCGTATGCCGACGCCGCGAAGACGGCTCGGACGTCCGAGGGAGCCGAAACCGAGTCTCGACCGGTTCCCGTCGTGCCGCCGGTCGTCGCCGAGGTCCGGGAGAAGTGGGCGCGCTGGAACGACCCCGCGGCGAAGCACGAACGTCGTAAGCGCCGCACGTCGCGTGCCCTGACGCTGTGGATCGTGCTTTCGCTGGTGGCCGTCCTGTACGCGGTCGTCGGCTACGCAGGGCTCACCGGGGGAATAGACGGATGGCGAGGGGCCTTCAGCGGCCTGGTCGGCACGGTGGTCTTCGGTGCACTGGGGGTCCGTTCGGGGATTCGGCTGTACCGGCTGAGCAAGATCACGGTGCCGGCGACGCCTCGCCCACCCGAGCTGCCACGTAGGGGGTCCGTGGCCAGGGAGCCGATGGAGCGACTGGCGCGAAGCGAAGCGTCGCTGGCGGAGCTGCTGGCCCAACTGTCCGAGTCCGCCGAACACGGTACGGCGCCGGTGCCGCAGTTGTCGGTGGAACAGACCCGCTCCACCGCGGAGGAGGCCGCCGCCGCGTTGCGGACGCTGGCCGCGCGGATCGAGTCGGTCGAGCGGGCGAGGGCGTCCGCGCCCGCGAGCGAACACGCGGCGTTGGACGCCGCGGTGGCGGAGCTGCGCGGGCAACTCGACGAGGGGGTGGAGGAGTACGGCTCCCTCGTCGCCGCCGCGGGCCGGGCGGTGGCGGCCTCCAGCGGAGGCGTGCCGCAGGCCAGGGAAGCACTCACCGACGCCACCGATCGCCTGGCGGGGTTGGCGTCGGCGTTGCGGGAGCTGTCGTCGTCGTAGGAACGGGTGTTCTCGTAGGGGCCGGTTGACCGACTGCCGAGCCGGGTAGGTACTACGCGCCAGACTCTGTCAGGAAAGGACAGCGGCGTGAACCTGTTCCTGTTCGACGACGACACGGTCCCGCTTCCTCCCATCACCACGAGCCAAGCCGTGCAGCGCGTGCTCTCGGTGTTCGACGCGCTCTCGCGGGGGCTCGGCCCCGCACCGTCCGTGCGGCTGCGTTGCCGGGAGGACGTCCTCGTGGAGGCCAAGGCCGTGGACGAGCGGGTTCGGGCGGGGGAGCACCTGCCGCTGGTGGGCACCCTCGTCGCCGCGCCGGACCAGCCGGTCGTCGTGGGCAGACTGATGCGGGCGGGCGCGGTGGTCGCCGGGCACACGGTGCCGGGGGCGCCTTCCCCCGGTACCGAGGTGCGGTTGGAGACGCTCAGCAAGCTCGACGCGCTGTTGGTGACCGAGCCGCCCTCCGCCTGCCGCGGCGTGGTCGGGTTCGTGCCCACCCGCGGCCTGTTGCCCGCGAGCGAGTCGGGGATCACCACGGTGCTGGCGCGGGACGCGGCCGTGGCCCAGCAGGTGGCGGCCGCGGTGACGGGGCCGGACCCCCGGTCGGATTCGGCGACGTTCAGCAGGCACTGGCCCGAGTCGGTGCGCCTGAGCGCGGGTGACCACCCCCGCGTCGGGGTCCCCGACCACGCGTTCCTCGCCGGACTGCCTCCCGCGGAGGCGGCTCGACTCCGGACGACGGCGGAGACGTTGCGGGTCGCGGGCGCGGTGACGGACGAGATCGACTTCGGCGACGGGGACGTCCTCTGCCGCCGTCGTGCGGCGCTCGCACTGCGGGACCACGACGCGCTGCTGCTGCCCCAGGGCAGGGGGGCGGGTTCGCTCGCGCGGCTGGTGACGCGTCTGGACACGGCCGCCATGCTGCTTCCCGTGCGCGACGGAGGCGGGGTGGGACTGCTGACGAAGCCGTTCGACGACCAGATCGCGCTCGACCTCGCGGGGCTGCTCACCGGGTCCCAGGCGCCCTCGCCCTATCCGGACGTGGGAGTGCGGCTGATCGCCTTCGGGTCCTTCCTGCGAGGCCAGCCACGGGCGGTCGAGCTGGAGCGGGTCGGGGCGCGTTTCACGGGCTTCGCGACCACCTCACGCCACTACCGGCTGGTGCTGTTCGAGCAGGACCCGCCCGAGGCGGGAGTCGTGCCCACGGACGTTCCGACGGAGGGTGGGCCGTTGCTCGGGGAGGAATGGTTGCTCTCCCCCGCCGCGCTCGGGGAGTTCGTCGCCGGGCTGTCCGCGCCGATGCGCCTGGGCACGGTGGACCTGGCGGACGGCACGAGCGCGCCCGCGATCCTGTGCGATCCGGCCGTGGCCGAGGGTGGGGTGGACCTCACCGCGTGGGAGTGCTGGCGCGCCTACCTGCGTCACCTCAGCGCGGTACGGCCCGCTGCCGCGAAAGCCGGGAGTTGATCCGCTTCACCACCGCGGGGCCGTGGAGCGCGAACGCGCTGAAGACCTGCAACAGGCTCGCTCCCGCGTCGAGCATGCGGAGCGCGTCGTCCGGGCTCCCGATGCCGCCCACCCCGATGATCGGCAGTGAGTCGCCCACTCGGTCGTGGATGAAGCGCACGATCTCCACCGAGCGCGCGGCGAGGGGGCGTCCCGAGAGTCCGCCCTGCTCGGAGGCGAACCGGGCGTCCTCCGGGGCGAGCCCTTCTCGGGAGAGGGTGGTGTTGGTGGCGATCACGCCCGAGACGCCGTGGTCGAGGCAGACGCCCAGGAGTTCGTCGAGAGCGTCGAACGACAGGTCGGGAGCCACCTTCACGAGCAGGGGCACCGGTTCGCGCCGGGCGGCCTCCGCGAGTTCACGGGAGGTGCGGGAGAGCTCGGTCAGCAGTTCCGTCAGCGCGCCGCGGTCCTGCAGCGTGCGCAACCCCGGTGTGTTGGGGGAGCTGACGTTGATCGCCACGTAGTCGGCGTACGGGGACAGGGTGACGAGCGAGGTCCGGTAGTCGGAGATCGCGTCCTCGACCGGGGTGACCTTGGACTTCCCGATGCTGATGCCGAGCGGGACGTCCGGGGTGCCGTCGGTGGCCAGCCGTCGCGCGAGGGCCTCCGCGCCGGCGTTGTTGAAGCCCATACGGTTGAGCACGGCGTCACTGGCGTCGAGGGTGAACAGCCGCGGTCCGGGGTTCCCCGGCTGCGCGTGGCGGGTCACCGTGCCCACCTCGACGAAGCCGAAGCCCAACGCGGACCACGCGTTCAGGGCGCGGCCGTCCTTGTCCATCCCCGCGGCGAGGCCGAGCCGGTTCGGGAACCGGACACCGAACACGGTGCACGGGTCGTCGACCCGGTAGTACCGGCGTAACGCCGTGGTGAGGGGACCGAATCTGCCCACCCCGGCGAGCAGCTGCACGGTGCGTTCGTGCACGGCCTCGGCGTCGTTCCGGTGGAGGCGGTAGAGGGCGGGCCGGACGATCCTGTCGAAGAGCACGACGTCCAGTATCTGCCACGGGAACCGGGTGGTCGGCGGGTGGTGCCCGGAATGAGAAGACCCCCAGTGCGACTCCCGACCGTCGTCAGCCGGTCGGGTCCGGGACGGACCGGTTCCCGGAAGCACTGGGGGCCGGTGACTGCCTGGTATTCACCGACAGGCACATACGTCGACTGGGTGGCCCGTACGTGCTGTCAGTGGACAGCCACCTCACGAGTCCTGTGGATATTCACCGTTGGACCACCTCCTTTCCCGTGTACTCGCCACGCTAGGCGAGGGCGAAGTGGTGCGGCAACGTATTTTGCGGTGCCCGGCGTCACGCCGGTACGGGACCCGGTTGGCAGTGCGGGCAGTACCAGGTCGGGCGGGCGTGGACTCCCTCCCCCTGCGACGCGACGCGGACCTGCCCGCCACAGCGCAGGCAGCCCTGTCGGGTGCGCTCGTACACCCAGCTACGGCGTCCCGGCGCGTCCATGCCGGTGGTGCTGCGCCGGAAGCGGTGCGCGTTGGCCGCGAGCAGCCGGTGGGCCAGCTCCACCGCGTGGTCCGCGTCCACCTCGGCCACGGGGGTCCACGGGGAGACCCCGAGCAGGAAGCAGATCTCGGTCTTGTAGACGTTGCCGATGCCGGCCATCACGCGCTGGTCCAGCAACGCCTCGCCGATCTCGGCGTCCGGGCGGCGGCGCAGCGCCTCGGCCGCGGTGGCCGCGTGGGCCTCCGACCAGTTCGGGTCGAGAAGGTCGGGGCCCAGATGGCCCACGAACCGCTCCTCCCGTTCGGTGGGCACGACGGCGAGGTCGTGGACCCGGAAGCCGACCGCCTCGCCGTCGCGGTGGGAAAGGACGACTCGCGCGTGGTGGCCGGGCGCCGACCAGCGCTGTCCCGGCCGGAACACCCGCCACGAGCCGTCCATCCTCAGGTGACTGTGCAGGCTGGTGGCGTCGGAGAACCGTAGGAACAGGTGCTTGCCCACCGTCCGGACGGCCACGACGTCGAGCCCGGTCAGGTCGAGCGTCGCGAGTCTCGGGTGTCGGAAGTCCGTGCGGGTGAGGGTCCGACCGACCAGGGCCCGGCGGAGCTGTTCGCCGGTCCGGAAGACGGTGTCACCCTCGGGCACGCCTCACCCCGTCTCGTGCCGGGCGTACGGACGTTCGGTGGGCACCCGAGGAGGCTGCTCGCCGCGCCGGGGAGCGGGTTCGGGTTCCTCGGAGCTCAGCCGATGCCGACCGGCGCGATTGGAGCGCAGGATCTTCGCCAGCACCATGTTGAACGTCAGGGCGATCTCGGCGGCGGCCGGCGAGTTCCACTCGTGGATGGGTGTGCAGGCTCCCTGCGCCTGCTGAATCACCAGCCGGTCGGGGATCGCGGTCGGCATCACGAGGCTGCCGAACGACTCCCGTAGTTCCTGGACGCGGTACTCGTGCTCGTACGACCGGCTGCGCAACCGGTTGACCACGACCCCCGCGGGGCGCAGTCGCGGGTTGTGCCGGGCGCGGATGTTGTCGATGGCCTCCAACGCGCGTTGCGCGCCCGCCACCGCGTACATGGTGGGTTCGGTGACCAACAGCGCGCTGTCGGCGGCGATGAGGGCCGAACGCGTGAGTCTGCCCAACGACGGCGGGCAGTCGAGGATCGCGAGTTCGTAGGGCTTGCCCTGCGGGTAGCGGCGCAGCTCGTCGAGCGCCCGCGCCAGGCTGTCCATGCGGGGGGCCGTCGGCCCCGGTTCGTTGAGCAGCTCCAGCTCTTCCGAACCCACGAGGACGTCGACGTCGTCGCTCCACCCGCTGGCAGCGATCGCTTTCGTCAGTACCCCGAGCCGAGGCGCTTCGAGCACGTCGGCGAGCGTGGCGTCGGTGAGCGGCGGGTCGAGCGTCGCCGTGGCGTTTCCCTGCGGGTCCAGATCCGCTACCAGCGTCCGGGTTCCCCTGCGGAGCGCAGCCGAGGCGATACCGAGCGCGACCGTCGTCTTGCCGACGCCTCCTTTGAGGCTCAGTACGGCGACCGTGTGCACGCCTGCGAGCGTAGCCGGGGATGGTCACCGTGAGAACGCGTGAGGTGCCCCAACTACGCTTGGGGTCCATGCGAGCGGAGACTTCGGCCGGTCACGGGTCGGCGGCGGTGCGAAAGGTGCTGGAAGCCGAACTGCGCGCCGCGCGGGCCCGAGGAGCCGAGGAGCCTGTGGTTGTGGATGTCGGCGGCGGCAGCGGGGTGTGGGCGGTGCCGTTCGCCGTGGAGGGCTGCCGGGTCACGGTCGTGGAACCGAACCTCAACGCGCTCGCGACGTTGGAGCGGCGCGCGGCCGAGGAAGGCGTGTCCGACCGCATCACGGTGGTCGCCGACGATTCGGACGCGCTGGCGAAGCACGTCCGGTCCGCTTCCGCCGACCTCGTGCTCGCACACTCCCTCCTGGAGGTCGTGGACGATCCCCGCCGCACCGTGGCGGCGATCGTGGAGGCCATGGCGGGCGGCGGCGCGGTGTCGGTGTTGGCGGCCAACCGCTACGCGGCCGTCCTGCACCGGGCCCTGGCCGGCAGGCTCGCGGAGGCCAGGGAACTGTTGTGCGAGCCCGACGGCGTGCGCAGCGGCGATTCGGAAACGGTCCTGCGCAGGTTCGACGCTGACGCCCTGACCGCGTTGCTGGAGGAGGCCGGGCTGTCGGTGGAGCACGTCCGGGGCGACGGGGTCGTGTCGGAGGTCGTCTCCCCGGAAGGGGTCTCCGTCGAGGCGACGTCCTGGGAGAAGGAGCTCGCCGAGTTCGAGTCCGTGGCCGCGGTGACCAGGCCGTTGCGTGACATCGCCACCCGTCTGCACGTGCTGGCCCGCAAACCGTCCTGACACCCTCGGCCGACCCGTGATTGTCGGGGGTGCGACGTAGGCTTCTCCCGTCATGGGACGGAACACGGCGCTGCCCGATGGGTTCGAACGATTCCGGGCCACCGGTACCACGTGGCCCGACGACACCGGCTGTCACGTGCTGCACGTCGACATGGACGCGTTCTTCGCGGCCGTGGAGCTGCGCACACGGCCGGAGCTGGCCGACCGCCCCGTGGTGGTGGCGAGAACCGGCCCGCGTTCGGTGGTGCTGTCGGCCAACTACCCGGCCCGGCGGTTCGGGATCTCGTCGGCCATGCCGGTGGCGGCGGCGCGCAAACTGTGCCCGCACGCCGTGTACCTGCCGCCGACACCGGGGCTCTACCGCGAGGTCTCCCGAGGTGTCATGGCCATCTTCGGCGATTACACGCCCCTGGTGGAGCCGCTGAGCCTCGACGAGGCGTTCCTCGACGTGACGGGCGCGTTGCGCAGGCTCGGGGCCACTCCGGGGGAGATCGGCCGTCGAATCCGGGCCAGGGTGGAGGCCGAGCACGGGGTGCGGTGCTCCGTGGGCGTGGCCGGGGTCAAGTTCGTGGCGAAGCTGGCCTCCGGCATGGCCAAGCCCGACGGCATGGTGGTGGTGCCGGTGGCGGAGACGGTGCCGTTCCTGCGCCCGTTGCCGGTGTCGGCCCTGTGGGGAGTGGGGCCGAAGACCGCCGAGGTCCTCCGGGGACACGGCCTGGCGACCGTCGGGGACCTCGCGGCCACCCCGGTCGAACGACTGCGTCGCTGGGTGGGCGCGGTCACGGCCGAACACCTGCACGCGTTGGCCCACGGGCGGGACGACCGCAAGGTGGTTCCCCAGAGCGAGGAGAAATCCCTCGGGGCGGAGCGCACGTTCGACACCGACCTGGTCGACGGCCGGGACCAACGACGGCAGCTGCTGAGCCTGTCGGAGAAGGTGGCGGCCACGCTTCGTTCCCGGCGGCTGCGGGGCAGGACGGTGTCGATCAAGGTTCGTTTCATCGACTTCCGCACCGTCACGCGGGCCAGGACCCTCTCCGGCGCCACGGACGTGGCCAGGACCATCTACGACACGGCCGCCGCTCTGCTGGCCGAGCTCGGCCCCTCCGCGCCCGTGAGGCTGCTGGGGGTGAGGGTCGAGGGTCTCACCGGCGAGGGCGACGCCGAGCAGCTCAGTCTGGACGACGCACGGCCGGCGTCCCGGTGGCGGGACGCCGAGGTCGCCGCCGACATCGCGCGGGCCAAGTTCGGGGCCGCGGCCGTGCGTCCCGCGTCGCTGCTGGAGCGTGACACGGAGTGACCCCCATCGCCGACCACCGGAGGCGTCGAGTGGCCGTTGTGGGTGGTCCACGGCGAGGATCCGGGCGGACGGTGGCCGCGCTGGGCCGTTCGTGGCAAATGGCGCGACGGTTGGGGGGAGATCGGGTAGTCCTGCGCGCGTGGGCCTCGTATCCTGGTATTGACACCCCGATCGGGGGTAGTCCGGGTCGACGTCCATGCGCGGTTCCGGCGCCCGCCAGGGGTCGCCAGACAACGCTGTGCCGGAGGAGGAAAGATGCCACTCTCCGAGCATGAGCAGCGGCTGCTCGACCAGATCGAGCGCGAGCTCTATGCCGAGGACCCCAAGTTCGCTTCTGCCGTGCGCGGAACAAAGTTGCGCAGGCCCACGCGCCGTCGGCGCCTACAGGGCGCCGCCTTGTTCGTCGTGGGCGTTGCCATGCTCGTGCTCGGTGTCGCCGGGCAGGCGTCGTTCCTCCGCATCGCCGAGGTCCCGTGGCTGAGCGTGCTCGGGTTCGTGGTGATGTTCGGCGGCGTGCTCATGGCCGTGACGGCGCTCGGAGCCCCGAGCGAGGCCCCCGACTCCGTGCGGCAGCGAGGGGGCGGCAAGGGTGGCTCCTCGGCCAAGAGCAGCTTCACCCAGCGCATGGAGGAGCGGTTCCGCCGGCGCTTCGAGGACCGCTGACGGCATCACCCGAATAGGTTCTTCTCCGCTGCTCGGATTCCGGGGTCGAGATCGACTCCCCGTGGACCCGAGCAGCGGATTTTCGTGTGTGGAATCTCAGCGTCGGGCGCGGGGCCGCAGCTGGCGAACGAGGGACCGGGGGAGCAGCCTGCGCCGCCACGACAGCGGCGCCGATCGCTGGAGGGCGTCGAGGACGCCGTGGAACGCGTGGACGAATCCGGCGGCGTCACGGTTGTACTGGTTCCGGTCGGACCCGTACCACGACTGCTCCATCGTGGTGACCACTGTGCGAAGGTGGTTCTTGCCCTGCTCGTCCAACCGCTGGCCACGGGCGATCTTCTGAGCGGCCAGTCGCACGGTGTCGGTGTCGGCGATGTCGAGACCGCGGTCGACGCACTCCTGACGCAGCTCCCGCCACGCGGCGTCGGCGGCGTGGGTGTCGTCCCCCCGCTCCACGTCCCGGAGCCTGCGGTGGCGTTGGACCTGCCGCACCACGGACGGCGCCAGCAGCAGCGCGGAGCCCACGAGCAGGACCAGCGACACGATCCAGTACAGCCACCACGCCAGCAGGGCCACGGAGAGGATTCCCAGGGCGACGGCGAGGAAGGACAGCCACGTCGTCGAGCCGTTCGCCGCTGTGTTGCCCGCAGCGCGTCGCTTCCGGGCGGCGGTCACGACCGCGATCACCACGGCCGCCAGGGCCGCCGCGGCGGCGACCGAGACGAGCACGACCACCCACGCCCCCGACGTGGAGGACGACGTCGCCTGTGCCTGTTGCGTACCGTCCGCCGACGTCTCTTGAGACTGGGACGGCTCCGGTTCCTCGGCCCGCTCCTCGGTCGGCGTGCTCGAGGTCTCCTCGTCGTCCGCCGAGGCGCCGTCCGAGTCCTCCTCGTCGCCGAGGTAGGGCGGGACGTAGCCGCGCCCGTTCGCCAAGGGGGTCGGGTCGAAGCCCACCCACCCGAGTTCGCCGAAGTACACCTCCACCCAGGCGTGGGCGTCACGGGAGGTGATCGTGCGGACGTCGCCGTCGCGGTAACCACCGGTGAACCCCACAGCGACCCTGGAAGGGATGTCGAGTGACCGCAACATCACCGCCATCGCCGAGGCGAACTGCTCGCAGTAGCCGCGCTTGCCGTGGAGAACGAAGTCGGCGAGGGCGTCGTCGTCCGAGGCGGGAGCGGTCTGGACGTCGTAGACGAAGCCGTTCTCGACGCCGAAGTACTCCCAGATCGCCTGCACCTTGTCGAAAGTGGTGTCGGCCGACGCCGTGAGTTCCTCGGCGAGGTCGGCGACTCGCGGATCGATGTGGGACAACTCGGTGTAGACGGGGGGCACCTCACCGGGGTCGGGTTCGGCCCGGCGGAGTTCGGCCCGGCTCGGCTCCTCCAGTACGGCGGTCTCGACGTAGGGCGCGGGGTTCAGCCTGCGTTCGCGGAACACCGCGCCGCTCGTGCGGTCGTAGTACCAGCCCTCGGTCAGTCCCTCCAGGGCACGGGGAGCGCCGTAGACGGGAAGCCACACGTCGTTCCAGTGCACCGGTTCGATGCTGACGCGGTGGTCGGCCGCGCTCCCGTCGTCGCCGGGCGCGGGCGGCAGCTCGCCGTCGGCGGGCACACCGGCGGGCATGGGGCCGTCGGGAAGTCCCCAGCCCTCGTTCGGGCGGTAGGTGTCGAGGGTGAACGCGCGCAGGAGTCGGGGTTCGTCGAGCCCGGTGACCCGGAACAGCGGTACCTCCTCGCCCTGGTCGAGCATGCCGCGCAGCGAGGTGAACGCGTTGACCCCCAGGCCACCCAGCACGGTCCGCTCGCCTTTGCTGCCCGGAAGGCTTCCCTCGGTGCCGATGACGGTGACCGTCGTGCCCGCGACGAGACCGGCCGCGAGCGCACCGGCCACCACGGCGACCGGGACCGACAACGCCGCGGCCGAGGCCCGTGCGTCCTGTGCGGGCCGGTTGCGCCCCCTGCGGTGTCGGTGACTGCCGTCGACGGCCAGCAGGGTGGCGAACGCCGTGCCGCCGAGCACGAACGTCCACCAGGGCAGCAGGTCGTCGGCCAGCGCGGAGGGCACGGCGTAGACGCACAGCAGGACCAACCCCGTCGCGGCCGGTGCGGCGGCGGCCACGACCAGCGTGTCCACCACGATCGCGACGAGACCGATGGCGATCGTGGTGAGGCACAGGATGGGGGCGGTGTCCTCGACCGGCGGGACCCCGGTCCTGACGGTCTCGAACGCCGCCGTCAGCACGTCGTCCAGCTCGGCCAGGGCGGCGGGACCGGGGACGATCACCAGCAGGCCGTTGCGCGTGAACGACCCGGTGACCAGGAACAGCAGGACGACGACCTGGCCGAGTCCCACCAGCAGCGTCGGCGTCCGTAGCGCGCGCAGTGCGAGACCCGTGAACGCTACGAGCAACGCGGCCACGACGGCGTAGGCCAGCCACACGCTGCCCCGGACGACGCCGGTGAGGGACGTCGCCGCGCTGACGGTGGCGAACATGGCGGCGGCCGGGGCCAGCAGCGTGCCCGTCATGGCCAGCCTGCGGGTGCTTCGTCCGGAGCCGGGCTGCTGCCGGGTGTGCCGAGGTGGTGTGGTCGTGGTCGTCATGAGCTGCCCCCGATCAGCGACGCGCCGGGCACCGTCGTGTGGCACAGCTCCGTCCACACCTCGGACACCGAGCGGTCCGCCCGCGCCACGACGACCCCCCAGCCCGCGGCGCGCAGGAGCGCGGCCGTGTCGGCGACCGTGACGTCGCCGTCGGTCGCGGCGTCCCCACCCGCCCATGTGGTGGTGTCGAGAAGTACGGCATAGCTTCGGGTGCCACGGGGACGGTGTCGCGTCAATTCGTGGACCGACTCGGTGCCCACCGTGCCGAGCACCGCGATGAGTTCCTGTCCCTGGCCCGGATCGGAACCGAGCACGATGTCCCGTTCGTGCGTGGGAGTCGCCGCGGCGAGAGAGTCCAGCACCGAACCGGTGTGGCCGGGGCCCGCCTGCTCGGGCGTGTCGACGAGCAGCTTGCCGTGCTCGCTGACGAGCCGGACCCGCTGCCCTTCCTTGTTGAGGTGCAGGCACACGCTGGCGGTGAACTCGACGGCCCACTCCAGGCTGGAGTGCGTGCCCGTGCCGCGGTGAGCCGAGGCCCGGTGGTCGAGCAACACGGTGGTGCCGCCGTGCCACGGCCGTTCCTCGACGCGCACCATCATCTCGTCCCGGCGGGCGGTCGAGCGCCAGTGCACCTTGCGCAGGTCGTCACCCTGCCGGTACTGCCGCACCACGACGTCCGTTTCTCCCTGGCCCGCGTGCAGGCGCACTCCGTTGTCCTCGCCCGAGGCCGACCCCGTGCCGCGAGGAACCCCCCACAGCGTGGTCACGCGGGGAGTCACGATCAGCCGGGAGTGCGCGACGAGTTCCCGCTCGAACTCGCACAGTCCGAAAGGATCGGTGATCGTGGCGCGAAGCGGGCCGATCCGGTGCACCCCGCGCAGCGTCGGCCGGACGGGATAGCGCAACGGCACGGGCTGTTGGTGCGGAAGGCGTTCCACGACGAACCGGGGCTTCGATCCCAGGGTGTACGGCAGGCCGTCCTCCAGCAGCACCTCGCCGCCGGGCATGCGTCCCGTGCGCCAGATCTCGAGCTGCACCTCGCCGTATCCCCCGACGGGAATGCGCTCGGTCAGCAGGGAGCGGGACGCGGAGATGGTCATGCGGGAGGCCGAGGCCAGCAGCACCACGCACAGCGGGAGGGCGAAGACGAACACCGCGACCCGAAGCAGGTCGCGTTCGTTGAGCACCACGGCGCACACACCCGCGGCGACCCCGGCGGCGAGCAGGCACCGGCCACGAGTGGTGAGACCGGACAGCGAACGGAACACGGCGTCACCGGGGACGGGCACCGTGCGGCACCGGCACGCGGGCCAGCACGGCGCGGACGACGTCCGTGGCCGATCGGCGGGCGGCGTGGGCCTCCGTCGTCAGCACCAAGCGGTGGGCGAGCACGGGGACGGCCACGGCGTGCAGGTCGTCGGGCACGACGAATTCCCGACCCGAGAGCGCGGCCTGCGCGCGGGCGGCGCGCACCAACTGCAGGGTCGCCCGCGGGGACGCACCGAGTCGGACCTCGGGCAGTTGCCGCGTCGCCGCCGACAACTCGACGGCGTACTTCTTCACCTCGGGAGAGACGTGCAGCGAACGAACCTTCTCGATCAGCCGCTGCACCGTGGCACCGTCGGAGACGGGCCGCAGCTCGGCCAGGGGGTCGACACCGGCGTGCTCGTCGACCATCGCCAGCTCGGCGTTGAGGTCGGGGTAGCCGATCGACAGGCGAGCGGTGAAGCGGTCCCGCTGGGCCTCGGGCAGGGCGTAGGTGCCCTCCATCTCGACCGGGTTCTGCGTGGCGATCACCATGAAGGGGCTGCCGAGCCGGTACGTGGTGGCGTCGACGGTGACCTGCCGCTCCTCCATGCATTCCAGCAGAGCCGACTGCGTCTTCGGGGACGCCCGGTTGATCTCGTCGCCCACGACGATGTTGGCGAACACGGGGCCGGGACGGAATTCGAATTCCGCCCGCTGACGGTTGTAGATGGAGACCCCGGTGACGTCGCTGGGCAGCAGGTCGGGGGTGAACTGCACCCGGCTCACCGTGCAGTCGATCGAGCGGGCGAGCGCCTTGGCCAGGGAGGTCTTGCCGACTCCGGGGACGTCCTCGACGAGGAGATGCCCCTCGGCGAGCAGGGTCACCAAGGCGATCCGGACGACTTCGGGCTTGCCCACCAGCACGCGCTCGACGTTGGCGGCGATCCGCCGGACGGTGTCGTGCAACTGGTCGAGGCCGACCGGGGTCTCGTCGCTCGGGGCGCCGTGGTCACCGGAGTACCCGTCGGATGGGTAGTGCGCCTCGGAGACGGAGTGGCCGTCGCCCGGCGAAACGGGGGCGGACACAGCGGTGAACTGTCCTCTCGACGTCACACGACCTCCTGATACCCGATGCCTTCGCGGCAGTCCGAGCCCCCGGAAGGGCTTCTCGTCGCCCCGGCGAACTCGCGAGCCGAGCTGCCACGCAGTGTGTCAAACAGCGGCCCATCCGGTGTCCCGCCCGGTTGATCGTTTTCCGCTGCGGTGTGCAGCTTCTCACAGGGGAGTATTGCCCCTTTCAGGTGAGTTCCGACCACAGATCTTGGCGGAAGTCCGAACTCGCCTACGCTACTGCAGCGTAGTCGGTCGGCTACCGAGAGAGGTGCGGTAATGAGCGAAGTCGACGTGCGCGTGCCGTCGGACGGTTTCGCCGTCGCACCCGACCTCGCCGCCGACACCTTCGCCAAGTTGAGCGAGGTGCAGGACGCGGTGGGGCGAATGGTGCGCCGGGCCAAGGTGCTCGGCCGCTCGGTGCCTCTCGGCGAGGGCTACGCCAAGGAGATCGGCGAGTTCATGGCGAGGTACGGCATCGACGACACCGGCTCGGCCGTCGAGTCGCTGACCCGCTTCGGGCGGGAGATCCAGGACCTCAAGGAACGCATCGACGTCGCCCTGCGTCGTTACGACGAGCAGGACCGCGCGGCCTCCGACGGAGTGGACTGCGTGGGTGGGGGTTGACGTCCGCGTGCGCGCGCTCGGAGGTCGGCTCGCGCCGGTGGTGGTCGGACTGCTCGTCGCCACCGCGGGATGTGGCGTGTCCGAGCGAGGACTCGAGGCCGCGGCGGACGCGAAAGGCGGCGAAGACCCGGAAGGCGTGAACTCCGCCCCGACCACCGTTCCCACCACGCGGTCCTCGCCGGGCGAGGCGGAACTCGACCCGTGCGCTCTGCTCGACGCGCGCGATCGGTCATCGGTCGGCCTGACGTCGCCGGGAGAGCCCATCACGGTGGCCGGGTCGCTTGCCTGTGACTACGTGGAGCCCGGTTCCTTCGGGGTCACGGTCACGGTGGACGACCACACGGACCTCGCGGCCATCCGGGCCCGAACCCCGGAGGCGGAGGAACTGCGCGTGGGGGCCACGCCGGCGCTGCTCATCGCCGACCGCGCCGTCGACGACGGGACGTGCTCGGTGTCCCTGGCCGCCGAGAGTCCCGGCGTACGCACCATCCACATCGACGTGACCACGGCCGACTTCCGGGACACGGAACGCGCTTGCACTCGCGCTACCACGGTGGCCGAGCTGATCGAACCGGAGGTGGCATGACCGCGAAGCCAGTAGCCGATCGCCGCTACGAGTCCTACAGCCACGAGCAGATGTACCGGGAGGTCGGCGAGGGCAACGATCCCGCGGCGGCGGGTGAGATCAGTCGTGAGTGGACGGAGTTGGCGAAGGACTTGCGGGAGGCGGGGGAGGTCCTCGTCGACCTGTCGGGCCGCGGGGAGAGCGTGTGGCGGGGCGACGCCGCGGAGGCGCTGCGCTCGGTGGTCCGTGAGGCCGGGGCGTGGTCGCGGCGGGCGGCCGAGCTTTCGGAAGTGCTCGGACGCGCTGTGGCGGGACAGGCCGAGGCCGCGGCCCGAGCGAGAGCGCAGATGCCCGAGCCGGTGCCCTACGATCCGGGCACGATGATCCGAGAGGCCGTCACCAGTGGTGACGTGTGGCAGCTCGTGGGGCTTTCCGAGGCGATGGCGGCGCGGAGAGCCGAGGCCGAGGAGGCACGGCAACGCGCGATCGACGTGATGTACGCGCGGGACACCGCGCTCGGGGAGGCGGTTCCCGACACGCGTTTCCCCGAGCCACCGTCGTTGACCCACGGCGCCTCCGAGAGGGCAGGCGGTGCCGTTTCGATGACCGGAAGGTCGGTCCCGGTGTGATCCGGGTGTCGGCGTCCGCCTTCGACATCCTGTGGTCCGATCTCGGCTGTTCCGGTAGCCCCGCGCCGTTGGTGGTGCGCAGCGTGGGGCGGACGGACCACGAACGTGCCCGCATTCGGGAGGAGGTGTACGCCAATCTCGCCGAACGCGGCCTCGTGCGCGGCGGGGAACTCGATCCCGAGTTGCGGGAGCGACTCGATCTGCTCGCGCGAGCGTCCCTCACGGTCGAGTGCGAGGCGTTGGCCGACCTGTCCGACCCCGAGCCGGTGCGGGCGGTCGCCGCGGTGGTGGGCGACCGGGGCGTGTTGGCCGTCCAACCTCGACGTACGGTCGCCCTGACCGCCATCCACGCCGGTGAGGCGTTCGGAGCGGTGGTCGGCGTGCTCCCCGACTTCGACGCGGGCCCCGGCATGGGAGTGAACCTTCCCGCCTCGGCACTCACCACGGTCGCCGACGCGGCGACGGAGCATTCGAACACGCGCCGCGCGCGTGTGTTCGAGCAGCAGGCGCGGGAGGCGCTGGCCATTCAATCGAGGCCGGTGCTGGCCGCCGGACAGTTCTCGATCCGAGTCCGTCGCGGGACGAAGCTGCACCGCATGGGTGGGGTGAGTTGGTTCGTCACGGACGAGGGCGGCTACCTCGGCGCGGTCGCGGAGGGTCGGGCCGGTGAACAGTGGTTGAGCCTCGTGCCCACCGATCCGCCGAGACTCGCCGCGCGGCTGGCGGATCTGGCCCACGAGGCGGAACTCGACGCAGTGCCGCGAGGTGGTCTCGGCAGTGGGTGAGTGAACCCCCACCGCGCCTTCTCCCGCGGCCGCGCCCGAACGAGTCGCCACGGGGCCGCTCCATTCGTCCCGTGTCACCGGGACGAGCGAGGAAGGAACGTCCGAACGCACCGATCGGGCGTCACCCGGTGCGGCGACGCCCACGACGTATCCCGCCGTTGCCTGCACAAATGCGGACTGAACCACGGAGAAGTGGGCGCTTTGCCGTTGACTGTGGTGCAAAGTGGGGTACGGTGGTGGCCAGTGGGGCGAAAGGGGTACTCCGTGGTCCATCTCGACGGACCCCGAGTCCTCTCGCTGGTCGATAGGGAGGTGGAGGCCGGTGTTCCTCGGCACCCACACCCCGAAGCTGGACGACAAAGGGCGGCTCACGCTGCCCGCGAAGTTCCGCGACGCGCTGGCGGGTGGTTTGGTGATCACCAAGGGACAGGACCACTGCCTCTTCGTCTTCCCGCGCGCCGAGTTCGAACAGCTTGCCCGCAAGGTAGCGGAGGCGCCGTTCACCAACGAATCGGTGAGGGCCTACCAGCGATACCTGTTCGCGGGCACTGACGAACAGCGTCCCGACGGGCAAGGGCGCATCGCGATCGCTCCGGAGCTTCGCCGCTACGCCGGGCTGACCAAGGAGTGCGTGGTCATCGGCGCCATCACGCGGCTGGAGATCTGGGACGCCCGCGCCTGGGAGAGCTACTTGGAGGAACACGAGGACAGTTACGCGAAGGCGCAGGAGGAGATCCTGCCGGGAATATTCTGACCGGATGGCGTGAGGCTGCGGCCCTGATGCAACTTCCCCGGTATCAGGTCCGCAACCTGACGGCATCCGGTTCTCCTTTTCAGGGGACGGAGGCTGCCGACGAGAGAGTGAGTGTCGTGACCGACGGTGCCGGAACCAGTGGCTTCTCAGCCGATGCCACGCATCTTCCCGTGCTCGTGGAACGGGTGATCGAACTGTTCGAGCCCGCGGTGGCCGACCGCGACGCCGTCGTGGTCGATGCCACGCTCGGACTCGGGGGACACACCGAAGCGCTGCTCGACGCCTATCCCCGGTTGCGGGTGATCGGGCTCGACCGCGATCCGGAGGCACTAAAGCGGTCGCGACGACGACTCGCACGCCACGGTGACCGGGTGCGGTTCGTCCACACCGTGTACCACCGCATCCCGGAGGTCCTCGTCGACCTCGGTCTGTCCGAGGTCGACGGCGTGCTGATGGACCTCGGGGTGTCGTCCATGCAGCTCGATCTGGACGAGCGCGGGTTCGCGTACGCGCGCGACGCTCCGCTCGACATGAGGATGGACCCCACGAGGGGTCCCACCGCGGCCGACGTTCTCAACACGTACTCGGTCGACGAGTTGACCCGGATCCTGCGTGACTACGGCGAGGAGAAGTTCGCCCGGCGAATCGCGAAAGCCGTGGTGAACGAGCGGCAACGACGTCCCTTCGACACCAGTGAGCGATTGGTGCGGCTGCTGTACGACACGGTGCCCGCGCCGAGCCGCCGCACCGGTGGTCACCCCGCGAAGCGCACGTTCCAGGCGTTGCGCATCGAGGTCAACTCCGAACTCGACATCCTCCGCGAGGCGGTGCCGGCCGCCATCGCGGCGTTGGCCGGGGGCGGGCGCATCGTCGTCGAGTCGTACCACTCCTTGGAGGACCGCATCGTCAAGCAGGCGCTGGCGAAGGCGGCGACGTCCCGGACTCCCGAAGGCCTGCCCGTGGAGCTGCCGGGACACGGACCCGAACTGCGGTTGGTGACACGGGGGGCCGAGAAGGCGGACGAGGAGGAGATCCGGCGCAACCCGCGCGCGGCGTCCGTCCGGTTGCGCGCGGCGGAGAAGAGGGGAGCCGATGAGGAATGACGGCGTCGACCCGTAGTCGGTCCGCTTCGACATCCTCCGGCTCCAAGAGAGCCACCACGTCGACGTCGGGCGGTGGGCGTAGTGCCGCCGCCCGACGTGCTTATGCCCGTAAGGCCGGACGGAGCACCGCGGCGTGGGAGGCGCGGGGAAGGACGGGGGCCGCTCGGCTGGGGTTGCAGAACTGGCCCCGGTCACGGGCCACCTTCGTGATCGTCCTCATGGCTCTCATGCTGTGCGGCGTGGCCGTGTCGCTGTGGTTGTCCACACAGGCCATCGCCGACTCCTATCGGCTCGACCAGCTCAAGGAACGCAACGCGCAGCTCGCCGAGCGCGCCGAACAGCTCCGCAGGGAAGTGGGCCGATTGCAGTCACCGGCGTCCCTGGCGGAACGCGCCGAGGCATTGGGCATGGTTCCGGGAGGAAATCCCGCGCGGTTGGTGGTGCGGGAGGACGGTTCGATCACGGTGGTGGGGGAGCCCGTGAAGGCCACGGCGCCGAAATCACGGTCGGACGACGCTCGGGACGACGACTGACGGGCGAGGACGACGCACGGACGTGACGAGGGGAGAGCGGTGATGGCGCGGCAACGCGGCATACGGGGGGCCCAGTCGGGCAGTGGTCCGCATCGGACGTATTCCGTCCGGGCCCGCAGGCGCCGCTCCGCCACCACGGTTCGCAACAACCGCAACCGGTTCGTGGTGGGACGCATCGTGCTGACCCTCGTGCTGGTGGCGGCGGGTCTCAAGCTGGTGCACATCCAGGCTTTCGAGGCCGCCGCGCTGTCCGAACGCGCCGAACGGCAGCGGACCACGATCATCGACATCCCGGCCGAGCGTGGGTCCATTCTGGATCGCAACGGTTCGGAACTGGCCTTTAGTGTGGAGACCCGCAAGCTCTGGGTGAACCTGCGGCAGATGCGGGAGGACTGGGCCGAGTACGCGCGGGAGCACCCGGAGTCGAACCAGAACTTCGACACGCGAGCGGCCGAGATCGCCGAGCACATCGCCCGGCAGGTGCCCGACCTCGTCACCGAGCGGGAGCTGCTCGACAGCTTCCACAAGGACGCGAGTTTCACCTACCTCGTCGACGACGTGGAGCCCTCGGTGGCCGAACGAATCAGCCAGCGATTCCCCGAGATCGGGTATGAGAAGCGGGCCAAGCGGGTGTATCCGGGCGAGGAGGTCGCCGCGAACATCGTCGGCTACGCGAACTGGCGCACCGACAGCGAGGACGTGCACGAGCACAACCTGCACGGGTTGTCCGGGCTGGAGTTCTACCGGGACGACGACCTCGTCGGTACGCCGGGCAGGCAGATCGTGGACACCGCGCAGGGTGCCGACGTCGTGATTCCGGGCACCGAGCGGGATGTGCAGCCCGCCACGCCCGGCTCCGACCTCGAACTGACGATCGACTCCGACGTGCAGTACGAGCTCCAGCGCAGTCTGGCCGCCTATGTGGACAAGGTGGACGCCAAGGGCGGCAGTGCCGTGATCCTCGACGCGCACACGGGCGAGGTGTACGCGCTGGCGAACCATCGGACGTTCAACCCGAACGAACCGCCGTCGTCGACCGAGGCGATGGGGAACCCGGCCGTGTCGAGCCCGTTCGAACCGGGTTCCGTGGCGAAGGTCATCACCGCCACCGCGGCCATCGAGTCCGGACTGGTGACGCCGGAGACGGAGCTGTCCGTGCCGGGGTCCCTGCCGGTGGCCGACCACACGGTGCACGACGCCTGGTCGCACGGCACCCAGAACTTCACGGTCACCGGCATCCTCGCGAAGTCATCCAACGTTGGCACGCTGCTGTTGGCCGACAAGATCGGCCCCGACCGGTTTCTGTCGACATTGGAGAAGTTCGGCGTCGGACAACGCACCAACATCGGGCTTCCCGGTGAAAGCCCCGGTTACGTGCCGCCGCGCGACCAGTGGTCGGGGACGACGTACGGCAACCTTCCCATCGGCCAGGGGTTGTCGATGACGGTCGTGCAGATGACGAGCATGTACCAAGCCATCGCCAACGGCGGGGTCCGGGTCGAGCCGCGTGTCGTCAAGGCGAAGATCACCCCGGACGGGCGCAGAATTCCCGAACCGGCTCCGAAGTCCGTCCGCGTCACCGACCCGAAGACGGCCGACACGGTGAAGAACATGCTGCTCGCGACGACGCAGGGTGGCGAGTACGCCTACAGCGGTACCGCGCCCGAGGCCGCGTTGGAGGGCTACCGGATCTCGGGCAAGACCGGCACGGGACAGCAGGTCGACCCCAAGACCGGCGCGTACAGCAACCGGCTGCACAACATCACGTTCGCGGGCATCCTGCCCGCCGACGAACCGAGGTTCGTGGTCGGGATCTGGCTCGACGCACCCGACACGACGATCCCCGGCGGAAGTTCGGCGGGCGCGTTGTTCTCCGAGGTCGCGTCCTACCTCGCGCAGCGGTACAACATCCCGGTCACCGATCAGGAGAGCCCGCGGGTGAGACTCGTGCGCTGACGGATCGGTCCCACCCGCGGTGTCTCTCACAGCCCGGCGGTGCGGAACCTGCGGACGGCCAACGGCACGAACACCACGAGGAACAACACACACCAGCCCAGTGTCGCGAGCACGGGATGCTGGAGCGGCCAGGCCGCGTCCTCGCCCAGTGGGAGCCCGGGGTTGCCGAACAACTCCCGGCAGGCGGCCGTCGCGGCGCTGACGGGGTTCCAGTCGGCGATCACGCGCAGTACGGCGGGCATCCCGTCGGTGGGCACGAACACGTTGGAGATCATGGTGAGTGGCATGAGGAGCGGTCCGATGCGGGCGGCCGTCTCCTCGTTTGCGAAGAGCGACCCGAGGTAGACGCCGATCCAGGACACGGCGTACTGCAACAGCAGGATGAGAGCGAACCCCGCGACGGTCGCACCGAGACCGTTGTGGACCCGCCACCCGAACAACACACCGCAGAGAGCCATGATCGCGAGCCCGCCCGCGGCGGTCACCAGATCGGCCGCCGTCTGTCCGAACGGCACCGCCGAGCGCGCCATGGGCATGGACCGGTACCGGTCCATGACCCCGAGTCCGTTGTCCTTGGCGATGACCATCAGGGAGCCCATCACGCCGAGCACGGAGCTCATGACGAACAACCCCGGCATGAGGTACTCGCGGTAGTTTCCGCCGCCGGGAATGGGAATGGCGCTGCCGAAGACGTATCCGAACAACACCACCGAGACCAACGGGAACGCGAAAGTGGCGACGATCTGGCCGGGTTGGTGCTTCAGCTTGAGCAGGTTGCGCGTCAGGATCGTCATCCCGTCGGACAGGCCGGCGCGCAGGGACCCGCCGGAGGGGACGGGGAGCTGGGTCGACGTCGTCACCGGGTCTCCTCCTTCTCGGAGCCGGACGTGCCGGTCAGGGTCAGGAAAACCTCGTCCAACGTGGGTTTGCGAAGACCGACGTCCACGACCTTGACACCGGCCTGGTCGAGGTGGCGCACGACGTCGGGCAGGGTGACGTCGTCGGTGCCGACCGGTACCGACACCCACGCGCGTTCGGCGTCGACGTCCGGTTCGGCGTTCGCGCCGGTGAGGGCTCCGAGCGCCCGCGCCGCGTGGGGCAGCTCGGCCCGGTCGGCCACGACGACGTCGAGCCGGCCCCCGATACGGGCCTTGAGCTGGTGCGGGGTTCCCGACGCGATCACCTTCCCGTGGTCGATCACGGCGATGTTCTGGGCCAGTTGGTCGGCCTCGTCGAGGTACTGGGTGGTGAGCAGGACGGTGGTGCCCTCGTCGACCAGTTCGCGCACGGTCGCCCAGATCTCGTTGCGACTGCGCGGGTCGAGTCCCGTGGTGGGTTCGTCGAGGAAGAGCACCGTCGGGGAGACGATGAGGCTGGAGATGAGGTCCAGCCGTCTTCGCATCCCGCCCGAGTAGGTGCGAACGAGACGGTCGCCCGCGTGGGCGAGGTCGAACCGTTCGAGCAGTTCGTCGGCACGAGCCTTGGCGCGGGCGGAGCCGAGCCGGAACAGCCTGCCGAAGATGCGCAGGTTCTCCCGTCCCGTGAGTTGTTCGTCGAGCGCGGCGTGTTGTCCCGCCAGGCCGATCTTGGCGCGGACGGCGGCGGGCTCGCGAACGACGTCGTGACCCGCGACCGTGACCTTTCCCCGGTCGGGTCGCGTGAGGGTGGCGAGCACGCGGACCGTGGTGCTCTTGCCCGCGCCGTTGGGGCCGAGCAACCCGTAGACCGTGCCTCGGGGAACGGTCAGGTCCAGTCCCGCCAGCGCCTGGGTGTTCCCGAATCTCTTGTGCACTCCTTCGGCGACGACCACGGCGTCGCCGGTTGCGATCGACATGGATTTCCCCCAGAACTGGGTGAGCTGTACGCGGCTAAACTAGCCAACCGAGTACAACGTACGCAATGCAATTGACGGTGTTCGTCGATCGGACGGATATGGCAACGAACGGGGAGTCGCCCCTTCGAACGCGGCTCCGGTTGTGGACCACCTCACCGCGGCCCGCGCGCGGGCCGGCGCCTTCCTACACGAGAGAACAGATCGCCGACGCGGCCATCGCGATCGCCGACAGCGAGGGGCTCGACGCGGTCACCATGCGCAGGGTCGCCACCGAACTGGGCACCGGCGCGATGAGTCTCTACCGGTATGTGGCGAACAAGGAGTCGCTCATCGAGCTCGTCGCCGACCGCATGTACGCCCGGCAGGAATGGCCCGAACCCACCGGCCGATGGCGGCGAGACCTGCGGAAGCTCGCCCACGCCTACCGCGACGTGCTGCGCGCGCATCCGTGGTTGCTACGGGTGTGGGGGTCGCGGCCCGTCCTCGGGCCGAACGCGCTCCGGTACTTCGAGCGGTCCCTGGAGCTCGTGGACGGTCTCGGGCTCGACATCGACGAGATGATGGAGACGGTCCTGTTGGTGGGCACCTGGACCGTCGGACACGTCCGTCAGGAACTCGACCTGGCCGAGGTGTTCGGGGCCGAGCCGGACGCGGAAGAAGCCGAACGCGCCCTCGACGCGTACGTGAGGAAGATCGCCGACAGCGGGGAGTACCCATACTTCACCCGCTTCGTGACCGAGTCGCTTCTGTCGAGACTGGACGCCGAGGCCCTGTTCGACCGGGCTCTCGACCGCCTTCTCACCGGGATCGAGGCCACTGTGGCCGACCGCGGCGGGACCCGGTCGTGAGCGGTCGGCCGCGGGCGCGGGAAGCGGCCCGCGGCCGACCGAGGTCTACTTCGTGTAGAGCTGCTCGATCGCGTTCGCGTAGTTCTTGCTGACCACGTTGCGCTTGAGCTTCATGCTCGGGGTCACCTCGCCGCCCGCCTCGGTGAAGTCGTTCGGCAGGATGACGAACTTCTTGATCGCCTCGGCGTGCGAGACCTGCTTGTTGGCCTCGTCGACCGCTTCCTGGACCGAGGCCCGGAGATCGGCGTCGTCGACGAGGTCGGCCACCGTCGCGTTCTCCGGCTTGCCGTGCTGGGACTTCCAGGTGGGGAAGAACTCCTCGTCGATCGTGATCAGGGCCCCGATGAACGGCCGCTTGTCGCCCACCACCATCGCCTGGCTGATCAACGGGTTGGCCTTGAGCGTGTCCTCCAGGCCCGCGGGCGCGACGTTCTTGCCGCCGGCGGTGACGATGATCTCCTTCTTGCGGCCGGTGATCTTCAGGAAGCCCTCGTCGTCGAGTTCGCCGAGGTCGCCGGTGTGGAACCAGCCGTCCTCCAGCGACTCGCCGGTGGCCTGCTCGTTGTTCCAGTACCGGGTGAAGACGACGTCACCCTTCAACAGCACCTCGCCGTCGGAGGCGATACGCACCGACGTGCCCGCCACCGGCCTGCCCACGGTGCCGACCTTGAACGCTTCCTCGGTGTTCACGTGGGCCGCCGCGGACGTCTCGGTCAGACCGTAGCCCTCGAAGACCGGCACGCCGAGGCCGCGGAAGAAGTGCGCGAGCCGCCCACCCAGCGGGGCACCGCCCGAGACGGCCGCGATGCAGCGTCCGCCGAGCGCGGCGCGCAGCTTGGTGTACACGAGCTTGTCGAACACGGCGTGCTTCAACCGCAGCCCGAACCCGATGCGGCCGGTGTCCTTGGCCCGGCTGTAGGCGACGGCGGTGGCCTCGGCCGCGTCGAAGATCTTGCCCTTGCCCTCCGAGTGGGCCTTCAGCTTGGCGGTGTTGTAGACCTTCTCGAACACGCGCGGCACGGCGACCACGAACGTGGGCCGGAACGTGCCGAGGTCACCGACGAGATTTTTGATGTCGGGGGTGTGACCGAGGGTGACACGCGAGGTGAAGGCGGTCAGCGCGATGGCGCGGGCGAGGATGTGGGCCAGCGGGAGGAACAGCAACAGGGAGTTGCCCGCCTCCATCAGCTTGGGGAACGCCTTGATGTCGGCGCGGACCTCGGCCAGCAGGTTGCGGTGGGTGAGGACGACGCCCTTGGGGCGGCCCGTGGTGCCGGACGTGTAGACGATTGTGGCCGTATCGTTCGCCTTCACGGCGCGACGGCGGCCGTGGATCTCGTCGTCGGCCAAGTCCTTGCCGAGCTCGGTGAGCTGCTCGACGGCGGGCTTGTCGCCCTCGATCTGGTAGACGTGTTCGAGATCGGAGAGCCGGCCGCGTACCGACTCGATCGTCTCGGCGTGGGCGGCGGTCTCGACGACGGCGACCTTCGCGCCGGAGTCGGTGAGGATCCAGTGCGCCTGTTCCGCCGAGGAGGTCTCGTAGATCGGGACGGTGATGCCACCGGCGGCCCAGATCGCGAAGTCGATCAGCGTCCACTCGTATCGGGTCTTGGACATCAGGGCCACTCGGTCGCCCTGCTTGACGCCGGCTTTCACGAGACCCTTCGCGACGGAGAGAACCTGCGCGGCGAACTCCCTGGCGGTGACGTCCCGCCACGATCCATCGAGCTGTCGGCGGAAACTCACGGTCTCCCCGAACCGCTCGGCGTTGACCCACACGACGTCGGACATGTTCTCGTCGTCGGCAACCGCAGCGATCGCGGGAGCGCTGTACTCGCGCACGTGAACCTCCGTGTTCTACAGATGTTACTCGGCGGTCAACCTAACTCCTGGAAAGCGGTTTGGCTATGCCCGGGGGCTGTGGTCTCCGTAAGTCGTGCGATTCTGCACTGGTGTCAGTGAACGAGAACGCACCCGCTCTCGACATTGTCGACGAGACCTTCATCGCGGTACCGCCGAGCACGGTGGCCGCAGCGTTCGCGGACCCGCGGTCGTGGCGGTCGTACTGGCCCGATCTCGTGCTGGAAGTCTACACCGACCGAGGTGACGAGGGGCTGCGTTGGACCGTGCGCGGAGCCCTCGTCGGGACGATGGAGGTGTGGCTGGAACCCGTGCTCGACGGCACGGTCCTGCACTACTTCCTGCGCGCCGATCCGGTCGGGCCGCGACTCACCCCGTCCCGGCTGCGCCGGGAGGCCGACCGCAGGGCCCGAGCCGCGAAGGCCATCGCGTTCGGTCTGAAGGAAGTACTGGAGGACGGTCGCGAACCCGGCGTGGCACCCGCCTCGCCCGGTCCCGGCTAGGGTGTCGTCCGTGCGGGTACATGTCGTTTCGGACGTGCACGGCAACCACGAGGCCCTGGCGCGGGCGGGCGAGGGAGCGGACGCCCTGATCGTGCTCGGGGACCTGCTCGACTTCATCGACTACCACGACCACGGCGGCGGGATCTTCGGTCGGCTGTTCGGGGTGGAGAACGTCAGCACGTTCGCGAGGCTGCGCCGGGAGGGCACTGCCGCGGAGATGAACGCGTTCGTGAAGTCGTTGTGGGCAAGCCTCGACGACCCGGCCGCCGCCGTCGACGAGGCGGTACGCGAGCAGTACGCCCGGATCTTCCCCGCGATGACGGCGCCGACCTACGCCATTCCGGGCAACGTCGACGCCCCGGCGTTGTGGTCCGAGTTCACCGGCGACGGCCTGCACCTGGTGGACGGCCGGGTGGTGGAGATCGGGGGGCTGCGGTTCGGGTTCGTGGGCGGTTCGTTGCTGCCGGACGGTGTGGTGCCGAAGCGCAGCGGGGTCTGGCGGCCCCACCTGGTGTCCAGGGAGGAGTTCGACAGCCGGGTGGCGGCGCTGGGCGAAGTGGACGTGATGTGCAGCCACATCCCGCCGGCCCTGCCCGAACTCACCTACGACGTGGTCTCCCGCAGGTTGGAGACCGGCTCGCGAGCCCTGCTCGACCTCGTGCGCTCGCAGCAGCCGAGGTGGGCGTTGTTCGGGCACGTCCACCAACCGCTGTCGCGGCGGTTGCGCGTCGGCCTCACCGAGTGCCGTAACGTCGGTCACTTCCAGCGCACCGCCACCCCGTACGTGCTGCGCTGGTGAGCCTCGGGTCACGGGCCGCTACGCTCTAGCCTCATGGCGGAGCAGTCCACGCAGTCCATCGAGATCGAAGCCGCCCCGGCCGCCATCATGGCCGTCATCGCCGATCTGCCGGCGTATCCGGAGTGGGCGAAGGCCGTGCGCGAGACCGAGATACTCGCCACGGACGACAAGGGCCGGGCCGCCGAGGTCCGCTTCACTCTCGACTCCGGACCGGTGAAGGACGTCTACACCCTCGCCTACGACTGGGCCGACGACGGACTGTCGGTGAGCTGGCATCTGGTGAAGGGGCAAATGCAGAAGGCCCAGGAGGGCCGGTACCTGCTGGAGCCGATCGACGCCAACCGTACGCGCGTGACCTACTCGCTGTCGGTGGAGCTGTCGCTGCCCATGATCGGCCTGCTGCGCCGCAAGGCCGAAAAGATGATCATGGACACGGCGCTGCGGGAACTCAAACGCCGGGTGGAGAGCCGGAGCTGACGTGCGTGTCCTGCTGTTCACCGGAAAAGGCGGCGTCGGCAAGACCACTCTTGCCGCCGCGACGGGCGCGTGCCTGGCGAGCCGGGGGCGCAAGACGTTGGTGGTCTCCACCGACCCGGCCCACTCGCTCGCGGACGCCGTGGGCGGAACGCTCACCGACGAGCCCTCCGAAGTGGACAGTTTCCTGTACGGTGCGCAGATCGACGCCCGCGCCCTCGTGGACGATGCGTGGGACACACTGCGTGGCGAGCTGAGGACGATGCTGTCGGGGCTGGGCCTGGACACGCTCGACGCCGAGGAACTCACCGTGTTGCCCGGTGTGGACGAACTGCTGTCGCTCGGACGGGTACGACGTCTCGCCGACGAGGGACCCTGGGAGAACGTCGTCGTGGACTGCGGGCCCACCGCCGAGACTCTGCGGCTGCTCGCCCTGCCCGAGGCCGTCACCGGTTACCTCCGGAGGCTGCCCGCACGACGGTCGGCCACCCGCGTGGCCCGGTCGGTGGACGCTTTCGCCGCGCACGTCGAGTCGCTGCGCGCCATGCTCACCGACCACGAGACCACCACCGTGCGGCTGGTGCTCACCCCCGAGCGTGTGGTGGCCGCCGAGACACGACGCACCCTGACCGCGCTCGCGTTACGCGGCATCACCGTCGACGGGGTGATCGTCAACCGCATGATGCCCGCCGCCGGGTGGTGGCGCGGTACCGCGGCGACGTGGTTACGTACGCGGCGCGCCCAGCAGGAACAGGTGGTCGCCGAACTCCGCGAGAGCGGCCTCACCGGCCGCACACTGCGGATGGTCGAACACCGCGCGGTCGAACCCGTGGGGATGGCCGCCCTGCTCGAAATCGCGGAGGAACTCTACGGGCAGGAGAGCCCGCTGCTCGGGGAGCCCGAGGTCACCCCGCTGCTACGGACCACCGAGGTGGAGGCCGGGGTCCAGCTGCGGGTCGTCCTGCCGCTGACACGGGAGTCCACCGTCCAGCTCGCCCGCGTCGACGACGATCTCGCCATCACCGTGGACGGTTTCCGCAGGCTCGTCGCACTGCCGGAAGCCCTGCGCCCGTACACCCTCACCGGCGCCGAGTCCGACGCGCGTGGGCTGCTCGTGCACTTGGAGAAACCCACATGACGACGACCGAGAACGGTGCCGAGCAGCCGGACGCCACCCGACTTGTCGAGGAGGTCCGGCTGCTCGTGGACCTGGTGCTGGAACGCGCCCGGCCCTGGCTGGACGGCGTGATCGCGGCGGGCCACGGACGAGCTCGCGACGAGGAGAACCCCGCGGCGTGTGACGACCGGGACCGGTGCCCGCTGTGTGCCGTGGTGGCGCTGTGCCGGGGTGAGCGCGTGGACGTGGCCGCTCGGGTGCTCGAACACGTGACCCAGCTGTTGGCTCTGTTGCGGGCCGTGCTGGCCGACCGGTGGGAGCCCGAGGACGGGGTGCACCTGCCCGGATTTCGGCCGTCCCCGAGGAAGCCCGAGCCGGAGAAGCGTCGCGGCCGCCGAGTCCAGCACGTCACGGTGCGTCCTCGCGACCGGTGGGAGCCGGATGCTCGCGATCGGGATTGACGTCGGCGGCACCAGTGTGAGAGCCGGGGTCGTCGACAACACGGGGAGCGTGCTCGACTTCGCCGGGGTGGCCACACCGGGTGCCGAGGACGCGCTGGAGGACGCCATCACCACGGTGGTCGAGGAACTGCGGGCCCGGCACACGGTGGACGCCGTGGGGCTGGCCGTGGCGGGATTCGTGCGGTCCGATCGGCGTTCGGTGCTGTTCGCCCCGCACCTGCCCTGGCGTGAGGCACCCGTGGTGGAACGGATGTCGAAACGGCTGAACGTCCCCGTGACGCTCGAACACGACGCCAACGCCGCCGCGATCGGGGAACACCGCTTCGGCGCGGCCCGCGGCGCGGGGGTCGCGCTGCTGCTCGCGATCGGCACCGGTATCGGCGCGGGACTGCTGTTGGACGGGAAGGTCTTCAGGGGCTCGCACGGCGTGGCGCCGGAACTGGGGCACTTGCGGGTGGTCCCCGACGGCCGTCCCTGCCCGTGCGGTCGACGCGGCTGCTGGGAGAGGTACTGCAGCGGCACCGCGCTCGCCGCCACCGCGGTCGAGCTGCTGGCCCGCCACCCCTCCCGGTCGACCGTGCTGGCACGGGACCTGGTGGACCCCGCGAGCATCACCGGACGCCGTGTCGCCCATGCGGCGAGGGAGGGCGACCCCGTGGCGCTGGAGGCGTTCGCCGAGCTGGCCCGGTGGCTCGGTGAGGGACTGGCCCTCATCGCCGACGTCTACGACCCCGAGGTCATCGTCCTCGCGGGCGGAGTGGCGGAGTCGGCGCCCCTGTTCGCCGACGAGGCGCGGGAACACTACGCCAGGGTGCTCACCGGCGCCGGTCACCGGCCGCTCGCCCGCATCCGCACCTCCCAGCTCGGTGACGCGACCGCCATCGTGGGTGCCGCCGCCCTCGCTCGTGAGCGCGGCGCCTGAGCCAAGGTGACCTCGGACGCGGGGCGGAGGCCTCACGCGCCACTAGGCTGAGCGGGATGCCGCGAGGTGCGAGTGAGGACTCCGTCGGCCGGGAGCCGTCCGGGGCGGGGTGGCTGCTGCTGACCGACCCGCGACGAGGGGTGCTGCTGCGACGCCGAGCCTCCGAAGCCGGCCACGGCGGCCCGTGGGCGCCGCTCGGTGCTCCGGGGCCCTCCGGTGAGTCCCCGGTCGCGACGGCGATCGGGACGGTCGAGTGGGAGGCCGGGGTAGGGCCTCGGGCCGTGCGCGTGCTGGCCGCCGTCGAGGAACCCGACACGCGGGGTCGTACCGTGCTCGCGACCCTGCGGGAGGAGGGGGAATCGCGTGGTCCTGCCGATCCCGACGTCTCGGTGCGGTGGGTACGGCCCGACGAGGTCGAGCCGTCCGAGTTGCCCTCCGGCCTCGCCGCGGCGTGGCCCGAGCTGCGCGGTCAGCTCGCCAGGCGGGCCGTCCTCGTCGTGGACTCCGCGAACGTGGTGGGCTCCCGTCCCGACGGTTGGTGGCGGGACCGGGCGGGTGCCACCGCGCGGCTGCGGGATCGGCTGGCCGTGGTGGCGGCTCGCGGTGTCGTCGCGCCGCGCCTCGGTCTCGACCTCGGACGGCACTGGAGGTGGTGGCCACGAGTGGTGCTGGTGACGGAGGGCCGGGCCCGAGGGGTCGGGGGAGTGCCGGGGGTCGAGGTCGTGGAGGCGCCCGGCGACGGCGACGACACCGTGGTGCGGGTGGTGGCCCGGCTGCGGGCGAGCGGGCCCCGCGACCACGTCGTCGTGGCCACGGCCGATCGAGCGTTGCGACGCCGGGTGGGGGAACACGGGTGCGCGGTGCTCGGCCCCGCCGAGCTGTGGGACGTGCTCGACGAGTCCGGTCCCGCGTGAGGTCGGGACGTCACACCTGGGCGCCGTTGACGGGGTCGGCCCCGTCGGGCGGCCCCTGCCTGACCCGTAGCAGCGCGAGAGCGATGCCGGTGGCGAGGGAGAGCATGCCCAGCGGCAGCGCGATCGACCTGGAGAGGCCGATCAAGCCGGGTGCGACGAGCAGCAGCACCCCCACCACGAAGAACAGCAGGACCACGATCGCGCCCTTGCGGGGACGGGGCAGCGGCGGCGGTTCCGGTGGGACGAAGTGCTCCTCGTCGTCCTCGTCGAGCCCCATGGTCCGGTCGTCGCCGAACATGGTCTCGTCCCAGTCGGTACTCGACTCGCGCCAGCCCGAGGAGGCGGGGAGTTCCCGCTCGCGGTTCGACCGTGGGTGCGTCCGGCCCCGTCCGCCGTCCTCCTCGTCGTCCACGAGGAGATCCTCGATGTCGTCGCTGTCGGCGCCGAACCCCTCTGCCCGCAGATCCGCCACGATCTTGGCGAACGTGGCGTCCACGTCCTCGGGCCCGTCCGTTCCTGAAGCTCTGCTCATCGGGCACCAACCTGTCTGACGGAGTCGACGAACTCCACACTGCGCTGGAACAGCAACGGTGCGTCGTTGTCGAGCGTGGCGACGTGGTAGCTGTTGTGGAGCACTACCTCGCGCAGGTCCTCACTACGCACGTTGGAGGCGACGACGGTGGCGTTGAGGGGCTCCACGACGTGATCGACGGCCGAACGGGCGAGCAACAACGGCTGAGTGACCTTCGGCAGGTCCCGCCGGACCAGGGCCCACAACCTCGACAGGCTCGCCAGCGCGCGAACCGGGGTGCGGTCGTAGGCGAGTTCCACGACGCCGGGTTTGGCGATGTCGCCCCCCAGCGCCCTCGCCGAGGGCAGCACCGGGGCCAGCAGCGTGGCGAGTTTGACGTCGAGTCTGCGGCTGAGCACCGAGGGGTTGGCCAGGACGAGCCCGGCGACCGCGTCCCCGAGGTCCTCGGCCAGCCGTAGCGCGAGCGTGCCGCCCATCGACAACCCGAACACGAACACCGCCGCGCAGCGCTGCGACAGGTCGGCGAACTCCTCGCGCAGCCGGCCGTACCAGTCGGGCCAGCGGGTGCGGTTGCATTCCCGCCAGGTCGTGCCGTGGCCCGGCAGCCGGGGACAGCGCACGGTGTAGTCGGCCTTCGCCAGGTACTCGCCCCAGGGGCGCATGGTGGCGGGAGTGCTCGTGAAGCCGTGACACAGCAGCACGCCGACCTCGCGGCTGCCGTCGTGGACAAAGGGGTCAGCGCCGGCGAGCACAGGCATGCCCGGTGATCCTCCCTCGAAGCCGCATCACCCTATGTTCGCACGAGTCGGCGCGGAAGAACGCGGTCGTTGCGAAACCTGTGATCTCCGAGGGGATGGTCGTGTGAGCCGCGTCGCGGTGCGGTATTCATGACGGTGGGGCAGTTGTGCGCCGGTACCGGCGGTTCGTACGCTGTCCCGTCGGTATTCCACCCGTCGTCAGGAGGAACGAGAAGCAGTGCTGTATTGGCTCATGAAGTACGTGCTGCTGGGGCCACTCCTGCGGGTGTTCTGGCCGACCAAGGTGACCGGTCTCGAGAACGTGCCCGCCGAGGGCGGTGCGATCCTCGCCAGCAACCACCTGGCCGTCGCGGACTCGTTCTTCATGCCGAACCGGGTGCCGAGGCGGGTCACCTTCCCCGCCAAACAGGAGTACTTCACCGAGCCCGGCTTCAAGGGTCGGCTCAAGAAGTGGTTCTTCACCGGGGCGGGGCAGTTCCCCATCGATCGGTCGGGCGGCACGGCGGCGCAGGCGGCCATCGACACCGCGGTGCGGCTGTTGCGCGAAGGCCATCTGCTCGGGATCTACCCGGAGGGAACCCGTTCCCCCGACGGGCGCCTCTACAAGGGCAAGACCGGGGTCGCGAGGATCGCCCTGGAGGCCAAGGTCCCCGTCATCCCGGTGGCCATGATCGGCACGGACAAGGTCAACCCCATCGGCTCGAAGATGTGGTGGCCGCGCAAGTTGGAGATCCACTTCGGCAAGCCGCTGGACTTCTCCCGGTACGAAGGGCTCGCGGGCGACCGGTTCGTCGAGCGGTCCATCACCGACGAGATCATGTACGCGCTCATGGAGCTGTCCGGTCAGGAATACGTGGACATCTACGCGGCGAAGGCCAAGGAACTCATCGCGGCGGAGAAGGCCGGACTGCGGCCCTCCGTGCCCGCGCAGGCCGACGCCCGTGACGTGGCGAGGCTGCCCGAGTCACGGGTTGGCTGACCGGGCGCGAGCGAAACACGGCCGTCGAGTACCGTGCCCGGCGTGCGGTTCTTCTACGACACCGAATTCATCGAGGACGGCGTGACCATCGATCTCGTCTCGATAGGTGTCGTGGACGAGTCGGGACGTGAATTCTACGCGGTGTCCACCGAGTTCGATCCCTCGAAGGCGGGCCCCTGGGTACGGGAGCACGTACTGACGAAGCTGCCCTCGCCCGGTGACCCGGCGTGGCGCAGCCGGGAACGGATCCGCGCCGATCTGCTGGACTTCTTCGGCCGTCCGCGCGGCGGCATCGAGCTGTGGGCCTGGTACGCCGCCTACGACCACGTGGCGCTCGCGCAGCTGTGGGGGCCGATGCCCTCGTTGCCCCGCCAACTGCCGCGGTTCACCCGTGACCTGCGGCAACGGTGGGAGGACGTCGGGCGGCCGAAACTGCCGTCACCGCCCGACGACGCCCACGACGCGCTCGCCGACGCTCGACACAACCTGGAGCGCTGGCGAATCATCGAGCAGGCCAGGGGAGATCTCGCCCGGCGACGAGGCTTCCCGTTGGCCTGAGTCGGTCACGTCAGCGGTTCCCCCGGCGCCGCCTGCGGGCCCGTACCGCGGCGGCGAGGTCGTCGAGTAGCTCCGCCGTGGTGGGCCAGTCGAGACAGGCGTCGGTGATACTACGGCCGTAGTCCAGCTCGTCCTTTTTGCCGAGCGTAAGGTCCTGGCGCCCCGCCTCCAGGAAGCTCTCCATCATGAGGCCCGTGAGGCCGGGCTCGTCGGCCGCGATGCGTTCGGCCAGCTCCCGGACCACGGCGGCCTGCCGCACGTGGTCCTTGCGGCTGTTGCCGTGGCTGGCGTCCACGATCACCCGCTCCGGCAGGCCCGCCTTGCGCAACCGGGCGAGCGTGTCGGCCACCGTCTCGGCGTCGTAGTTCGGGCCCTTCGACCCGCCGCGGAGGATGACGTGGCAGTCCGGGTTGCCCGAGGTCGTCACCAGCGCGGCGAGCCCGTCGGCGTTGACGCCGGGGAACACGTGACTGGCCGCCGCGGCGCGCACCGCGTCCACCGCCACCTGCACGTCGCCCTCGGTGGAGTTCTTGATCCCCACCGGCATGGACAGCGCGCTGCACAGTTGGCGGTGCACCTGGCTCGCTGCCGTACGGGCTCCGATCGACCCCCACGTCACGGTGTCGGCGATGTACTGCGGGGTGATCGGGTCGAGGAACTCGCTCCCGACGGGGAGCCCGAGCTCGGAGATGTCCAGCAGCAGCTGCCGGGCCAGCCGCAGCCCCTTGTTGACGGCGTACGTGCCGTCGAGATCCGGGTCGTTGATGAGGCCCTTCCAGCCCAGCGTGGTGCGCGGTTTCTCGAAGTACACGCGCATGACGACGCACACCTCGTCGCGAATCCGCTCGGCGTGTTCGGACAGCAGGCGCGCGTAGTGCAGGGCCGCGTCGGGGTCGTGCACGGAGCACGGACCCACCACCACGAGCAGGCGGTCGTCGCGCCCGTCGAGGATCTCGACGGTGTCGCGCCTGCCGATCGTGACGGCCTTGGCGACGGCGGGAGTGATGGGATGCTCCGCCCGTAACAGGGCCGGTGAGAGCAGCGGGCTGACGCGCGAGGTGCGCAAGTTGTCCAACGCGGCCGACCGGCCCGTGGGATCGACGAGACCGCCGTCGTCGGAGGTGACGGCGCTCGGGATGGAGTTGTTCGGCATCGGGGCTTCCTTTCCGCAAGCCGCCTCGCCGGGTGGGAGTGCCACGCTGCCGAGCCGGCTTGTCGTCCGGCTCGGAGGTTGACGGTCAGCGCACGGTCTCGCCGACCGACCCGCTCCGGGCCGGCCCGCTAAACCAGAAATAGAAGCGCTGCACGGCCGAGACTGTAGCAGGCGGCCCGAAGCGGTCGCTGCACCGATCAAGTGTGTCCCGGACTACTCTGACGGCGAAGGTGTGACGTGAACAACTGAAAGGCGCAGATATGCGAGTCGGTGTGCTGACCGGCGGCGGAGACTGCCCTGGTCTGAACGCGGTGATCCGCGCGGTCGTCCTCAAGGGCATCGAGGTCCACGGCTGGGAGATCTTCGGTTTCCGCGACGGCTGGCGTGGGCCCCTCACGGGCAAGGGAGACTGGTTGTCCCGCGACGACGTCGAAGGCATCCTCACCCGTGGCGGCACCATCCTCGGCTCCTCGCGGACCAACCCGTACAAGGAGGACGGTGGGGCCGACACCATCAAACGGGTGCTGGCGGAGAAGGGCATCGACGCGCTGGTGGCCATCGGCGGTGAGGACACCCTCGGGGTGGCCAACCGGCTGCACGACGACGGCGTGAAGGTCGTGGGCGTGCCGAAGACCATCGACAACGACCTCGGCGCCACCGACTACACGTTCGGGTTCGACACCGCCGTCCACATCGCCACCGAGGCCATCGACCGGCTCCACACCACCGCCGAGTCGCATCACAGGGCACTCGTCGTCGAGGTGATGGGCAGGCACGCGGGGTGGATCGCGCTGCACTCCGGCCTCGCGGGCGGGGCGAGTGTGATCCTCGTCCCCGAGCGACCGTTCTCGGTGGAGAAGGTGGCCGAGTGGGTGCGGCGGCGGTTCGAGCGGGAGTACGCGCCGATCATCGTCGTGGCCGAGGGTGCGCTGCCCGAGGGTGGGGCCGCGGTGCTCCAGAGCGGGGAGAAGGACGCCTTCGGGCACGTGCGGCTCGGCGGTGTCGGCACGTGGCTCGCCGACGAGATCGCCGAGCGCACCGGCAAGGAGTCGCGCGCGGTGGTGCTCGGACACATCCAGCGCGGTGGTACGCCGACGGCGTACGACCGGGTGCTGGCCACCCGGTTCGGCCTGCACGCCGTGGACGCCGTGGCCGAAGGCGACTTCGGTGTGATGGTGGCGTTGCGGGGCACCGACATCACCCGGGTCAAGCTGGCCGAGGCCACCGCGGAACTGAAGACCGTGCCGCCGGAGCGCTACGAGGAGGCCGAGGTCTTCTTCGGTTGATCCGTTCGTCGTGAGGCCATCGTCCGTTCGGTGGCCTCACGACCCGCTCCGGGCCATTCGCTCACGGAAAATCACAACAATCACCTCTCGGTGCCGCGCTTTCGGGTGGCCGAACCGTGTGATCGGGATACATTCCGGACACTCCAACGGCGGAGGTGAGTCATGGCACAGTCCGTGAGGAGCGAGTCCGGGAGCTCGTCACCCGACGAGGCGGCGGCACGTAGATCCTGGATCGGGATGGCGCTGGGTGTGGTGCTCGCCGTCGCCGTCTACCTGCTTCTGCCCGACAGCCTCTCCGGTTCGGGCAAGATCACCGCCGCCGTCGCGGTCCTCATGGCGATCTGGTGGGTCACCGAGGCCCTTCCGCTGGCGGTCACGGCACTGCTGCCGCTGGTGCTGTTCCCGTTCTTCGGGGTGAGCGACATCGGTGACGCCGCCGCGCCGTACGCGGACGACATCATCTTCCTCTTCATGGGTGGGTTCATGATCGCGTTGGCCATGCAGCGCTGGAACCTGCACAAGCGCATTGCCTTGCGCACGGTGCTGGCCGTGGGCACGAAGCCGGTGCTGCTGGTGGCCGGGTTCATGATCGCCACCGGGTTCATCAGCATGTGGGTGAGCAACACCGCCACCGCTGTGATGATGCTTCCCATCGGACTGTCCGTGCTCGGGCTCGTCTCCCAGCTCGGCGACGGCAAGGGCGACCCGAACTTCGCCACCGTCCTGATGCTCGGTATCGCCTACGCGGCCTCCATCGGCTCGCTCGCCACGATCATCGGCACCCCGCCGAACACACTGCTCGTCGGCTACCTGGAGGAGAACTTCGACATCACGATCCACTTCGGCAAGTGGATGCTGTTCGGACTGCCCGTCGCGGTGGTGTTCCTCGCGATCGCCTGGTTCGTGCTCACCAGGGTGTTCCGGCCGAGACTGACCTCCCTGCCCGGAGGGCGCGAGCTCATCCGGCAGCAGCTCGACAGCCTGGGGCCGATGAGCCGGGGCGAGTGGAACGCGCTGGTCGTGTTCGTGCTGGCCGCGCTGGCGTGGATCGTCGTTCCCGCGCTCGCCGAGATCGAGGTGGTGTCGAACGCGATGCCGTGGCTCGGCAACGTCTCCGACGCGGGAATCGCCATCACCGCGGCCGTGCTGCTGTTCGCGCTCCCGGTGAACCGGCGGGAGAACGTCCGTACGCTCGACTGGGACACGGCCAAGGAACTGCCCTGGGGCATCCTGCTGTTGTTCGGCGGTGGATTGAGCCTGTCGAAGCACTTCACCGACACGGGACTGTCGGAGTGGATCGGCCAGCGGGTCAGCGCGCTCGAAGCCCTGCCGTTGATCCTGTTGGTCGCCGTGGTCGCGCTGCTCGTACTGGTGCTCACCGAGCTCACCAGCAACACCGCGACGGCGGCGACGTTCCTGCCCATCCTGGGTGGCGTCGCGGTGGGCCTGGGGCACGGACCGATGGTGCTGGTGGTTCCCGCCGCGCTGGCCGCCACCTGCGCGTTCATGCTGCCCGTGGCGACCCCGCCGAACGCCATCGTGTTCGGCACCGGCCACGTCACCATCGGGCAGATGGTGAGGGGCGGTGTCTGGCTCAACGCCATCGCGCTCGTCCTCGTCACCCTCGCCGCCTACACGTTGGGCGCGTGGGTGTTCGGACTGACCTACTGATCACGGCCGCGACGGGGGCGACGAGGTGCCCCGCTCGCCGTGGCGCGAAGGTTTTCGGGATCGGTAAAGACGTACCCGGACGTAGCGGCTACGCTGTTCGGGTGTGAGTAGACGAGCGAAAATCGTATGCACCCTCGGCCCGGCTACGGCGACGGCGGACAAGGTCCGGGCGCTCGTCGACGCGGGTATGGACGTGGCGAGGATGAACTTCAGCCACGGCAGCCACGGCGATCACAAGCAGGTCTACGACCTGATCCGTGCCGCCTCCGAGGAGTCGGGGCGCGCGGTCGGTATCCTCGCCGACCTGCAGGGGCCGAAGATCCGGTTGGGCACCTTCGCGGGCGGGCCCGTGGAGTGGCGCACCGGTGACATCGTGCGTATCACCGTGGAGGACGTGGCGGGGACCCACGACCGCGTCTCCACCACCTACAAGGGCCTGGCCAAGGACGCCAAGGAGGGTGACCGTCTGCTCGTCGACGACGGCAAGGTCGGCCTCGTCGTGCAACGGGTCGAAGGGCCCGACGTGGTCTGCGAGGTCACCGAGGGCGGCACGGTCAGCAACAACAAGGGCGTGTCCCTGCCGGGGATGGACGTCTCGGTGCCCGCGCTTTCGGAGAAGGACATCGAGGACCTCGAGTTCGCCATGGAGCTCGGCGTCGACTTCGTCGCGCTGTCGTTCGTCCGCTCGCCCGCCGACATCGACCTCGTGCATCAGGTGATGGACCGAGTCGGCAAGGGCCGGGTGCCCGTCATCGCCAAGCTGGAGAAGCCCGAGGCGGTCTACAACCTCGAAGCCATCGTGCTCGCCTTCGACGGCCTGATGGTGGCGCGAGGTGACCTCGGTGTCGAGCTACCGCTGGAGCAGGTGCCGCTGGTGCAGAAGCGCGCCATCCAGATCGCCCGTGAGAACGCGAAGCCGGTCATCGTCGCCACCCAGATGCTGGACTCGATGATCAGCAACTCGCGGCCGACGAGGGCCGAGGCCTCCGACGTGGCCAACGCGGTGCTCGACGGCACCGACGCCGTCATGCTCTCCGGCGAGACCAGCGTCGGTCGGTACCCGATCGAGACCGTGAAGACCATGAGCCGCATCGTGGAGGCGGTGGAGGCGGACATGCCGGCCGTGCCGCCGCTCAGCCACGTGCCGCGGACCAAGCGGGGCGTGATCTCGTATGCCGCTCGCGACATCGGGGAGCGGCTCAACGCCAAGGCGCTGGTCGCGTTCACGCAGTCCGGTGACACCGTGCGCAGGCTCGCGCGCCTGCACACCCGGCTGCCGCTGCTGGCTTTCACCCCGTTGGAGAGCGTGCGTAGGCAGCTTTCCATGACGTGGGGCACCACGGCACGCCTGGTCGCGCAGGTCGACTCCACCGACCGCATGATCGAGCAGGTGGACCACGCCATGCTGGAGACCGGCCGGTACCAGCGCGGCGATGTCGTGGTGATCGTCGCCGGTTCGCCTCCGGGCACCGTCGGGTCCACCAACCTCATCCGGGTGCACCGGCTGGGTGAGGACGATCTCTCCTGACGGACCGACGAGGTGGCACGGCCCCTGGCGCGGTGTTCAATCGCTGGTATGACTGAGCTGGCGAAGCAGGCCGCGTCGGGGCTGGACACCGACGGTGGGCTGGGCGGGCAGCAGGTGCTCGACAGGCTCATCGGCCTGTTGGACCTCGAACGCATCGAGGAGAACATCTACCGGGGGGTGAGTCCGCCTCACTCGTCCACCAGGGTGTTCGGTGGGCAGGTCGCCGGGCAGGCGCTGGTGGCGGCCGGACGCACGGTTCCGGAGGAACGCAACGTGCACTCGTTGCACGCCTACTTCATCCGGCCCGGCGATCCGAAGGTGCCGATCATCTACGAGGTGGACCGCATCCGCGACGGGCGGTCGTTCACCACCCGGCGTGTGGTCGCGATCCAACACGGCAAGGCGATCTTCTCGCTGTCCGCGTCGTTCCAGGTGGAGGAACCCGGCGTGGAGCACGGGGAGCCGATGCCGGACGTCCCCGACCCCGAGTCGTTGCCGACGCTGGCGGAGCGCGCGGCCGGGTACGAGGACGCGCTGGGAACACGCACCCAGCCGCGGCCGATAGACATCCGCTACGTCAACGACCCGCCGTGGGTGACTCGGGACACCGGTGAGCGTCCCGCCCGGAACCGGGTGTGGATGCGCGCCGACGGCACGCTTCCCGACGATCGGCTGCTGCACGTGTGCGTGCTGACGTACGCGTCGGACATGACGTTGTTGGACTCCACGCTCGCGCGGCACGGGGTGTACTGGGGACTCGACCGGGTGTTCGGTGCGAGTCTCGACCACGCGCTGTGGTTCCACCGGCCGTTCCGTGCCGACGAGTGGTTCCTGTACGACAGCATGTCGCCCACGGCGTCGAATGCGCGTGCGCTGGCGACGGGGCAGCTCTTCTCCCGCGACGGCACTCATATCGCGACCGTCGTGCAGGAAGGGTTGATCCGCGTGCCGTGAGGCACGGCCGGCGGATCAGGACAGGAAGAACACCGTGCGCCCCCGGAGCCGGTGACGCGAGGAGCCCTTGGACCTCCTCGGCGTCACCGGCTCGTCGGGTACGAGGGCGACCTGCGCGGCGAGATAGGCTCGGCACGGCAGCGGACCGCGCTTGCGTGCGAACGGCCTCCGTCTGCCGTGACACAGGGTGCAGTGTCCACTCTCGTCGGGTTGGTGCTCGGCCAGCACGGTGCGGAGCGCGCCCGCCAACAGCGCGACGCTGAGACTGTCGAGCTCGCCCCGGATTCCGGGGGAAGTCGTGTGTACCGAGTGCGTGATTTCGTCGAGTTTACGATGCACGCTCTCCTGTAACGGAGTGACGATGAGATCGCGCCCGGCCACCACTCTGCTCTCCCGGTGATTCGCGTTTTCTACGGAAACCTCGTTCGTCGTTCGTGGAGCACGAGCGAGCATACAACCCCCTCGTGCAATTTGCAGTCCATCGATCGGGGATTCCCACTTCACCGTCCGCTGTCGCCGGTTTCACCGATCGCGCTTGCTGGTTAGATGTGCCCGGATCAATCAACCGGAGGTGCAGTCATGACCCGAGGGCACGGCCCGACCGTACGGCGGCGGAGACTGGCCAGCGAGTTGCGCCGGCTCCGGGAGAAGGCCGCTCTCACCATCGACGAGGTGGGCGAGAAACTGGAGTGCTCGGCTTCCAAGATCAGCCGTATCGAGACGGGGCACGTCGGGGTCACGCCGCGCGACGTCCGCGACATGCTCGAGTTGTACGGCGTGCGAGGGGAGGACCAGGAAGCGCTGGTCCAACTCGCGCGAGAGGCTCGCAAACGCGGCTGGTGGCACGCGTACAACGAGGTCTTCACGGGCGCTTTCGTGGGCCTGGAGGCCGACGCCAGCTCTCTCAAGGCGTTCCAGGCGTTGTTGGTGCCCGGCTTGTTGCAGACCGAGCGGTACGCGCACGCGGTCATCCGGGCGATGCGGCCCGACGCGGAGGAGGCCGAGATCGAGCGGCGGGTCGCGGCCAGGATGGAGCGGCAGCGCCTGCTGCGCGATCCGAATCCTCCCGAATACTGGGCGGTCATCGACGAGGCGGTACTCCATCGGGTGGTGGACAGTCGTGAAGTGATGGCCGAACAGTTCACACAAATGTGTGAATTTGCGCGGCTTCCTCACGTGACTGTCCAGGTTGTTCCCTTCGAGGCCGGGGCCCATCCGGGCATGGAAGGCCCCTTTCTGATTCTGGGATTTCCCGAGCTAGCGGACCCGGACGTGGTTTATGTGGACACCACCACCGGAGGCTTCTATCTGGAATTGGAAGCCGACGTGCGCCGGTACACGTTGATGTTCGATCATTTGCGGGCCGCCGCGCTCAAGCCGGACGATTCGGTCGAGGCCATCGCCGACGCGGCGCGACGGTTCGCCAAGTGACAACGAACTCCAACCGGAGCTGACAAAGGAGTTAGGGATGGTGGCCGACAGCGATCTGGCCAGGCTCGAATGGCGCAAGAGCAGCTACAGCGGCGGCGGCAACGACTGCGTCGAGGTTGCCCTCACGGCCGACGGTGCCGCCGTGCGCGACTCGAAGAACCCCTCCGGCGGCATGCTGACGCTGTCGGGCTCTCAGTGGGACGCGCTTTTGGCCGCTGCCCGAGCCGGTGAACTCGATCTGAGCTGAGGATCGCTCGTGTGCTCGCCCCCTCACGCGTCTTCCGCGGCGGGGTGAGGGGGCGAGTTCGTCCCGAAGGGGAGTGAGCCTCCACCCGAGGGCTCAGCGCCCCGGAAGCCGACGCAGCACGCGCAGGCCCGCCGTCAACGCCGCCGTCCACAGTGCGGGCGGCACGCCGCGGGCCGGACGCAGTCGCAGTCCTCTCTGGACGGCGATGGACTGCGACTCGGTGTACTTCAACAAGCCCTCGGCGCCATTGCGCCTGCCGACGCCGGAGTCCTTCATGCCGCCCATCGGCACGCCCACGGTGCCGAAGGTGGCCGCGTACCCCTCGTTGACGTTGACGGTGCCCGCCTTCAACCGGGCCGCGATCTCACGCGCGCGGCGGGTGTCGCGGGACCACACGCTGGCGTTGAGTCCGAAGACGGTCTCGTTGGCCTTACCGACCGCTTCGTCGACGTCGGTGTATCCGTAGACGGAGACCACCGGGCCGAACGTCTCCTCGGCGAACACGGCGGCCCGCTCGGGAACGTTCGTGAGAATGGTCGGCTCGAAAAACAGCGGACCGATGTCGGGGCGGGGTTCGCCACCGGTGACCACGGTGGCGCCGTGGTCGCGCGCGTCGGCGACGTGCGCGGACACCGCGCGCAGCTGCTCCTCGGTGGTCAACGACCCCATGTCGGCGTGGTAGTCGAGCGAGGCCCCCAGCCGCAGGGCCCGAGTGCGTCGCGCGAACTCGGCGAGGAAGTGGTCGCGGATGCTGTCGTGGACGTAGATACGTTCCACCGACACGCACAACTGCCCCGCCGACGAGAAGCACGCCGTCACCGCGCCGGCCGCGGCCTTCGCCACGTCCGCGTCCGGCAGCACGATCATCGGGTTCTTGCCGCCGAGTTCGAGCGAGTACCCGGTGAGGCGGCCGGCGATGGCGGACGCCAGGCGTTTGCCCGTGGGGGTCGAGCCGGTGAAGCACACGTAGTCCGACTCCTCGACGATGGCGTCGCCGATCACCGAGCCCCTGCCGAGCACGATCTGCCAGGCGTCGGTGGGAAGGCCGGCCTCGTCGGCGAGTTCCCGCAGCCACAGCGCCGACAGCGCCGTCTGGTTGTCGGGTTTTTGGACCACGGTGTTGCCCGCGGCGAGGGCGGGCAGCACGTCCATCGCGGTCAGTGCCAGGGGGTAGTTCCAAGGCGAGATGATCCCGACCACGCCCCGCGGGTGCCGGGTGTGCGTGGCACGGGTGAGGAGGGGGAGGGCGCCGGGCGCGCGTCGGGGAGCCAGCAGTCGCGCGCTGTGCCTGCCGTAGTAGTCGGCCACCAACGCGGTGGCACTGATCTCGTCGAAGGCGTCGAGCCGGGCCTTGCCGGACTCGATCTGGACGAGGTCGAGTCCCTCCCGCTGCCGGTCGAGGACGAGCTTGTGCAGGCGCAGCAGGATTCGTTGCCGCTGCGTGACGTCCGTGGCGGCCCACGACGGCTGCGCTCGTCGGGCGCGGGCGAAGGCGGCACGGGTGAGCGCGTCGCTCGCCTGGGGCAGGACGGCGGTGCGCAACCCGGTGAACGGGGCGGCCATCGTCACCGACTCCGCGCCGGGGCCGGTCACCGCTCGGGCGACGAGAGCCTCCGCTCGTGCCGAGGGGGGAGCGCCGACGATCCCTCCGATCGTCGCGGGCTCGTGGTTCTGGCCCACCACCGTGAGCGAGCTGGTCATGACACCTCCGTGAACCGCCCTGTTACTGGAGAGTAGCCCTGGTGGTGGGAAGCATACCGTCGGTACGGGAAAAAGTGCACCACGTCCGGCGCTCAGGTTTCGGAGTAGAGCGCGGTGGCGACGCGCTTCCACTCGGCCAGCAACCGCTCGCGTCGCCGCGGATCGCCCCCGAGCTCGGCGTCGAGTGCCAGGCCTCGGGCGAGGTTGACGGTGAGCCAGAAGATCGTCTCCAGGCGTCGGCGCGGGACGTCGGGAACCAACTCCGCGATTCGATCCAATGTAGACCGGCCGAGTGCTTTGTCGACGGGGCGCATCGCCGTCGCGAGTGACGGGTCGGTGCGCGCGGCGATCCACAGTTCCATCGCCGCGATCGCGAGCGTTCCCGAGTACGACCGCCACAACAGGTCCACCAGTGCGGCCACGCGTTCCGGACCCGCCGGAAGCTCGGTCGCGTCGGGGGTGTTGCGTTCGGCCAGGCGCGTCGTGAGGTGTTCCACGGCGGCGGCCATCAACTCGGCCTTGTCGGCGAAGTGGTGTTGGGCCGCGCCTTTCGACACCCCGGCCCGCGCGCAGATCTCCTGCACGGAGGTGCGGGCGTAACCGAGTTCCACCAGGCACGTGATCGTGGCGTTGAGCAGGGCGGCTCGGGTGTGGGCTCTGCGTTCGGCCTGGGTGCGATGGCGGCGTTCCGGCATGGTCGCGCGACTCCTTTACCGGACGACGGTGGTGCCGTACATTCCGTACGGAACTTACCTTACGGTCGTAATGTTTTTTTTACCGGGAGGTGCACCGGTGCCGCTGCAGATCCCACGATCGTCGTGGATGACCGAGGAACTGGACGAGGTTCGCGACCTCGCCCGGACCTTCTGTCGGAACGAACTCGTACCGCACCAGCAGCGGTGGGCCCGGCAGAAGCACGTCGACAGGGAGGTGTGGACGAAGGCGGGCGAGGTGGGCCTGCTCGCGTTGTCCATACCCGAGGCCTACGGCGGTGGCGGCGGCACGTTCGCCCACGAGGCCGTGCTGTACGAGGAACAGGCGCGGGCCGGCGACAGCGCCTGGGGCGTCACCGTGCACAACGGCATCGTGGCGCACTACCTGCTCGCCTACGCCTCCGAGGAGAAGAAGCGCGAGTGGCTGCCCAAGCTCGCCAGTGGCGAGTATGTCGGCGCGATCGCGATGACCGAACCGGGCACCGGGTCGGACCTGCAGGCCATCTCCACCAGGGCGGTGAGGGACGGCGACCACTACGTCGTCAACGGCGCCAAGACGTTCATCACCAACGGCGGACTCGCCGACCTCGTCGTGGTGGCGGTCAAAACCGACCCCGAGGCCGGGGCCAAGGGAGTGTCCCTGCTCGTGGTGGAGACCTCCACGCCCGGTTTCCGGCGCGGTCGCGTGCTCGACAAGGTGGGAATGCACGGCCAGGACACCGCCGAGTTGTTCTTCGACGACGTGCGGGTGCCCGTGGAGAACCTGCTCGGCGGCGAGGAGGGGCAGGGCTTCGTCCAGCTCATGCAACAACTGCCGCAGGAGCGGCTGATCATCGCGATCACCGCGGTCGCGGGCATGGAGAGCGCCGTCGAGCAGACCCTCGCCTACACCAAGGAACGCACCGCGTTCGGTCGTCCGCTGTTCGGGTTCCAGAACACCAAGTACACGCTCGCCGAGGCCGCCACCGAGGTGGCCGTCGCCAGGGCGTTCCTCGACCAGTGCATCGAACGGCACCTGCGAGGAGAGCTCGACGTGCGGGACGCGGCCATGGTCAAGTTGTGGAGCACCGAGCGGGTCAACAAGGTCGTCGACGACTGCGTGCAGCTCTTCGGCGGCTACGGCTACATGACCGAGTACCCGATCGCCCGCGCGTGGGCCGACGTTCGTGTCTCCCGCATCTTCGGCGGCACGAACGAGATCATGAAGGACATCATCTCCCGGACGCTGTGAGTCCGTCGAAGCGGCGATCAGGAAGGCAGGATTCGTGAACGCGAAGAAGTCCGGACCACTGAGCGGGCTGAAGGTGGTCGAACTGGCCGGCCTCGCGCCGGCCCCGTTCGCCTGCACGGTGCTGGCCGACCTCGGCGCCGAGGTCGTGCGGGTGGAGCGGGTGGGCGGCGAGGACGTGCTCGCCATGCCACGGGACCCGCTGCTGCGTGGTCGCAGGACGATCGGGGTCAACACCAAAACGCCCGAGGGCGTGGAGATCGTGCTGAGGCTCGTCGAGCGCGCCGACGTGTTCGTGGAGGGCTTCCGACCGGGGGTGACCGAACGCATGGGACTCGGCCCCGAGCAGGTCCACGCGCGTAATCCCCGCGTCGTCTACGGCCGGATCACCGGGTGGGGACAGGACGGGCCGCTGGCGCGCACGGCCGGACACGACATCAACTACATCGGCCTGTCCGGGGCGCTGCACCCGATCGGCAGGCGGGGGGAGCGCCCCGTGCCGCCGGTGAACTTCCTCGCCGATTTCGGCGGCGGTGGTATGTACCTGGCGATGGGGGTGCTGGCGGCGCTGTTCGAACGCCAGACGTCGGGCAAGGGCCAGGTCGTCGACGCGTCGATGGTGGACGGTTCCGCGTTGCTCACCACGCACCTGTTCGGTCTGAGGGCCAGTGGCCTGTGGGACGGGGAGCGCGGGGAGAACCTCCTCGACGGCGGTGCGCCGTTCTACGACACGTACGAGACCGCCGACGGTCGTTACGTCGCGGTGGGCGCGATCGAGGAGAAGTTCTTCGCCGCGTTGGTCGAGGTTTTGGAACTCGACCCGGAGACGGTGCCGCCCCGCCTGGACCGCACCCAGTGGCCTCGCCTGCGGGAGCTCCTGGCCGAGGCCATCGGCAAGCACACTCGCGACGAACTCGTGGCGAGGGCCGAGGGCACGGACGCGTGTCTGACGCCCGTCCTCTCGCCGTGGGAGGCACCGCACCATCCGCACAACGTCGCGAGAGGCACGTTCGTCGACATCGACGGGGTGACGCAACCGGCGCCGGGCCCGAAGTTCGACCGGACTCCACCGGACGTGCCGCAGCCACCGCACGAACGTGGTTCGGACACCGTCGAGGTGTTGCGGGAGCTGGGATACGACGGCGACGGCATCCGATCGTTGCGCGATGCCGGGGCCATTGTCTGAATCTTCGCTCGGCGGCGTGTTGTTCTCCCGGTCGATGCCGGTGATCTCCTACAGTCGGGTGTCCGGTGCGAGCGTTTGTCGTGCCTCCATCGCGTGATTGACCCTCGTGTCGTCAGGTGATCAGGCATGATGAGGAAGCCGGAGGCGCGGTGCCAAAGGATGCGTTCGCGTGGAACGCGGTGAGACCGTGACGAGACGGAACGGGTGGGATTCATGTCGCCGGGACTGAAGAAAATCCTCATCTTTGGCGTCGTAGCGCTCGTGCTGTTCCTACTGATCTCGCGCCCCACGGAGTCGGCGGACGCCGTGCGTTCGGCGTTGGCCTGGTTGCAGGACGGTGCGGAAGCCATCATCACCTTCTTCCAGAGCCTGTTCACCTGACCCCATTTCGCCACGATGTCCGGCACTCGGCACACGCCCGGTGCCGGATGTCGTGCTGCGCTCCCAACGTGATCACGGATTGTGATCATCAAGTGGATTCCGGCCGTTTCGCTGCGGCAAACGGGTGGATTACGGCACTGAAGTCACAGGTCACCGAAATCCGCCACCGCTGACCTCTTCCCGACTGTCGGTGGGCTCTCCTACGGTGCTCACATTGCGTGACACGCAGTACCCACAAAATCACGCTTCGAAATCCGCAGACGGTGGTTCGACCAGTCCTTGAGGCACCACGGCAGTGCGTTGCGAAGGAGGCAGGGATGCGAGATCCCGGAGTTGACGCGGTGATTCGGCAGTGGGCGGCGGAACGCGAGGAGAGCGAGGAGGACAAGGAAGTCCATCGCATCGCCTCGGCTTGGTTGGCGGAGATTCCCCGGAGCGAAGTGCGCACGCCCGGCATTCCGGGGCAGCGCAGAGGATCGGGTACGACCAGGTGGGCACCCGTGGACCTGGCGGACCCCAGCTTCGTGGAGGCCATGCGCAAGCGGCTTCCGGACGCGCCGCTCGACCTGCTGGCCGCCGCGGCGGGCTGGTGGCAGATGGTGGGCGACGTCGAAGAGGCCGAGGCCTGGTGGGACGCGGGTGTCAGCCCGCTCGACCAACGGGCCCTCGACTACCGCGCCGCCGGACTGACCCCCTCCGACCTCTCTCGCAGACTCGGACCACTGACCGTACTCGAACACCTGCGTCGTGGCAGCGCACCGGCGTGGTGCGTCGCCCGGCTCTCCCGGCAGCGGCGGGACGCCGCCGGCTGAGTTTTCCCGACGTGCCGTGATCCCGGCATGTCGTTGTCTGTCTGCCAGCAACCGGATACAGTGCGGCTTCATGCCGGTTCCCTCCCTCACGTGCGCGAGGCGCACGCGCTCGGAGGAAAGGTGCGTCGGTGGCTGAACCCGATGTGACCCCCGATGCGCCCACCTCGCCGTCTCCCGCCGGTCTCCGGCGCCCCGTGTTCACCCGTCTCCTCGTCCTCGCGGCGGTGTTCGCGGTCGGCGTCGGCGGAGTCTGGGCCGTGGCCACGACCATGCGGCCCCCGGCGGGACCGACGAGCACCGGCATTCCCGCGTTGGGCATCGAGCCCGCCGACGTCGAGCCGGGAAGCGAGGCGCCGGACCGCGACAGCGACACGGGACCGCGGCGCGAGGACGGCGGTCCCCGGATCACGACACTCGACGAGTGGGCCGCTCACCTCGCTCCCGCCGTCGGTGTCCCCGCCCGCGCCCTGCGGGCCTACGGCAACGCCGAGCTGATCGTCGATGAGGAGTTGCCGGGGTGTGGGTTGACGTGGACCACCCTGGCCGGGATCGGCCGGGTGGAGTCGGACCACGGACGCTACGGCGGGGCGGTGCTCGGCGAGGACGGGCGGCCGTCACCGCCGATCGTCGGGATTGCGCTCGACGGCGCACCGGGGGTGAAGGTGGTCGCCGACACCGACGGTGGCGCGCTCGACGGTGACCCCGACTACGACCGGGCCGTGGGGCCCATGCAGTTCATCCCGAGCACCTGGGCGCGGGTCGGGGTGGACGCCTCCGGCGACGGCAGGGCGGACCCGCAGCAGATCGATGACGCCGCGTTGTCCGCCGCCTTCTACCTGTGTTCGCACGGCCGGGACCTGACCACCGGCGAGGGCTGGTGGGACGGTGTGTTGTCGTACAACCACTCCGTGGAGTACGGGCGCAAGGTGTTCGCGCTCGCCGAGCACTACGCCGATCTCGCTCGGCCGGTGTTGGCCGAACTCGGCGGCACCGACGAGCGGTGACGAACCCGGACGGACAATCCGGACGAAAACGGGCAAGCCGTCGCCCGTGTCCGGGGGAATGCTAGCGTCGAAGACGTGTCCGATCGTCGCTCCACGGTCCAGCGCAAGCTGCTCATCGTCTGCGGGTGTCTGCTGAGTCTCGTCGTCTGCTGCGGCTTGGCGTGGTGGCAGTGGGAGCGATTCACGTCCGCGGGCGGCAGTTTCCAGAACCTCGGTTACGTGCTCCAGTGGCCGCTGTTCGGGCTGTTCCCCGCCTTCATGGTCTGGCGGATGACCAGGCTGCGCAGGCAGGCCGCGGCGAGGGACGAGGCGACCGAGCCCCCCGTCGGCTCGCGGGAGCGGGCGCGCACCACGTCGGTGCCGACCCCTCGACGAGTCGCCCCCACGCCCGCGAAGCCCCCGGTCCCGGACGAGCTGATGGACGAGGAGGACGCGGCGTTGGCGGAGTACAACGCCTACCTGGCGCAACTGAATGCCCGTGAGCAGGAGAGGAACTGACATGGTGACGACCGCGCGGGACGAGACGACCACGAAAGCCGATCTGAGCAAGCCGCTGCGGCGATTCCGGATCGCGGCCTTCGTCACGGGTCTCGGTCTGCTCGGGCTGGTCGTGGTCATGGTGATCCGTTACGGATTCGACAACCCGACGCCCTCGGCCGTGTACTCGCCCATCCACGGCGTGATCTACATGGTGTACCTGGTGCTGGCGGTGGACCTGGCGTTGAAGGCCCGCTGGTCGGTGAAGGGCACGATCGGCGTGCTGCTCGCCGGATGCGTGCCCTTCTTCTCCTTCGTCGCCGAGCGGGCCGTGACCCGCAGGGTCAGCGAGGGCCGGAAGCTTTGAGACGGACCGAACGCGGCGGCACGGTGCAGCCCCGCAGCGTGTCGGCGTCGATGGACTCCGGCCGGTAGGCCGACCTCGCGAGCGCCTCGGTCATCGCTTCGACCGGGGCGCTTCGCGCGTTTGGGCGTCCCGACAGGAACGCCCACTCGTGCTCGTCGGAGCCGAAGTAGACGACCGTGTCGAAGATCTCGTTGAAGCGTTCCCACGCGGTGATCAGTGTGTCGTTGCGCCACAGCGTGGGACACCCCGCCTGGCAGCAGACCACCCCGCCCGGCGCCAGGACGTTCGCGCAGCGGCGCAGGAAGTCCTTGCCGTAGAGCCGGTTGTGCTGAGCCTGCGGATCGGTGTTCTCGTCGGGAAGGTCGATCACCACGACGTCGTACCCGCCCGTCGCGGTGGACAAGAAGTCCCAACCGTCGCGGTAGTGGACGCGGACGGGACCGTCACCTCGCTCGGCCGCGACCAGCTCCTCGGGGGTGTAGCCGTAGGGCAAGTGCCGGGCGCACGCCCGGACGGTCTCGGCGTCGATGTCGACGTGGTCGACCTCTCGCGCGCCGTACGCGACGGCGAGCTGGCTGGCGACCCCCTCGCTGGACCCGATGATCAGTACCCGCTCGACCGAGTCGGCGAGCAGCATCGGCGGCACCATGAGCGCCTCGTGATAGACCAGCTGGCTGGCCTCGGTGCTCTGGCGTTCGTTGTCGCAGAACAGCGAGACGCCCTGGGCCGTGCGGCCGATCACCACGTGTTGGTAGGCGGTGTGAGTGTCGAGAATCACCTCGGGGACCTCCCAGACGCGGGTGAGTCCCTCGCTCATCGGCTCGACGATTCGTGTGCTCATCTACTTCCCCACTTTCGCGGGCCGTCGACCTCGGCTGATCGTGGACATGGACTCGGGCTCGGTGCCGAGCGCGGCCGCCAGCAGGCGCACGGCGAGTTCCGGATCGGCCCGCTCGCCGCAGGTGAAGACGTCGACGAACATGGCCCCGATCTCCGGATAGGTGTGAAGGGACGCGTGTGACTCCGCCAGCATCGCCAGCACGGTCACGCCCTGGGGTTCGAAGCGGTGGGTGATGACGTCGCACACCGTCGCGCCGGCGTCGGTCAGTGTGCTCTCCAAAGTGGTACGCAGGAACTCCTCGTCGTCGAGCAGCCGCGGGTCGATCCCGTCCAGCTCCGCGAGGACGTGCTTGCCGGAGAACACGCCAACCGGCACGAACTCACTCGGCACTGATCAGCCTCCCTTCGGAAATGCAGTACGTACGCAAGGGCTCGATCCCGTTGAACGCCACCGACGAGTAGCTCGCCGTGTACGCGCCGGCCGCGAGGATGTCGATCACGTCGCCGGCTCGTAGCGACAGCGGCAGCCGGTACGGCGTCCTTCGGTAGAGCACGTCGTCACCATCGCACGTCGGTCCGGCGATGATCACAGGGCCGTCTTCTTGTGAGTGCGAGCCCACGACATCGAGCCGATAGGCGATCGCCTCGTTCTCGGTCTCGGCCAGACCGTTGTAGCGGCCGACGTCGAGGTACACCCACCGGTGCGGGTCCGTGGGGAGCTTGCGCGACACGACGACGACCTCGCTGCGGATGAGGCCCGCCTCGGCGACCACGGCGCGTCCCGGCTCGCACACCAGCTCGGGCGGGTGCGCGAAGTGGGTGCGCACGGCGGAGGTGACGGCCTCGGCGTACGCGCTCATGGCGGGTGCGGGGTCGCGGTACGAGATGCCGAAGCCCCCGCCGACGTTGAGGCGGCGCAGGGCCACGCCGTGTTCGGCGACGGCCGTGAACACCTTCGCGGCCGAGGAGACCGCCACGTCCCAGGCGTCGGGGGTGAGCTGTTGCGAGCCCACGTGGAAGCTGACGCCGACGGGGTCCAGGCCCCGTTCCGCCGCGCGCAGCAGCAGTCGGACGGCCTCGTCGGCGTGGCAGCCGAACTTGTGGCCGAACGGGGTGACCGAGTCGGGGCCGTCCTGCACGAGCACTCGTGCCGACACCTGGGCTCCCGGCGCGTGCCGGGCGAGGTTGTCCACGTCGCTCTCGGCGTCGAAGGTGTACTCCCGGACGCCCGCCGCGTGGGCGTGGGCGATGTCGGACGGTTTCTTGATCGTGTTGCCGTAGGACAGCGCGCCGGGCTCGGCCCCGACGGCCAGGCAGAGGTCGATCTCGCCGGGGCTGGCCACGTCGAACGCGGCGCCCTCGGCCACGAGTGCTCGGAGCACCGCGGGGTGCGGGTTCGCCTTCACCGCGTACTGCACGCGGGCCCCCGAAAACGTTTCCCGGAGTCGTCGGTAGCGGTCGACCACGGTGTCGACGTCCACCACGAGGCACGGGGTCGGAGGTCGGTGCGTGTCGAGGAAGGCGCGGATGCGGGTGACCGTGTCGTTCACGGTTACCGAGGGTAGGAGGCTCCGGGGCGGGGCCGGACCGCCGCCGAGGCCGCGGGAGGCCCGGATCTCGGCGGGTGTTTTGTTCTTTCGTGTTCCGGTGCGGGCCACAAGATCGTGCAAACTTGCCACCACGCGTTCCACTGAGAATCCTGCTCGGCTGAGCCGAAAGAGTGACAACGAGGATTTCGCATCGGCTGTGTGGGTGAGGCTTTACCGCCTCGAACCGGTGAAACCCGTAATCGGACTGCGACCGCCGCGGCGCCGTTTGTGACCCCGAATCGCCTCATGATCCGTTTTATTGGATGTTTTCGCAGGTCAAAGGCATGATCGCGACCAAGATCAAGGGGCCGGTGCGTGGTGTTAGGCTCGGTCCACCCGACCGACTCCCGCCCCGGCGCGGCCGACGGGCGTCACGGAGGGTACGTCTGTTGGTACGTGACGTGCTGCCGTGGCCGGTGGATCGGTACGAGCGGACGGCACAAGGCGCGGAACGACGAACGACGAAGCAGCGGCGCCCATCCGTACGACGAGCGCTGGGCGCGCGTCAGGTGGGACGGCCGCGCACACCGTGATGACAGTGGGCGAGCCGGAGGAGGAGTCACCTTCGTGAAGGTTGCGTCGGATGGCCAGGTCGCGGTGGGCGAGCTCCTCGGCGAGGAGGACCGCCCTCGTTCCCGCTGGCGTGCGGCCCTGCGTTGGCGTGACTGGAACCTCCCGCTCAAGCTCGGGGCGGTCACCCTCATCCCGATCGTCATCGCGGTGGTGCTGGGCGCGGCCACACTCGTCGGCCAGATCTCCCGTGCGAACCAGTACGACGCCCAGCGGCAGCTCGCCGACGTCGGGGCCGCGACCCGCACCCTGCTCGACGCGATCCAGCGGGAGCGCACCCTCACCGCCGCCGCGCTGACCGAGGGCAGCGGTCTCGACTCCGACGAGCTGAGCCGGGCCCGCGGCGCCGTGGACCGCGCGCGGGCCCCGCTGACCGAGGCCGTGGCCGCGGCGGGCGACCGGCTCTCGGCCGTCCGCGGTGGGCTCGACGAGCAACTCGGGGCACTGGAGGGGATCCGTGAACGGATCTCCAGCGGGCAGGTGAACGCCGTCAAGGCCGTCGAGGAGTACCGGGCCGTCACGGCGGCGCTGCTGGAGGTCGACACCGCGGTGGCCAGCGGCATCAGGGCGGACGGTCTCGCCGCCACCGCCGACGCGGTGCACAACCTGCTCGTGGCCCGCGAGGAGGTCTCGGTCCACCAGGCCCTCGTCACCCACGGCATCGCCTTCGGGCTGACGCCCAGCGAGTTCAACGACGTCCGCACCTCCGACGTCCGGCGAGCCGACCGGCTCGCGGAGTTCTCCGCCGCCGCCACGGAGGCGCAGCGCGCCCTCTACGACGAGACGGTGCGGGGACCGGCGTTCGACGAGTACAACCGGGTCGTCAGCGCCTTGCTGTCGAGCCAGGACGCGGGCAGTGAGCTGCTGTCGTCCACGAACGCCGACGAGTGGGCCGAGACCGGCACGGCCGTGTTCACGGCGATGGGCGAGCTCGCCGACCGGCTGGGCGAGGAGCTGACCGGGGGCACCGGCACGCTGGCCGACGACGCGAGCACCGGCGTCGCGATGCTGGCCGTGGCGTTGTTCGTCGCGTTCGTGCTCGCCGCGTTGGTCGTGTTCCTCATCGCGCGGCAGCTTTTGCGTTCACTCAAGGTGCTGCGGACCACCGCGCTCGAAGTCGCCCAGCACGAACTGCCCGAGGCCGTGCAGGCGATCCAGGAAGGCCACACCGACGACACGGAGATCAACCCCGTCCCGATCGACACCCGCGACGAGATTGGTGAGGTGGCCAGGGCGTTCGACGTCGTGCACAGCGAGGCGTTGCGCCTGGCCGCCGAACAGGCGAGTATGCGCGCCGGATACGCGTCCGTGTTCGTCAACCTCTCCCGCCGCAGCCAGAGCCTCGTGCAACGCCAGCTCCAGCTCATCGAACGACTGGAGCGGGATGAGGAGGACGCCGACCAGCTCGCCACGCTGTTCCAACTCGATCACCTGGCCACGCGGATGCGCCGCAACAACGAGAACCTCATGGTGCTCTCCGGTGCCGAGCCCGCACGCCGGTCGGGACAGCCGGTGAGCGCCACCGACGTGCTGCGGGCCGCGGTGTCCGAGATCGAGCAGTACCAGCGCGTGGTGGTCCGCACGCCGCCATCGGTGAGCGTGGTCGGTTACGCGGCGGGCGATTTGATCCGGCTCGTCGCGGAGCTGCTCGACAACGCCACCGCGTTCTCCGCGCCCGAGACCCAGGTGACCGTGGCCGTGCGGCAGCTCGACGACGCGTCGTTGTCCATCGACATCCTCGACAAGGGCATCGGCATGAACGAGCACGAGATCGCCGAGGCCAACGAGAGGTTGTCCGAGGCGAGCTCGATCGACCTCACCACCTCGCGGCGCATGGGGCTGTTCGTGGTGGGTCGGCTCGCCAAGCGGCACGGCTTCGGCGTGGAACTGCACGGTGGCAAGGACATCGTGGGCGTCAGAGCCACCGTGACCGTTCCGGCCGAGTTGGTGACGGACGAGCACGCCCCGTACCCGATGCCGGAGCCCGCGGCCAGGGATCTCGCCGAGCCGACCACCTCGCGGCAGTCCGAGGAAAGTGCCACGGACGCGGCGCCGCGAAACCCGGCTCCGGCGGGCATGCTGGACACGCCGGGAGGTCCGCTGCCGCGGAGGAAGCCGGGCGGCAGCGCGGCGGCGCGCACGACCACGCCGGGCGGCGACGGCGCGGCCACGCCCACGCGGAGCGACAAGGAGCTGACCGGAACCGCGTTGTTCACGCCTCCGGGCTGGGACGGCGCCACCTCCGGCCGGACACCCTCGCAGTCTTCTCAGACCTCGCAGTCCTCCCGTGCCTCTCAGGAGGCTTCCGCCGCGGACGGAGCCGCCTCCGGGACCGAATCCACCGAGGCCGGCCCGGCGTGGCCCTCCGAGGCTCAGGCGGCCGAACAGCTCCGGAGGGAAGCCGACCGGCGGCGAGGCGCGGACTCGGGCGAGTCGCTGTCGGGCAGCAAGCTGTTCGAGGCCAACAGCACGGCGGTGAGCGACTGGTGGAGTGCCGCCGTCACCGAGAACAGCGCGGGTAACTCCACGGAGGAGCAGCGCAGGGCGCGGAAGGCGGCCGTGGAGAACGCCGAGACGACGCCGATCTTCGACGAGATGGTGTCGGCGTGGTTCCGCAAGGTCACCGACGCGGTGGGTAGTGCACCGCCGGAGGAGAGTCACGACTGGAAGTTCGCCGCCGACCAGACCTTCAAGACCGTGCAGGAGGTCTCGCAGCGGCAGGCTCCCTCCGAGTACACCGACGCGGGGCTGCCTCGACGGCGGCGTGGGGAACGACTGTTGCCCGGCAGCGCCGCCCCGGCGGGCAGCGAGGCCGAATCCTCGCGCGAGCTGCCGCGTCGCCCGCGCGACCCGGCCGACGTGCTCGGCAGGCTCAGCAGTTTCCAACAGGGCGTGACGCGTGGTCGTCGACACCGCAGGGGCGAGATGTCGGACGGCGAGGCGACCTCCGGCACCGGCTCGGAGTCGGCGCAGCACTCGAAGGACTCCCGGCCGGGGGCCACGCCGGAGGAGCCCGGTGCCACCGAGACCACCGATGTCGTGGGGAGCTCCGGGGGGCTGTTCACCGACGCATCACGACCTTCCACCGATTCGTCCGGCACTGTCGAGAAGGGGCAGAAAGGGGATTCGGCGGACTCGCGGTCCTCCGAGAAAAGCGGCACGAGCTGGGCTTTCGCGGTCGACGAACGGTGGAAAACGGTCGAAGAGGTCTCCCGTGCGGAGCCGACGAGCTACACGGCGGCCGGTTTGCCTCGACGGCAGCGTGGGGAGAGGCTGCTTCCCGGCAGCGCGGCCCCCGAGGGGCAGGCCGAACCGCGTCGCAGGCTGCCGAGAGACCCTGCCGACGTGCGAGGGAGGCTGGCGAGCTTTCAACAGGGAGTCCGCAGAGGTCGGCATCACACCGCGAGTGAGGCCGACAACGCAGACGAAAGACTGGAGGGTGAATGACCGTGTCGGATCGCTCTGCGCCTCAGCAGAACCAGTTCGGATGGTTGGTGAACGACTTCGCCGAACGGGTGCCGGGTGTCGCGCACGCTGTGGTGGTGTCGGCCGACGGTCTGCTGTTGACGTCGTCGAACCGGCTGCCGCTCGACCGCGCCGACCAGCTCGCAGCGGTGGCGTCCGGCTTGGTCAGTCTCACTCAGGGAGCGGCGCGGTGCTTCGAGGCGGGAGCGGTGACCGAGACCGTCGTCGAGATGGAACTCGGGACCATGGTGCTCATGTCGATCAGCGGAGGGTCGTGCCTGGCGGTGCTGGCCGCTCCGAACTGTGACATCGGCCAGGTCGCGTACGAGATGACGCTGCTGGTCGAGCGAGTCGGGCAGCTCCTGACGCCGGAGCTTCGAGCCCAGCTCCAGGGATCGGGCGGACCACGGATCGGCGAGCCGGTGGGATGACCGCGCGATGACCCCGGGGCCTCCGACCCCCCGCGACGAGCCGGACGCCGCGACGGCGCCCGGAGGAACGGGCCGGGGCTTTCGAGGTTCCGAGTGTGAGTGGTCGGAGTACGGACACGGCGAGAACGGAACGAGCACCAAGGAGCAGCCTGTGGCAGTCGAAGCTTTCCCGTTGGAGCCGACGACGGAGGAGACCGGGTTCGTCCGTCCCTACGCCCTTACCGGCGGCCGGACCAAGGCGAACTACCACCTGGAGCTGGAGACATTGGTCTCGACCCGGACCGCGGCGCTCCTCGCGGTGCCCGACCAGATCGAGCTCCAGGTGATCATGGAAGAATGTCGTACCCCGCAGTCGGTCGCGGAGATCGCTTCTCGGCTCCGGGTTCCACTGGGCGTGGCTCGGGTGCTGATCAGCGATGCGGCGGATGCGGGACTGGTCACCGTGCACAGGACCGTCTCCGGTGACGAAGGCGCCGAGGCGCACCTGAAGTTGATGGAAAGGGTGTTGAGTGGACTCCGCCGGCTTTAAGGCACCGCGCGAAGCCGCGCCGAAGACGATGACGTCTGCGAAGATCGTCGTGGCGGGTGGGTTTGGCGCCGGCAAGACGACGTTCGTCGGTTCGGTGTCCGAAATCGTCCCGCTGACCACCGAGGCGATGATGACCGATGCGAGCACCGGCATCGACGATCTGGAGGCGACGCCGAACAAGGCGACCACGACCGTCGCCATGGACTTCGGTCGGGTCTCCCTGGACGAGGACCTCATCCTGTACCTGTTCGGTACGCCGGGGCAGCAGAGGTTCTGGTTCATGTGGGACGACCTCGTACGGGGCGCCATCGGTGCGGTGGTGCTCACGGATACCCGGCGACTCGCCGACTCGTTCGCGCCCGTGGACTTCTTCGAGGACCGCGGCCTGCCCTACATCGTCGGCGTGAACACCTTCGACGGGATCCTGCACCACGACCTGGACGACGTCCGCGAGGCGCTGTCCATCGACCAGAGCATCCCGATCGTGCGTTGCGACGCCCGCGACCGGGAATCCACGAAGCAAACGCTCATCACGTTGGTGGAGTACGCCATGCGGCAGTGGATCGCGTTGCGGGCGGCGAACTCCGCTTCCTGAACCGATTCGGTGTCGTGAGGTCCGCGTCACTGTCTCACTTGGGTTCAAGAAAGTAGGAAGTCCAAGTATTTTGGAGGCATGACCTCCGAACTTCATCGCCCCGTGCACCCAGTCCGGTTCGTGACCGCCGCGAGCCTGTTCGACGGTCACGACGCGTCGATCAACATCATGCGGCGCATCCTGCAGTCACAGGGTGTCGAGGTGGTGCATCTCGGGCACAACCGGTCGGTCGACGAGGTGGTGACGGCCGCCATCTCGGAGGACGTCCAAGGTGTTGCCATCAGTGCCTACCAGGGCGGGCACGTCGAGTACTTCACCTACCTTGTGGACCTGCTGCGGGAACGCGGTGCGGGCCACATCCGCGTCTACGGCGGTGGCGGCGGTGTCATCGTGCGCGACGAGATCGAGTTGCTGCACTCCCGAGGGGTCGCGCGGATCTTCTCACCCGACGACGGCCTCGAACTCGGTCTTCCGGGCATGGTCAACCTGATGGTCCGGGAGTGCGACGTGGACCTGGCCGCCGAGCAGACCGGCTCGGTGGACGCCCTGCTGTCCGGCGACGTCCCCACGCTCGCGCGGACCATCACGCGATTGCAGAGCGGCGTCCTGCTCGAGAGCTGGCGGACGGCCATCGCCGAGGCGGCCTCGGCACGGACCGTCCCGGTGCTCGGCATCACGGGTACGGGTGGTTCGGGGAAGTCCTCGCTGACCGACGAGCTGATCCGGCGCTTCCGGCTCGACCAGGAGGACAAGCTGCGGATCGCCGTCCTGGCCGTCGACCCCACCCGGCGCCGGGGCGGAGGGGCCCTGCTGGGCGACCGCATCCGCATGAACAGCCTCACCGGGGACCGGGTGTACTTCCGCTCGCTGGCCACTCGCGGCGCGGGCTCGGAGATCCCGACGGGGCTCGACGACGCGGTGGCGGCGTGCAAGGCCGCGGGCTACGACCTGGTGATCGTCGAGACCCCCGGCATCGGGCAGGGCGACGCGGGCATCGTGGACCACGTCGACCACACGCTGTACGTCATGACGCCCGAGTTCGGCGCCGCGTCGCAGCTGGAGAAGATCGACATGCTCGACTTCGCCGACGTGGTGGCCATCAACAAGTTCGAGCGCCGGGGCGCGGAGGACGCCCGCCGGGACGTGGCGCGCCAGATGGTGCGCAACCGCGAGCAGTTCAAAACCCCGCCCGAGGACATGCCGGTCTTCGGGACGAGCGCCGCGAAGTTCAACGACGACGGCGTGACGGCGCTGTACCAGCACCTGCGCGACCTCCTCGCCGACAGCGGCCTGTCGGTCTCGGCCGGGATCCTGCCGAAGGTCGAGGGCAAGGTGTCCACCGACACCAGCGTCGTCATCCCCGGCAACCGCACCCGCTACCTCGCCGAGATCGCCGACACGGTGCGCCGGTACCACAAGCGCACCCGCGACCAGGTGGAGGCCGTGCGGAAGCGGGCCCAGCTCGCGGCCGCACGGGACGCGTTGGCCGCCGAGAACGCCTCCACCGACGACCTCGACCGGCTGCTGGCCAAGGCCGAGGCGGAGGTCGACGCGGAGACCACCGCGCTGTTGGACAACTGGAACGAGCTGGCCGAGCGCTACCGCGGCGAGGAACTCTCCTTCACCGTGCGGGACAAGGAGATCCGCACCTCGCTGTGGCGGGAGACGCTGTCGGGCAACCGCATCCCCAGGGTCGCCCTGCCGCGCTACACCGACCCCGGTGAGCTGCTGTCGTTCCTCCGCCGGGAGAACCTGCCCGGCTACTTCCCGTTCACGGCGGGGGTGTTCCCGTTCAAACGGGAGGGTGAGGACCCGGCGCGGATGTTCGCAGGAGAGGGCGACGCCTTCCGCACCAACCGCCGGTTCAAGTACCTGTCGGCCGACTCCGAGGCCAAGCGTCTGTCCACGGCGTTCGACTCGGTGACGCTCTACGGGTGGGACCCCGACACGCGTCCGGACATCTACGGCAAGGTCGGCACCTCCGGTGTATCCATCGCGACGCTGGACGACATGAAGGCGCTCTACGACGGCTTCGACCTCACCGCGCCCACCACCTCGGTGTCGATGACCATCAACGGGCCGGCGCCCACCATCCTGGCGTTCTTCCTCAACACGGCCATCGACCAGCGGATGGACGCCTTCCGCGCCGAACACGGCCGCGAACCCACCGAGGACGAGGCCGCCGAGATCCGGGCGTGGACGCTGCGACAGGTCCGCGGCACCGTGCAGGCCGACATCCTCAAGGAGGACCAGGGGCAGAACACCTGCATCTTCTCCACCGAGTTCTCACTGAGGATGATGGCGGACATCCAGGAGTGGTTCATCGCCAACGGGGTCCGCAACTTCTACTCGGTGTCGATCTCGGGCTACCACATCGCCGAGGCCGGGGCGAACCCGATCACGCAGCTCGCCTTCACGCTCGCCAACGGCTTCACCTACGTGGAGTCGTACCTGGCGCGCGGCATGCACATCGACGACTTCGCGCCCAACCTGTCGTTCTTCTTCTCCAACGGCATGGACGCGGAGTACTCGGTGCTGGGCCGGGTGGCCCGTCGGATCTGGGCCATCGCCATGCGCGACCGCTACGGCGCCAACGAACGGTCGCAGAAGCTCAAATACCACGTGCAGACCTCCGGTCGGTCGCTGCACGCGCAGGAGATGAGCTTCAACGACATCCGCACCACGTTGCAGGCGCTGTGCGCGCTGTACGACAACGCGAACTCGTTGCACACCAACGCCTACGACGAGGCCATCACCACGCCCACGGAGAACTCGGTGCGGCGCGCGCTGGCCATCCAGATGATCATCAACAAGGAGTGGGGACTGTCGAAGAACGAGAACCCGTTGCAGGGCTCGTTCATCATCGACGAACTCACCGACCTGGTCGAGGAGGCCGTGCTGACCGAGTTCGAGCGCATCACCGAACGCGGTGGCGTGCTCGGCGCGATGGAGACCGGGTACCAGCGGGGCAAGATCCAGGACGAGTCGATGCTCTACGAGCGGCTCAAGCACGACGGCTCGCTGCCGATCGTCGGGGTCAACATGTTCCGCAACCCCCACCCCGAGGACGACGAGGTGGAGGTCGAGCTCGCCAGGGCCACTGAGGAGGAGAAGCAGTCGCAACTGCGGCGGCTCGCCGAGTTCCACGAGCGGCACCGGGAGGAAGCCCCGCGGGCGTTGGCCCGGTTGCGCGAGGCGGCGGCGAACGGGGAGAACGTCTTCGCCGTGTTGATGGACGCCGCGCGCGTGTGCTCGCTCGGGCAGATCACCCAAGCCTTCTTCGAGGTCGGCGGGCAGTATCGCCGGAACGTGTAGCGTCGGGAACAAACGGGGGCCGGGCGTGGTTGGCCGGTGACATGAAGTTCGGAATCGCGACGTTCGTGACGGACGAAGGCATCCGGCCGACCACGCTCGCCAAAGCCTTAGAGGAACGCGGCTTCGACTCCCTGTTTCTCGCGGAGCACTCGCACATCCCCGTGAGTCGCCAGACGCCGTTCTCCGGCGGGGAGCTGCCGCGCAAGTACTACCGCACGCTCGACCCGTTCGTGGCGTTGAGCGCCGCGGCGGCCGTCACCGACACGCTGCTGCTGGGGACCGGGGTCGCGCTGTTGATCCAGCGCGACGTAATCCACACCGCCAAGGAGGCGGCGAGCCTCGACTTGATCTCGGGCGGGCGGTTCGTGTTGGGTGTCGGCGTGGGCTGGAACCGCGAGGAGATGCGCAACCACGGCACCGACCCTCGGACCCGAGGAGCGTTGCTCAACGAACAACTCCAAGCGCTGAAGGCCATCTGGACCGCCGAGCGGGCGGAGTTCCACGGCCAGTACATCGACTTCGACCCGATCTACGCCTGGCCCAAGCCGGTGAGCGACCCGCATCCCCCGATCTACATCGGCGGTGAGAGCCCCGCCGCGCTCGCGCGGTTGGCCGACCACGGGGACGGCTGGATGCCGAGGGGGAACGTCGATCCCGAGGAGGTCCGCCGCGGGCTCGCGTGGCTGGCGGAGCGAGGACGCCCCGACGTTCCCGTGAGTGTCTTCGCCGCCGGTCGGGACTCCTCCCAGGTCGAGGCCTGGGCCGAGCTGGGGGTGGAACGGGTGACGTTCGATCTGCCGACCCTGCCCGAGTCGGAGACGCTGTCCCTGCTCGACGAGTTGGCGGCTTTGGCCCAGCGATACGGCGGGTAGGTTCGAAACGGTGAGGCTTCAAGTTCGTGACGAGGGGAGATCACGTGGGTGACGTGCAGATCGGGATCGCGGCGGCACTGGAGCAGTTCTCGCCGCGCGAAGCCATCGAACTGGCCGCGTTGGCCGAACAACACGGGTTCTCGGGGCAGATGGCCGCCGATCACTTCCAGCCCTGGGTGCCCGCGCAGGGACAGGCGTCGTTCGTGTGGAGCGTGCTCGCCTCCCTGGCCGAGAACACCACCGGTGACCTGGGGCCGGGTGTGACGTGCCCGTCGTTCCGGCAGCACCCGGCGCTGGTGGCCCAGGCGGCGGCCACGCTCGAGGCGACGTATCCGGGCCGTACCTGGCTCGGTCTCGGCTCCGGTGAGGCGCTGAACGAACACGTCATCGGCGGCTACTGGCCCGAGGCGCCCGAACGAGTGCGTCGCATGTTCGAAGCACTCGAGATCATCCGGAAGCTGTTCACCGGCGAGGACGTCAAGCACAACGGGGAGTTCTTCAAGCTGCACCGGACTCGCTTGTGGACGATGCCGGACACCCCGCCGCCGATCTACATCGCGTCGGCGGGCCCGTACACCTCCCGCAAGACCGGCGAACTCGCCGACGGGCTGATCACGCCGGGTGCGTCGCTGGAGAAGCTCGCCGGCATCCTCGACAACTTCTCCAAGGGAGCGCGCAAGGCGGGCAAGGACCCCGACAGCATGCCGAAGCTGCTGCAGGTGCACCTGTCGTGGGCCGCCACCGACGAGGAGGCGTGGCGTAACGCGCTGGAGCAGTGGCCCAACGGTGGGATGAAGTTCCCCAAGGCCGACATCCGCTCGCCGTTCGACTTCGAGCAGATGGCCAAGCTCGTGCGTCGCGAGGACTTCGAGGGCCGCATGGTGATCTCCTCCGATCCCGATGTGCACCGCGCGTCGCTGCAGCGTTTCATCGACGCCGGGTTCACCCGCATCTACGTGCACAACGTCGGGCGTAACCAGAAGGAGTGGCTGGAGGTCTTCGGCCGGGAGGTCCTTCCCAAGCTGAAGGCCTGACCGTCCACTGTGGGATCTGACATCGGCCGGCGTCGCCCGATGTCAGATCGTGACGGTGTCCCGGTGCGCGTACACCCAGTCGAGAAATCGCTGGACGCCCCGCACCACGTGCGCGCTGCGGATCGACGGGAAGAGGTCGAACGCGTGCTGGGCGCCGGGAATCTCCGCGTAGACCACCGGACGGGACGACACCTCGCGCAGCCGTCGCACGAATTCCCTGGCCTCCCGGACGGGCACGAGCGTGTCGTTCTCGCCGTGGATCACAAAGAACGGAGGAGCCGAGGGCCCGATCCGCTCCAGGGGTGAGGCCGCGAGATAATCCTTCGACGACAGCCTCGGGTCCGTGCCGACGACGTAGCGCGCGAGCAGGTACCGCAGTCGCGCCCGGCTCGCGGGCGAGCCGGTGGTGGCCGCGAAGTCGTACACCCCGTAGTGCGGCACGCACGCCTGCACGCGCGTGTCGATCTCCTCGAACCCCGGTTGGAACGCCGGGTCGTTCGGGCTGAGCGCCAGGAGCGCGGCGAGGTGGCCGCCCGCCGAACCGCCCGTGGCGGCCACGAACGACGGGTCCCCGCCGTAGTCGGCGATGGAGGTACGCACCCACGCCAGCGCGCGTTTGGCCGCCACGATGTGCTGCGGCCAGCGGGCGGAGGGGGAAAGCGGGTAGTTGATCGCCACGCACACCCAGCCCCGCGCCGCCATGTGCAGCATGAGCGGGACCCCCTGCTGCTCCTTGTTCCCGGAGATCCACGCCCCACCGTGCACCTGGAGCAGGACCGGCCGCCCCGATCCCGGTTCCCGCGGCCGGTAGACGTCGAGCAGGAACCTCTTGCCGCCCTGGAAGTAGGCGATGTCGCGGTCGGTGCGGACGTCCGGGTGCCTCAGCCGGAACGGCAACACCAACTGCCCCCACGGCGTGGCCAGGTCGGAGGGCGCCAGCGGAGGACGCAGCCCGTCGGTGTAGCCGGGGCCGAGCGTGTCGACGAGCGCCCGCTCCACCACGCCCTCGGCCCGTCTCGCCGAGGCGATCAGCGAGCCGAGACCGACGGTGGACAGTGCGGCGGCCGCCAGCCCCGCGCGATCGGCGTCGCGCATCCCGCGCCGTGCCAGGTGCGCGGCCGTGTCGGTGAGGGTGAGGGCCAGCAGGTGCGGAGCCAACTCCGAGGTGAGCCACCCCGTGACGAACGCCGGGAAGCCCCAGTGGGGCCCGCGCAGGGGACGGAGGGCGTTGACCGTGAGCGCGAGCTGAACGACGCGACGAGCCCGAAACGACAGGCGCATGGAGCTCAAGACTACGAGCCCGAGCGCCGCGCGAACCGCTCGCGCGCACTGTGCGTACGAGAATCTCGCCGTTCTTTCACCTGGCTGACCGCTTTTGGATCACGCCTCCGGGTGACACGGTGTGGTCGTTCGCCGGGCGCGGGCCCGGTCCCCTGTCGCACGGGAGGCGTCGATGGGCGTTCCGACGGCTGCTGCCTGGGCGGTGACCGCCGTATTCGCGTTGCTGGTGCAGCCGTGCGTGTCGAGGCTGGTGCGGCTCGACTACACCGGACTCGGGCCGGGGGTCCGGCAGGCGGATGTCGCGGGGCTGCTCATGGCCCTGGCGATGGTGGCGATGGTGTCACCGGTCGGCTTCCCCGTGCCCGTGGCGGGTTGGCAGGCCCTGTTCGTGCTCTCGGCGTGCTGGTTCTTCGCCGCCGGACTACGGGAGCGGTCCACGCGGGGCGTGTGTCGGCGCTGCGACTTCCACCACGCGGTGAGCGCCGCCGCGATGGTGTACATGTTCGCGGCGATGCCGCACGGCGATGCCGGGCACAGCGTGTGGCCCGTCATGGTGGGTGAGGACGTCACGGGCACGTTCGCGCTGCCCGCCGTGGCCTTCGCGTGCGTGCTCTACTTCGCGGTGGACACGGCGGTGAGTGTGCGGCACGTCGCCCGGACGCGCCGCGGTGCTGCTTCCCCACCCGAGGGCGCGGTGTCGAGGTCGGTGTGCCGGACCGTCATGAGCGCCGGGATGGCCGGGTTGTTCGCCGTCGGACTGGTGGGGTGAGAGCCGCCACCGCGCTCGTGAGGAACTCATGGTTGCGTCGGGGCGTCCTCGGCCGCGATGGTGTCGGGAGTATCCGATGTGAACGGAAGGGGCGAGTGTATGCACGACGGGCGGGTCGCGGTGGTGACCGGAGCGGGCTCCGGTATCGGCAGGGCGGTGGCACGGGCGTTGGCGAGCGACGGCTACCGCGTCGCCCTCGCGGGCCGACGCGAGGAGGCGTTACGGGAGACCGCCGCCGGCGGCGCGGAGGGGACGACGCTCGTGGTCCCCACCGACGTCACCGACCCTGAGGCCGTGAGCGCGTTGTTCGAGGCCGTCGTCGCGGAATGGGGACGCGTGGACGTGCTGTTCAACAACGCCGGGACCTTCGGCCCCACCGGCGCCATCGACACGGTGTCGGTGGAGGAGTGGCGCCACACCGTCGACGTGAACCTCACCGGGATGTTCCTGTGCGCGCGGGAGGCGGTGCGGGTGATGAAGAAGCAGGACCCGCGCGGCGGAAAGATCATCAACAACGGGTCGATCGCCGCGACGACACCGCGTCCGGAAAGCGTCGCCTACTCCGCCACCAAACACGCCGTCACCGGGTTGACCAAGTCGATCCTGCTCGACTGCCGCAGGTTCGACATCGGCTGTGGGCAGATCGACATCGGCAACGCGGCCACCGAGATGACGGCGGGGTTCGCCGAAGGAGCCAAGCAGGCCGACGGCAGTATCCGCCCGGAACCCAGTTTCGACGTCGCCCACGTCGCCGACGCCGTGCGGTACATGGCCGCGCTTCCCCCGGAGGCCAACGTGTTCTCGCTGACGGTCACCGCCACCGGGATGCCGTTCGTGGGACGCGGCTGAGCGCACCGACCGGCACCCCGGTCAGGTGCGCGGCAACGCTCGGGGGTCGTACCGGCAGGCGGCGTTCCACAACAGGAACGAGTCGATCCCGAGGTCCTCGGCGGCCTCGATCTGCGCGCGAATCTCGTCGGGGCCGTACTCGACGGTGAGGCTGAACGCCTGCAGCCACGGGATGACTTCCGTGTGCCCGTTCTCGCGTGCCAGGTCCCGGAAGTCCGCCAGCGAGCGGACCGTGATGTCGTACGGTTGGCTCTCCGGGTCCTCCACGCCGTACTCACCGGGGCCCCAGTGCGACGGGTACACCATCGGAGCCACGTAGTCCACGTGCTCCGCCATCGCCGGGATGTCCTGGGCGATCTGCTCGGGCCGGGTGGCGGCGATGCCGAACACCGACGCGCCCTGGAAGGCGCCGTGGCGTCGCACGACGGTCCGTGACTCGGCGAGGAAGCTCGCGATCGCCTCCTCGGGGGTGCTCACAAGTCCCGGAAACACCATCGCCGAGAGGTCACCGTCCGGCCTGCGGATGTAGTCGTAGAGGATGTCGTCGAACCCGAGTTCGGCGGCTTCCTCGGCCAGCGCGATGTTGTAGGCCCGCACGTCCGGGTCGGCGAAGTTGGTGAAGGAGTAGTCGCCGTACCCGCCGGACCACGCGCGGCCGTCGGTGGTCTGGACGACCCGGTCGTAGTACCCCTCTTCCCAGGAGGCCCTGCCGAGGACGGGATCGCGGAACGCCACGAGCCTGCCGACGACGCGGACCCCCTCCTCGTGGAGCAGGTCGAGGGTCTCCCTCGCGTCGTAGAGTCCGGTGTTCGCGCCGATCTCCTGGGCCAGGGGGACCTGGGAGGCGTAACCGATCTGCCCGCTCTCGTCCTTGATGTCGAGCTGCACGGTGTCGATCCGACCCTCGCGTACCAGCTCCAACACGGGTTCGCGGAGCTCGGGGCTCGCCCAGGCACTCGCCGAGAGGTGCACGGCCCTCATACCGGGGTGGCGCAGCGCGATCGGGACTTCCTCGGAGGTGGCGTTGCCCGCCTCGTCGTGAGCGACGACCGTGACGGTGTTCGTCCCGGCTCGTACGGGAAGGACGAAGGAACCGTCCGGGGCGGGGCGGGTCCACTCGCCCGCGGCCGACACCAGCGCCGCCCCCGGAGCGCTGCCCCGAATCTCGCCGGCCGAGCCCGGTTTCACCGGTTCGGGTGGCTCGACGTCCAGTTCGGGCGGGGTGGCGTCGACCCGGAGGACGATCCGGGTGGGTTCGGAGTCGCCGAACATTCCCGGCGGCGGGGAGACGGCGAGCACGTGCACGCCCTCGTCGAGGAGGCCGGCCTCGGGGCGTAGTGCGTCACCGTCCGGGTGCAGCGGCAGTCGTTCACCGTCCAACATGGCCACGATGCCGTCGAGCCCGTGGGGCGAGGAGATCCGCACCTGGTCCAGGATGTCCGGCCGTACGGGGTGGTCGGGCACCCCCGTGACGATCGCGTCGGGCCGGTCCGGGAGAGCCAGCGGAATGGCCACGGCCGCGGCAACCGCTGTCGCCGACACGATGGCGATTATCCACTGAGGACTCAAGTGAAATCTCGACATCGTCGACTTCCTTCCGCCTTCGTGGCCGGTCGTCACGGGAATACCCACGGTGTGTCCGATACGGACACTTGGTGGGAAAGGAAGACTCGGTCGGGTGAGCGTGACACGCGGTCGGGTGCCGGCTGACCTACGTTGCCGAGCATGGTCTTCCGACACATCCTGATCCTGGCCGCGATGGCCACGGTCACCGCGGCGTGCACCCACGGCGTCGCGCCCGAGGCGAGTCCTCACGAGCCCACCGAGACGACGAGCTCCGTGGAGACCACCCCTCCGCCGCCGGACCCGGAGGAGATCGGCGCCAACGAACTCGGGGTGGTGCCCGTGCTCATGTATCACCGGATCGTGTCCGAACCCGCGTCGGTGTACGACCGGACTCCCGAGGACTTCCGGGCGGAGCTGCAGCGGCTCGCCGACGAGGACTACGTGCCCGTCACGACGACCGAGCTGGCCACGGGGCGGCTCGATCTGCCCGCGGGCACCCACCCGGTCGTGCTGACGTTCGACGACGGGGACCCGAGCACGATCCGCCTGGAGGGCTCGCGGGTCGCTCCCGACACGGCGATCGGGATACTGCTGGACGTCGCTCGGGAGAATCCGGGATTCCGCCCCACCGCGAGCGTGTACGTGAACGAGGAACCCTTCGGCGGGGGCGAGGCCGGGCGGCGGGCGTTGCGCTGGTTGGTGGACAACGGATTCGAAGTGGGCAACCACACCGTGGGCCACACCAACCTCGGGGCCGTGTCACCGCGCACGGCGGGGCGGGCCATCGTCGAGGGTGACGAGTTGATCCGCGAGGCGGTGCCGGGTTATGCGCCCACCAGCCTCGCCCTGCCGTTCGGCGCGCGCCCCGACCCGGAGGAGCTCGCTCGAAGCGGCGACGGTTACGACTATCGGGCGGTGCTCCTGGTGGGGGCCAACCCCGCCCCGTCGCCGTTCGCGGTGGAGTTCGACGCGGCGGCAGTGCCCCGGATTCGCTCGCAGGGCCCGGACGGCGAGGAGGCGGAGTTCGGTTCGACGGCCTGGCTGGACAGGCTCGCGTCCGAGCCCCGGCTGCTCTACACCTCCGACGGCGATCCCACCCGCATCTCCTACCCCCGCGGCGACGACACCCTGAACCCGAAGTTCGCCGAGGCCGCGGCCCCGTACTGACCCGCGGACCGTCACCGGATGCGGTCACTCTCGCCACTCGGTCGGGTGGGAGCGAGGTGGGCGGGGAGGCGGGGTGGGTAGCACGTGTCGTGACCGTACGTGGAGGGAAGCATTGCGCACAGTGACCAGTGGCGGGATGGTGGCGGCGGTGGCATGGGCGCTCCTGTCGTTCGCCGGAGCACCCGCGGCACCCGCGATGGCCGCCGAGCCCGTCGTGGCGCCGGCCCAGATCTCGCCGGATGCCGAGGAGACCACCGAACCACCCTGGGGGCTCGTGGGTCTCACCGGGTTGCTCGGGCTCGCGGGACTGGCCAGAAAGCGGCGCCGGGTCGTGGTGGCCGATCCGTTCGCCTCGTACCCGGCGATGTGGAAGCCGGGCACGGTGGCGTCCACCGATCCTCGTCCCCCGACACAAGAGGCGCCCGCTCGCCCACGACCGACGCCGCGACCCCGTGCGGTGTCACGGGCGGACGGCGCCGCCGCGAGCACCGGGAAGGCCGCGAACCCCACCGTCTACCTGCCCTCGCCCGTTCCCGAGCAGAACCGCGGAACCCACGAGCGGCTGTCCGCGCCCCCGAAGCCGGAGAGTTCCGGGGCGTTCCCGCCACCGCCGCCCACGAGCGTCAGGAGTGACGGGCACATCCGGCTCGCCCCGGCGCCCCCGCTGCACGCTGACCGACTCAGCCCGCCGAACCTCGACATCTCCGGCCTGCCGGGGATGGCCGACGCCACGCCGGCCGAACCGCGGTGGCCGCAGCACGAGTACGACTGACCTCGTCCGTCCCGGTCCGCGAGAACGGAAAGGAAAGCGGATGCAACCTCGCTCCGCCTTCCTTCCGTCAGTGGGGACATGAGGTGGATTCGAGGGATCATCGCCGCGGCAGCGTTGCTGACCGTGACGGCGTGCGGAGAGCAGGCGGCCACAACGGAAAGCGGAGCGGGGGAGGCCGAGAAGGCGCCTCCCGCGTCGAAGGAGTTGTCCCGCGCCCCCGAGGAGGTGCCCCGGGACGGGCCCGTCCCGATGGGACAGATCGACGCGAGCGCGCTTCCGGATGGCTACCCCGTCGACGTCGCCGTGTCCGACGAAGGTCGGACGTTGACCGTCGTCGCGCAGGAGGGCGGCTGCACGAAGGTCAGCGCGACGGTGGCCGAGCAGAACGACGAGCGGATCGAGGTGAAGCTGGTCGAGTCCAAACCGGCCGATAAGAACGTCATGTGCACCATGGACATGCGTTATCCGCCACTCACCGTGGAACTCGACGAGCCGTTGGAAAGGCGCGTGGTCGTCCTCGACTACGAGCGCGCCACGCACTGACACCGTGCGGGCTGACGCCGAAGGACGCGGTCCCGTGGCGTCGGCCCGCACGATGGGGGAACTACGACCGGAACGAGATCTGGAGCACCGGCTCCGAGGTGTCGGCGAAGAAGTCGTTGCCCTTGTCGTCGATGACGATGAACGCGGGGAAGTCCTCGACCTCGATGCGCCACACCGCTTCCATGCCCAGCTCCGGGTACTCCAGGACCTCGACCTTCTTGATGCAGTCCTGGGCGAGCCGCGCCGCGGGGCCACCGATGGAGCCCAGGTAGAAGCCACCGTGCTTGCGGCACGACTCGGTGACCTGCTTCGAGCGGTTGCCCTTGGCCAGCATGACCAGCGATCCGCCGGCGGCCTGGAACTGCTCCACGTAGGAGTCCATCCGGCCCGCCGTGGTGGGACCGAACGAACCCGAGGCGTAGCCCTCGGGCGTCTTCGCGGGACCGGCGTAGTAGACGGGGTGGTCGCGCAGGTACTGCGGCATCTCCTCGCCCGCCTCCAGCCGCTCCGCGATCTTGGCGTGGGCGATGTCACGCGCCACCACGAGCGGGCCGGTCAGGCTCAGACGTGTCTTCACCGGAAGGCTCGACAACTGCTTCCGGATCTCCGACATCGGCCGGTTCAGGTCCACCTCGACGACCTCGTCCGACAGTTCGTCGTCGGTCACGTCGGGGAGGAACCGCGCCGGGTCGCGTTCGAGCTGCTCGATGAACACGCCCTCCGGAGTGATCTTCGCCTTGGCCTGGCGGTCGGCCGAGCACGACACGGCGATCCCCACGGGGCACGACGCGCCGTGGCGCGGCAGCCGGATCACACGCACGTCGTGGCAGAAGTACTTGCCGCCGAACTGCGCGCCGATGCCGAACTGGCGGGTCATCTCCAGGACCTGCTGCTCCAGCTCCACGTCCCGGAACCCGTGACCGAGTTCGGAACCTTCGCGGGGCAGCTCGTCGAGGTACCGTGCCGAGGCCAGCTTCGCGACCTTGAGGTTGTACTCGGCGGACATGCCCCCGACGACGATCGCGAGGTGGTACGGCGGACAGGCGGCCGTCCCCAGGCTCCGCAGCTTCTCGTCGAGGAACCGCGCGAGCCGCTTGGGGTTCAGCACGGCCTTCGTCTCCTGGTACAGGAACGTCTTGTTGGCGCTGCCGCCGCCCTTGGCCATGAACAGGAACTCGTATGACGGCTCGGATTCGCCGTCCTTGTGGTACAGCTCGATCTGCGCGGGCAGGTTCGTGCCGGTGTTGCGTTCCTCCCAGAAGGTCAGCGGCGCCATCTGCGAGTACCGCAGGTTCAGCTCCCGGTACGCCTCGAAGATGCCCTTCGACAGCGCCCGCTCGTCGTCGCCCCCGGTGAGCACGCCCTCCGAGCGCTTGCCGATGACGATGGCGGTGCCCGTGTCCTGGCACATCGGCAGCACCCCGCCCGCCGAGATGGCGGCGTTGCGCAGCAGGTCCATGGCCACGAACCGGTCGTTGCCACTCGCCTCGGGGTCGTCCACGATCGCGCGAAGCTGCGCGAGGTGCGAGGAACGCAGCAGGTGCTGGATGTCGGTGATCGCCGTCCGCGCCAGCAGCGTCAGCGTCTCCGGCTCGATTTCGAGGAAGCGCCTGCCGGCCGCCTCCACGACACGCACCCCGTCGGCCGTCACGAGCCGGTACTCGGTGCTGGTGTCCTTGCCCAGCGGCAGAACTTCGGTGTGGATGAACTCGCGTGTGGTGCGGGCGGGGGAGGACCCCGGCCCGGAAGTGGTCACAGTCACAGTCGGGCTCCGTTGCGCGTGGTCGGGAGGTTTAGACCGTATCGCGCGAACGAAGCCGGGAGTGCGAGCCCACGCCGCCGCGCGACGCAGATCACCTGCGCCCACGGACGGGGAGGCGTCGAAAGACGGAATACCCGTCGGAGTCACGAAGGGTGGTGCGAGCGCGAGGGTCGGAAGGCCGGGCCCACCCCGACGGACCCGACCTTCCGTGGCAGGCGACCGGCGAAGCCGGCCGCGAGGACGATACCTCGCGACGACACCACGACACGCTCGCATCCGAGTCGAATGCGACGACGGTCGAGAACTCGCTGTCGCGAGCGCGTCCTCGACCGTCTCGTGAACCCCGGCCGCGAGTCAACGCGACGACCGGGTGATATGGATTTCGTTGTGATTACGTGCCGTGGTGGTGTAGTCAGCTCGCGTACGCGCGCAGCCGATCCGCCCGCTCGCCGTGGCGCAGTTTGGTCATGACCTCCCGCTCGATCTGCCGCACGCGCTCACGGGAGAGGCTGAAGTGCTTGCCGATCTGGTCGAGGGTGCGCGGCTGGCCGTCGTCGAGGCCGTAACGCAGGCGAATCACCTGCTGTTCGCGGTCGTCGAGGGTTGCCAACACCCGGCGGAGGTCGTCCTGCAGCAGGGTCGAGATGACCGTGCTTTCGGCGTCGGTGGCTTCGGAGTCTTCGATGAAGTCGCCCAGCGGGGCGTCTTCCTCCGTGCCGACGGGCATGTCGAGGCTTACCGGGTCGCGCGCGTGGTCGAGCAGGCTGGCCACCTTCGCCTCCGCGATGCCGGACTCCGCGGCCAGCTCCTCGTTGGTGGCCTCCCGGCCGAGTCGCTGGTGCAGGTCGCGCTTGATACGCGCGAGCTTGTTCACCTGCTCCACGAGGTGCACGGGGAGGCGGATGGTACGGCCCTGGTCGGCCATGCCACGCGTGATGGCCTGGCGGATCCACCACGTCGCGTAGGTGGAGAACTTGAAGCCCTTGGCGTAGTCGAACTTCTCGACCGCGCGGATCAGGCCCAGGTTGCCCTCCTGGATGAGGTCGAGCAACGGCATTCCGCGTCCGGTGTACCGCTTGGCCAGCGACACCACCAGGCGCAGGTTCGCCTGCAGAAGGTGGTTCTTGGCGTTCTCGCCGTCGCGCACGATGGCCGTCAGCTCCTCGCGACGCTCGGGAGAGAGGTCGTCGGACGTGTCGAGCATGTGCTGGGCGAACACCCCCGCCTCGATGCGCTTGGCGAGGTCGACCTCCTCCTCCGCGGTCAACAGCGCGGTCTTGCCGATGCCGTTGAGGTACACGCGCACCAGGTCGGCGGCAGGCCCCTGCGCGTCGAGGTCGGGCTGTTCCTCGGCGGGCACGGACACAACGTCGTCGGTGGCGGGTACGGGAATGCTGCGCTGGCGAATCCCGCGAGCCTCACGTTCGAGTGTCTGGACGGACATCTTGCCTCCCCGGTCAACGGGCTGACGTGTCGGGTTCGCTCACGTCTGCTTCTCGCGTCGCGCGGCGAGCCTGTGGAACCCGCCTCGCGTACCAGCTCCCCGGCTGGACATCTCAGTCAACGTCGTGGGGTTCCGAATCGTTCCCGAGCGTGCTGGCCTGTTGAGTCCCTCACGTCGAGGCATCCCCCGGCCGGGAAACGGCGTGTACGAGTGATCGGGTGCTTCGCCCAGCGAACCGTTTGGTTCAGACCTTTATGGACCCGGAGAGGCCGCCGTCAGACCTCGACGAGCACCGTGAAGGGGCCGTCGTTCACGCTGTGCACCGACATCATCGCGCCGAAGCGTCCGGTGGCCACTCGCGCGCCCCGCTCCCGCAGCCTCCGCACCACGTCGTCGACGAGTGGTTCGGCGTGCTCGGGCCGGGCCGCGGCGGTCCAGGATGGACGCCGGCCCTTGCGCGTGTCGCCGTAGAGCGTGAACTGACTGACCACGAGCAGTGGGGCCCCCGTGGTCGCGCATGACTGTTCGTCGCGAAGGATGCGCAGTTCGTGCAACTTGCGGGCCATCGTCTCCGCCTGCTCGGGGGTGTCGGACGTGTGCACGCCGAGCAACACGAGCAGTCCGGGTTCGTCGATGGCCCCGACGATCTCGCCGTCCACCGTCACCGACGCCTCGGTAACCCGCGCGACTACGGCCCTCACCGGCTCTCCTCCAACATTCCGTGACGTACCAGTTCGGCGATCAGCGGCCGGGCCGCCGTGCGCAGCGACTCCGGGGCCTCCTCACGGGAGGCGGCCAGCAGCTCCAGCAGGTCGGACATCGGCAGCACGCCGCGGCAGCCCGCCAGCAGCGCCGTGGTGAGCTCGTCGAGCTCGTGCTGCCAGCCGGGGCCGTCAGTGCGATGCAACCGGCGCACGGTGGTGGCCCAGCCTTCCTCGCCGGGCTCCTCGATGCGTTCCAGCACGACGTTGTCCGGCACGCGATAGACGACGTCCAGCAGGTCGGACTCGTGGGCACGCAGCCAGTCGACCCGGTCGAGCCAGGCCGCGGCCTCCTCCCCGAGCGGGTCGTCGAAGGCGTGACGCAAATCCTCGCACACCACCGTGGGGGCCGTGGTCTCCGTGCGACGCAGGGTCACGAACCCGAAGCCGATGCCCTCCACGTCGTTCTCGGCGAACCAGTCCAGCCAGGCCGCAGCCTTCGCCCTCCCCTCGGCGGAGCGAGGGTCGATGCCCGTGTCGCGCAGCCACGTGCCCACGTACAGTGAGGGATCGGCGACGTCCCGTTGCACGAACCACGCGTCCGTACCCGGCGGCAGCCACCGGTGCACCCGGTCCTCCCAGTCCTCGCCGCGCAGGTGCAGCCAGGAGGCCAGCAGGTGGCCGGTGCCGCCCTCGGTGAGGAACGCGGGCAACTGCCGCACGAGCAGCGCGCTCGCATCGTCCCCGGCCAGGCCCGAGTCGCGGTACACGTAGTCCACGCGGGGCGGTCCCACCACGAACGGCGGGTTGCACACGATCCGATCGAAGCGGCGTCGGGCCACGGGCGCGAACCACTCGCCCCGCAGCAGTTCGACGTCGAGCTCGTTGAGCGCGAACGTCGCCGCCGCCAGCCGTAACGCTCTCGGGGACGTGTCGGTGGCGGTGATCCGGCGCGCGTACCGGCTCGCGTGCAGAGCCTGCACGCCGTTGCCGGTGCCGAGGTCGAGCACGCTCTCCGCGGGACGCCTGCTGGTGGCCCGCACGAGGCTGAGCGACGCGTGTCCGACACCGAGCACGTGGTCCGGGGAGGCCGGCCTTCCCGCCTGTTCGGGATCGAGGTCCGACACGACCCACCAACTGCCGTGCTCGTCGCCGTGGGGGCGGATGTCGAACCCGGCGCGCAGGCCCTCCGTCTCCTCGCCCTCGACTCGGCGCACGATGCCCGTGGCCAGCGCGTCCTCCAGCGGCAGCGGTGACAGGGCCGAGCGGACCGCGTCGACGGGCTCGGTGTCGCCCAACAGGAACAGCCGGATCAACACGCCGAGGGCGTCGGCGTCCCGGCTCGCCCGCCGGGCGGGTTCGGGTTCACCGCGGCCGAGCGCGGCATGGGCCTGCGCGCCCAGCAGGTCGACCACTCCGTCGGCGTCGTAGCGGGCGGCGCGGAACGCGTCCCGCAGCCGGGCGCAGGTCTCGGGGGAGAACTCGGGAAGAGCATCGTTCACGGTGTGTCATCGTCGCACGCCACCGCCGTCGCCCGGCCACCCGCCGGGCGACGGCACTCGACTGGACACCGAACGTGGTGGTCCGAAAACGCGTCCGGCCGGGGTATCGCGCGCGGAGGGGGGGTGGGAGCATGGACACCGGAGGTGAGGCGGTGAAGGAGCACGACAAGCACGCCGCTCCGGTGCTGATCACCGAGGCAGCGCCCTCCTACGACGACGAGATCGCCGAGCGCAGGCGCAAGTACGTCATCATGATGAGCCTGCGCGTGCCCTGCCTGGTCCTCGCGGGAGTCTTCTACCACGTCTGGTGGCTGGCACTGGCGCTCGTCCTGTTGTCGGTCCCGCTGCCGTGGGTGGCGGTGCTGATCGCCAACGACCGCCCGCCCCGGAAGGCTGAGCGAGTCAACAAGTTCCAGCGGCGAGCACGAGCGATCGAGAGTCGGACGCATCGCGTCATCGATTCGTCGGAGGACACGTCGGGACCCCGGCAGTCCTGACCTCGTTCGGTCCGGTGCGACCGAGGCGCCCGCGTACCCCCGGCACGCGGGCGCCTCTTCCGCCGGAGGAGGTCAGGAACTCGGGGGCTGCGCTCCCACCCGGCTGACGGCCCTGGCACCGAGGGACGCGCCCTCCGCGAGGATCGTGGCCGGGGCCTCGCCTCGAAGCCACGCGGTGATGACGCCCGCGTCGAACGCGTCGCCCGCTCCGGTGCTGTCCACGCACGGCACGTCCTCCGCGGGAGCGGTCACGATGCCGTTGCCGTCCACCCAGGCCGCGCCCTCCAGGCCGAACGTGACCGCGACCGCGCCGACCGTGTCCAGCAACTCCCGTGCCGCCTCGGCCTCCCGCGACCCCGTGAGCGCGCGCAACTCGTCCGCGTTCGGCAGCAGCAGATCGACGCCCCGCACGTCGTCGAGGAAGGCTCGCGGGTCGGTGAGCAGCGCCGCCGCCTGCGGGTCCACCGACGTGGTAAGCCCCGCCTTCCGGGCCAGCGCCAGCGCCTCCAGGCCGCCGGGCCGGGACGAGGGGTCCAGGAGCACGTAGCCGGACAGGTGCAGGTGGTCGGCGCCGGTCAGCGACTCGGCGGTGACGTCGGAGGGGCGGAACCTCTTGTTCGCTCCCCGGTCCGGCAACATCGTGCGCTGTCCTTCCGCGTCGACGAGCACGACGACGCAGCAGGTGGCCGTGTCGGCGTCGACGGCGAACGCGCACCGCACCCCGGCGGCCTCCAGCTCGTCGCGCAGCATTCGACCGCCCGCGTCGTCGCCGACGCGGGCCACGAGGGTGGTCTCGGCTCCCCGGTCACGCAACCACAGCGCGGTGTTGGCCCCCGCGCCGCCGCCGGTGACGCTCACCGCGGCGCGGGCGTCACCGCCGTAGACGATGGGCTCGTCGTGCCGCGCGACGATGTCGAGTCCGACGTCCCCGACGACCACGACCCTCATCGCGCCAGCTCCACGGCGACGCGGGCGGCGAGGTCGGCGTTGGAGAGCACCAGCGCCTCGTTGGCGTCCAGGCTCGCCCCGCCGCTGGCGGTGTGGAAGTGCTCCAGCAGCACCGGCGTCACGTCCGCACCGCTGACCTCGCGATCCCGCAGCAGCTCCAGCCCTTCGGCCAGCAGCCGGTCGTGCGTGGCGCGGTCGAGCTCGTGCTCGACGGGCACGGGGTTGGCCAGCAGCAGTCCCGAGTCGGAGAAGGCGCGGTGGGCGGTGAACACGGCGGCGGCCTGGGCGGGGTCCTCCACCCGGTGCGGCACGGGGTGTCCGGAGGAGCGGAGGTAGAAGGCGGGGAAGTCGTCGGTGCGGTAGCCGAGCACGGGCACCGAGTGCGTTTCCAGCACCTCCAGGGTGGCGGGGATGTCGAGGACCGACTTCATGCCGGAGCACACCACCACGATCGCTGTGCGCGCGAGCGTGCCGAGGTCGGCGGAGACGTCCCAGGTCACGTTCGTGCCGGGCAGGGGGTGGTGCACGCCGCCGAGACCACCGGTGGCGAACACCGCGATCCCGGCCGCGTGCGCGAGCGCGGCGGTGCTGGCCACCGTGGTGGCTCCCGAGCCGCGCAGCGCCACGGTGGGTCCGAGGTCCCGCAGCGACAGCTTGGCCAGCCCGGAGTCGGGCGCGCAGACCCGTTCCAGTTCGGCGTCGCTCAGGCCCACGCGGGGAACGCCGTCGAGTACCGCGATCGTGGCGGGGACCGCGCCCGCGTCGCGCACCGTCCGTTCGAGGCGTCGTGCCACGTCGAGATTGCGGCTGGGGGGAAGGCCGTGGGACAACAGGGTGCTTTCGAGGGCGACGACCGGAGCGTGGTGTGCCACGGCGTCGGCGACCTCGGGAGACATCACCAGAGGGGAGTGGGGCTTCTCGATCACGGCTACGCATCCTCGTCTATCCGTCCAACGGCGATGCGTGGGGCATCATGGAACACGTGAGTACGATGACGCTGCCTGAAGTCGACACCCGGCCGGAGAGCACCGACACCACCGACGACGACTCTCCGAAGATGTTCCACTACGTGCGCAAGAACAAGATCGCCGAGAGCGCGGTCATGGGCACGCACGTGGTGGCGTTGTGTGGAGAGGTGTTCCCGGTGACGAGGTCACCGAAGCCCGGCTCGCCGGTCTGCCCGGAGTGCAAGCGCATCTTCGACAGCCTGCCTCCCGGCGGTGACGAGTGACGCCGGGGTCAGTCCCGTCCGTCTCGCCGCGGGCTCTCGGCCGTGCCGGGGTCCGCGGCGGTCGGTGACGTCGCGTCCCGCTCCTCCTCGTCCTCGTCCCGGTCGAGCGGGGCCGTCGAGTCGGCACCGGTCTCGGTGTCCCCACGCCGTGGCCTGCGCAGCGGTTGGGTGGTGCGCTGCCACAGGCTGCCGCGTTCCTCCTCCTCGGCGCGCATGCGCTCCTTGAGTCGTTCCATCTCCAGCCGGCGCCACTTGCGGCGTTGCCTGCGGGTCATTTTCGCGGGCCACAGTTCCTGGATCGCGCTGTTGAAGTACGCGCCTCCCACGATGGCCAGGCCGATGAAGAACGTGAACAGCAGGAACGCGATGGGGGTCGCCAACGCGCCGTAGGTGTAGCCGGTGGTGGTGATCCAGCTGATGTAGAAGCGCAGCCCCACGCTGGACAGCAGGAAGATCGCCATCGCGAGCACCGCGCCGGGCAGGCCGCGGTGCCAGGGCAGTTTCCGGGGCAACGCGAGCTTGTACAGGGTGGCGAGCGCGAGCACGAGCAGCACCCCCACGGTGGGGTAGTAGAGCATGCTCAGCCACGACGCGATGGTGGGTTGCCAGTCCTCGGGGAAGAACTCCGGCAGCAGGTCGGGGCCGATCGCGATGATCGGCAGCCCGATGACGAGCAGGACGAGGCTGGCCATGTAGAGCAACAGCGAGAAGATCCGCTGCCACACCTCGTTGCGGACGCCGTACTGGTCGTGGGCCACGGTGATGGCGTCGACGAACGACGACATGGCCGAGGAACCCGCCCACAGGGATATGAGGAAGCCCACGGAGACGATCTCGCCCTTCCCCGTGGTGAGGATGTCGTCGACGGTCGGCTCGATGATCTGCTCGACGACGCTGTCGCTGAAGATCGTGTCCGAGAAGGCGATGATCTTGTCGTGCACCTGGCGGACGATGTGCTCGCCGAACCAGTCGCCGAGGAACCCGAGGCTTCCCAGCAGCCCGAGCAGCAGCGGGGGCAGCGACAACGTCTGCCAGAACGCGGCCTCGGCCGACTCGGAGAAGATGTTGCCGTCCCAGGCCTTGCTCAAGGTGCGAGTCAGCAGCCGCCAAGGGCCTTTCCGCCCGGCCCGTCGTGCGGGCGGGCGTCGGCCTTCGCCGTCGGTGGTGCCGCCGTCCTGCGTCTGCATCGCGGTTTCAAGCATGGTGCATTCGCATCCCCTCGGCTCGCCCACCCCTGCGGCGTGTCCTTTCCGAGGTGATCGCCGAGGCTCCGGGTAGGCTTTCGCAGGCACCCTCACCGACCACCGGCACGGCCGCCGGCTGCCGAGCTGGTCGTCTTCGTGAGGGTTTTCGCATGTCCGTGTGTCGAGGAGTTGGAGCGTCGGTGTCGGAGACCGCACAGGCACGGGACGGCGCACGAGCCAACGCCGCCCCCGAGCCCGCGCACGACGCGACGGCCCGCCCCCTGCGTGCGTGGCAGCGTCGGGCGCTCACCAAGTACCTCACCCGCAAGCCCAAGGACTTCCTCGCCGTGGCGACGCCCGGTGCGGGCAAGACCGTGTTCGGCCTGAGAGTGGCCGCCGAGCTGCTGTCCGACCGCACCGTCGAGGCGATCACCATCGTCACGCCCACCGAGCACCTCAAGCACCAGTGGGCGGCCTCGGCCGCGCGCGCGGGAATCGCCATCGACTCGAACTTCCGCAACACCACGGGTGTGACGTCGTCGGACTACCAGGGTGTCGCTCTCACCTACGCGCAGGTGGCGGCTCATCCCACGCTGCACCGGGTGCGCACCGAGAACCGCAAGACACTCGTGATCCTCGACGAGATCCACCACGCCGGCGACGCCAAGTCGTGGGGAGACGCGGTCCGGGAGGCGTTCACCCCCGCCACTCGCAGGCTGGCGCTGACCGGTACGCCGTTCCGCAGTGACGACTCGCCCATCCCGTTCGTCACGTACGAGCCGGACGCCGACGGGTCGCTGCGGAGCAAGGCCGACCATTCGTACAACTACGCCGACGCGCTGGCCGACGGGGTCGTGCGGCCGGTGGTGTTCCTGGCCTACTCGGGCGAGGCGTCGTGGCGGACCAGCGCGGGTGACGAGTTCACCGCCCGCCTCGGTGAGCCGCTCACCGCCGAGCAGACCGCGCGCGCGTGGCGCACCGCGTTGGACCCGTCGGGTGAGTGGATGCCCGCGGTGCTCCAGGCGGCCGACACGCGGTTGTCGCAGCTTCGCGCGACCGGGATGCCCGACGCGGGCGGGCTCGTGATCGCCACCGACCAGGAGTCGGCGCGTGCCTACGCGAAGTTGCTCGCGGGCATCACGGGGGAGCGGCCCGTGGTGGTGCTGTCCGACGATCCCAGGGCCACCAAGCGCATCGGGGAGTTCTCCGAGTCGGACGACCGGTGGCTGGTGGCGGTGCGTATGGTCTCGGAAGGCGTCGACGTGCCACGGCTGGCCGTCGGCGTGTACGCCACGAGCGCCTCAACGCCGCTGTTCTTCGCCCAGGCCATCGGGCGGTTCGTGCGGTCGCGGCGGCCGGGGGAGACGGCGAGCGTCTTCCTGCCCAGCGTGCCCGTGCTGTTGGAGCTGGCCAGTGAGCTGGAGGCCGAGCGCGACCACGTGCTGGGCAAGCCGCACCGGGAGAAGAACGGCTGGGACGACGAACTCCTCGTGGCTGCCAACCGCACCGACGACGAGCGTGGCGAGGAGGAGAAGTCGTTCACCGCGCTCGGGGCGTCGGCCGAGCTCGACCAGGTGATCTACGACGGCAACTCGTTCGGCACGGCCGTGTTCTCCGGCAGTGAGGAGGAGCAGGAGTACCTGGGGCTGCCGGGGTTGCTGGACGCCGAGCAGGTACGAGCCCTGTTGCGTAAACGGCAGGAGGAGCAGCTCGCGGAGGCCAAGCGTCGCAAGCCCGCGGCCGAGAAACCGCAGCCCGCTCCCACGCCGCGTCCCATGTCGGTGGACGAGCGGCTCAAGGCGTTGCGCAAGGAACTCAACGCGTTGGTGGGGCTGTACCACCACCGCACGCGTAAGCCGCACGGTGCCATCCACAACGAGCTGCGCCGGATCTGTGGTGGTCCGCCCACGGCGATGGCCACCGTGGAACAGCTTGAGGAGCGCATCGCCACCCTCCGGTCCTGGTAGGCGGCCGACACCTCGTGTCCCGTGAAATCACGGTTGCATCTCGGGGCTCGTGTTCTGAATCGATACAGGTATTCCGTTCCGGGAGCGCCGTGCATATGTTGTCGCGCACAACATTTATCTCGGCACCGGGAAGGTGTGACGATGCGACGACGCTTCCGACTCAGCGCCTGCGCGGTTGCGCTGGGCCTTTCCCTCACCCTGTCGGCCTGTGGTGCGAATGCCGGTGGTGGTGACGCCGCCGGGGAGGAGACCACGAGCGGACAGTCGGACGCCCCACTCGGCAAGGTGGGCGTGATCCTGCCCGAGACCGCCTCGTCGGCCCGCTGGGAGGGCTTCGACAAGCCCATGCTGGAAGAGGCGCTGCGTGCGAAGGGCTTCGACCCGGACATCCAGAACGCGCAGGGCGACGTGCAGAAGTTCTCGACCCTGGCCGACGGCATGATCGCGCAAGGGGTGAAGGTGCTGATCATCTCGTCGATCAACAGCGAGATCGGCGGCGCCGTGGCGGCCAAGGCCCAGGCCGCGGGCATTCCCACCATCGACTACGACCGCCTGAACCTCGGCGGCAGCTCCGAGTACTACGTCTCCTTCGACAACGTCCGCGTCGGCGAGCTGCAGGGCGAAGGTCTCGCCGAAGCTCTGGACGGAGAGCGCGGAGCCGAGGTGATCGAGATCGAGGGCGCTCCGACCGACCACAACGCCACGCTGTTCCACGAGGGACAGCGCAACGTGCTCCAGCCCCTCTACGACTCCGGGGAACTGGAGCTCGTGCGCAGTCAGCCGATCGACGACTGGAACAACCAGGAGGGGGGTCGGGTCTTCGAACAGATCCTGACCTCCAACGGCGGTGAGGTCGACGGCGTGGTCGCCGCCAACGACGGACTCGCCAGCGCCGTCATCACGGTGCTGAAGAAGTACGGCCTGAACGGCAAGGTGCCCGTCACCGGTCAGGACGCCACGGCGGAGGGCCTGCGGGCCATCCTGCGCGGGGACCAGTACATGACCGTGTTCAAGCCGGTCAAGGAGGAGGCCGAGGCCACGGCCGAGCTGGCCGCCGCGCTCGTCAACGGCGACGAGTCCGCCGCCGAGCGGGTCGCCACGGATTCCGTCGAAGACCCCCAGGGCAAGCGTGAGGTTCGCGCGGTGTTGTTGGAGCCGTACCTGATCACGAAGGACAACGTGAAGCAGGTCGTCGACGAGGGCTACGTCTCGGCCGACGACATCTGCACGCGGGATCTCGCCGACGTCTGCTCCGAGCTCGGGATCGAGTGAGGCCCGCCATGACCGAGGTCGTGACACATCCCGAGGCCGCGGGCGAGGCCGCGCCGGAGCCGGTGCTCGAACTCCGCGAGGTCAACAAGAGTTTCGGGCCGGTACACGTACTGCACGATGTGGACTTCACCGTGCGAGCGGGCGAGGTGACCGCCCTCGTCGGCGACAACGGCGCAGGAAAGTCCACATTGGTCAAATGCATCGCGGGCATCCACACCGTGGACTCGGGGACCATTCGTTTCAAGGGCAACGAGGTGACCATCCGCGGGCCCAAGGACGCCGCCGAGCTGGGCATCGAGGTCGTCTACCAGGACCTCGCGTTGTCCGACAACCTCGACATCGTGCAGAACATGTTCCTCGGCAGGGAACGGGGAAGCGCGTGGCTGCTCGACGAGGCCGGCATGGAGGAGGCGGCACGCAAGACACTGGCGTCGCTGTCGGTGCGCACGGTGAAGTCCGTGCGCACCCCGGTCTCCGCGCTCTCCGGTGGCCAGCGGCAGACCGTGGCCATCGCCAAGTCCGTGCTGTGGGAGAGCTCGGTGGTGCTGCTCGACGAGCCCACGGCCGCCCTCGGCGTCGCCCAGACACGGCAGGTCCTCGACCTCGTGCGCAGGCTCGCCGAGCAGGGGCTCGGGGTGGTGCTCATCAGCCACAACATGGCCGACGTGTTCGAGGTATCCGACCGGATCGCCGTGCTGTACCTGGGACGCATGGTTGCCGAGGTGCGCACGAAGGACGTCACCCACGGGCAGGTGGTCGAGCTGATCACCGCCGGCCGCTCCGGCGACCTCGGCCTCGCCCGGCCCGAGAACGCGGCTCTGTGACCGGATTCCGCCAGCAATGAGGACCTTCAGATGACGCAAACCCCTACCGCACCGAAAAGTGCGGCGATCTCCGACTTCGGGATCGACACCACCGCGATGTCGACGTCCGAAGCCGTGCGCGACTACTTCGCGCGCCTGCGCGCCGGGCAGCTCGGGTCGTTGCCGGCCCTGCTCGGCCTCGTGGTGCTCGTGGTGGTGTTCGCCTCCCTGTCGGACGTCTTCCTGTCGTTGAACAACCTCGCCAACCTGCTCGCGCAGGGAGCGGGACAGACCATCATCGCGATGGGCATCGTGTTCGTGCTCTTGGTCGGTGAGATCGACCTGTCGGCGGGCACCGCCTCCGGTGTCACGGCGGCGGTCCTCGCGATGCACTTCGTCGAGAACGGCAACCTGCTCGGGGGCATGGGCTCGACAGTGTTCGTCCTGTTCAACCTCGCGCTCGCCCTCGCCGCGGTCCTCGCGGCGTTGCTCCGCATCTGGGCGGGTGCCGTGATGTCGGTGCTCGGCATCGTCCTCACCGTGTCCGGGTTCACCGCCAATCCGTGGGTGGAGATGTTGCTCGCGCTGTGCGTGGGCACCGCCATCGGATGCATCACCGGCTTCCTCGTGGCTCGGATCGGGATGCCGTCGTTCGTGGTGACGCTCGCGCTGTTCCTCACGTGGCAGGGAGTGATCCTGCAGTTCATCGGCGAGGGGGGCGTGCTCGGTATCTCCACCTCGCCGGTGCTGAACGCTGTCGCGAACGGCAACCTGTCCGTGTTCGGCAGTTGGCTGCTCTGCGCCGTCGCCGTCGGAGGATTCGCCGCCACCGTGCTGGGACGGCACATTCGGCGGCTGCGGCGTGGTCTCGTGACCCAGCCGACCACCATCGTCGGGCTCAAGGTGGGTGGCGTCGCCGTCCTCGGCGTGGTGGCGACCGCCCTGCTCACGATCAACCGATCCCCCAACCCCACCATCGAGATCCGCGGTGTCCCATACGTGGTGCCCATCGTGCTGGCGTTGCTCGCCGTCGGGACCTACGTCCTCAACCGCACTCGCTACGGCAGGCACATCTACGCCGTCGGCGGGAACCGGGAGGCCGCTCGGAGGGCGGGTATCGACGTGACACGCATCAGGGCGAGCGTGTTCGTCGTGTGTTCCTCGGTGGCCGCGCTCGGCGCGATCGTGTACTCGTCGAAGGTCGGTTCGGTCGACCCGCAGGCGGGTGGGCTCAACACGCTGCTGTTCGCCGTGGGGGCCGCCGTGATCGGCGGTACGTCCCTGTTCGGCGGCAAGGGTCGGGTGTCCGACGCCGTCATCGGTGGCACCGTGCTCGCCGTGGTGTCCAACGGTCTCGGGTTGCTCAAGCAACCCGCCGCGGTCGTGTCGATCATCACGGGACTCGTCCTGCTGCTCGCCGCCACTGTGGACGCGGTGTCGCGCAAGCGCGCGGCCGGCGCGGCCCGTTGAGGTCCGTGATGCGACGATTACGGCCGTGACCAGCACGCCCGTGGCCCGGCCCGACGAGGTGAGACGGTACAACCGTGCGAGCTTGTTACGCCTGCTCCACCTCGGCGGGCCGAGCACCCGAGCGGAGCTCGCCCACGAGCTGGGCCTCAACCGGAGCACCATCAAGGCGCTCGTCGACGGGCTCGCCGAGTCGGGCGTGGTGGCCGAGCGGGTGCCGCGGCCGGGCAGGCAGGCGGGCAGACCGTCGCTGCTGGTGCTGCCCCAGCCCGAGGCCGCCGTCGTGCTGGCCGTGGACATTCAGGTCGAGCACGTCGCGTTGGCCCTGGTCGGGCTCGGCGGTGAGATCCTCGGCCGCAACAGTTGGAAACTCCACAACCGCACCCGCGCGCCCGGCGAGGTCCTCACCCGCATCGTGGAGTCCACCGCGCCCCTGGCGGCCGACCTGGGAGTCCAGCCGGTGGCGTGCGGGGTGTCGGTGCCGGGGGTGGTCCGCCGTCTCGACGGACACGTGCACGAGGCCCCGAACCTGCGGTGGAGTGACGTGGCCCTGGGGGAGCGGCTGTCGGCCGCGCTCGGGGTCCGGGCCATCGTGGGCAACGACGCCGAGCTGGGGGCCCTGGCCGAACACCTGCGGGGAACCGCGCGGGAGGTCGACGACGTGGTGTTCGTGTCGGCCGACGTCGGGGTGGGCGGCGGCGTCATCTCCCAGGGCACGGCGTTGCGCGGCACGACGGGATACGTGGGCGAGCTCGGGCACATGGTGGTGCGCCCGCAGGGCCGCGAGTGCTACTGCGGCAGCCGGGGCTGCTGGGAGACCGAGGTCGGGGAAGCGGCGTTCTGCCGCGCCCTGGGCCTGCCCGAGGACAGTCCGCGGGGTGCCGTGGTGGTGGAGCTTCGCGCGTTGGAGGCCGATCCCGACGCGGCGCGTCGCCGTCTCGGGGAGCTGGCGGAGTGGCTGACCCTCGGCCTCGTCAACGTGGTGAACCTCCTGGGCCCCGAACTCGTCGTTCTCGGCGACCTCTTCACCGAGCTGCCCGACGTGGTGCTGGAGGAGGTGGCGAATCAGGTGCGGCAGCGCAGCATGGTGAGCCGCGCCATGGGCGGGGTCCGGGTGGAGCGCTCCGCCCTGGGCCGCGACGCCAAGCTCCTGGGCGCGGCCGAGGTCGCGTTCGAGGAGATCATGGACACGGTGTAGCGCTCCCGGACACGACGACGGGGGTGGGAATCCCGAGTCGGGACTTCCCACCCCCGCTCACACTCCGTGCGGCTGGGCGACGGCGTCAGCGCTGGATGTCGGCGTCCAGCTCTTTCAGCTTGGCCTCGTACTCACGGCCGTGGTGGCCACAGAACAACAGCTCTCCGCCGCTCGGGAGAACGGCGCGCATCTGTGCGGCTGCTCCGCAACGGTCACAACGGTCCGCAGCGGTCAGTTCGGGGCGGGTGAGCGTCGTCGTTGTCATTGGAGTCTCCCTCCGTCCCGGCATCGCCAGCCGATGCCATCTTCAGCCGCGACCACCGTTGTCGGATCCGTACCGCCCGAGCGAGGTGGCCCGCTGCCTCCACTCTTGCAGACGTTTCCGCTCGTGCAAGTGTTCCCGTGCCACGTGGGAGCCGTGTCACGCCTGATTACCCCGAATGTCGCAGCCCCTTCCGAGCCGCCCCGCCACCACCCGTTTGTGGTGGTCAGGCAATATGTGGCCACGTGACGATCTCCACCGGAAAACGGATGGCGGACGCCGTTCCCGCGCCCATCGTGTTCGTTATCAGCGGAATCTCGATGTACGTCGGCGCGGCGCTCGCCGTCTGGCTGTTCGACGTCGCGACACCCGCCGGAGTGGCCTGGCTACGGTGCCTCGGTGCGGCGCTCATCCTGTTGGCGTGGCGCAGGCCGGGACGGCGGGCCTGGCGAGGCCGGGCGTTGGCTCTCGCGGGGACTTTCGGCGTGGTGACGGCCGGGATGAACGTGTTGTTCTACGAGGCCATCGCCCGCTTGCCCCTGGGAACGGCGGTGGCGATCGAATTCGCGGGTCCCGTGGTGGTCGCCGCGCTCGGGTCGCGGGGAGTGCGGGACTACGTCGCGCTCCTGGGAGTCACGGTGGGTGTCGTGCTCATCGCCGACGTCCAGTGGGAGGGCAGCCCGAGCGGTGTTCTCTTCGCCCTGGGCGCGGCGACGGCGTGGGCCGGCTACATCGTGCTGGGACGGCGCGTGGCGCTCGCGGGGAACGGGGTGGACAGCCTGGCGGTGGGGTTCACCGTCGCCACGGTGGTGCTCTCACCGTTGCTGCTCGGGACGACCGCCGTGTGGGGTGAGCCCGATCTCCTGGCGTTCGCCGTCGGGGTGGGGTTGTTGTCCACCGTCGTGCCGTACGTGCTCGACCAGGTGGTACTACGGCGCGTCGGGCAGGCTCGGTTCGCGCTGCTGTTGGCGCTGCTGCCCGTGACGGCCGGTGTCATCGGGTTCGTGGTGTTGGGACAGGTGCCGACACTCGGCGAGGCGTTCGGCATTCTCGCCGTGGTGGTCGGGGTGGCGTTGCGCTCGAACACCTCCGGTGAGGAGCGCGCTGGCTGACCCCGCCACCACGGCGGCGAAGCCGGGAACGTCAGTCCAGGTAGTCGCGCAGGACCTGGGACCGCGACGGGTGACGCAGCTTCGACATGGTCTTCGACTCGATCTGCCGGATGCGCTCGCGCGTCACGCCGTAGACCTGGCCGATCTCGTCGAGGGTGCGCGGCTGACCGTCGGTGAGCCCGAACCGCAGCCGGACCACGCCGGCCTCACGCTCGGACAGGGTCTGCAGCACCGACTGCAGCTGGTCCTGCAGCAGCGTGAAGGAGACGGCGTCGACGGCCACGACGGCCTCGGAGTCTTCGATGAAGTCGCCGAGCTGCGAGTCGCCCTCGTCGCCGATCGTCTGGTCGAGCGAGATCGGCTCGCGGGCGTACTGCTGGATCTCCAGGACCTTCTCGGGGGAGATGTCCATCTCCTTGGCGAGCTCCTCGGGCGTGGGCTCGCGACCCAGGTCCTGCAGCAGTTCGCGCTGGATCCGGCCGAGCTTGTTGATGACCTCCACCATGTGGACCGGGATCCGGATGGTGCGGGCCTGGTCGGCCATGGCCCTGGTGATGGCCTGGCGGATCCACCACGTCGCGTAGGTGGAGAACTTGAAGCCCTTGGTGTAGTCGAACTTCTCGACCGCGCGGATCAGACCCAGGTTGCCTTCCTGGATGAGGTCGAGGAAGGCCATCCCGCGCCCGGTGTAGCGCTTGGCCAGCGACACCACCAGACGGAGGTTGGCCTCCAGCAGGTGGCTCTTGGCGCGCTCCCCGTCCCGCACGATCCACTTCAGGTCGCGGCGCATTTGGGTGGAGAGCTTCTCGCCCTCCTCCTCGGCCACCCGCAGCCGCTCGGCGGCGTAGAGGCCGGCCTCGATGCGCTTGGCGAGCTCGACCTCCTCCTCGGCGTTGAGCAGCGCGACCTTGCCGATCTGCTTGAGGTAGGCGCGCACCGAGTCGGCCGAGGCGGTGAGTTCGGCGTCCTTGCGAGCCTGACGCAGCGCCTCGGACTCCTCCTCGTCCCAGACGAAGTCGGGGTCGTTGCGCGAGTCCGAGTCCTCGTCGTCCGAGTCCTCCGTCACGGTGGCGTCGACGACGTCCACCTCCACGGCGTCGACGTCGAGGTCGGAGAGATCGACGTCTTCGAGCTCGGTGGCGTCGACGTCGTCACCCAGCGCGGCGGACGTCTTGGCCTTGCTCTTGGAGCTCTTGGCCTTGGTGGTCTTCGACCGGGTCGTCTTCGCCTTGCTGGACTTCGTGGTGGTGGTCTTGCGGGTCCGGGTGGTCTTCGCGGACTTCGCGGGAGCCTTCTTCGCGGCCGTCTTGCGACCCGACGACTTCGCTTCCGGCGTGGCCGTGCCGTCCACGGCCGCCGTGGTCTCGTCGGCAGTCGCCGGTTCGGCGGCGCTCGTTGTCTTCGTCCCGCTTCGGGTTGCGGTCTTTGCGGCTGCCACGTACGCCCTTTCGCAGCGGTCGGTCACGACGAACCGAGACGTGGGGGTCCCGGCTGCCTCAGGTTCGGGGAACTTGCCCCGGCCTGCGGTTTTGTCTCCCGCAGCCGAGAGCCGTGTTCCATTGTAACGACGGCAGCGGCGGCAGTCGCACCCGCGATCATCTTTTTGGACGCCATCTTCGCGCCGCGCACGGTGTTTTCACCCCCGATGCGCGGCGCGTGGCGGGGCCGAACTCAGTGCGAGAGTCCCTCCTTCGCGGCGGCGGCCGCCCCCACGATTCCCGCGTTGTTCAGCAACGATGCGGTGATGACCGGCGTTCGGATGTCCAGCAGGGGCACCCACTTGTGCGACTTCTTGCTCACACCGCCGCCCACGATGAACAGGTCGGGCCAGATGAGGTTTTCCAACACGGTCAAATAACGATTGACGCGCTTAGCCCAATCGGGGTAGGAGAGCCCCTCGTTGTCCTTCGCCGAGGCCGCCGCCTTCTTCTCCGCGTCGTGGCCGTCGACCTCGATGTGCCCGAACTCGGTGTTGGGCATGAGCGAGCCGTTCTGGAACAGCGCGCTGCCGATGCCGGTCCCGAAGGTCAGCAACGCGACGACGCCCTTCCGGGCGGCGGGGTCGCCGAACCGCATCTCGGCCATGCCGGCGGCGTCGGCGTCGTTCAGCATGGCCACGTCGCCGATGTCACGGCCGAGCCGTTCGGCGAACAGCGCGCCGGCGTCGAGGCCGATCCAGCTCGGGTCGATGTTGGCGGCCGTCTGGGCGACTCCCTTCTTGATGACGGCGGGAAGCGTGATGCCGACAGGGCCGTCCCAGCCGAAGTGCTCCACGATCCGGGCCACGACGTCGGCCACCGCCTCGGGCGTCGACGGCTTGGGCGTGTCGATGCGCAGCCGGTCGCCGATGAGCTCACCCTTGTCCAGGTCGACGAGGGCGCCCTTGATGCCACTGCCGCCGATGTCGATGCCGAACCCACGGTTCGCCGTCATGGGCGAGGCCCCTTCCTTCTCGATTCAGAAGTCGTTGGGCGAGACTTTAACGGGGTGTGATCCCATAGTCGGCGTGGGAGCAGTGGAATCCGACTCCGAGATCCTGACCGCCGTCGCCGAGCGAGTGGCCTCCGAGGCCGCCGATCTCGTACGTGACGCCTACGAGTCCATGCTGACCGGCACGACCGTGACCGTCGACACGAAGACTAGTGAGACCGACGTGGTGACGGCGGTGGACACCGCGTCGGAACGCCTGGTGCGCGAACGTCTGGCCGAGCTGAGGCCGGGGGAGCCGGTCCTCGGTGAGGAGGAGGGCGCCGACGGCGCGGTCCGCTCGTCCGGGGGGGTGACCTGGGTGGTGGACCCGATCGACGGGACCGTGAACTTCCTGTACGGGCTGCCGTGGTTCGCCGTGTCCGTGGCCGCGCAGATCGACGGTGTCTCCGTCGCCGGAGCCGTGGTGGAGCCCGTGTCGCGGCGTCACTGGACCGCCACGCGGGGGAAGGGTGCGTGGCTGGACGGGCGGCCGTTGCGGGTCTCGGAGCCCGCCGGACTCGACGTGGCGTTGCTCGCCACCGGGTTCGCCTATCGGCCCGAACGTCGTGCGCGCCAGGCGGAGTTCGCGGCGAAGCTGCTGGGCCGGGTTCGGGACCTGCGTAGGCAGGGGTCCGCGGCGCTCGACCTGTGCGCGGTCGGGGCGGGCTGGGTGGACGCCTACGTGGAGCACGGGCTCAACCGGTGGGACTGGGCCGCGGGCGCGCTCGTCGCGGCCGAGGCGGGCGCGGTGGTGACCCTGCCGGGGGAGGACTCGGCTTTGGGGCCCGACGCCGTCCTGGCCGCCGCACCCTCCATTGCGGACCCGTTGCGGATCACGTTGCTGGAGTGCGGCGTCGACCGGGTCTGACGCGATCGACGCGCCGGGGCCGGGCCTCAGCAGTGCTTGGGCAGGGTCTCGGTGAGCAGCTTCTCGTCGATGACGGGACCGGCGCCGTCCGTGGTCTGCGCGTCGGTCTCGTCCTGCTCGTGCTCCGCCGCCCAGGACTTCAATTGGTTGAGGATCTCCACGGCGGCGTCGGACGGGTTCACGTCGTTGAAGCTCGTGCCGATCGCGAGATCCACCGACGCGTCCTTGCGGTCGTCCTTGATCAGCTCCAGGCAGGGGTCCACGAGGTGGACCGTGCGGGCGGCGCGTTCCCCGGCGGGGCCGAAGCGGATCTGACCGTGGCAGTTCGCCACGGTGCCGTCCGTGTACACGGTGTCGTTGGCCGGTTCGGTCACACGGGTGAACCCGAGCTGCTTCAGCGCTTCGGTGGCGATCGAGGCCTGGCCGCGGGTGTTGTTCGCGTTGAGCACCGTGACCTCGACCTGCGAGGGCGGGATCGGTGAGGTGGTCGTGAGGGCGTCGTAGGGCAGCGGTGTGAACGTCGTGCCCGCGGGTGGGGTCGGCCGGGGATCACACGTGACGGCTTCGGCGATGTCGCTCGATGTGCTGATCACGTTCACCCACACGACCACGGCCGCGATTCCCAACACACCCAAAAAGATGAGTGCGGGCAACGGTTTCCGCTTGCGGTAGGGACGAACCGTCCGCTTCCTGTCGGCCCCTGCGCGACCCCCTGACCCCGCCGCCACCTGCACGTCCCTTCGCGTGAGAAGTTGGTCCCTTGAAAGCTCGCCCGTGTCCACCGTTGTCGTTGCTACGGGCGCGATGACACGGCATTGTCGGCCGCCTCTGGATAGCATCACGGCGGTGCCTGCCCGAGCAAGCGAGTGGCGCCCGGTGTAGCCACCGGTGCCACGGCACAACCCGAACGATGGAGGCCTGCTCCCCAGGGTATTAACCCTGTTGGGTGACGTATCTTAAGGCTTGGGTGACCAGCTTCGAGTCGGGGTAGGTGGTGGGCTACCCTTCCCGGGCTCCACTCGGTGACGGCGAGGTGGCGAAAGAGACCTCACTCACGCCGAGATCCGGGCACAAACACGGGCGCTGGAACGTTGACCAGCGGCACGAAGAACTCGCGGGCGACGGCTGCCGTGTCCGCGAACACGTATCAAAGCTGATCGCAGGGGTGAAAGAGAAATGGCGACCGACTACGACGCTCCGCGCCGCAGCGAAGCCGACGAGCTGGCCGAAGACTCGTTGGAGGAGTTGAAGGCGAGGCGCAACGAGACTCAGTCCGGTGTCGTGGACGTCGACGAGGACGCGACGGCGGAGAACTTCGAGCTCCCCGGCGCCGACCTCTCCGGGCTGTCGAGTGAGGACGTGACGGTGAAGGTCGTGCCCAAGCAGGCCGACGAATTCACCTGCTCCGTCTGCTTCCTGGTGCATCACCGCAGCAGGCTCGCCGAGGAGTCCGGTGGGCGCCTGATCTGCCGCGACTGCGCCTGACGCGGTCCGGTGCTGCCCGGTACTGCCGGGTCACCACGCGGTGGCGGGGCGCCGCAGCGGTGCTACGGCACTTGTCCGGAGGGGATGCAATCCGCGAGGCGGGTGGTCTCGGGTACGGCCCGAGGTCACCCGCCTCTTCGCTGTCAGCGCTCGCCGAAGGCGGGGGAGTCGGTCAGCAGTGCCGCGATCTTCTCCGGGCGGCGTGTGCTGAACAGCCAGTAGGGGGTCGGGTCGTCCGGGTCGTCGAGGTGGACCCGCACCAGCGGCCCGATCCAGGGTTTGTGGACGCAGAACGCCGCCGGATCGAGTTCCGGCCCCAGCGCCTTGCGCTTGTCGCGTTTGGTCACCACGTCCACGGCCGCGACGTACCGCAGCGGCAGGTGAGCCTCGCCCACCCACAACTGCGGCTCGGCGCCCGTCTCCACCTTCAGCCGCGTCCGCCCGAGAGCGAGGACCGCCGCGACGGCCAGGGGAACGAGCACCACGTAGGGCGCCCACGGCGGCAGGGCGGGGTAGGCGAACTGGATCTGCGCCGCCAGGAGCACGGCCGCCGCCAACGGTAGCAACCAGCCCCACCAGGACACGGTGAGCCGCTCGGCATACGCAAGATCAGTTCTTGTCCGCGTGTTCGCGCTCTCGGTCACCCGTCTCAGGGTAGTCTCGCGAGTCGTGTCCAGCGTGCAGGTCCTCATCTCCCGGCTCGACCCCGACGTCGCGTTGCCGTCGTACGCGCATCCCGGTGATGCGGGTGCCGATCTGGTGACGACGTCCGATGTGCGCATCGCGCCCGGTGAACGGGTGGTGGTGGGCACGGGCATCGCCATCGCGCTGCCCGCGGGGTACGCCGGTTTCGTGCATCCCCGCTCGGGCCTCGCGGCCAGGACGGGGCTTTCGATCGTCAACGCACCCGGAACGATCGACTCCGGTTACCGGGGCGAGATCCGGGTGTGCCTGGTCAACCTCGACTCCGAGAAGCCGATCGTGCTGCGGCGGGGGGACCGCATCGCGCAACTGGTGGTACAGCGGGTGGAGCGCGCCGACTTCGTCGAGGTCGAGCAGTTGGATGAGACGGTACGGGGAGCGGGCGGTTACGGCTCGACGGGTGGCCACGCCGCGCTCGGAACGGAGAGCTGAGTGGGCATTTTCGGACGACGGAAGCGGAAGCGGGCGGCTGACGACCACGAGGTCGAACGTGAGTCGTACGACGCCGAGACCGAGGAGGGGGCCGAACCGGAGGAGCCCGAGGACTCGGACGGTCCCTCCGAGGGGCCCTATGACATCTCGGAGGCGCCCGAGGACGGGATTCCGAGGATGGACCTCGGTTCCATCCGGGTTCCGGTGCCGAACGGGTCACAGGTCCAGGTGGAGATGGACCAGAAGACCGGGACGGTGCGCGCGGTCCACGTGGTGACCCCGCAGGGCCAGGTCACGGTGAGCGCGTACGCGGCGCCGAAGTCGGGAGGGCTGTGGCGCGAGGTCAGTGGTGAGCTGGCCGACCAACTGCGTTCCGACGGTGCGCGCGTGACCCTCGCGCGCGGCGAGTGGGGGATCGAGTTGTCGGCCATCGTGGGCGAGGTCGCGCTGCGGTTCATCGGGGTCGACGGTCCGCGGTGGATGCTGCGGGGAGTGATCGCGGGCCCGCAGTCGGAGGCGGCTCGTGCCCCCGACGTGCTGCGGTCGATCATGCGCGGCACGATCGTCGACCGGGGTCGGGCGCCGATGCCGGTGCGCACGCCGCTGCAGATCACCCTGCCCGAGGCGATCGCCTCCCACATCAAGGGAAGGCAGGCGGCGGCCCAACAACCCCGGCAGACGCAGCCGCAACGGTAGAGGAGGGTCGGATGCCCACGGCGGCGGAGTGGATCGTCTTCCTCGGGACCGCGGCGCTGTTCGCGTTGAGCCCCGGCCCCGGCGTGCTCTACGTGCTCGCCCGCAGTCTGCGGGGCGGGCGTGCCGAGGGGGTGCGCTCGGTGCTCGGCAACGCCTTCGGTGCCTCGGTGCACGTCCTGGCGGCGGCACTGGGGCTCTCGGCCCTGTTGGCGGCCTCCACCGTCGCCTTCACGGTCGTCAAGATCGCCGGCGCGGCCTACCTGGTGTACCTCGGGGTGCAGGCGATCGTGCGGCGCCACGACGACGGGGAGGCCGACTCGGGTGGCGTCGCCCGACGCTGGGCGAGGTCGCCGCTGCTCCAGGGCATGATCGCCGAGCTGCTCAACCCGAAGACCGCGCTGTACTTCATGGCGTTGCTGCCGCACTTCGTGCATCCCGAGACCACTCCGGCGCCGCTCGTGTTCACGGTGCTCGGCCTCATCGCGGTGTTCCTGGCCGCTCTCGTGGACCTCGCCGTCGCGGTGTTCGCGGGCGGGTTGTCGAGCTGGTTCTCGCGCAACCCGCGGTGGCGGGTGCGTCAGCGGGTGGCCGCCGGGCTCAGCATGGTCGGGTTGGGCGGTTTCGTCGCGGTGACCGAGTAGAGCGGCTCCACCGCCGAGACCACGCTCGCAGCCACGCCAGTGTCGCGGCGCGTCCGAGGCTTTCCCGGTCGGCGCCGAGCGCGGCGAGTGTGGTCTCGACCACTGCCGAGTGGGGCAGCGCGCCGGCCCATGCTCCGGCGACCTCGGACGGATGCACCGGGTCGTCCACGCACGTGGCGATCCCCACTGGGACGTCGAGCGTGCGGAGCGCGGACAGCTCCGGGGCGGGATGCCCGGCGGCGGCTCGCAGGCTCGCCGCCAGGCCGGGTCCGTGTCGCCGCCACGCGCGGGTCAGTTCCTCGGCGAGCCACGGGGCGACGTCGCGGGTGGTCAGTGAGAGCGCGGTCTCCAGGCCGTGGCGTTCGATCAGCTCGGCGGAGGCGGTGGCGGCGACGGCCGCGGGCGCGGTCTCGCCCGGACCGTGCCAGGCGGGCAGAGCCGCGAGTACGCCGGCGCAGCGATGGGCGTTGCGCAGCGCCCACGCGGTGGCCAGGTGGGCGCCCAGGGACACGCCTCCCACGAGCAGGGGGCCGTTCGTCGCGTCGGCGATCCGGTCGAGCAGGGCGAGGTAGCCGGAGACGACGGCCTCACCCGGTGGCGGCGGGGGAGCCGTCACCGCGATGCCGAGAGCGGCGAGCGGACGGGTGAAGACCGCGTGGACGAAGGTCTCGTCCGACCCGGTTCCGGGAAGGAGTACGGCGGTTCGGGTGGGCATAGCCGAGGTCACGTTGCGATCCTGGCGCAAGTTCGATTCGCTACCCCCGACAGGGTTACGCTGATGGTGAGACCCGGAATCCGGGCTTGTGAGGATGACACGGGAGCAGGCGCCATGCCCGCCAAGGACGGCGGCTATTTCAGCCGGTTGGTTCGTAAGCTGACCAGGGACATCGACGAACTGGACGCCGACGATCTCTCCGAACGCTCCGAGGCCGGGGGAGCCCGCAGAGCGTGTGACTGTCGCTCCGGGGAGGAAGTGACCGTACTGGGGAGGCTGCGCAGCGTGGACTTGTGCCCCGGCAGTGCCGCGGCCACGCTGGAGGCGGAGTTGTTCGACGGCACCGACGACGTGACGCTGGTGTGGCTGGGACGACGCCGCATCCCGGGGATCGAGCCCGGCCGGACGATCAAGGTGCGGGGCAGGCTCGCCGAGCGCGACGGTCGCAAGGTGCTGTACAACCCGTATTACGAACTGTTGCAGCCCACTAGATGAGAGTATTCGCGCGTGACTGAGCATTCCGAGCGATCCCACCCCGCCGGCGACACCGACCGTGCCAACGCGTCCGAGGAGGACGAGCGCCGGACCGGGGAGGCGGCGGAGGCGGAGTCGCGCGAAACCCAGCCGACCCTGCTCGAACAGATGGGCGGGGTCTCGGGGCTGGTGTACTCGTCGTTGCCGGTCGTGGTGTTCGTGCTGGCCAACGCGGTGTTCGGGCTCACCGTCGCCATCTGGAGCGCGGTCGGGAGCGCCGTGGCGATCGCCGTGGTGCGGTTGGTGCGCAAAGAGCCGGTGCAACCCGCGATCTCGGGTCTGATCGGGGTCGGGGTGGCCGCGTACCTGGCGTACCGGACGGGCTCGGCCAAGGGGTTCTTCCTCTTCGGCATTTGGACGAGCCTGGTGTACTTCGTGGTTCTCGCCGGGTCCGTCGTGATCCGCTGGCCGTTGGCGGGCGTGGTGTGGAACCTCCTCAACGGCAGTGGAATGGCCTGGAGGAAGGACAAGAAGTCCCGCCTCGGCTACGACATCGCCACGTTGGCCCTGGCCGCGGTGTTCGCCGCGCGGTTCGTGGTGCAGCGGTGGTTGTACGACGAGGATCTCACCGGGTGGCTGGCCTTCGCGAAGATCGCGATGGGGTATCCGCTGTACGGGCTCGCGCTTTTGGTCGTGGTGTGGGCCGTGCGGCGCTCCGACCGCAGACTCGCCGAGCTGGCGGCGGCCGACCCCGTCGAGACCGACGAGGAGATCGAGGCCCGGTTGCGGGTCAAGTACGGTCAGCCGCCCACCGGCGCCTGACCGGGCCTCCTCGTCACGGTGTCGTCTCGGCGTCACCTCCGTCGACGCCCAAGGCGTGGCGGATCTCGGGTTCGGCGCCGGACGCGGAGACGAACAACAGCTCGTCACCGGGTTCCAGGGGGTCGTCGGGCTGCGGAACGATGACCCGTTCACCGCGGAGGATGGTGACCAGCGCGGCGTCGCGCGGCAGGGTGAGTTCCCGCACCGCCTTGCCCGCCAGCGGGGTGTCGGGGGGCAAGGTCATCTCCACGAGGTTGGCCCGGCCCTGCCGGAACGTCATCAGCCGCACGAGGTCGCCGACGCTGACCGCTTCCTCCACCATCGCGGCCAAGATGCGCGGGGTGGAGACCGCGACGTCCACGCCCCAGCTTTCGTTGAACAGCCACTCGTTGGCGGGGTTGTTGACCCTGGCCACCACTCGGCGGACGGCGAACTCCGTCTTGGCGAGCAGGGACAACACCAGGTTCACCTTGTCGTCCCCGGTCGCGGCGATGACCACGTCGCACAGCTGCAACCCCGAGTCCTCCAGCGTGGAGACCTCGCAGGCGTCGCCGAGGACCCAGTCGGCTCCTTCGACGGTCTCCGGCACGAACTGCTGGGGTTGGCGTTCGATGAGCATGACGGTGTGGCCCGCCTCGATGAGTTCCGAGGCGATGGAGCGACCCACCGCGCCCGCACCCGCGATCGCGATCCGCATCAGTTCTCCTCCTGCGGCGGCCGGGCGGCCACGCTCGTGACGTCGGTGACGGTGCCGGACAGGGCCGAGACGTAGACGAGGTCGTCGGCCTGGATCACGGTCCTGGAGTCGGGAAGGATGCCCGTGCCGAAGCGCATGATGAAGGCCACCCGGCAGTTCGCCTCGGTCTCCAGCCGGCGGACGCTGTGGCCGATCCAGTCCTCGTGCAGCGGCAGGCGCAACAGCGCGACCGTGCCGGTCGGGTCGCGCCAGGAGGTGGCGGTGCCCTCCGGCAGGAGCGTGCGCAGGAACCGGTCGGTGGTCCACGGGACGGTGGCGATGGTCGGGATGCCCAGTCGTTCGTACACGGCGGCGCGCTTGGAGTCGTAGATCCGGGCGACGACGTGTTCGACGCCGAAGGTCTCCCGCGCGACCCTGGCGGAGATGATGTTGGAGTTGTCGCCGCTGGAGACCGCGGCGAACGCGCCCGCCTTCTCGATGCCGGCCTCGATGAGGACGTCCCGGTCGAATCCCATGCCCAGCACCTGCTGGCCGTGGAAATGGGTGCCGAGCCTGCGGAACGAGTCCCGCTGTTTGTCGATGACCGCGACGTCGTGCCCCAGTCGTTCGAGGGCCATCGCGAGGGATGCGCCGACCCGGCCGCACCCCATGATCACCACGTGCACGCTGCTCTCCTCCTCGCCGGCCGGCGTTGCGCCCGACGCCCACGCCCAACCTACTCCGCGCATCCCGGCGGTGGGACCCGCTCCGCCGCCGGGCCGACCACGTGGGTGAGGACCGCCGGCGGTCGTCGCACGGTGGGGGCCGGTGGGGTTTACGCTCCTGCCGTGTCCAAGTTCGCCACGGCGACGAAGCGCATCCTGCTGGGCCGGCCTTTCCGAAGTGATCGTCTGCCCCTCACGTTGTTGCCCAAGCGGATCGCGTTGCCGGTGTTCTCCTCCGACCCGATGTCCTCGGTCGCGTACGCGCCCGAGGAGATCCTGCTGATGCTGTCGGTCGCCGGTGCCTCCGCCTACGTCTACAGCTCGTGGATCGGTGTGGCCGTGGCGCTGGTCATGGTGGTGGTGATCGCGGCCTATCGCCAGAACGTGCGTGTCTACACGTCCGGTGGGGGCGCCTACGCGATCGCGACCACCAACCACGGCAGACGGGTCGGTCTCGCCGTCGCGGCGGCGCTGCTGGTGGACTACGTGCTCACGGTGGCGGTGTCGATTTCCTCGGCGGCCGCCACGATCGGGTCGGCGGTGCCGTTCGTGGCCGAGCACCGGGTGGAGTTCGCGGTCGGCGCGATCGTGGTGTTGGCCGCGACGAACCTGCGGGGGGTCCGGGAGTCGGGCACGGTGTTCGCGATCCCGGTCTACGCGTTCGTCGTGGGCATCCTCGGCATGATCGCGTGGGGCGCGGTCCGGACGTTCGTGTTCGGTGACGAGCTGCGGGCCGAGAGCGCCGGGTTCGAACTCGTGGGGGACCCCGACCAGCTCGCCGGACTGGGGTTCGCGGCCCTGGTGTTGCGTGCGTTCTCGTCCGGAAGCGCCGCGCTCACCGGTGTGGAGGCCATCGCCAACGGGGTTCCCGCGTTCCGCAGACCCCAGGGGCGCAACGCCGCCACGACACTGTTGCTGATGGGGTTGCTGTCGATCCCGATGTTCCTCGGCCTGTTGTTCCTCGCCGACGTCAGTGGTGTCGTGATGGCCGAGGACCCCCAGCGGCAGCTCGTCGGCGTGCCGGGGGACTACGAGCAGAAGACCTTGGTGGCGCAGGTCGCCGGGGCCGTGTTCGACGACTTCGAGCCCGGCACCTGGTACGTGATCTTCTTCACCGGGCTGGTGCTCGTGTTCGCGGCGAACACGGCGTTCAACGGTTTTCCCGTGCTCGGGGCGATCCTGGCGCAGGACCGGTTCCTGCCCCGGCAGTTGCACACCCGAGGCGACCGGCTGGCGTTCAGCAACGGCATCCTGGTGCTAGCCGGGTTCGCCATCGTGCTGGTGATCACGTTCGACGCCCAGGTGACGATGTTGATCCACCTCTACATCGTGGGTGTCTTCCTGGCGTTCGTGGTGAGCCAGAGCGGCATGATCCGGCACTGGCGGCGGGAGCTGCGGGCCGAGAGCGACCCCGCGGCGCGGGCGCGAATGCGCCGGGCCCAGGTGGTTAACGCCGTGGGACTGGTGACCACGGCGAGCGTGCTGCTCATCATCCTGGCCACCAAGTTCGTGGCGGGCGCGTGGATCTCGCTCGCGGCGATGGCCGTCTTCTACGTCCTCATGCGGGCCATCCGCAGGCACTACGACGCCGTGGCCACCGAGATCGCGGAAACCGACGAACAGGTGACCCTGCCCGCTCGCAATCACGCGATCGTGTTGGTGTCGCAACTGCACAAGCCGGCGTTGCGCGCGTTGGCCTACGCCAAGGCGACCCGGCCGGACGTGTTGGAGGCCGTCACGGTCAACGTGGACGAGGAGGAGACGCGCGCGTTGCTGCGGGCGTGGGAAAAGCGCCGCATGTCGATTCCGTTGAAGGTCGTGGAGTCTCCGTATCGGGAGGTCACCAAGCCGGTCCTCGACTACGTCCGCAGGGTGCGGGGTGGCCAGCCGCGTAACGTCGTCACCGTGTTCATTCCGGAGTACGTCGTGGGGCGGTGGTGGGAGCAGTTGCTGCACAACCAGAGCGCGTTGCGCCTGAAGACGCGGCTGCTGTTCCAGCCCGGCGTGATGGTGACGAGTGTGCCGTGGCAGTTGGAGTCCTCCCGGCGTGCCTCCACGCGCCTCGCTCGTCGACGTCGTCGTCCGGTGGCCGGGGACGTGCGGCGTGGTTTCCACGCGGGCGAGCCCGACACCGCGTCCGGAGCGGGAGAGAGGAAGACGCGTTCGTGAGTCTGGATTGGACGGGCCGCACGCTTGAGTTGACCGTCGGAGCGGTGGCGCACGGTGGTCACTGTGTGGCGCGTGTGGACGGCCGGGTGGTGTTCGTCCGGCACGCGTTGCCGGGCGAGCGGGTGCTCGCCGAGGTGACCGAGGACACGGGGAAGTCGTTCTGTCGGGCGGACGCGGTGCGGGTGCTCACGCCGTCGCCCGACCGGGTCGAGCCACCGTGCCCCGTGGCCGGTCCGGGGTTGTGTGGTGGTTGTGACTGGCAGCACGCGACCGGGCGGGCGCAACGCGAGCTCAAGGCCCGTGTCGTCGAGGAGCAGTTGAGCAGGCTCGCCGGTCTGGACCTGCCGGTGACGGTCGAGGAGCTGCCGGGCGGGTTGTTGCGGTGGCGGACGCGGGTGCGGTTCGTGGCGGACGCCGAGGGGCGCGCGGGGCTGCGGGCCCACCGCAGCCACCGGGTGGTGCCGCTGGCCGACTGCCCGATCACGGTGCGCGGCGCGGTGGACGCCGTGCTGCCGGAACGCTGGCCGGCCGGTGACGAGATCGAGGCCACCGAGGACGCCGACGGCGAGGTCCACGTGCGCCGCCTGCCCGGACGCGGCAAGCGTCCGGAGCGACGTCGCGGTGGGGTCGCGGTGCAGCGTGCCGCGGGCCGGGACTGGCGGCTCGCCGCGCACGGCTTCTGGCAGGTGCATCCCGAGGCGGCCGACACCTTCGCGCGGGTCGTGGGGGAGTGGGCGCAAGCCTCGCCGGGGGCGCGGGCCTGGGACCTCTACGCCGGGGTGGGGCTCTTCGCGGCCGTGCTCGCCGAACAGGTCGGCCCGAGTGGCCGGGTGCTCGCGGTGGAGTCGGGGCGGCGCGCGGTGTCCGACGGCAAGGCCAATCTCGCGGACCTGCGGCAGGTCTCGTGGCGGTGCGGGCAGGTGGAGCACGTGCTTCGCGACCGTCGTGACTCCCCGGAGGTCGTGGTGCTGGACCCGCCGCGCAAGGGAGCGGGCCGGCAGGTGGTGGAGCGGATCGCCGCCGCGGGGCCCGAACGCGTCGTGTACGTGGCCTGCGATCCGGCGGCGCTCGCGCGTGACGTCGCGACGTTCGCCGGTCGCGGGTATCGACTGGCTCGGCTGCGGGCGTTCGACGCGTTCCCGATGACCCACCACGTGGAGTGCGTCGCGTTGCTCGAACGGGTCGGGACGGGGGACTGAACCACCGTCGCCGAGCCCATATGGCACGGGCCGGCCCGGCACCCTCGTGGGGTTCGCCGGACCGGCCCGATGGGAGCACCGCGGTCGTCTCGGCCCCGATAGGCCGCGGTGCGGCCGAGGTCACGCCCCCGATGGCGACCTCGGGCGTCGGCCGTCGTCAGGAACGACTGCCGACCGTCTCCTTCCGGTCCTCCCGTTCATCGGACTCGGCCAGCCGCTGCTGCAGACGTTCGCCCTCGACGTCGACGTTCGGCAGGACCTTGTCCAGAGGCTTCGGAAGCCACCACGCGGCCTTGCCGAGCACGGCCAGTACCGCGGGCACGATAGTCATACGGACCACGAAGGCGTCAAACAGCACGGCGATCGCCAGGCCGAACCCGATCATCTTGATCATGGATTCGGACGAGCCGACGAAGCCCGCGAACACGCTGATCATGATCAACGCGGCGGCGGTGACCACGCGGGCGCCGTGGCGGAAGCCGGTGACGATGGACTCCCGGGGAGTCTCGCCGTGGACGTACGCCTCCCGCATGCGGGTGACCAGGAACACCTCGTAGTCCATGGCCAACCCGAACACCAGGCCGACCAGGAAGATCGGCATGAGGCTCATGATCGGCCCGGTCTGCTCCACGCCGAAGAGGTCGGCGAGCCAGCCCCACTGGAAGACCGCCACCACGGCGCCCAGGGCGGCGACGACCGACAGCAGGAAGCCGAGCGCGGCCTTGAGCGGGACGAGGATGGACCGGAAGACGATCACCAGCAGGACGAAGGCGAGGCCGACCACCAGGAGCAGGTAGGGCAGCAGGGCGTCGTCGAGCTTCTGCGAGACGTCGATGCCCATCGCGGTCTGGCCGGTGACGAGCACCCGCGCGCCGGTGGAGTCGGCGATGTCGCTCGCCTCGTCGCGGATCGCGTGGACCAGTTCCTCGGTCTCGGTGCTGCTGGGGGCGGACATGGGGATGACCGTGATCATCGCCGTGTCGCCGTCCCGGTTGAACGTCGGCGGGGTCGCGATCGCGACGTTGTCCAGCCCCTGCAGCGTCGCACCGGTGGCCTCGACGGCGGCCTGCGGGTTCTCGCTGCCGCGTGCGTCGACGGCGACCACGAGCGGTCCGTTGGTGCCCGGCCCGAAGCCCTCCGAGATGAGGTCGTAGGCCCTGCGCTGGCTGGTGTCGGTGGGCTTGGAGCCGTCGTCGGGCAGGCCGAGCTGGAGGTCCGTCGCGGGGACCGCGATCACGCCGAGGGCCACGACACCGAGGAGCAGCACGACCACCCGGTGGCGGAGGACGAAGCGGGCCCAGCGGGTGCCCGCACCGGGCTTGTCCTCGCCGTTGGCGGGGGTGTCGCTCTTGCGCTGCTTACGCGGCAGGATGTGCTTGCCCGCCATGCCGATGAGCGCCGGGATGAGGGTCAGCGCCACGAGCACGGCCAGCACGACCGCACCGGCGGCGGCGAGACCCATCTTCGTGAGGATGGGGATGTTGACCACGGCGAGCCCGGCCAGCGCGATGACCACGGTGAGGCCGGCGAAGACGACGGCGGAGCCGGCGGTGCCCGTCGCGCGTCCGACGGCGTCCAGCGGCGTGCGGCCCTCGGCGAGTTCGGCGCGGTAGCGGGAGACGATGAACAGCGAGTAGTCGATGCCGACGGCCAGGCCGATCATCGTGGCCAGGATCGGCGTCGTGCTGTCGAGCTCCAAGGTCTGCGTGAGCACCGTGATGATCGACACGCTGATGCCGACCCCGACGAGTGCGGTGGCCAGCGGGAGTCCGGCGGCGACGAGGGAGCCGAAAGTCACCAGCAGCACGACGGCGGCGATGATCACACCGATGACCTCGGTGACCCCGGTCTCCGGGAGCGTCAGCAGCGCGTTACCACCGATTTCCACGGTCAGGCCGGCGTCGCGTCCCGTCTCGGCCGCGGCTTCGAGCGCGTCGCGGGTCTCGTCGGTGAGTTCCAGCGGCGAGGTGTTGTAGGTGACCTGGGTGTAGGCGATCGTGGCGTCGCGATTGACGGTCTGAGCCTGGAAGGGGTCGACGGCCTGCTGGACCTGCGACCCTTCGGCCAGGTCGGCGACGATGTCGCCGATGACGGCTCGGTTCTCCGGGTCGGAGAGTCGCTCGCCCTCGGGGGCCTGGAAGACCACCCGTGCGGTGGCGCCGTCGGGACTGCTGCCGGGGAAGCGTTCCTCCAGCAGCTCGAACGCCTGCTGGGCTTCCGTTCCGGGAATCGAGATCGTGGTGGAGGCCGTCGAGGACGAGGTCGCGGCGGCGCCGCCCGCGGCGGCGAGCACCAGTACCCAGAGCACGGCGATCAAGCCGCGTCGCCGGAAGGCGAAACGGCCGAGCCGATACAGCATCGTGGCCATGCGGGGAGAACTCCTGGTCGGTCGGTGGGGACGGGAAAATGGGTGGCGAAGGTCCCCGGTCCCTCGGTCGAGGGAGGAGGGGAACGGTGGGTCAGGAGATGCCGAGTGCGGGGAAGACCACCGCGTCGAGATAGCCCTCCATGTACTCGGCGTCGATGTCCTTGTTCTCGATGAGCCGACGGGTGCCGAGGGCTCCGAGGAGCAGGTGCACGATGTAGTCCTTCGCCGGGTTGTCGGGAGCCAGTTCGCCTCGTGCGATGGCGCGGTTCACCACGGCGTCCAGCGATTGCAGTCCGGGCCGGATGTGAAGCTCGTGGAGCGCCTCCCACAGTTGGGCGTCTTTGGTCACGGCGTGTGCCAACCCGTTGAGCAGAGCCGTGTCCTCGGTGGCGTGGGTGATCAACTCGTGAGCTATCCGGCGCAGGTCGCCCGCCAGGGAACCGGTGTCCACATCCAAGGGCGCGGTGCCCGCCAGATGCCGTAGGGCGGTCGCGACGAGTTTCGGCTTGCTCTCCCACTGTCGGTAGAGGGTCGCCTTGCTCGCCTTGGTCCGGGCCGCGACGGCGTCCATGGTCAGGGCTTCGTAGCCGTGTTCACGGACGAGGTCCACCACGGCGGTGAACAGCTCCCGTTCGCGTTCCGGCGTGAGCCGGGTACGACGGGGTGCCGAGGGCGCCTGGGCGGGCATGCTGGACTCCACACAGAAACGAAACTGTTTCGTACTTCTGCCAGTGTAGCCACGTCCCACCCCGGTGACACCGTGCGGCCCCGCCGACGACGGGGCCGCACGGGGTGATTACGCCAACAGGTACAGCACGGATGCCAAGCCGAAGCCCACGAGGCCGATGGTGGTCTGCATGACGGTCCAGGTCTTGAACGTCGTCTTGACGTCCATCTGGAAGAACCGGCCGACGAGCCAGAAGCCGGAGTCGTTGACGTGGCCCGCCGTCACCGACCCGGCGGCCAGGGCCAGCACGATGGCCACGACCTCGACGGAGCCGAATCCGCCGCCGAGCACGAGCGGTTGCACCAGGCCGGCGGCCGTGGTGAGCGCGACCGTGGCCGAGCCCTGCGCGATCCGCAGCACCGTGGCGATGACGTAGGCGGCCACGATGACCGGGAGGCCGAGGTCCGCCAGCGTGCTCGACAGCGCGTCACCGATCCCGCTGGCCCGCAGCACGCCACCGAACATGCCCCCGGCGCCGGTGATGAGGATGATCGAACACACGGGCCCCAGAGCGGAGTCCACCAGCCGCTCCACCACGTCCTTGCCCCGGCCGCGGCGAGTCCCGAGCACGTACATGGCGACGAACACGGTGATCAGCAGGGCCACCGGCGTGGACCCGAGGGCGACGGCGATGTCGAGCCAGCCCGCCTCGGGGTCGATCCATCCCGCTTCGGCAGCGGTGCTCAGCCCGGTGTTGGCGAAGATCAGCACCAGCGGCAGCAACAGGAGGCCGATGACCGTGCCGGGGCTCGGGGGCTCGGTGTCGGACTCGATGTCGTCGTCTTTGCCCCGCAACAGCTCGGGGACGGGCAGCACGATGCGTTTGCCCACCCACACGCCGTAGAGATAGCTGGTGAGGAACCAGGTGGGGATCGCGAGCACCACGGCGAAGGCGATGACCAGGCCGACGTCGGCCCCCAGCAGGGTGCTCGCCGCGACGGGACCGGGGTGCGGCGGCACGTAGACGTGCATGACCGAGAACGCGCCCGCCGCGGGCAGGCCGTAGCGCAGCACGCCGCCGCCGAGCCGGCGGGCCACCGAGAAGATGATCGGCAGCATCACCACGAGACCGGCGTCGAAGAAGATCGGGAAACCGAAGAGCAGCGAGGCGATGCCGAGCGCCAACGGGGCCCGTTTCTCGCCGAACCGCCGAACCAGTGCGTCGGTGAGGGACTGGGCCCCGCCGCTCACCTCCAGCAGTCTGCCCAGCATGGCGCCGAGGCCGACCAGCAGCGCCACACTGGCCAGGGTCGATCCGAACCCCTCGGTGAGCGTGTCCACGACCCGGTCGGCGGGGATGCCGGTGGCGAACGCGGTCGCCAGACTGACCGCCACGAGTGCCAGGAAGGCGTGCACCCGCAGGGTGATGATGAGCAGCAGCAGGACGACGACCGCTCCCGCGGCGATGCCCAGTAGCGGGGCCGTACCGAGGGTTTGCGTCCACTCGTCGGTGTTCATCCGAAGCTCCGTTGCTTGTCGGGGGTGGGGAGGGGTTCCGCAGGGCGCCTACCGTCCCGGTCGGGGGCGGAGGCCGAGCTGGGCGAGAGCGAACTCCGTGATCCGCTCGGGGGGCTGTCCGAGATCGACGGTGACGCCGTCCTCGTCGGCGCCCAGTGGTTCGAGGTCGGCGAACTGGGAGTCCAGCAGGGAGGGCGGCATGAAGTGGCCCGCGCGGGCCGACAGCCTTTCCCTGATCACGGGCGCGTCCCCCGCGAGATGCACGAACCGCACTCGGGCACGGGCCTGTCGGAGGAGGTCGCGGTAGGACCGCTTCAGCGCCGAGCATGTGACGACGGTGTTCTCGCCCGACTCGGCGTGCTCGGTGATCCAGTCGCGCAGTGAGGCCAGCCAGGGTGCCCGGTCGGCGTCGGTGAGCGGGGTGCCCGCGGACATCTTCTCGATGTTGGCGGGTGGGTGGAACTCGTCGGCCTCGGCCATCGGCCAGCCGAGTTTCTCCGCGAGGTGCTGGGCGATGGTGCTCTTGCCCGCGCCGGACACACCCATCACCACCACACAGGTGGCATTCATGGCGCTCCTCGGTTAAAAGGTATTACTTTTAGCGGCGAAAGATAGCACCATTTATGGAGCCGTGTGAAGGCGTGGTGGGGGGATAGGGTCGACACGTGAGCGTTGAACCACAGGTGGGGGCGGAGGTCCTGCACAACACCGTGCTGGACACGATCGGTTCGGACATCACCAGCGGCGAACTCGCCTGCGGTGACGTGCTCACTCTCGATCGCATTCAGGAGCGGTTCGGCGTCTCCCGGACGGTCGCCCGCGAGAGCGTGCGCGTCCTGGAGTCGATGGGCCTGGTGCGATCCCGCAGGCGCGTCGGCATCACCGTCCAGCCCCGGTCGAGCTGGAACGTGTTCGACCCGAGGGTCATCTGGTGGCGGCTTTCCGGCCCCGGCCGCGACGAGCAGTTGCGCTCGCTCACCGAACTGCGGATCGCGGTGGAGCCGCTCGCGGCCGCCGCCGCGGCGCGGAGTGCTTCGGCCGTCGAACGCGCGCGGGCCGTCGACCTGGCCACGCAGATGCGCGAACTCGGGGAGGCGGGTCGGCTCGACGAGTTCATGGAGCGGGACGTCGCCTTCCACACGCTGTTGCTGCGCGCGTGTGGCAACGAGATGTTCGGGGCCCTGTCCGACGTCGTGGCCGCGGTCCTGCGCGGACGCACGCATCTCGGTCTCATGCCTCCTCAGCCCGTGCCCGAGGCGCTCGACCTCCACGAACGGGTCGCGAAGGCGGTCGCGCGGGGCGAGCCGGACGTCGCCGAGGCGGCCATGACCGAACTCCTGGCGGAGGTCCGGGACGCGATGCTGCCGCTGTGGCGGCGGTGAGGTCGGCCACGTCCGGCGGGCCTCACCGCCGCTTGGCGTCCTCGACGATCATGTCCGCGGCCTTCTCCCCGATGGCCATGGTGGTGATGCACGGATTGACCGCCACCAGGAACGGCATCACCGACCCGTCGACCACCCGCAGTCGTTCCACGCCGCGCACCCGCAGCCGTTCGTCCAACGGGGCGAAGGGATCGCTGGCCGGCCCCATCTTCACCGTGCACGACGGGTGATACACCGTGTTGTGGGTTTTGACGATGTAGTCGGCGAGCTCCTCGTCGGTCTGCGCCTCCGGCCCCGGCGCGAGTTCCGCACCGGCCCACTCCCGCATCGCCGGTTGGGAGACGATGCGGCGGGCCAGCCGGATGCCGTACGTCATCACCCGCATGTCGTGGGGATCGGTGAAGTAACACGGGTCGACCTTCGGCCGGTCCCGGAAATCGGGGGTCCGCAGCTTCACCGTGCCGGTGGAGCGCGCCCGAGTGACGTTCGGCGTGAGACAGAAACCGTTCTCCGTGGTCGGATATCCGTGCCGGAGGGTGTTGAGGTCGAAGGGCACGGAACCGTAGTGGAACATCAGGTCGGGTCGGTCGAGCCCCGGTTCGGTGGTGGTGAAGACGCCGATCTCCCACCACTGGGTCGACTCCTCGACCATCGGTTTGCGGGCCTCCCACTGGACCAGGCCCTCGGGGTGGTCCTGGAGGTTACGGCCGACTCCGGGGGAGTCCACGAGCACGTCGATGTCGAAGCCCGCGAGTTCCTCGGCTGGGCCGATCCCGGAGAGTTGAAGCAATTTTGGACTGTCGATGGCCCCGCAACTCACGATCACCTCACCGCGCGCGGCCACGTGTTCACTGTGGACGAGGTCCTCGGTGAGGATGTCCACCCCGGTGCACCGCAGCCCGTCGAAGGTCAGCTGCTTGGCACGTACCCCGGTCCGGACCTCCAGGTTGGGACGTCTGCCCATCACGGGGTGCAGGTAGGACACCGACGACGACGCCCGCGTGCCGTCCTCGAACGCGTTGATCTGGAACCAGTTGGCGCCGTTGGTCACCGTGGTGCCCGAATTGAACTCGGCTCTGGGAATACCTGCCTGCTCGCAGGCCTCCAGCAGCGCCACGCCCGCCGGGTCGTGAGGGGGGATCGAGCGGATGCGCACCGGTCCGTTCCGACCGTGGTGGTCTCCGGGAGCGTCGTTGTTCTCCAGCCTCCGGAACAGGGGGAAGAGGTCGGCGGCGGACCACCCCGGCAGTCCCAGCGACGCCCATTCGTCGAGGTCCTCGGCCGGAGCCCAGAACGCGATGCACGAGTTGTGCGAGGAGCAGCCACCGAGCACCTTCGCCCTGGCGTGTCGCAGGAAGGAGTTGCCGTTCCGCTGCGGCTCCACGGGGTAGTCCCAGTCGTATCCGGACTCCAACAACGCCATCCACCGGTCGAGCCGCAGGATCGCGGGGTCGTCCACATCGGATGGCCCCGCCTCCAGCAGACAGACGGAGGTGTCCGGATCCTCGGACAATCGGGCCGCGACCACCGCCCCCGCCGTCCCACCACCGACGACGACGTAATCGAATTCCCGTGGCATGGGGACTCCTCTCGTCCGCTCGCCTCGTGGGACTTCCGGCACCGCGACACGGCGGCGCCGCTGCCGCCACGAGACCAGTATCCGGCGTACCGGTCTTCGCGGCAGCGCTTTGCCCGAAGGTGGGCTGCGGTCGGAGACCTCCCTAGACTAAGCAGAACGAGGCAGCGAGAACGACGGCGAGCGAGGTGGAGTGTGACGTTGCTGGAGTCCGTGCACGGGCCGGCTGACCTCAAACGAATGGACCACGACCAGTTGAGCGTGCTGGCCGGGGAGATCAGGGATTTCCTCGTGGAGAAGGTGCGCAGGGCGGGCGGTCACCTCGGACCCAACCTCGGTGTCGTGGAAATCACTCTGGCCGTCCACCGGGTGTTCGACTCCCCGAAGGACGCCCTGCTGTTCGACGTGGGTCACCAGTCGTACGTGCACAAGATCGTCACGGGTCGGCACCGTGATTTCGACCGGCTGCGCCAGCGGGGCGGGATCGCCGGCTACCCGGCGCGTGCGGAGAGTGAGCACGACTTCATCGAGAACAGCCACGCCTCCACGGCTTTGTCGTATGCGGACGGGTTGGCGAAGGCCTACCAGCTCGCGGGCCTCGGTCGGCACGCCGTGGCGATCGTCGGTGACGGTGCGTTGACCGGTGGCATGTGCTGGGAGGCGCTGAACAACATCGCCGCCGACCGGGAGCGTCCCGTCGTCATCGTCGTCAACGACAACGGCCGTTCGTACTCGCCGACCATCGGAGGATTCGCCGAGCACCTCGCGTCGCTGCGCCTGCGCCGTGGTTACGAGCGCCTGCTCGACGGCGGCAAGGAATTGCTGCAGAACACCCCGGTCGTGGGCAAGCCGCTCTACACCGCCCTGCACGCGGCCAAGGCCGGCATCAAGGACGCGCTCAGCCCGCAGGTCATGTTCTCCGACCTCGGCCTCAAGTACATCGGTCCGGTCGACGGGCACGACCTGGCGGCCCTGGAGAAGGCACTGCAGAGCGCCAAGGCGTTCGGCGGCCCGGTGATCGTGCACGCCGTCACCGAGAAGGGTCACGGCTACGCGCCCGCGGTGAACCACCAGGCCGACCAGATGCACCAGACCGACCCGATCGACCCGCACACCGGCAAGCCGCCCGCCAAGGGGCTGAGCTGGACCTCGGTGTTCGGCGACGAACTCGTCAAGATCGGGGCGGAGCGCGACGACGTGGTGGCCATCACGGCGGCCATGCTGCGTTCCACGGGCCTGCACTCGTTCGCCGAGACCTACCCCGACCGCTGGTACGACGTCGGTATCGCCGAGCAGCACGCCGTCACCTCCGCCGCGGGGCTGGCGATGGGTGGCCTGCACCCCGTCGTGGCCGTGTACTCCACCTTCCTCAACCGGGCGTTCGACCAGGTGCTCATGGACGTGGCACTGCACCGCCTGCCCGTCACGCTCGTGCTCGACCGCGCGGGCATCACGGGGCCGGACGGCCCCAGCCACCACGGCATGTGGGACCTGTCGTTGCTCGGCATGGTGCCGGGCATGCGGGTGGCCGCGCCCAGGGACGCGCAGACGTTGCGCGAGGAACTGCGCGAGGCCGTGGAGATCTCCGACGGTCCCACCGCGCTGCGGTTCTCCAAGGGCGGCGTCGTGGAGTCGGTGCCCGCCGTCGACCGCGTCGGTGGCGTGGACGTCCTGCGCGGCGACGAGCGCCGGGACGTGCTGCTGGTGACCGTGGGGGCCTTCGCCCGGCTCGGGCTCGCCGCCGCCGACCGGCTGGCCGACCAGGGCATCGGCGTGACGGTGGTCGACCCGCGGTGGGTGCTGCCCGTCCCCGAGGAGCTGGTGTCGTTGGCGGAGTCCCACCGGCTCGTCGTCACGCTGGAGGACAACGGACGCCACGGCGGCTTCGGGTCGGCGATGGCCGCCGCCCTGCGCGACGTCGACTGCGACGTGCCGTTGCGCGACCTCGGGATTCCCCAGCGGTTCCTGGAGCACGGCACGCGCGAGGAGGTGCTGGCCGGCATCGGCCTCACCGCGCAGGATGTGGCGCGCAGGGTCACGGAGTGGGCCGCGGGTCGGCTCGGCGACACCGCGCAGGACACTGAGAACGTGAAGGAGACCACGGAAGAGGCGGTGGACACACCTCGCGACTAGGGGTGTGCCATCAGATTCCTCTCAGGGAACTGTGACACGGTGTTCACGTGCGCGTATTGGTAGTTGAGGATGAGGCGCCGTTGGCCGAGGCGGTCGCACGCGGTCTGCGGCGCGAGGGGATGGCGGTCGACGTCGCGCTCAACGGCGACGAGGGCCACGAGAAGGCGTCCATCACCCGGTACGACGTGGTGGTGCTCGATCGGGACCTGCCGGGCATGTCGGGCGACGACCTGTGCCGGGAGATCGTGACCTCGGGTGAGCTGACACGGGTGCTCATGCTCACCGCGAGCGGTTCGGTGTCCGATCGCGTCGAGGGACTGTCCCTCGGGGCCGACGACTACCTGGCCAAGCCCTTCGCCTTCCCGGAGCTGGTGGCGCGAGTGCGGGCGCTGGGGCGGCGGGCCACGCCCGCCACTCCGCCGGTGCTCGTGGCCGACGACGTGGAACTGGACCCGGCCAAGCGCACGGTGCACCGGGCGGGGCGTCCGATCGAGCTCACGCGTAAGGAGTTCGGTGTCCTGGAGGTGCTGCTGGCGGCCAAGGGGGCCGTGGTGAGCAGTGAGGAACTGCTGGAGCGCGTCTGGGACGAAAACGCCGACCCGTTCACCACGACGGTCCGGGTCACGGTGATGACGTTGCGCAAAAAGCTCGGTGAGCCCGGAATCATCGAGACCGTGGTGGGGTCGGGGTACCGGGTGCCCGGTGCGGGCGCTTCGGCGGAGTCTGCTTCGCTGGATCGGTGATTCGCCGCACCGCTCTTCCCGCGCGAACACTGCGCGCCCGCATCACCGTGCTCGCGACCTCGCTCGTCGCCGTTGTGAGCGTGGTCCTGTTGTGGTTGGCATGGCGGCTCGTCGGTGACTCGGTCGCCGCCGTGCCCCAGCTTCCGCCCGGAACGCTCGTGCAGGTGGACGGCGTCGACGTGGAGGCGTCCGTGCTCGCCGACCATCTGCGGGAGCAGGCACGCGAACGGATGGTGGCGGCGGGCCTCACCGCGTTCGTGTTCGTGGTGACGGCGGGCAGCATTCTCGCGTGGACGTTGACCTCCCGCGTGCTGCGGCCGTTGCGGGAGATCACCGACACCGCCCGGCGACTGTCGGTGGAGTCGATGGGCGAGCGTATCGGCGAGGTCAGCAGCCGTGACGAGTTGGCCGAACTCGCCCGCACCTTCGACGCCATGCTCGACCGTCTCCAGGCGGCCTTCGAGGCCCAGCGGCACTTCGTGGCCAACGCCAGTCACGAGCTGCGTACCCCCTTGGCGGTCATTCGTACCGAGTTGGACGTGACGTTGTCCGACGAGGAGGCCGACGAGGCGGAACTGCGTCGGATGGCGGGCGTGGTGCGGGACGCGACCGACCGTGCCGAACGTCTGGTGAACTCGCTGTTGCTGCTCGCCCGCACCGACAGCACGGAACTCGCGGTGACCGAGCGGGTGGACCTGACCGAGGTCGTGGACAGCGCGTGGCGCGCGGTCAAGGCCAATGCCGAACGCAAAGGCGTCACCGCCCGGTTCGACCTCGGCGAGGCGGAGACGGTCGGCGATCCGGCCCTGCTGGAACGCGTCGCCGGGAACCTGTTGGAAAACGGCGTCACCCACAATGTCGAGAACGGGTGGATCGAGGCCACCGTGCGTCCCGGAGACGGTCCGTGGGTGGTGCTCACCGTGCGGTCGTCCGGCGGTGTCGTCGAACCCGAGACCGTGGCCGAGTTGTTCGAACCGTTCCGCAGGGCCGGGGTCGCCCGAACCGCTCGCACCGGCGCGGGCCTGGGGTTGTCGATCGTCCAGGCGGCCGTGCGGGCCCACGGGGGGTCGGTGCGGGCCGAACCCGTTCCCGGTGGCGGGCTCGCGGTCGAGGTGCGCTTGCCCGCCGCTCGGTGACCTCAGGCGCGGGCGCGCAGTGCCTCGCTGAGCGCTTCGGCGGTCAACTCCACCTGCCACGGCCTGGCCCCGCCTGCCGTCAGGACCGCCGCCACGGACTCCCGCGAGGTGTCCGAGGGCGGGCGCCAGCAGGTGCGACGCAGCAGATCCGGCAGCAGCAGGTTCTCCACGGGCACGCGATGCCGCTCGGCGATCTCGGCCAACGCCGTCCGCGCGGCGGCGAGCCGGGCCGCCGCGTCCGGGTCCTTGTCCGCCCACCGGTTCGGCGGGGGCGGTCCGTCGTGGGCGACGGTGGTGCTCGGCAGGTCCGCTTCGGGCAGGGTCCGGGCGAGATGTAGTTGTCTGAGCCAGCGGGTGGTGTAGCGCCGCTGGACCCGGCCGCCGAACACCGGAAGCTTCTGCAGTTCCGCGGGGGAGCGGGGGTCGGCGAGCGCGGCGTTGATGATCGCGCTGTCGGGCAGGATGCGGCCGGGTGCGCGATCCCGCTTGCGGGCCAATTCGTCCCGCGCCTCCCACAGGGCCCGCACGGCGGCGAGGCCGCGCGGAGTGCGGATCTTGTGGATGCCCGAGGTGCGGCGCCACGGCTCGGGACGTGGGGCCGGCGGTTCGGCCGTGCGGACGGCCTCGAACTCCTGGAGAGCCCATTCCAGCTTGCCCGCCGCGGCCAGCTCGGCTTCGAGCTTGTCGCGCAGGGGGACGAGCAGTTCCACGTCGAGCGCCGCGTAGTTCAGCCAGTCGATCGGCAGCGGGCGGCGCGACCAGTCGGCGGCGCTGTGGCCCTTCTCCAGCCGGTAGCCCAACAACTCCTCGACCAGCGTGCCCAACCCCACCCGTTGGTGGCCCGCGAGTCGTCCCGCGAGCTCGGTGTCGAACAGCGACGGCGGGCGCAGCCCCAGCTCGGCGAGGCAGGGCAGGTCCTGCGACGCCGCGTGCAGGACCCACTCGACGTCCTTCATCACCTCGGCCAGGGGCGCGAGGTCGTTGCGAAGGGCGATGGGGTCGATCAGGAACGTGCCGGCACCCTCGCGCCTGATCTGGACCAGGTAGGCCTTCGGCCAGTACCGATAGCCGGAAGCACGTTCGGTGTCCACGGCGAGCGCGCCGCTGCCCTCGGCCAGCCGGGCGCACGCCGCACGCAGCGTGTCGGGATCGGCGATGACGTCAGGGGTGCCTTCGGCCGGTTCCGTCAGCAGAAGAGGCGCAGAGTCCTCCGGTACGTCGGAGCTTTGATCTGCGTTGTCCACGTTTGTGAACCCTACGGGACGGGTCCACCGCGCCCGGCTCGCCCGTCCCGTAGAGCCTTGAGATGAGATCAGCGGATGACGCCCGCGCGCATGGCCAGTGCGACCATCTGCGCCCGATCGCCGGTTCCGAGCTTGCGCCCGATCCGCGACAGATGGGACTTCACCGTCAGCGCGGACAGGTTGAGCTCCTCACCGATTTCCTTGTTCGACTGGCCATCGGCCACGAGCTGGAGCACCTCCACCTCGCGAGCGGACAGCTCGCGCGGCGTGTTGTCGGTACCGCCACCCGAGTTCCGGTGGCCAGGACGGGTGCGACGCTGGGATCGGCGTAGACACCTCCCTCCAGCACCCGCCGTACGCCGTCGGTGACCACCACCGGCGACGCGGACTTCAGCAGATAGGCCTGCGCGCCCGCCTGGAACGCCGAACGCACGGCGTACGGGTCGTCGGACGACGCGAGGACCACGACACGGGGCCAGCCACTGCTCCGAAGCTCCGTGACCAGCTCGATGCCGCTGCCATCGGGCAACCCGAGGTCGAGGATCGCGAGATCGCACGGCCCGGTTGCGGCCGCCCTCGCCCTCGCCTCGGCGACGCTCGCGGCCTCGTGGACCGTGCCCGCGCCCATCTGCGCAAGTCGTGCGGCGATCGCCTCCCTCAACAGTGGGTGGTCGTCGACCACCAACACAGAAAACAGTTCCTCCCGCGGGTGCGGGACCATGCTCGCCGGCAACGAGCCGGCTGGCGTGGATCGAACGGCCTGAGTAAAGCCGACGGTAGCCACGTCACTACCTCCCTGGAGTCGGTCGTGCCCCCCGACCGGCACCGGGACTTTCGGCCAATCAGCCGCGCCAGCTTTAGACCGAAAGTGGTGTCGTCGAAAGCACTCTAGCCGTCCAGGTGGGCCAGTGGGGACATTCACCGCGGATCTATCCCTATCGGGTAACAGCTCACCACCTCCTCTATAGCGCATTCGGGTTCTTATACGGAAGGTGGTTAACACATTGCTCAGCGTGGACGATGTAGAAAAGTTCTCGCTCGTCGAACGCGCGTGCATTTGCCCTGTGCAGGCGGGTTTTGGTGGGTCCCGCGACCCGCTTTCGTCCCGTGGCGGCGAGGCGTGCGGCGGCCGCGGAGTGAAGGCCGGTTCGCCCGTGGTCTTCCCTTACGTAAGGGAAGAGTCGGCGAGTGAAAAAGCGCCACCGAAACGGTTTCGGGAATGATCGCGGGTGGTTCAGTCGTCGCGCCGTCGGCCGAACACGGTCACTCCGACCGGCGGCAGGCCCGCGTAGTGCGACAGCGCTATCGAGAAGGCCTCACCGTGCGGTCGAAGGTCGGTGCTCGTCGGTGTCCACGAGGCTCGCAGTTCGATGTCGTCGGTCCGGGTCGGTTCCGCGATGTCACCGAATCGCGCCGACGACGTCTCGGTGACCGTGCCGCCCAACGCGGTCCAGTCCGCTCCCGTGGCGTCGAGCGCGTCGGTGAGCCACGACCAGCCGACGGCGGGCAGGAACGGATCGGTGGCCAGTTCGGCGTCGAGTTCCGCCCGCATGTAGACGACGAGCCGGAACACGCCGTGCCAGCCCTCCTGTCCCTCGGGGTCGTGCAGGAGCACGAGACGTCCCATCGCGGGCACGTCGCCGGGGCCGGTGGTCTCCGCCGCGAGGGCGAACGCCCACGGTGCCAACCGCTGGGGAGCCTTGATCGGCTCCAGCGTCACCTCCGGCCGCGGAGTCACGGAGCGCAACGCGGCAACGGCGGCACGGAACTCCTCGGGCGTCTCGGTCATCGCGGTCACCACTCGACTGTAAGGTGCGTCGCCGTCCGTACGGGGACAGGCGCGCCGGGAGCGGCCCCTTCGGACCGACATGGCACGATTGTCGTGATGACAACTTCTTCTGCGTCGGCTCGTCGCGCCCTTACCGACGCGCCGTTCCTCGTCGCCGCGCGGGGCGGGAAGCCCGCGCACGTGCCCGTGTGGTTCATGCGTCAGGCCGGGCGGTCCCTTCCGGAATACCGGCAGCTCCGCGAGGGCGTGCCCATGCTGAAGGCCTGTTTCGACCCCGAGATGTTGACCGAGATCACGATCCAGCCCGTGCGCAGGCACCGGGTGGACGCCGCGATCCTGTTCAGCGACATCGTGGTGCCGCTGTACGCCGCGGGCGTGGACATCGACATCGTGGCGGGCACCGGACCCGTCGTGGCCGACCCGGTGCGGTCGCGGGCGGACGTGGACGCCCTTCCCGAACTCGACCCCGAGCGAGTACGTCCCGTCACCGACGGCGTGCGGCTGCTGGTGGAGCGGCTCGGTGAGACGCCGCTGATCGGGTTCGCCGGGGCCCCGTTCACCCTCGCGTCGTATTTGATCGAGGGTGGGCCCAGCAAGCACCACGCCCGGACGAAGGCGCTCATGCACGGCGACCCCGAGCTGTGGCACGCGCTCGCGGACGCGCTCGCGCGGATCACGCTGACGTTCCTGCGGGCCCAGTTGGACGCCGGTGTGGACGCCGTGCAGCTCTTCGACTCCTGGGCCGGAGCGCTGTCGGAGCGGGACTACCGGGAGTTCGTGCTGCCGCACTCGGCCACGGTGCTGCAGGGCGTGGCCGACTACGGCGTGCCGCGCATCCATTTCGGTGTGGGCACCGCGGAACTGCTCCCGGCCATGCGGGACGCGGGGGCCGACGTCGTGGGTGTGGACTGGCGGCTGTCGCTTGCCGAGGCCGTGCGGCGGCTCACCGCGTCCGGCGAGCCCACCCCGGTGGTGCAGGGCAACCTGGACCCGGCCCTGCTGGCGGCGCCGTGGCCGGTGATCGAGTCGGAGGTACGCCGCATCGTCGCCGAGGGGCGGGCCGCGGCGGGCCACGTCTTCAACCTCGGGCACGGTGTCCTGCCCGACACCGACCCCGACGTACTGACACGAATCGTGGAGCTGGTGCACAGCCTGTGACGGAGAACGGGAAGACCGGGGAACGAGCCCGACCGCGTCACGTGGTCGTGGTCGGCGCGGGCATCGCGGGCCTCAGCGCCGCGTGGCGGCTTCGCGTCGAACTCGGCCCCGACGCGCGGATCACGGTGTGCGACGCGGCGTCCGTGCCCGGCGGCAAGATCAGGACCGTGTCGCTGGCCGGACGTCGCTTCGACGTGGGGGCGGAAGCCGTGCTCGCCAGGCGGCCCGAGGCGGTGGGGCTCATGCGCGAGGTCGGGCTCGGCGACCGGATGGTGCATCCCACTTCGGCGTCCGGTTCGGTGCGGGCGCTCGGCCGGACGCTGCCGCTGCCCAAGGGAACGATGATGGGGATCCCGGCGTCGGCGGACGCCGTGGCCGACCTGTTGACCCCCGAGGGCGTCCGGGCGGTGGCCGAGGAGGCGTCCGCGCCGCCGCTGAGGCTGCCCGAGCACGACGTGTCGTTGGGCGGTCTGCTGCGCGAGCGGTTCGGGGACGAGCTCGTCGAGCGGATCGTGGACCCGCTGTTGGGAGGCGTCTACGCGGGGGGCGCGGACGGTCTGGGACTGCGCGCCACGTTGCCCGCCGTCGCCGCCGCCGTGGACGCGGGTGCGTCGTCGCTCACCGAGGCCGTGGCGAGCACGATGCCGCGGAAGCGGACGCAGGATACGGAACCCGCGGCACCGGTGTTCGCGACACTGCGGGGCGGCCTCGGCGACCTCGTCGACCGGCTCGTGGAGAGCAGCGCCGCCGACTTAAGGCTCGGCCAGCCCGTGCGCGAGCTGCACCGCCGTCCCGGCGGCGGGTGGCGGCTGCGGTTGGGCGCCGCCGCGGAGGCCCATGTCCCGCTCGACGCGGATCTGGAGGCCGACGCGGTGGTGCTGGCGGTCCCGCCGCCCGCGGCGAGCCGGTTGCTCGCCTCCGTCGCCCCCGAGGCCGCTGCCGCGTACGGCGAGATGGAACTGGCCTCGATGGCGGTGGTCGCGTTGGCGTTGCCGCCGGGGACCGAACTCCCGCCCACGTCGGGGGTGCTGATCGGGGAGCGTGAGCTTCGCTCGGACGGCAGCCGGTTCACTGCCAAGGCATTCACGTTCTCGGCGCGGAAGTGGGCCCACCACGGCGAGGAGGGCGGCCCGTTGCTGGTCCGCGGGTCCGTGGGCCGGTTCGGAGAGGCCCGGTCGTTGCAGGTGGCCGACGACGTCCTCGTCACACGGGTGCGGTCGGACCTGGCCGAGCTGACGGGCATCACCGCCGAGCCGGTGGACACCTACGTCATGCGCTGGGGTGGGGGGCTGCCGCAGTACGGCGTGGGGCACGCCGAGCGCGTGGCGCGCATCGAACGGGCCGTCGCGCGGCTCGACGGGCTCGCGGTCGCGGGCGCGGCCCTGCACGGTGTGGGCATCCCCGCATGTGTGGCCACCGGAACAGCCGCGGCGCTTCGAGTGGTGGGACGATAGGACCATGGCGCGGTTGAACTACGACGAGCTGAACAACACCATTCGTTACACGGCGTGGTCCGTCTTCCGGGTCGAGCCGGGAAAGCTGGGTGAGGACCGGGGGCAGGCGGCCTCGGAGACCGCCGAGTACCTCGACGCCCTCGAAGGCAAGGGTGTCGTGGTGCGGGGCGTGTACGACGTGTCCGGGCTGCGTGCCGACGCCGACTACATGATCTGGTGGCACGCCGAGGAGGTCGAGCAGGTTCAATCCGCCTACACCGGGTTCCGCCGCACCCCGCTGGGGCGGGTCTCGACGCCCGTGTGGAGCCAGTTCGCCCTGCACCGTCCCGCCGAGTTCAACAAGAGCCACATTCCGGCCTTCCTCGCGGGGGAGGAGCCGCGCAAGTACGTGTGCGTGTACCCGTTCGTGCGCTCCTACGAGTGGTACCTGCTGCCCGACGAGGAACGGCGCAGGATGCTGGCCGAGCACGGCAAGGAAGCGCGCGACTACCCGGACGTGCGCGCGAACACGGTGGCGTCCTTCGCGCTCGGCGACTACGAGTGGATCCTCGCGTTCGAGGCCGACGAACTGCACCGCATCGTCGACCTGATGCGGCACCTGCGGGCCACCGACGCGCGGCGGCACGTGCGCGTCGAGACTCCCTTCTACACGGGGACCCGCGTGCAGCCGAGCGAGCTGGTGCTCAACCTGCCGTGAGCAGGACGCGAGCCGCCGGGGTATGACGCCTCGGCGGCCCGGTCGTCAGCCTTGTCGCCGTCAGCCCTTCTCGGTGGGCACCAGGCGCAGCGCGATCGAGTTGATGCAGTACCGCTGGTCGGTGGGCGTGTCGTAGCCCTCGCCCTCGAAGACGTGCCCGAGGTGGCTGTGGCACGACGCGCACAACACCTCCGTGCGCACCATGCCCAGGGAACGGTCCTCCCGCAGCAGCACGGCGTCGGAGTCGGCCGGATCGTAGAACGAGGGCCAGCCGCAGTGGCTTTCGAACTTCGTGTCACTGCGGAACAACTCGGCCCCGCACGCCCGGCACTCGTACACGCCCTCGGTCTTCGTGTCGTTGTACTCACCGGTGAAGGGGCGTTCGGTGGCGGCCTGCCGCAGTACCGCGTACTCCTCGGGGCTGAGCTGGGCGCGCCACTCCTGCTCGGTCTTGACGACCTTCGGTGTCGTTTCGGTGCCGGACTCCATACTCCCAGGCTACCTCGCGAGCCACGCGAGGAGATCGACCACGATGTCCCAGGCGCTGACGAGCACGCCGACGATGATCAGGCAGGCGATGAGCGCGGCGATCCACCAACGCAATCCGCTGGCCCGGTTGCTGCCCTCGGCGAAGTCCGCCACGCCGCGCAGCGACCCTTCGACGGTGAACGTCGGCTCGCAGCGTTGCATGCGGTCGAGGTGCTCGGCGAACGCGCGGGCCTCGGGGTCGTCCGGGTCGAGCCCGACGAGGTCGTCGTCGAAGCGGGGATGACGCTCGGCGCCCGGGTTCTCGGCCATACCTCCACGGTAAGCCACGTCGCGCCCGTTGCCACGGGAACGGGCGGATCAGAGCTGCTGGTTGTTCTCCAGCCGGGGGTCGCTGCCGATGAGGAGCTTTCCCCCCTGGTCGACGACGCGGACGTAGACGAGCTGCTCGCCGCCTCCCGTGACCACGATGACCGAGATGTCCACGGAGCCGTCCTCGTTGTTGGCGTGCTTGTACGCCGTCGCCCTCTTGGCGTACTGCACGTCCTTGGACTCCCAGTACTCCTCGTAGGCGTCCTCGTTGGGCCACAGGGCCTGGACGGAGGGATGCAGCAGGTTCCACTCGTCCGCCGGGTCCCCGAAGTAGTCGACCACGAGCTGTCCCGCCGAGCCCCACGCCACGTTGCCGCCCGTGTTGCTGGCCGTGGTCGGGGGGGCCGAACTCGGCGCGGCGCTGGAGGACTGGGAGGTGCTCGGGCCCGCCGGGGGCGGAGTCTCGTCGCCGCTGTTGGTCAGCACGATCACCAGGCCCGCGGCGACGACGAGCACGACGACGGCGGCGGCTCCGAAGATCAGGTTCTTCCGCGTGCCGCCCTCCGACGGGTCGCCGGGGGCGGCCGAGGCACTCGCCGGGGCCGGGGCGGCCGAGCCGGCCGGTGTCTGCGGAACCGGTTCCGGGGACTTGTCGCGGCGCCACGGCGGCGGGCTCGCCGGAGCGGCCGGCGTGGCGGCCATCTCACGGGTCTGTTCCTTCGGCGCCGGGGGCGGCGCGATGGCGGTCGCGACGTTCGACTGCCCGGAGGCCAACTGGGCGAGTTTGTCGCGGGCCTCCGTCATGCTCGGCCGGTCCTCGGGTTCCGGGCTGAGCAGCCGCATCAGCAGCGCGGTGGCGGGCCCCGCCTGTTGCGGGGGGTTGATCTTGCCGCTGGCGGCGGCGTAGAGCAGCGCGAGCTGGTTGGTGTTGTCCCCGTACGGGGGCACGCCTTCGATCGCGTGGTACAGCGTGGCGCCGAGGGCGAACACGTCGGAGCTGGGCTTCGGGTCGGCGCCCCTGGCCAGTTCGGGAGCAAGGTAGGCCGGGGTCCCGCCGATGAGGCCGGTCTGCGTGAGGGTGAGGTCGCCCGTGGCGCGCGAGATGCCGAAGTCGGTGATCTTGCAAACGCCGTTGTCGTCGATGAGGATGTTGCCCGGCTTGATGTCGCGGTGCACGATGCCGGCGCGGTGGGCCGCGATCAGCGCCGAGGCCACCTGCTCGCCGATGCGCGCGACCTCCGGGACCGGCAGGGTCTCGTGCTCGACGAGGATCGCCGACAGGCTCCGCGACGGCAGGTACTCCATCACCAGGCACGGGTCCCCCTCGTGCTCGGCGATGTCGAACACCACGATCGCGTTGGGGTGTTGGAACCGGGCGGCGTTGCGAGCTTCCCGCATGGCGCGCTGTCGCATGGTGTCGCGCTCGGCCTCGGAGAGGCCGGGTTGCGCGATGATCTGTTTCACGGCAACGGAGCGTTCGAGGCGCTCGTCGATCGCACGCCACACGATGCCCATGGCACCGCTTCCGATGTGCTCGACGAGGCGATAGTGACCTGCGATCAATTGACCGGTGTTGATGGCACTACTCCTCGGTTACGTTCCGTGATCGTGACAAGCTGCGCGTGCGGGAAAAACTGTGATCTCCGCACTCGGATGAGTGTAGCGGTCCCGTCGCGGGCGTCGACGTCAACCGCCGGGCGATTCGACACGCGTCGGCTCCGCGTTCGATTCCGTTTCCTTTGCTGCCGCAACGGTTTTCTCTTTCGTCCGTCCCACCGCCTTCAACAGTCCCAGCGCGCCGAGAACCGCGAAGACCGCGTAACAGGCCACCAGCGCGGGAGGCGTGGTGCCGGTGAGGGCGTCACCGAGCACGACCACCGCCACGGTGCCCGGCAGGCTCCCGATCGCCGTGCCGATCAGGTAGGGCCGCGGGGGCAGCGCCGAGACCCCACAGAGATAGCTGAGCGGGGCGAACGGCACCACCGGGATCAGCCGCAGGGAGGCCACGGCCAGCACGCCACCGCCCGAGAGTCGGTCGTTGACCGTCCTGACCGGCTTGCGGTGCAGATGTCGCACCACCACGTCGCGGCCCAGCGCGCGGGCGAGCAGGAACCCGAGCAGACCGGAGAGCACCGTCGCCACCAGGGCGACCGAGACGCCGACGAGTTCCCCGAACAGCAGACCCGCGGCGAGGTTGAACACCGTGCGGGGAACGGGGGCGGCCGTGAGGACGGAGTAGGCGACGAAGAACGCCACCACGCCGGGGACGCCGAGGCTCTCGGCCCACTGGCGGACCTGGGCGGGGCCGGGGAGCGGCACCAGCACGGCGGCGACGGCGAGGGCACCGAGTACGACGAGTCCCACGAACACCCCGGCCGGTCTACGCACGGCGACCACCGTAGACGACCGAGGGGACGGCCCCGTGGCGTGGTGGCCGGTCCCGGTCAGTCCCGGCTGCCCGCGGTGACCCGGCCGGTGTGTCGCAGGCCACCGTCGGGGGCGAGCGTGCCCATGTCCCCCGTGCAGAACCAGCCGTCGGGAGTGCGGCGTTGGGGCAGGGCGTCCGGGTCGCCCAGGAAGGAGTCGACGACGACGTGGCCCCGCACCTGGATCTCACCGGGGTGGCCCGGCGCCACGGGGGAGCCCGTGGCGGGATCGACGACGCGTACCTCCACCCCGTCGCCCACGGGTCTGCCGCCCGCACGGCCTCGTACCTCCGGGGCAGTGGTCGAGGGCCACAGGGCCACGGGGCCGTAGAGCCCCGGTGAGGAGTACAGCGCCGTGGCGGTCAGGTCGAAGGCCCGCTCCGCGTGGTGCACCGCGTCCGCGATCGCGGCCGGGTCGCCCGTCACCCCGAGCCAGCGCCACGACGACACGTCCTTGGCCGGCCGCGCGGCGGGGTCGACGAGGGCTCGCGCCAGCGCGGCGTCGGCGGCGACGTGCGTGACGCCGAAGCGCGTGACGTCGGCGAGCACCGACTCCGCGGTCGGGGAGGGTTCCAGCAGGCAGGTGACCCCGGCGGCGACGGCGGCGAACGCGAAGGCCGGCCACACCGGGTCGGTCACCGAGCACGCGCACAGCACCACGTCGTCACCGGCGAGGCCGAGTGCGTCGGCGTTGTCGATGGCATGCCGGACGAGGGTGGACTCGCGGTGTGCCGCCAACTCGGGCAGGAAGGCCACGGCGAGTTCGTCGCCGTGGGTCCGTGGCATCGGCATTCCCACGGTGGGGGCGCTCGGAAGCCACGCGCCCGCCCCGACGTCGTACGGCGACGGGTCGACCGGCGGGACGCGACCCGGCTCCGTCACGACGGCCACGGTCGGGGCCACGACCCCGAGCGGTTCGCAGCGACGGACGGCCTCGTGCAGGGTCTCGCGGCCGGTCCAGGGAAACGGCGCGGCCACGACCCTGGGCCGTACGCGGCGCAGCACGTCGGCGAGTTCGCCCACCGAGCTACCGGGCGCGGCGCACACGACGTACGCGCCGAGCGAGGCGGTCGCGACGTGCCAGTCCAGCACCGACGACCACGCGGGCACCACGACGAGCACGCCGTCACCGCGTCCGACACCGGCCGTAGCGAGGTCGGCACGCAACTGGAGTGTGCGGCGCCACAGTTCCGAGCGACTGACATGCTGCGGCTGGTCGGGATCGGCGTCGATCGCGATGAGGGCGTGCGGGTCGCGCTTGGTCTGACCTGCGAGCAACGACAGAAGGTTCACCGAGGGTCAGCGAAACATCTGTCCGCTGTTCAGTCAAGACCACCTCCGGAGCACTATGGTCTAGACATGTTGACCCAACGTGTCGTTTCCGATCCGTTCCGTGTCCGGCGGTTCGCGTCGCCGCTCGGGGTGATCGCGGCGGTCGTGGCGCTCCTGCTGACTACTCTCCCCACGCCCGCGTCGGCGGCGACCGCCTCCGCCGCGGTGCTGCGCGTGATGAGCTACAACATCCACACCGGCATCGGGGTGGACGGCCGCCTCGATCTCGGACGAACCGCCGCCACGATCCGCGCCGCCCGAGCCGACGTCGTGGCGCTGCAGGAGGTCGACGTCTACTGGGCCGACCGCAGCGACTACGCCGACCAGGTCGCCGAGCTGGCCCGGCTGACGGGCATGTCCGCCTACTTCGCACCGATCTACGACCTCGACCCGGAGCCGGGGCACACGAAGCGGCGCCGTTACGGCGTGGCCGTGTTGAGCCGCCACCCGATCCTGTCGGCGACCAACCACGAGATCACCCGTTGGTCCACCGTGGACCCGGACGCCGAACCGCGGCCCGCGCCGGGCTTCGCCGAGGTCGTCGTGTCGGTCCGGGGCACGCTCGTCCACATCTACAACACCCACCTGGACTTCCGGCCCGATCCCACGGTGCGGCGGCAGCAGGTGGAGGAGACGGTGGACGTGCTGCGTCGGGACCCACCGGGCGCGCGCCAGGTGCTGTTCGGCGACTTCAACGCCGAACCCGACGCTCCGGAGCTGGCGCCGTTGTTCACCTACGCGCGTGACGCCTGGGGTGCTCGGGACGGCGGGCTCACCTTCCCGGCCGACGAGCCGGTGAAGCGGATCGACTACGTGACCGTGGCCGGTCCGGTGCGGGTTTTGAACGCGTCCGTGCCCGCCGCGACGGCGTCGGACCACCGGCCCGTGGTGGCCACCCTGCTGCTGCGCTGACCGGCGGTCACGCCGGGCACAGCGTCCCGTCCCTCGGCACCTCGCCGTCCACGAGGAACGCCGAGACCTCCTCGCCGATGCACGGGGAGCCGAGCGCGCCGTGTCCCGCGCCCTGCCAGGCCACCCGCACGGCGCCGGGCATCCGCTCCACCGCCCGGATGGTGCCCTTCTCGGGCGTCATCGGGTCGGTGGCGGTGCTCAGCACCAGGATCGGCGGGGCCTCGGGAGACCCGAGGTCCGGGACGTCCTCCTGCCGGTTCGGCCACGGCCCGCACCACACCAGTTGTTGGGCCAGCATCGGGCCGAACACGGGGTGCTCGGTGCCGAGCTTGCGGGAGGTCTCGCGGAGCTGGTCGGTGGGAAGCCGGGTCGCGGTGTCGTTGCAGTGGGTCACGAGCACGCCGTCGATCCGCGGAACGCGGTAGTCGGTGTCGTCGACCCAGGACGAAACGAACGCGAACAGGGGGCCGCCGTCTCCCTGCCGGGCGGCGGCGACGGCGTCGGCGAGCTCCGGCCAGCGCGCGGGCTGGGAAAGCCCCGACAGCACTGCGCGCTGCACGAGCGTGGCGCTCACCCGGTGGTCGTCGATGCGCAGTGGCCTCGCGCGGGCGTCGTCGATCAGCTCCGTCACGGCCGCGCGGGCGTCCTCCCCCAAGGGGCAGTTGCGGCGGGCGCAGTCGGCGGCGAACTCGTCGAGCGTGGCCTCCGCGCTCGCGGCCACGTCCGAGAGCACGGAGGCCGTGTCGGAGGAGGGGTCGGGCACGCCGTCGAGCACGATCCGGCCCGCGTGCGCGGGGAACCGGGAGGCGTAGTAGGCGGCGGGGACGGAGCCGTCGCCGTGGCCGAGGATGTTGAGCCGCTCGACGCCGAGCTGCACGCGCAGCTCCTCCAGATCCCCCGCGGTGCGCCAGCTGTCGTAGGCGGTCTGGACGTCCTCCAGGGCGATCGCGCACTGCTGTCCCGCCGTCCTCGCCGCGTCGAGGAGCGGCTCGACCGTGGTGGTCGGGTCGTGCGCCAGCAGGGTCTCGCGTTCGGGCTGGGGGATGCAGTTCACCGGTTCGGAGATGCCCGTGCCCCGGCGGTCGACCCCGATGAGCGAGAAGGTCGACAGCACGTCCTCGGGCAGGGTCTCGGCCAGGCGCACCGCGTACCGGGTGCCGGGTTCCCCGCCGACGTCGTTGACCACCACCAGGGGGATGCGCCCGGTGCCCACCTTCGTCAGCCCGATCCGGGTGAGGCCGAGCCCCGGAAGGCCGGGGGCGTCGAGCGAGAGCGTGATCCGCGCGCAGGACACCGGCAGCGAGTCGGCCACGTCGAGACCGTCCAGCAGGTCGGGGTCGCAGTCCTCCCACGCCAGGGAGGAGTTCCTCGGCTCGGCGAGGTCGGGCAGCGGCACGTTGGGCGAGTCCTCGGTGTCGGAGGCCGGGGCGGGGGCGTTCTCGCCTTCGAGCACGGCGGGGCGGGACGACGGTCCCGCCGTGCAACTCGCCGCGCACAGTCCGACCAGGACGGCTGTGACGAGCTGGCGGCGAGCGCGACCACGGCGTGGCACGGAACCGGTCCTCACTTCCTGCGGCTGACCTTCCTCGCCGTCAACCTTGGCATGGCGTCGGTGAGGCGGTCGTGAGCGGGGCCTCACGACCGGGGGAGTTCGATCCTGCGGTAGCGCAGCATGAGGAAGCCGTCCTCGTGCAGCACCGAGTCCAGGCGCAGCGACCGGGGCAGCGAACTCGGTGTCCCCGCCGCGATGCGGTCCGGGCCCGCGCCGGCCAACAGCGGCGCGATGGTGAGGCAGAGCTGGTCGACCAGATCGGCGGCGATCAGGGATGCGAACAGCTGAGGTCCGCCTTCGCAGTTGACGCGCAGCAGTCCCCGCTCGGCCAGGGCGGCGAGCGCGAGCCGGGGATCGACGGTCTCGGTGCCCGCTTCGACGACGTCCACCCCGGCGGCGGCCAGGTCGGCCTTGCGGCGGGCCGGGGCCGAGGTGGTCGTGACGACGATGGGGGGCACCGTGGTGTCGGTCACGATCGGGTCGTTCGGGGTGAGGCGGCACGAGCCCGTGACCACCGCGATGGGCGGAAGTTCGCTCAGCCCGAGTCGCCTGCGGCGCTCCACCCGCAACTCTCGCGGCCTCACCCCGCGGTAGCCCTCGGCCAGCACCGTGCCCACGCCCACCAGGATCACGTCGGCGAGGTCGCGTCCCAGCGCGAAGACGCGCTTATCGGCGGGGTGGGACAGGCCCTCGGAGCGGTCCGCTACGGCCACGGCGCCGTCGGCCGAGGCCACGAAGTTGACCTGGACCCACGGGCGGGTCAGCCGGTCCGGATAGTCGTAGAGGCGTTCGAGCTCCGCGTCGGTGACGGGTTCCGGGGTCGCGAGATTCTCCGGGAGAGGCAGAAGCCGGTGCACAACAGTCATCACAACACGGGCCGACCGGATCGGTCGCCGCGGGGGCGACACCTACGCTGATGCCTATGCCGACCGAGCAGCTCACCGCGCGCCGTCCCGAGATCGCTCCCGACGAATTGATCTCCTCGCTCGTGCCCCCGCCCCGGTTCGACGGGGTGCGGTTTTCCACCTACGTGCCCAACCCGGACGAACCCAGCCAGGCCGAGGCCGTGACCGCGTGTTCGGCGTTCGCCGAGCGGGTGGGTGGCTCCGGTGGCGCGGCGAAGGGCTGGCGGGCGTTGTTCGGGCGGGGTCGCAAGCAGGCGGACCGGCCGGGGCTCTACCTCGACGGCGGATTCGGGGTCGGCAAGACCCACCTGCTGGCGTCGATCTGGCACGCGGTGCCGGGTCCGAAGGCCTACGGGACGTTTGTGGAGCTCACCCACGTGGTGGGCGCGCTCGGGTTCGGCGAGGCCGTGCGGCGGTTGTCCGGGCACCGGCTGCTGGCGATCGACGAGTTCGAGCTCGACGACCCCGGCGACACGATGCTGGTCAACCGGCTGCTGCGGGAGCTGACCGACGCGGGCGTGTTCGTCGCCGCCACCTCGAACACGCTGCCCGACAAGCTCGGCGAGGGCCGGTTCGCCGCCGAGGACTTCCTGCGCGAGATCCAGTCGCTGGCGGCGAAGTTCGACGTGGTGCGCGTGGACGGTCCCGACTACCGGCACCGCGGGTTGCCCGAGCCGCCCGCGCCGTACGGCGACGACGAGCTCGTCGCGTCGGCGGAGAACTGGCCGGGCGCGACGCTGGACGACTTCGACGCTCTGTGCGACCACTTGGCGACCCTGCATCCCTCCCGCTACGGCAGGCTCGTCGACGGCGTGGCGGCCGTGCACCTGCGCGGGGTCCGGCCGGCGAAGGACCAGGCCATCGCGCTGCGGCTGGTGGCGTTCGCCGACCGGCTCTACGACCGTGCCATCCCGGTGCTGGTCTCCGGCGGCTCGCTGGGGGAGCTGTTCGACGAGGAGATGCTCGCGGGCGGCTACCGGAAGAAGTACCTGAGGGCGGTCAGCAGGCTCACCGCGTTGGCTCGGGACGCCGTGTCGGAGTCCGGAGCTCGGGCCTGACGGTCGCGATTTCGACCCACGCGACCCCCGACACCAGCGCCACGGCGGTGGCGGCACCGCCCGCGACGTCGGTGACGTAGTGGTAGCCCAGGCCCGCCATGCCGACGGCCGCGCAGCCCGTGAGCAGCGTGCCGCACGCGATCGTGAGCAGGCGGGCGCGGGAGGTACGGACGAGGAGCGCGATCACCGTCACCGTGGCGACCAGGCTGACGGTGTGTCCGCTGGGGTAGGCCAGGTGGTCGTCGTAGTAGCGGCCGAAGGCGGGTTTGAGCACCCAGGTGTTGACCGCCACCGCCAGCGCGGGCCCCGTCACGGCGAGCACGACGGTTCCGGGGTGGCGTCGCACCACCCCGAGGCCGACGACGATCGCGAGAGCGGCCAGTACCGCCCAGGGTTCCGTGGGCGCGACGAGCACCGACAGCACCCACACCTCGTCGACCATGGCCTCGACGCCGTCCTCGAACGCCGCGTCGAGCCCGGTGGGGACGCGTTGCCCGGTCACGGCGATGCCGAGCGCGAAGGCGAACGCTCCGCACAGCACCGCCGTGAGGGCCAGGGTGCGACGGGACGGGAGACCGGGAGAGCCGTGGCTCATCCGCGGCCGACGACCTCGGCGAGCGCGTCCAGTCCGCGGTCCAGATCGGCTTCCTCGATCACCAGCGGGGGAGCCAGGCGCAGCGTGTGTCCGTGGGTCTCCTTGCAGAGCACGCCGCGGGTCATCAGCGCCTCCGACGCCTCGCGTCCGGTGAGGCCGTCGGCGGGAAGGTCCACCCCCGCCCACAGGCCGCGTCCGCGCACGGCCGCGAGTCCGTTGCCGACGAGTTCGGACAGTCGCGCGTGCAGGCGGGCGCCCAGGGACGTGGAGCGCTGCTGGAACTCACCCGTGGACAGCAGCCGGATCACTGCGCGGCCCACCGCGCACGCCAGCGGATTGCCGCCGAAGGTCGACCCGTGCTCGCCGGGGCGCAGGACCCCGAGCACGTCGGCGCGCCCGACCACCGCCGACACCGGCACGATGCCGCCGCCGAGGGCCTTGCCCAACGTGTAGAGGTCGGCGGTGACCCGTTCGTGGTCCAACGCGAAGATCGTGCCCGTGCGGGCCAGTCCGGACTGGATCTCGTCGGCGATGAGCAGGGCGCCCGCCCGGTCGCACAGCCTGCGGACCTCGGCGAAGTAGCCGTCCGGGGGCACGATGACCCCGGCCTCACCCTGGATGGGCTCCAGCAGTACCGCGGCGGTGTTCTCGGTGACGGCCCGCTCCAGGGCCGCCGCGTCGCCGTAGGGCACCACGACGAAGCCGGGGGTGAACGGGCCGAAGTCGGCGCGCGCCTGGTCGTCGGTGGAGAAGGACACGATGGTGGTGGTGCGGCCGTGGAAGTTGGAGTCGGCCACCACGATCTGTGCCCGTTCCTCGGCGATGCCCTTCACCCGGTAAGCCCACTTCCGGGCGACCTTGATGGCGGACTCGACGGCTTCGGCGCCGGAGTTCATCGGCAGCACCATCTCGGTGCCGGTGAGTTCGGCCAGCTCGCGGCAGAACAGGCCGAGCTGGTCGTGGTGGAAGGCCCGCGACGTCAGCGTCACCCGGCCGAGCTGCTCGACCGCCGCGCGAACCAGGTCGGGATGGCGGTGCCCGAAGTTCAGCGCCGAGTAGCCCGACAGGAAGTCGAGATAGCGCTCGCCCCGCACGTCGGTCACCCACGCGCCCTCGGCCTCGGCGATCACCACGGGCAGCGGGTGGTAGTTGTGCGTGCTCCAGCGCTCGTCCAGCGCGATGTAGTCGGTGGCGCTGTGGGTCTCCGCGGACTTTTCGGCGAACGTCGTCATGCGTTCAGACTAGGGCGAAGCCATCGGCGAAATCACCCGGAAAACATTGCCGAATGCTGTCGGTTGTTGCGCATTCTGCCCTAATTGGATACGAATCGTTGCGCCGACCACGCATGGGTGCCGTGGTTGGCGCGGCGAGTGTGGCGTCTGCGACAGTGGGACCTCGTGACAGACGATCTCTCATTCCTGCGTCGACAGGCCCGGACCCAACGCTTCACGCTGGGGACGCCGAAGAACTTCCGCCTCTCCAGTGACGGTACCCGACTGCTGTTCCTGCGGTCGCGGACGGCGACCGACCGGCGCAACAGCCTGTTCTGCCTCGACCTGCGTACCGGCGAGGAGACCACGGTGGTGGACGCCGCCGCGTTGGTGCCGGGCGAGGAGGACCTGCCCCCCGAGGAGCGTGCCCGCCGCGAGCGCGCGAGGGAGACCTCCGGGGGAGTGGTCGGCTACGCCACCGACGAGGCGTTCCGCCTGGTGGCCTTCCCGCTGTCCGGCAAGCTCTACACGGCCGACCTCGACAGCGGTGAGGTCCGGCTGCTGGTGGACGCCGCCGTGGTGGACCCGCGGCCGAACCCAACCGGAACCCACGTCGCCTACGTCAGCGAACGTCGGTTGCGTGTGATCGAGCTCGCCACGGGGCAGGACCGAGCCCTCGTGGCCGACGAGGGACCCGACGTCACGTGGGGGCTCGCCGAGTTCATCGCCGCCGAGGAGCTGAACCGGACGCGCGGCTACTGGTGGTCCCCCGACGGGCGAAGCCTGCTGGTGCAGCGCACCGACCGGTCCGAGGTTCCGGTGTGGACCATCTCCGACCCCGCTCACCCGGACACCCCCGCCACCACCGTGGCCTACCCCGCCGCGGGCACCACCAACGCGACGGTGTCGCTGTCGTTCCTCGGCCTCGACGGCAGCCGGGTGGACGTGGAACGAGGGGACTGGGAGTACCTGGTGGCCGTGCACTGGTCCGCCGGAGGCGACCCGCTCATCGCGGTGGCGCCCCGTGACCAGCGGCGCATCGACGTCTACGCGGTCGATCCCCGCGACGGCTCGACGCGGTTGCTGCACAGCGAGACCGACGAGCGGTGGGTCGAGGTCGTCACGGGCGTTCCCGCGTGGACCACCGACGGCAAGCTCGTGTACGTGGGCGTGCGCGACGACACCTACCGCGTGCTCGTGGACGGCGAGCCGGTGACCCCGCCGGGGCTGCAGGTGCGCTCCGTGCTCCATGTGGGCGACGAGGTGTTGTTCTCCGCCTCCGAGGACGACCCCACCCAGATCCACGTCTACCGCACCAACGGCGGCCGGGTGGAACGTTTGTCCACTGTGGATGGCGTGCACGTCGGGGCGGGCACGGCGGAGGTGACCGTGCTCTCGACGTGGAGCCTGGCCCACAGCGGCCCGAAGGTGTCGGTGCTGCGCGACGGCGACCACGTCGCCGACGTCGTGTCGTACCCGATGGACCCCGGCCTGGAACCCCGCCCGGTGTGGCTGACGGTGGGCAAACGCGCCCTGCGCGCGGCGCTCGTCCTGCCCACGGGACGCACGGTGGACGACGGCGGGGAGGCGCTGCCGGTGCTGCTCGACCCCTACGGCGGCCCGCACGCGCAGCGAGTCCTGCAGAGCCGAAACGCGTTCCTCACCCCGCAGTGGCTGGCCGACCAGGGCTTCGCCGTGCTCGTGGCCGACGGGCGGGGCACGCCGGGACGCGGGAACGCCTGGGAGAAGGAGATCCACCACTCCTTCGCCGACGTCACCCTGACCGACCAGGTGGACGCCCTGCACGCCGTCGCCGAGAGGTACCCCGGCCTGCTGGACCTGGACCGCGTGGCCATTCGGGGCTGGTCGTACGGCGGCTATCTGTCGGCGCTGGCGGTGTTGCGCAGGCCCGACGTCTTCCACGCCGCCGTCGCGGGTGCCCCGGTGACCGACTGGGCGTTGTACGACACCGCCTACACCGAGCGGTACCTGGGGCATCCCGACGACAACCCGGACGTCTACGAACACAACTCCCTGATCGCCGACGCGCCGTCGCTGCGCAGGCCCCTGCTGATCGTGCACGGGCTCGCCGACGACAACGTGTTCGTCGCCCACGCGCTGCGGTTGTCGGGTGAGCTGCTGGCCGCGGGCCGCGACCACACCTTCCTGCCGCTGGTCGGGGCCACTCACATGACCCCGCAGGCCGAGGAGGTGGCCGAGAACCTCATGCTGACGCAAGTGCGCTGGCTGAAACGCCAGCTCGGCGTCGCCACCGAGTAGGCGTCAGCGCAGCAGCCGCAGCGAGGCGACGACGACCGGCTCGTCGACGACGAGCACCAGGTCGTGCCTGCCTCGGGCCGGGGACAGGTCCGCTCGGACGGTGGTGTAGGCGTACCGGTCGCCCGTGGAGGGAACCGGCACCGCGCCGAGGACCCGGCCCGAGGCGGGATCGCCGAGCCGCACCTCGATCCGGCCGCGGGGCGCGGCGGGATTGGCCACCCGGACCTCGATTCCGCGGACCCCGCGGCGCAGGTCCACGTCCCGGAAGACGAGCCACGCGCCCGCCCGCGTGGCCGCCACCGAGGTGCCGTGCGTCTTGCTGCGGTCGGTGAGTGTGATGCCGTCGTAGTCGTCGAAGTTCTGCGCCTCCGTCTCGACGTACAGGTCGCGGGGCGGGATGCGTTCCCCGACCACACGCACCGAGGTGGTGCCGCGGATGTCCGTCGCCGAGGCGCCCACGAGAACGTCGTGCACGGCCGACTCGACCACCCACGTATCCCGCGTGACGTCCCAGTGGGCCAGGTCGGCGGCCCGCAGCGGGATGCGCACCGTGGTGGTCTCCCCCGCCTCCAGGTGCACCTTGCGGAAGCCTCGCAGGCGCAGCCGGGGTTGCGGGTTTCGGGAGCGGCGCTGGTGCGTGTAGAGCTGGACGACCTCCGCGCCCGCGCGCGAGCCGGTGTTGGTGACCGTCACCGCGACGGTGACCTCCCCGGCGGGGCGCAGCACGCGGGCGCTTACCGTCGGCTCGCCGTAGGCGAAGGAGGTGTAGGACAGGCCGTGGCCGAACGGGTACAGCGGCGAGCCCTCGAAGAACTGGTAGGTCCGGCGGTGCTTGATCAGGTCGTAGTCGAGGATGTCCGGTAGGTCGTCGACCGAGCGGTACCACGTCTGCGGCAACCGTCCGCTCGGGTTGGCCGCCCCCACCAGGACGTCGGCCACGGCGTTGCCGGTCTCGGCACCCGCGTGCGTGGTCCACACGATGGCGGGCACGTGGTCCTGCGCCCACGTGATCGCGGTCGGGTAGCTGTTGTTGAGCACCAGCACGGTGGTTGGGTTGGCGCCGTGCACGGCTTCCAGCAGCTCCTGCTGTCTCGGGGCGAGTCCGAGGTCGGTGCGGTCGTCGTCCTCTCTGCCGTTGATGAACGGCATGCTGCCGACCACCACCACCGCCACGTCGGCGTCCCGCGCGACCCGCCGGGCCTCCTCGACGCCGTCGCGCACGACCTCGCGGGTGAACACGGTGGCGTCGGCCTCCGCCGAGGCGGTGACGGTGAGCAGCCCGGTTTCGTCCACCACCACGTAGACCCGGTCGCCGAACCAGGAGTCGTCGGTCTCGTTGCCCGCGTAGCGCAGCACGTGGCCGGCGCCGTGGGGGACGAGGCTGAACTGCTGTTGCACGAACCAGTCGTGGGGCTGCTCGGCGTCGTTGACGAGCGTGCGGTCGGGGCCGAAGGAGACGTAACGGCCGTTGGCCACGGCGCGCAGCGTCACGATGCCCTCGCCCCAGTCGACCACGTCGAAGTGCGCGGCTCTCTCGACCGGATCGGTCGTGGCCCGCAGGGCGCCGGGCTCGGTGGGAGCGGTGACGTAGCGGCCGTCGGCGGTGCGCAGGGCGATGCGGTCGATGCCCTCCTCGTGCGAGACCTCCGCCGCGGCGAGGCGGTCGCGGAGTCCGTCCAGGACGGTGACGCGGTAGGGCAGGGCGCCGGAGTACCAGTCGGTGTAGAGGGTGTTCGCCAGCGGCCCCACCACCGCCGCCTTGCGGATGCGTTCGGCGTCGAGCGGCAACGTGGCCTCGGTGTTCTTGAGCAGCACCACGGCCTCGGTGGCGGCCTCCCGGTTGATCGCGCGGTGCTCGGGACTGTCGATGACCTCCTCCCCGATCCCGGCGTGGGGCCCGCCGTCGGGGTCGAACTCGCCGAGCCGGAACCGCAGGCTCAGGATGTTCCGCACCGCGGTGTCCACATCGGATTCGCTGAGCAGGCCCCGGTCCAGGGCCTCCGTGACGGCCGCGACGGTGGGGCCGGCGTCGGTGTCGTCGACGGTGAAGCTGTCGAGGCCGCACTTGAGCACGGCCGCGTCGGCCTCGGCCTGGGTGGCGTAGTAGCCCTGGCTGCCGGTGAGGTTGTTGGGGCCGCCCGCGTCGGTGACGTTGCACAGCGGGCGTTCGGTCCAGGTGCGGACCACGTCGTTGTAGTCGGGGTGTGCCGTCGCGGGGCGGCCGTTGACGAGGTTGTAGCTCGACATGACCCCCGTGGCGGCGTCGGCCGACAGCGCGGCGCGGAACGCGGCCTCGTAGTACTCCCGTTTGACCCGTGGCGGCACCATCGACGAGGTGGTGTCGCGGTGGGTCTCGTTGTTGTAGGCCAGGTAGTGCTTGAGCACCGGGGCCGCGCGCAACCGGTCGGGGTCGTCGCCCTGGATGCCGTGTCCGTAGGCGATGGCGATTCGCGCGGTCAGATACGGGTCCTCCGAGTACCCCTCCTCGTTGCGGCCCCAGCGGGGGTCGCGCAGCAGGTTCACCACGGGCGCCCACAACTGCAGGCCCCACAGTTCGGGGCGTCGGGAGTGGAAGGCGCGGGCCTCCACCCCCACGACCTCGCCGACCCTGCGGACGAGGGCGGGGTTCCAGGTGCTGGCCAGCCCTACCGTCTGCGGGAACACCGTCGCGGTCGCCGTCACCACGGCGCCGCCGTTGTCGAAGTCGGTCGACCAGGCCACGCCGTGCAGGGCCTCGGTGCCCGTCTTGAACCGGCCGATGCCCAGCCGGGGGATCGCGGGCTGGTACTGGTGCAGCAATGCGATCTTCTCGTCGAGGGTCAGTCGGGAGAGCAGGTCCTCCACCCGCGCGGCCAGGGGCAGGGACGGGTCCCGAAACCGGGCGGGGCGGGACGCCGGGGCGGGCGCGGTGACGGCGGAGGCGTGAGCGGTCGAAGCCAGCACGGGAAGCGTGGCCGCTCCGGCCGCGAGGGCGAGGACTCGGCGGCGGGACAGGGACGGGGAGCCGGTGGGCCGGTCGGGGGAATGCGGGCGCATGAAGGCCACCTCCATGTCGAAGCGATTCGACACCTGTGCGACGTTGCTATGTGAGGTAGAGCGCGGTGCAGCGGGACTATGCCACCGGTGATCGTGCCGGTCAACCGCCTATCGCCGGAGCCGGACAACGGAAATCGGCGTCGACTCTTGTCGGTTCCTTGACAGGTGCTCTACGGTCTAATCGCTCGACTTCGAGTCGATGCGCTTCGACTGCGCAAGGAGGCCGCCGATGGTGACCATCGCCGACGTCGCCCGCGACGCGGGGGTGTCCGCGAGCACCGTGTCCTACGTGTTGTCGGGCAAGCGGTCGATCTCGGCGGAGACGCGGCGTCGCGTGGAGGCCAGCATCCGCAAGCTCGGCTACCACCCGCACGCCGGGGCGAGGGCCTTGGCCAGCAGTCGCACGAACGTGCTCGCGCTGGTGATGCCGTTGCGCACCGACATCGACGTCCCGGTGGTGATGCGGTTCGTGACCTCGGTGGTCACGGTGGCCAGGGAACACGACCACGACGTGCTGCTGCTGACCAACGACGAGGGCCCGCAGGGACTGCGCCGGGTCGCGGCGTCCGCCATCGCCGACGCGATCCTCGTGATGGACGTCGAGGCCGACGAACCGAGAATTCCCGTGCTGCGATCGTTGTTGCGGCCCGCCGTGCTCATCGGCGTCCCGGACGATCCGCAGGATCTGTCCTGTGTGGACTTGGACTTTCGGGCGGCGGCGGCTCGGTGCGTGCATCACCTCGCCGATCTCGGACACACCGACGTGGCGCTCGTCGGACCCTCGCCCACCGTGTACGAGCGGGGGACGAGCTTCGCGGGGCGCTTCCTGCGCGGGTTCGACGACGCCGTGCGCGAACGCGGGCTGCGGGGCGGGGCGTACCAGTGCCCGCCCTCCCACGAGGCGGCGCGGGCCTGCGTGGCCGAGGTCCTGACACGACAGCCGGACGTCACGGGCCTCGTGGTGCACAACGAGGCCGCGCTCGGCACCGTGCTCTCCGAACTCGACCGGCGCGGCAGGAAAGTGCCCGAGGACATCTCCGTGGTGGCCGTGTGTCCCGAGGACATGGCCGATGGCTTCGCGGTCCCGCTGACGGCGGTGCCCATCCCCTCCGACGAGGTGGGTCGCCTCGCGGTGGAGATGGTGCTGCGCCGGCTCGACGGCGAGGTCGCCCCCGAGGTGCGCCTGCTCTCGCCCCGGCTGCGTCGCGGCGGCAGCACGGCACCACGCCGATAGCGCTCACCCCCGGCACCACGGGGCGCGTCGAGGACAACTGAATCGAAGCGCTTCGACCTGGTCTGCGGAGCGCACATCCTCGCGAAGGAGTGACCCATGAGCAGAGTGGCTCGACAACTGATGGCCGGAGTCAGCGTCGCGAGCGCGGTGCTGGTGACCACCGCGTGCGGCCCGGCCACGGCGCCGACGTCGTCCGAGCCGGCGACCGAGATCACGGTTCTCGACTACTACGCCGACCAGCAGGGCAGCGCCGCGTGGCAACGCGTTCTCGACACTTGCGAGGAGCAAACCGGCATCGGCGTGCAGCGGCAGACCGTGCCCACGGACCAGATGCTTCCCAAGATCCTCAAGGATGCGAGCTCCCGCACCCTGGCCGACCTCGTCTTCCTCGACAACCCGACCCTCCAGCAGGTCGCCGGCACGGGCGCCCTCACGCCGCTGACCGACTACGGCATCTCCACCGAGGGCTACTACGACAGCATCCTCGAAGCGGGCACCTACGACGGCGAGATTTACGGACTCGCGCCGGGCGTGAACAACCTCGCGTTGTTCTACAACAAGGAGATGTTCGACAAGGCCGGGCTGGAGCCACCCGCCACGTGGGAGGAGCTGGCCGAGGTCGCGAAGGAGCTGTCGGGCGACGGCCGCTACGGTCTCGCCTTCTCGGCCATCCCGTCCGAGGAGGGCGCGTGGCAGTTCCTGCCGTTCTTCTGGAGCAACGGCGCCGAGCTGTCCGCTTTGGACTCCGAGTCCGCCGTCGAGGCCCTGGAGTTCGTGGTCTCGCTCGTGGAGTCGGGCGCAGCGTCGGAGTCGGTGGTGAACTGGAACCAAAACGACGTCGCCGACCAGTTCGTCGCGGGCAACGCCGCCATGATGATCAACGGCTCGTGGAACCTCGCGCGGCTGGACGAGGAAGGACCCGACTACGGCGTCGTCCCCATCCCGGTCCCCGAGGAGGGCACCGAACCGGTGGTGGCGCTCGGCGGTGAGGTCGGGGTCATCCCCGCCACCGGGCCGGGACGCCAGGAGTCGGCGGCGAAGGTGCTCTCGTGCATCCTGGCCGAGGACAACATGCTCTCCTGGGATGCCGCGCATGCCTACGTGCCTTCCCGCGACTCGGCGGTGGAGACGTTCGTCGAACAGCACCCCGGCATGGAGCCGTTCGCGCGCCAGGTGGAGACGGCCCGGTCCCGCACCGCGGAACTGGGCGAGAACTACCCCGCCGTGTCGCAGGAACTCGCGAGGGCGCTGCAGGTGGCGTTGACCGGTGAGCAGTCGCCGAAGGAGGCACTGCGTCGGGCGCAGGAACAGGCCGGATCGCGGTGAGCACCGTCGTCGCGACTCCCGCTCGTGCGCCGGAGGCGGTGTCCCGGCCCCGACGGTTGCGTTCGCGCGAACGCCTCGCGGCGCTGCTCTTTCTGCTCCCCGCCGCCGCCTACGTCGCGTTGTTCTTCGGTTTTCCGCTGGTGAACAACGTGGCGATGAGCCTGCGTGACTACTCCGTCCGCTCGTTCTACACCGGCGAGGCGCCGTTCGTCGGCTGGGACAACTACCTCGCGGTGATCCGGCACCCGCTGTTCGGGGAGGCGGTGCTCAACACCGTGGTGTTCACGGTGTTCTCCCTCGTCTTCCAGTTCGGTATCGGCCTGGCGCTCGCGCTGTTTTTCAACGAGCGCTTCCCCGGCAGCGGTCTGCTGCGGTCGCTGCTCCTGCTGCCCTGGCTGCTGCCGCTGGTGGTCAGCGGCGCGGTGTGGCGGTGGATGCTGGACAAGGACCACGGTGTCGTCAACGCCTTCCTGCGGGCGTTGGGGGTCTCCGACACCGGCGCGCCGTGGCTCACCGATCCCGGCTGGGCACTGCCGGCGGTGATCATCGTGAACATCTGGATCGGCATCCCGTTCAACCTGGTGATCCTGCACGGCGGGCTGAAGGCGATCCCGAAGTCACTGTACGAGGCGGCGGAGCTGGACGGCGCCGGGGCTTGGCAGCGGTTCCGGCACGTCACCTGGCCCATGCTGCGCCCGGTGACGGCGGTGGTGCTGATGCTCGGCCTCGTCTACACGATCAAGGTGTTCGACGTGATCATGGTGGTCACCGGAGGCGGTCCCGCCGACGCGACACAGACGTTGACGACCTGGTCCTACCAGTTGTCGTTCGACGGGCAGTTCGCGTTCGGCCAGGGCGCGGCGGTGGGCAACCTGCTGGTGCTCGTGGCGACCGTGTTCGGCCTGCTCTACCTGCGGTCGGCCCGGTCGACGATCGCGGAGGCGGAGCGATGAGGACACGGAACGATGCCAAGCGGTGGGCGCGCACAGCCCTCGGCGTGGTGATCGTCGTGGTGCTGCTGTTCCCCTTCTACTGGATGATCAACGCCTCCTTCCAACCCGGCGGGGCCCTGCTGAGCTCCTCACCGAGCTGGTTCCCCGTGGACGGCACCACCGACGGCTACGCCAAGGCGCTGTCGAGCCAGGGCGAACACCTGCTGGCCAGCCTCGTCGTGGCGCTGGGAACCGTCGTGGTGTCGCTGCTCGTCGCGCTGCCCGCGTCCTACGCGCTGGCGCAACTGCGGTTCCGCGGCGCGCAACCGGTGATCTTCGTCCTGCTCATCGTGCAGATGATCCCCGGCATCGTGATGGCCAACGCCCTGTACGAGATGTTCGCCAACCTGGGGCTCATCGACAGCTACCTCGCGCTGATCCTCGCCGACTCCACGGCGACGATCCCCTTCGCGATCCTGGTGCTGCGGGCGTTCATGGTGTCGATCCCGAGGGAACTGACCGAGGCCGCTCGGGTCGACGGCGCGGGGCACTGGCGCACGTTCGTCTCGGTGATCCTGCCGATCAGTCGCAACGCGACGGTGACGGCGGGACTGTTTGCGTTTCTGTTCGCGTGGGCGGACTTCCTGTTCGCCGTCACGCTGACCACTGGCCGGTCGTTCGAACCGATCACCGTGGGCATCTACCGCTTCATCGGCAACCAGAGCGCCGACTGGAACGCCGTGCTCGCCACCGCCGTGCTGGCCTCGATCCCCGCCGCGATCCTGCTCGTCATCGCGCAGCGGTACGTGGTCGCGGGCGTCACGGGCGGCGCGATCAAGGAATGACGGCCTACTCGACAAGGGAGACACGCATGATCGAAAGCCGTGACGGCGGGCGGGCCCTCGAAGTCCGGGTGCGTCACGAGGTGTTGCGGATCGAGCCCTGGGGAATCGACAGCCTGCGGGTGCGCGTCGCACAACACCGCATCGTCGAGGACATCCCCGGAGCGCTCCTGACCCCGGAACCCACGCACCCCGCCGTGCGGGTGGACCCGACGACGGGACGCATCACCAACGGCGCGCTGACGGCCGTGGTCGAGAAGGTGCCCACCGACACCGGCGTCATCGCGCTGCTGCGGTTCGAACGCAGCGACACCGGGGAGGAACTGCTCGCCGAACAGCAGGCCCACTTCTGGTGGCCGGGCGCGCGCGTGTTCCAGGCCCACGGCGGCGGCTACGGGCGCCTGGAACAGCGGTTCGCCGCCTACGACGGCGAGCGGCTGTTCGGGTTGGGCCAGCACTCCCACGGCAGGCTCGACCAGAAGGGCATGGTGCTCGACCTCGTGCAGCGCAACGGCGAGGTGTCGATCCCGTTCCTGCTCTCCAGCCGCGGCTACGGTCTGCTGTGGAACATGCCCGGCGTGGGCCGGGTCGAGCTGGCCGAGAACGGCACCCGGTGGGTCGCCGACGGCGCCCGCCAGATCGACTACTGGATCACCACCGGCGACACCCCCGCCGACGTGCTCGCGCACTACGCCGACGCCACGGGGCACCCGCCCCTGTTGCCGGAGTGGGCCACCGGCTTCTGGCAGTCGAAGCTGCGCTACCGCGACCAGGAGGAGCTGCTGGAGGTGGCCAGGGAACACCGGCGCCGGGGGCTGCCGCTGTCGGTGATCGTGGTCGACTTCTTCCACTGGCCCCACCTCGGTGACTGGCGCTTCGACCCCGCCGACTGGCCCGACCCCGAGGGCATGATCGCCGAACTCGACGAACTCGGGGTGAAGCTGCTGGTGTCGGTGTGGCCGTCGGTGAGCCCCCTGAGCGACAACTACCCGATGATGCGCGATGCCGGGATGCTCGTGGGCACCGAACGCGGCGTGCCCCTGCACGCGCCCTGGCACGACAAGGGCATGGGCACGGAGATGCCCGTGGCGTTCTACGACCCCACCAACCCGGCCGCCCGCGAGTTCGTGTGGAAGACCGCCAAGCGGAACTACTTCGACCTCGGGGTCCGGGCGTTCTGGCTGGACGCCTGCGAGCCCGAGCTGCAGCCGGGACACCCGCACAACCTCAGCTTCGCGGCCGGACCGGGCACCGAGGTGGCGTGCCTGTACCCGAGGGAGAACGCGCGCACGTTCTTCGAGGGGGCGCGCGCCGAGGGCGAGGACGTGGTGTTGCTGTGCCGGTCGGCGTGGGCGGGCAGCCAGCGCTACGGGGCGGCCGTGTGGTCCGGCGACATCCCGCCGACGTGGGAGTCGCTGCGGGCGCAGGTACGGGCGGGGCTGAACATCGCGTTGTCGGGGATTCCGTGGTGGACCACCGACATCGGCGGGTTCCACGGCGGGGACCCGGACTCGCCGGAGTACCGGGAGCTGTTCGTGCGGTGGTTCGCCTACGGCGCCTTCTGCCCGTTGTTCCGCCTGCACGGGGTGCGCGAGCCGCGCATGCCGTTCGGCCCCGACATGACCGGCGGCCCGAACGAGGTGTGGTCCTACGGTGAGGAGGTGCTGGGCCATCTCACCCGCCTGTTGGCGATGCGGGAGCGACTGCGGCCGTACCTCGGCGAGCAGATGCGGGTGGCGCACGAGACCGGGATACCGCCGATGCGGCCGTTGTTCGTGGATTACCCCGACGACGCGCGGGCGTGGGAGGTCGAAGACCAGTTCCTGCTCGGCCCCGACGTGCTGGTGGCTCCGGTGCTGGAGGCGGGCGCCCGCTCGCGCCGGGTGTACCTGCCGGAGGGAGCGCGGTGGACCGACGCCTGGACGGGCACGGACTACGAGGGCGGCACCACGGTGCGCGCCGACGCGCCCCTGGACCGCATCCCGGTCTTCCTGCGCGACGGAGCCCCCATCCCCGTCTCCGACTGAACCTCCCGGCGTGTCCGCACTTGTCGTACGCGTGTCCGCACTTGTCGTACGTGTGTCCGCGGGCTGTGCACGCGTATCCGCCGTGGAGGCCGGGCCCTCGGGTCGCGAGTGGCCTATCCGGAAAGCCCCCGACTACGCAACGCCGCGTCCAGCTCCCGCACCAGCTCACCGACCCGGCCACGACCGCCGGGCGCAGCCGGATACCGCCTCAGGACGCTCACCACGACGGGCCCGGCCAGCTCGCGTGCCGTGGCGAGGTGGCCGGCGGCGACGCGCGGATCGTCACCGGCGTCGAGCTCGAACGCCCGCGCCGCGTGGGCGGCGGAGCCGAGGATGTGTGGCACCTGCGTGGCCTTCGCCAGCGGGTGGAGAAACGCCGCACCGGCCGCGGCGAGAGCGGCGCGGGCCGCCTCACCCGCCGCGGCCCGTCCCGCGTCACGGGCCTGCTGGAACGCTCGTTGCGCCGCCCACGCGGCGTTCCGGATCGCCTTGGTGCGCTTGGCTCCCCGCGCGAACGCCCGCGCGGCGTCGAGCGCTTCCCGAGGCCGCCGGTCGTCGGGGTAGTCCCGTTCGAAGATCGCCAACGCCGGTTCCGCGCAGGCCACGGCGTATCCGGTGACCTCGCGCAACTCGGACATGCTCAGCTCCACCGTCGGCGCCGTGTCCACTTCAGTCATGACGACGACGGTAGCGCCGAACCCGCCGAAAATCGGTTCCCGACGCCCGAGGCGCTCCACTACGGTGGCCCGATGGCGGTCAAGCAGTTCCAGGTCACTTTCGACTGCGCCGAGCCCGAGCGGATCGCCCGGTTCTGGTGCGAAGTCCTCGGGTACGTCCCCGCCCACCGCCGCGGGGTTTCGCGTCGTGGGAGGAGTTCGAGCTTTCCCTGCCGCCTGGGCAACGCGGTGGGGCGTTCGCGTGCGTGGACCCCGAGGGAGTGGGGCCGCGCCCGTTCTGCCAGCGCGTGCCCGAGGGCAAGGTCGTCAAGAACCGGCTGCACCTCGACGTGCGGGTGGGCACCGGGCTCGTGGGCGAGGAACGACTCGCCACCCCGGAGGCCGAGTGCGCCCGGCTGACCGCCCTCGGCGCGGTCCGCGTGCGACTCCTGCGCGCCGATGGGGTCAACGAATCCCGCATGGTGATGCGGGACATCGAGGGCAACGAGTTCTGCCTCGACTGATCCTCGCCTCAGCCGAGGAGTCCACCGAGCGCGACCCCGCCCGCGGCGGCCGCGACGCTGGCCACCGTGGTCACCACCACGTTTCCCACGGCCGCTCCGCGTGCGCCGTCGAGGAACAACCGCACCGTCTCGTAGCCGAAGGTGGAGAACGTGGTGAGCGCACCACACAGCCCCACGCCGAGGGCCGCGTGAGTCGCGCTCTCCGCCGCCGCGGGCAGGGTCAGACCGGTGAGCACGCCAAGCACGACGCTGCCGAGGAGGTTCACCGTGAGCGTGCTCCACGGGAAGCGGGAACGCTGCCGGCTCCGCACCTGCGTGTCGATCAGATAACGCAGGGTGGCGCCCACCGCGCCGCCCAGCATGACCAGCAGCACCGTCACGACCGGTCACCTCGAGCGAATCGGCGCAGCACCCGGTCGGTGCCCACGAACCCGACGGCCACGGCCACCAGCGACGCCGCCAGGGAACTGCCGACGTAGGCGGCGGCCACGCCGACGTGCCCGTGCCGCAGCGCCTCCACCGTCTCCAGCGCGAACGTCGACATCGTCGTGAAGCCCCCGAAGAACCCGATGCCCAGGAACGGCCGCACCAGCCGGGGTGGCCTGTCGTGCTCGACGAACGCCATCAGCACGCCGAGTCCGAGACCGCCCAGCACGTTCGTCAGCAGGGTGGCCACGGCGAAGCCGCCGGGAGGGTGGGGCAGCAGCTCGGCCAGCAGGTAGCGGGCCAGACTGCCGAGCGCGCCACCCGCCGCGACGACGAGCAGCACGTCCTTTCGGTAACCGCGCAACACGACAGCCATGGTTGCCGATGCCCCCGAAAGGGGTAGTCGCCGGGTATGGGCAGGACGGTGGCGCACAAACTCATCGCCGATCACCTGGTGGACGGCCGGATGGAGCCGGGCGAGGAGATCGCCCTGCGCATCGACCAGACGTTGACCCAGGACGCCACGGGCACGCTGGTGATGCAGGAGCTGGAGGCGCTCGGTCTCGACCGGGCGCGCACCGAGGTCAGCGTCCAGTACGTCGACCACAACCTCCTGCAGGCCGACGAGAAGAACGCCGAGGACCACGCCTTCCTCCGCTCGGCCTGCCGCCGCTACGGCATCTGGTACTCCAAGCCGGGCAACGGCGTGTCGCACCCCACGCACATGCAGCGGTTCGGCATCCCCGGCAAGAGCATGGTCGGCTCCGACTCCCACACCCCCGCGTCGGGGGCGTTGGGGATGCTGGCCCTGGGCGTGGGCGGGCTCGAAGCGGCCCTGGCCATCGCGGGCGAGCCGGTGTACGTGCGCATGCCGGAGATCTGGGGCGTGCGGTTGACGGGCGAGTTGCCGCCGTGGACGTCGGCGAAGGACGTCATCCTGGAGATGCTGCGCCGGCACAGCGTCAAAGGCGGTCTCAACCGCATCATCGAGTACCACGGGCCCGGCGTGGGGACCTTGACGGCCATGGACCGGCATGTCATCGCCAACATGGGCGCCGAGCTGGGGGCCACCACGACGGTGTTTCCCTCCGACGCCGCCGTGTACGAGTTCCTGAGCGCCGAGGGACGCGAGGACGACTACCGGGAGATCGTCGCCGACCCCGACGCCACCTACGACGTCGCCGACGAGATCGACCTGTCGACCATCGAGCCGCTGATCGCCAAGCCGTCCTCACCCGACAACGTGGTGCCCGTCAGCGAGGTGGAGGGTACCGAGGTCAGTCAGGTCGTCATCGGGTCCTCGGCCAACCCCGGGTTGCGGGACTTCGCCATCGCCGCCTACCTCGTGCGCGGTCGGCAGACCAGTGACGCGGTGAGTTTCGACGTCAACCCCACCTCGCGCGAGATCCTGGCCGATCTGACGAAGATAGGCGGCACGTTCGACCTGATCACCGCGGGCGCGCGCATCCACCAGGCCGGTTGCATGGGCTGCATCGGCATGGGGCAGGCACCCGCCGTGGGACACAACTCCCTGCGCACCTTCCCCCGCAACTTTCCGGGACGCAGCGGCACACGCGAGGACTCGGTGTGGCTGTGCTCGCCCGAGACCGCGGCGGCCTCCGCGCTCACCGGCGTGATCACCGACCCGAGGAAACTCGCCGACAAACTCGGGCTCGACTACCCCGACCTGCCCCTGCCCACGCGGGCGTCGGTGAACACCGACATGCTGGTGCCACCACTGCCGCCCGAGAAGGCCCGGCGGGAGAAGCTGGTGAAGGGCCCCAACATCTCGGCGCTGCCGGACATGCCCCCGCTGCCGGATGACCTCGAAGCGCCCGTGCTGCTCAAGGTCGGGGACAACCTCTCCACCGACGAGATCTCCCCGGCCGGGGTGCGGGCCCTGCCGTTCCGCTCGAACGTGCCGCAACTGGCGACGTTCACCTTCGACCAGGTCGACCCCACCTACCCGAGCCGGGCCGACGACTGCGCCGACACCGGGCACGTCGTGGTGGGCGGCGACAACTACGGGCAGGGCTCGTCACGAGAACACGCCGCCATCACCCCGAGGTATCTGGGGCTGAAGGCGGTGATCGCCAAGTCGTTCGCCCGCATCCACTGGCAGAACCTGGCCAACTTCGGCATCCTCGCCCTGGAGTTCACCGACCCCAGCGACTACGACCGCGTCGACCAGGGTGACGTGCTCAGCCTGCACGGCCTGCGCGACCGCCTCACCACGCATTCCGACATCACGGTCCGCAACGAGACCAAGGGCGAGGACTACCGCCTGCACCACAGGCTCTCGCCGCGTCAGATGGAGGCCGTCCTCGCTGGCGGGCGTATTCCCATGCTCGCCCGGTCGTGAGACCCGGTGGTTCCCGGGGAGCCATCGTCGAACCCGCGAGCAGGCTCGTCGGGGGCTCCGTGAAGTTGCGACAGCAGGTGAGGTTTGCCTACCATGGGGCTGCACGGGCCAGTAGGCCCGCTGAAGTGAACCCGGCAGCCTTCCGGACGGTGGGTGGGCCGGGTTTCGCGCTATCCGGGGTTGGTGACGCGGCGGACGGTCGGGTTCATCGCCTCGATACGGACGCGCCAGTGACCACCGCGATGCCAGCACCAGCTCACGGCGTCGGGAATCATCAGAAGAGGTTCCTGGTGGGCGCGAAGGTGGTGATACTGCAGTCTGTCGGCGCAGCCCAGTTCCCGGACTTGTTGGTAGAGCAGGCGTTTGTCGCGTTCCAGCACCGAGTCGTCGGTCTCCAGCACCAGCAATTGCGCTCCGGCGTCCGCGAGGTCGGCCACGATCGCCGACAGACACGCCTCGCGTTGTCGCCGCCGAGGCAAAGTGGAGGCGTCGTAGATCGTGATCTCCGGGCCGAGTTGGTCGATGGCGTCCAAGACTTCCTTGCGGCGAGCGTCGCTTTCCTTGGTGAAGTGGATACGCCGCTGCCGGGGCATGATGAGACCACGCATGGTGCGGCGCGCGGTGGCGAGGTCACGGGCGGAGAGAGCACCGGTGGTGACGACGAAGCCCTTTTCCTTCGTCTCGTCTGCGAACACGTGCGTCGGCGGCATCGCTTGATTCTTTCGGAGGTTCGGTGCGGAACGCACCCCGTTGCGGCGTCACCACCGCGTGTTGGAAGAGCCGAAGGCGCGCGGCGGTGAAGGGGTCTGGACCGGTCCGATGGTCAAACCGGCGTCGGGACTTCCCGGAGTGGACAGCGTCGGGTGCCCGAGGCCCGATCGGACAAGTCGATGTAGCTCAGCCGTATCGTCACTGTGTCCCTTCCTTGCGAGGCAATGCCATTCCGGCAGGCGCTGAGGTTGAACCACCACGGACTTGACCGTGAGAGATCACGTCACCGTCTTCGACGCAAGTGGGGCGCCCTCCACGCGGTGAAGGACGCCCCGCCGAACTCGGTCGCTTCCTCGACGGCCAACACTAGGCGAGCAAGGGGTGGTGCTCGTAGCGATACTCGGCCAACGGCGCGTCCCGAACGATCAACGCGAACATTGGATCAGTAGCGCTGAACGGCACGACGTACCTGAGCGCAGTGATCTTGCCGTTCAGTGTTCTGCCGGGCGGAAACCTGTAACGGCAGCCGGGGGAAGGCGATCCCCGGGGCGGGGACTTACTTTAAAAATGGACGCTGATCGTTTTAAAGCAGCATAGCCTGTTGCCGGGGAAGGGTTTCTTTGAATGCTTTGCCCGGCAGGCCTTCCCGCCTAGGACGGCCTGAGAAACGGTCGAGGTTCCCCGGCCATGATGAGTATGAGCCCGCTCATCCCGGGGGCAGTGGGCGTGTGGAACGAGTCGAGACGACGACCTGCCGGACGATTTCGACCCACCCCGCAGTTGGCCGTCCCCCTACACTGCCGACGAGGTGGCGTACTCCGTGCCGAATGCCGGCCGTAACGTGAGCGTGGAGCCGACATTGCGGCATCACACCACCGACGTTAGGGACCCGAAATTGGTCTATACCCAATGGCGGCTTGTCGGCTGCTGAAAGCAGCGTTTCTACCCATCCCGTTCTGCGCACGGTAGCCGGTGCGGCATGGCCTGCTTCGGTGGTTTCGGGGCGTGTTCACCCCACCTCATGATCACGAACGCGGCATAGTGCTGCCATGGCACGAATCCGGGGGCGCCGGAAAAGCGTTGGGGACGAGCAGGTTGACGATGACGACGTTCGGTTGCGGCCGTTGCCGCCGTCGAGTGTGTGGTGGATCCTCGGTGGCCTGCTGGTGGTGGCGGCGGTTGTGACCACCGTGCTGTTGCTCGCGTTCGGTGACGGCAGCGAGAGTGACAAGGTGCGCTTGGAAGCGATCCGGTTGGCCGGCACCATCGTGCTGGGCACCGGCGGGGCCGCGGCACTGTTCGTGGCGCTGCGACGCCAGCGCACCACCGAACTCAACCTGATACACAAGCAGGCCGAGGCCAAGGCCACCCAGCACGACGCCGAGCAGCGACGGGTGACCGACCTCTACACCACCGCGGTCGAACAACTGGGCCACGAACGCGCCGCCGTTCGCCTCGGCGCTCTATACGCCCTGCAGCGACTGGGACAGGATCATCCCGAGCAGCGGCGTCCGATCGTCAACGTGTGGTGCGCCTACCTCCGCATGCCGTTCCGCGATCCCGAGGCCAAAGGTTTGACCGAACAGGAGCGTGCGGAGCGGCGCCAGGAGCTGGAAGTGCGGCTGACGGTGCAGCGGCTGCTGCGCGAGCACGTCCACTCCGGCCCTTACCAGGACCAGCCCGCGTCACCGTGGTTCTGGGGCGATGAGTTGGACGTCGACCTCACCGGGGCCACCCTTCACAACCTCACCCTCAGCGATCGCCGCATCCATCCACACACGAACTTCAACAATGCCAGGTTCACCGACGGCGTCTGGTTCGACAGAGCCAGGTTCGAAGGCCTCGCTTTGTTCATCGGGGCCAGGTTCGAAAGCGATGCCTTGTTCGGCGAGGCCACGTTCGAGGGCGACGCCTGGTTCGCCAATGCCAGGTTCGACGGCCGCGCTTGGTTTCCCAAAGCCTGGTTCGGCAGCCGTGCCTGGTTTTTCAAGGCCAGGCTCGGCGATGCCTCGTTCGACAAGGCCACGTTCGACGGCCACACCTCGTTCGATAAAGCTCGGTTCAAGGGCAAGGTTAGGTTCTCCCGCGCGATGGCACGGCACGATCGCGAACACAACTGGCCGAGAGATTGGCGGTTGGTCCCGGCCGAGCCGGGAGACATACCCGAGGGGGCCGATCCGGGCGCCCCATGGGGCCACGTGGATACAAGGCCGGTGGGAATCAGGTTGCTCCAGAACCTGTTCAAGGCCAGCTACGGCTGGCTTAGGCGCCGGTTTTGATGTTTCTTGTTGAGATCGAGCCGGATGTCGGACGTGAGGATGCCGGTGATGCTCCAATGCCGGGAAAGTGATCCACATCGGTGATGCTTGAACGTTCGCGCCCTTTCGTGATCGTTAGTGCGGCATAGCCTCGCTGTTGTCTTCCGGCTCGGTGAGTACGGAAAGTATTCGAAGGGTTACGACCAAGCGCCTCGGGTGTCGCGTTGCTCGCCTCGCGGGTCACACGTTCGAGGGATATGGCGTTCGTTTGCTGTCGCGCTTCTGGGGGGCATGGTGCGCTGCCGATCCCGGCGGCTGAAAAGGTGACGGGCGTCAATGCCGCCCCGTACCTGACTGCGACGGGGCATGTCGAGATCTTGTGAGAAGACATCGAAAAGCGCTCTGAGCTGGCCAAACGTCTCAGGGTGATCGACATGGGGACCCCCCGTGCGGAGTGTTCGGAGGGCACGGTAAGCTAACAGCCATCACCGCAACGGTGGTGGCCGGGCTGTGGCGCAGTTTGGTAGCGCACTTGACTGGGGGTCAAGGGGTCGCAGGTTCAAATCCTGTCAGCCCGACAGAACAGGGGCCGTCTACGCAGGTAGGCGGCCCCTTTGTCACTCCTGGGTATGAGCGCGGGCCGGGGCATGACACATACATGCCACACCGAGTCATCGAACACCTGAGTGCCAGCCGTGTTGGATAGGTCAGAGGACAGGCATTCGCGGTATTGCCGGCGCGGGGGCTGAAGTGGCGGCAGCTGGGGATCTGGTTCGGCGGGCTCGGCATAGCCTGCTGGACTTCGATGGGCCGGTCTGTGCGGTGTTCGGGGCTCTGCCCGATCACGAGGTCGCCGACCGGCTCCGTGCCGTCCTCGCTGACCGCTGCCAGCCAGTGACAGGTGCGGCCGCGACGGCCCATGATCCGTTCGAGGTGTTGGCCTACGCCACCGAACTCGACACCCCCACGACACAGGCGGTCGAAAAAGCCTTCCGGGCTGCCGAGGTGGAAGCGGTCCGGGCCGCCCCACAAACCCCCGGCCTTCCCGCGGTACTCGACCACCTCACCAGTCGAGGACTGGTCGTCACGATCGTCAGTAACAACTCCGCCGCCGCCGTGAAGACCTACCTCCACACCACGGGATTTGACCGCTACATCGGCAGCATCTCGGCACGCACCACCGAGGATGTAAGACACCTCAAACCCCACCCGCATCTACTGCACCGGGCCATTACCCTCCACGGCACATATCCCGGCGAGTGCTTGATGATCGGCGATTCCATCACCGACATCCACGCCGCCGGCACACCAGTAGTGGCTTACGCCAACAAACCCGGCAAACACCCACGCCTGGCCACCCACCACCCGGATGCCCTCATTGACCACCTGACCAACCTCCTCCCACACCACTGAGATCCCGGCGGCCCATCGCTGCGCCTGTGTTCAAACTTTCTTCTCTTGTTCGAGCGGCTCTGCTGATCTCCGGCGCTACGCCTCCATTCGAGAAATCCGTCTACTGTGGATCGCGTCGGTCGGGAGCCGCCGCCCGGGTGAAGCAGGCGAGAGCGGTGAGATACGCGGTGATGGCGAGGCCCGCGACTCCGGTGAAGCCCGTCGTGTTCGCGAAGACCGGCCGGCGATCGCGGCGCCGAGGGTCGTGCCGCTGTACATGGCGACATTGGCCGGGGACGACACGGTTCCCCGTGCGGTGCCCGCGCGTGCTTGCAAGGTGGCCATCGTGACGGGAAATACGAAACCGGCGGCTATCCTGACGCAGGCCAACAGGACGACTGCGGCGATGAGCGACGACGTGAACGCGACGACCGCGTAGCCGAGCGCCATGACGCCCACGCCGACGGTCGGGGACCGGGGGAGCCCCCCCAGCGGTCGGTGAGTTTGTGGCCGAAGACGGAACCGACCGCGTTCCCGGCGCCGATCACCATCATGGCCACCCCGATCCCGGTGGAGTCGAGTCCGAGTCCGGAAGACGAAGTACGCCCCCGAGGTCGAGCCCGAACTGCGACGGCAGCTCGACCTCATCAAAAGCCGCATGGACGCTTTCGCGGAAAGCGCCCGCGCCATCGAGCGTTATCTCACCTCCTTTCGGCCGTCGAGCCGAGCCGGGTTCGCTCCGCATAGGTGGTGTGAGCGCGAGAAGGTGCCGTCCGGCTGGGCGGCACCTTCCTCACGGCGTGGTTCCGGCTCCTCCCGCTCACGGGAGCATCGGCACGCCCCTCGCTAGGGCGCCACGACCCATTCCACGAGTCGCTTCGCGGTGACCGCGAGGTCGGCATCGGAGAGCGCGCCGACGTCGTGGACGTGGAAGCCGGGCCGATAGCTCATGCCCACTCGCAGCGCCGTCACCTCGAACGGGGAGAGCAGCTCGGACATGGTCCTGCCGTAGCGGCCCTCGGTGGTGTAGTCGCTCGCCCGCGACCAGGTGGAGACGGCCACCGTGAGTTCTTTGCCCTCGAGCGCATGGCCGCCGGGCCCGTAGGCCCAGCCGCGTTCGAGTACCTGGTCGATCCAGGTCTTGAGCAGCGGCGGGCAGGAATACCACCGAAACGGGAACTGCAACACGATCCGATCGTGGGCGGCCAGGGCGCGTTGCTCCGCGACGGCATCGAACCCGTCGCCGACGAGGGTGTCGGTCAGGACGCGAACGGTGGCGCGGCCGTCTTCCAGGAGCGCGCGGGTCCAGGCCGCGTTGACGCGCGACCGCGACAGGTCCGGATGGGCCACGACGACGAGTACTCGGGTCACTGTTCGCTCCGTTCCGCCGCGACCGGCTCGGGAGCGACGACGGCCGGATGACCGCTGGTGTGCGCGCGGACCACGACGAGGGCGACGACGGCGGTGAGGCCGAGGACACCGGCGAAGGTGAGCACCGCGGAGGGAAGCCCCCACGCGTCGGCGAGATAGCCGGTGGCGATGGGAAGCGCGGCGGCGGGGATGTAACCGGCGATGTTCAGGGCCGCGTTCGACTCCGCGCGCCGGGCGATGGGGATGCGGGTGGCGATCAACGTCAGTCCCGCGAGCTGCCCGAGGCCCTGCGCGACCCCGGCGAGCAACGCCGCCACCGCGAGCACGACGAGGGAGGGCAGCACCGTCACCGTGAGTCCGAGCAGGCCCATGCCGACGACGGCGGCCACCGAGCTGAGCAACAGGTGCGTGCGGGTGGCCAGCCGGGAGAGCGCGAACTGGACACCCGTGGCGGCCAGGAACATCGCGCACGCGATCGCGCCCGCCGCGAACGAGTTCGTGACCCCGATCGCCTCGCGCAACACGGAGGGGCCGAGGGAGAGCACGAACGAGGTCGCGGTGATGCCGGGGGCGAACGTCGCGATGCCCCACGCCACCTCGTGGCGGTGCTCCGGTGGCGGGCTCGGGAACTGCCACCGGAGCCGGGGAGTCGGCGCGGGACGCGTCAACGGCAGAAGCAGGGCGAGGATCGCGCCCGCGGAGGTGACCGCGGTCATGATCACGAACACCGTGCTCTGCGGACGGTCGAGGACCTGCGCCAGCAGCCCCGAGACGAGCGGTCCCAGACCGGCGCCGAAGACCATCGAGGCCGAGGACAGTAGCGACGCTCGATGCCGGGAGTGAGTGGGGGCGAGGTCGACCACCGCCGCCATCCCCGCCGTCACGGCCGCGCCGACGGCGATCCCGGCGAGCAGTCTCGCGACCAGCAACCACACCACGTCCCGCGCGAGCAGGAACAACACGCTGGAGAGCACCGCGAGCAGCACACCGGGCACGAGCACGACGCGCCGACCGTGCCGGTCCGCGATCCGCCCCGCGACCGACAACGTGGTGATGAGCCCGGCGATGTACGCGGCGAAGATCACCGTGAGCGTGCCCGAGGAGAACCCCCACTCGTCCTGCCATCGCACGTAGAGCGGCGTCGGCGCGTTCGACAACGCGAACACCGCGGTCACCGTGCCCGCCGCCGCTACCGACCATCCCAGTCGTGTCCCAGCGTGCTCGCTGGTGTCCTCCGTGCTCATCCCGCCTCCGGTTCGACTTGATTCGTATCTGTTCGAGAATAGTCGAACAGATTCGGCAGTACGAATCAACCCGTACAACGGGTACGATGAGGGCATGAGGGCACTCGCGACGACCTACCGCGACGAGAAGACGCCGGACGACCTGCCGGCGCCGCTGCCCGAACCGGCTCGCGAAGACATTCGCCTGGAGAAAGTCTTCGCGGTGCTCTCCGAACCGCTCCGCCTGACGATCGTGCAGCGGCTTCTCACCGAGTCCGAGAACTACGACCACACCTGCGGCTGGTTCGGCTTCGACCGTCCGAAGTCCACCCTCACCCACCACTTCAAGGCCCTGCGCGAAGCCGGTGTCATCACGCAACGCCAGTACGGCCTCGAACGCCGCAGCCGCGTCCGCCTCGACGACCTCAACGCCCGATTCCCCGGACTCGTCGACTTGATCCTCGACTGGACCCCCGCCGACCGCGCCTGACGGCGGGGAGGCCGACGAAAGAGAAGTTCCCCCGTCTCGAAAACTTCCGTGCGGGCACCGCCGGCCCGGCTTGCTGTGGAGCCGTGTCCTTCTCGAAGAACTCCTTAAAGTGGTTCTCTATTCCTTGTTAGAGTGGTTCGATCGAGAGGGGAGTGATCGCATGGATCGCCGTGCTTCGCAGTTCCGGCTGGACAACCCCGTGCTGGCGTTCCGGTTCACCGCCACGCTCGTCGACCGCTCCGGTGAGGCGGTGGAACGCCTCGCCACGCCGTCGTCGCTGGCGACCTGGTTCGAGCTGAACGGCTTCGGGACCCCGCCCCGTGAACTCACCGAAGGGGACCTGTTGCGCGCGCGGGAGCTGCGGGAAGTCATCCACCGAATCGGGACGGCGACGGCGACCGGTGGAGAACTCGACCCCGCCGACGTCGAGCGACTCAACGAGTTCTCCGTCGGCGGGGCCGGGCACCTCACTCTCGAACACGGCCGCGCCACCTGGTGCCTGCCTCCGAGGCGCTGGGTCGACAGCCTGTTCGGGGTCATCGCCGACGACGCCGTCCGAGTGCTCGGTGGCCAGTCGCGAACGCGGGTGCGCGTATGTGCTCGGCCGGAGTGTCACGGCCTGTTCGTCGACACGAGTCGCGCGGGCACGCGGCGCTGGTGCTCGATGAACTACTGCGGCAACCGGCAGAAGAAGCAAAACCTGCGCGCCTCCGCGCGCTGACGGCCGGGGTGGCTTGCCGGTGGGGGAGTCATGCAATTAATCTTGAACCGGTTCAACTGGTTCTTAAGGAGGATGTACATGTCCGACCGTCCAGTGGTCGCGGTACTCGGCACCGGCACGATCGGCGCCCCGGTGGCGAGAAACCTCGCGGTGGCGGGCTTTCCGGTACGCGTGTGGAACAGGACCCCGTTGCGGGCGCGGGCCGCGGTGGAGGGAACGGACGCCACCGTCGCTTCGAGTCCGGCGGAGGCCGTTCGTAGTGCGGACATCCTCATCACGGTGCTGACCGATGGACCCGTCACCGGCCGGGTGCTGGAGGAGGCCGGTGACGCCCCGCAGGAAGGAGCGGTCTGGGTTCAGCTCGGCACGGTCGGTACCGGCATCGACGAGTTGCGGTCGCTGGCCGACAAACTGGGCCTGACGCTGGTCGACGCCCCGGTGCAGGGAAGCCGTCAGCCCGCCGAACAAGGCAAGCTGGTGGTCATGGCCTCGGCGGCACCCGAGGTGCGGTCCACGGTCGAGCCGTTGTTCGAGGTGATCGGTAGCCGCACCGTCTGGGTCTCCGACGCACCCGGCGCGGCGAGCCGACTCAAGCTCACCCTGAACGTGTGGGTCGCCGCCCTGACGCACGGCGTCGCCGAGTCGCTGGCGGTGGCACGGGGACTCGGCATCGACCCCGCCCTCGTCGTCGACGTGGTCACCGGCGGGCCGATGGACAGCGGCTTCTTCCAAGGCAAGTCGGCGGCGGCGCTCGCGGACGACTTCACCCCGTCGTTCACCGTGACCAACTCCATCAAGGACGCGGAACTGGTACTGGCGGCGGCCCCGAAGACCACCCCGGTCCCACTCACCGAAGCGGCCCTGGAACGGTGGCGCCTCGCGCGCGACCAGGGACACGGCGACCGCGACATGATCGCGTCCTACCTCGCCACGCGCGAACGGAACTGACCCGAGTGGGGAGACGGGAGCGCCCCCGCCTCCCCACTCACCGAGCGAGTCCCTCACGCGATCCGGAGGACTCGCCACAACCCCACCACGAGCAGCGCCGCCCCCACCACGAGATGAATGGCGCTCTCGATGCCCTGGAACAACCAGAACCGATCGGCGGGATGAAACGCCATCCGCTGCTGCGCCACCCCCTGCTGGGCCAGACAGATCGCCGGCGTATCCCCGTCGCGGCACGCCGAGGGATTGAACGACACCTCGGAACCCCGCTCGTCGTAATACACCGACCCCAACCACCACGCGTCGTCGGGAACGGGGTTTCCCTGCTCCGCCGCCGCCGTGGCCTGCGCGGGCTCGGCGTAGTGCGACCGTGCGGACACCCCGACGCCCACCATGAGCACCAGGTAGAGCACCAGCGTGAGTGCCATGCCCCCACCGTGTTCCGCAGCAGCAGCCCGGCTGTGGCGCCGAGGGCGAACGCCAACGCGGTGTAGGCGCCCAACACCGGACCCTGCGTCTCGAACGCGGGAGTCAGCAACGACCCACGCGTGACGTAGTACAGCGGCTCGAACGCCCACTTGCTGACCATGCCGAGCGCGAACATCGCCGCCACGGTGGGAAGACCGACGACGGCCACCTTCACCGCCCACCACCGCAGGCGACTGATCGACTGCGTCAACCCGAGGAGGTGCGTGCCCTGCTCGAAGTCCCTGGCGAATAATGGCGCACCCGTGAACATGCCCAACAACACGGGCAACGCCAGAAGCACCATCGGGAAGTTCCGCGCGTATCCCTCGAAGGCGTCGGCGAACGCGGTCATCGCACCCTGCGGACAGCGATCGCCCTCGACCCGCACACACCCCTCGATCCCGGCCGCGGCGAGATGGTCGAGCGCGGCGATCCGGAACCACAGCATCACCGCCGCGGTCACCGCCACGCTCGCGATCACGACGAACAGGGAAAACTTGTGTTGCCGCCACGCCACCCACGTCATGCCGCAACCTCCTCGGCCCGCGCGGCCACCGGCGGCTTCGGCGCCCGCAGGTAGGCCATCACCAACTCCTCCACGGTCGGGTCGTGCACTTCCCACCCCGGACCGGGCACCGATCGGTGCGGCGTGTCTCGAAGCGGGAAGGTCACCTGGCGGGGAGTGCTCCGCTTCTCGACGACGGCGTGCTCGGGCACCGCGTGCTCGTCGCCGTCTGCCGGACCGATCAGCAGCGCGTGCTCGGACACCAGCCGCTCCACGTCCCCGGCCAACCGGAGCTCGCCTTCGGACAACAGCAGCAGATGATCACAGACGTTCTCCAGGTCCGACAACACGTGCGAGGACAACAACACCGTCATGCCGGTCTCGGCGACCTCGCCCATGAGCGTCTGCATGACCTCCGCACGCGCCACCGGGTCGAGGTCGGCCAGCGGCTCGTCGAGCACCAGCACCGTCGGCCGCCTCCCCAACGCCACGGCCAGCGCCACCCGTGTCCGTTGCCCCCCCGGAAAGCGTGCTGATGCGAGCCTTCAAGGGGACACCGGCGTCGGTGACGAGCCGCCGCGCATACGCCGCGTCCCATTCGGTGTTGAGGGAACGCCCCGCGCGCAGCATCTCCGCCACCGTGAAGTTGCGGAACAACGGCTTGTCCTGTGCCAAAAAGGACAGTCCGGGAGGCATCCCGCCGCCGTCGACCGACCGTCCCAGTACGCGAATCTCGCCCGTGGTGGGTCTCCGCAGTCCCGTGGTGAGCGACAGCAGCGTGCTCTTGCCCGCGCCGTTGGGCCCGACGAGCGCGCACACGCTCCCTCGGGGCAGCGAGAACGTGCAGTCCCGTAACCCCCACCCCCTCCGGTATCGCTTGCCCAATCCGACCGCCTCTAACGCGGCAATACCCTCGTCTTCCACCACGTCACTCCCTCACAGCGGGATCGGAGCTCGGGAATCGTTGATCCAGCACGGAACCGACCAGCGCCTCGACGTCCTCGCGCTGCAACCCGGACTCACGGGCCTTCGCCATCCACGCGTCAAGCTCCCGGCGGAGGGACTCCTGTTCGGCCGCGTCGCCGCTCGCGAGTGAACGAAGCACGAACGTCCCCAGCCCCCGCCGCGCCTCCACGAGCCCCTCGCGTTCGAGCTCCCGATACGCCTTGAGGACCGTGTTGGGGTTGATTGCCGTGGCCTCGACGACCTCCCTGGCTGTGGGAAGCCGATCTCCCGGCCGGAGACGACCGAGACGCAGAGCCCGTTTCGTCTGCTGCACCAGCTGCAGGTACGTCGCCACACCCGAACGCCGGTCGATGCGGAATTCGATCACCAAGCACCTTTCACTAATCAATTAGTGAAAGGGTACAATAGGAGGGTGGGGCCACGCCAGGGAAGGGGGCCGCGGTCCTCCCGCGGTCGAGGCTCGGGCCTGCTGGGAGTCGCCACCGCACGGGCGTGGCGCGAGTTCAAGGCGTCACGGGACGAGCGAGCTGCTCGCGGTCGTCGTGCGCTCATCGTTCGAAGAACCGTGTGACGGTCTTCCGGGGGAGTGGGTGCCCTCGGCCAAGGGATCGTGCGGCAGTACGGCCACGCAGATCCCTTGCCCGAGCACGAGACGCGGGCCCTCGATCGTGAACTAGGCCAACGGCTTGCGTCGCGGCGCCGTGCGACGCCTCATGGGAGATGTGGCGTCCGGGCCGGGGAGTCGCCAGATGTCCCGTTCGAATTGCTCGAGGAGCGTCATGGTCGATAGGGCAGACCGCAGGCGTCACCGGATGTGCGGGTGTACTTCTGATGGCAGGCCGTATTGCCGTCGGCCTGCCATCCACAGAGATGTGTGATGAGCTGGTAAATGCTCAGGGCCACGTGAATCTGTCACTCATGGTTGTCATCGGCTTAGGCGATCGTCCCTGCATGGCTTACCGTACTGATTCAAGTGCTTGTTGATCCGCCCGTCGCGTGTACTACGTTTCTGTCACGTGTTGCATGCACTGCATCGCAGTGACTTGCTCTGTCCTCGCTGTGGAGCTTTCAATCCATGTTCGGCGGCCACTTTCCCGCTCATTCGACACTCGAGTTGTTGGTAGCTTGGCCATCTGGTGTAAGCGCGGCGTGTTTTGGGATTCGACCGTCCTTGCGAGGTTTAAAGCGCCAATCACAGTCGGGGCAATACATGATCTTAGATTGCTATATGGAAGAGTGAAATCACTACTGAGGGCGAGTCGGCCCCCATACTGCCGTTCTGTCTGAATGTGGCTTCTGTTCCCAATGGGAGCAGGCGCATCGACTCTCAACGGTCGCAGCGCATAGCTCTAGCTCAACTATGCCGAGTTCACGTGAGATGAACTGGATAAGCATGGTGAACGACGGGGAGAGCTTTCATGGGCCGAAACGATGGTTTGTCTTGGCGTGGCTTGTTCTTTCCAGGGGGCTGTGGCGGTCATCCACGTGAACTCACTCTGCCCATTGCTCCGGAGAACGGCTGATAGGTGCCTACTCTCACGGCAGCTCAGGGGGAGAGGCGTTTCCGGATGCGGAAGACCGGGTGCTCGGCGGCGATCCGCTCGAACTCCGCCAGTGGTGCCGTGGGGCCCAAACCGAGGTGGGGTCTCGCCGCGGGCGCGACGGCCACATACCGGCGGAGTATCGGCGCTCGCTCGGCGGGCGGGACTTCTTCGAGCTGGACGGCCGTGCTCCGCCCGCGCCGACGAAGCACGACACGGCCGTCGGCGGCTTCGACGTTGCGGACCCAGTTCGCCTTCGGTCCGAGCATGGACACCACGTACTCCTCGTCGTCGAGGTCGGCGACGGCGAGCGGGATCGTGATCTCGCGGCCCGAGATGCGACCGGGGACCTGGAGGACGACGGCCCGCGACGCGATGACCAATCCGGCCGAGTAGAGCCTCGCGTCCAGCCGGTTCCACAGTCGCATCACCACGTTCGGGCGGCCCCCGCGATACATCGCTCGTTTCCCGGCGCCGAGGGCGCGCGCGAGCCGGGATCGGAAGGTCTTCGTGGTCATTGCCGCCGCCACAACAGCACGACCGCCGCCGCGCCGGCCACGCACGGAAGCACCTGGAGCCACGCCAGCAGGGGAGCCAGGCCGACGTCGCCCGAGGTGTCGCGCATGGTGAGCCCGGTGATCGCGATGCAAGCGGCGGCGAGGAGCGCGGCCAGTGCGAGCCAGCGGGTCCAGCTCTTGCCGGACCGTGCCGCCCGGATCGTGACCAGCCAGGTGACGAGCCCAAGACTGCCCACAATGGACAGAATCATCAGGTAGAGGCCGACGGCCTCGTCGATCTCGGCCGTGGAGTAGGTCGGATACCCGGCTCGGATGTGGTCGGCCAGCACGTGCGTGGTGGCGTTGTCGAGGAACGGATAGCCGGTGGCCAACACCGTCAAGGCGAGTCCGAGCCACATCGCCGCGAGAGCGGGTCGGAGGGATGCGTGGCGGGTCGCTGTCTGTGGCATGACGTGTCCCATCGAAGCAAAACTGACAGTGACTTTCTCTTAGAGAGTCACTCTACGTTCGAGGTCGCGGAGAGGCAACCCCGTTCCGAAAGTCACTCTCTTTCTGTGAGTCACTGTCTAGAAGCTATGCTGGGGCGATGGCCGGTCTTCGCGAACAGTGGCGGCGCGCCGCCATGCGCACCATCCAGGAACGGGCTTTGGACCTCTTCGACGAGCGCGGCTTCAACGCCGTCACGATCGAACAGATCGCCAAGGCCGCGGAGGTCTCGCCGTCCTCGGTGTATCGCTACTTCGGCACCAAGGAGGGCCTGCTCGTCGCCGACGAGTTCGACGTCATGAGCCCCGAGACGCTCTCCGAGATCCTGGACCCGGCCGACCCGGTCGAGAGCGTGCTACGGGTGGTGCGCCGGTACGAGGCGACCTCCGACGGCGACGCCGCGCCGAGGAACGCCAGCCCGTGGCGGCGGGTGCGCTACTTCTTCACCGAGCCGACCGTGCGCACGGCCGCTCTCGCGGCCCTGGACCGCGCCGCCCAGCGCATCGCTCCCTTCCTCGCCGATGCGGGCGGACTCACGGAATCCCAGGCCCGCGTCATGGCCAACGCGCTCGCGTTCGGCTACTTCGCCGCGCTCGAACTCTGGTTCACCGACGGCGGAACCCGCCCGATCGCCGACTACGTCGAGGAAGGCCTGAGTCCTCTGCGCAAGGTCTGGGACTCGGTCTGAGACCGACGGCGATCGGAGCAACGACCCGTCGGTGAGGACGGGGCTCGGCGGGGGTTCACGGTCCGGTCGGCTCGGGTCATGCTGCGCGAGGAAGGCAACCGACTTCCTCCGGTTGTTCGCCGACCAACCCGCGCGCCGAACCGGCCACGGTACGCGCCCGAGTTCGAAGGAAGCCGACCGCGTCGCGGCGGGTCAGTCGGCTCGGACGACGAAGAACAGAAAGCTCGGGAAGGTGTTGAGCAACCGGAAACCGTCGGGGAACAACTCGCGGGCGGCCGGCACGGGTTTGGGTTCGCTGATGACGGAGATCCGGAACCCGGCCGCGGTGAAGGCGTCGGTCATCGCATGCAGGGGACGGTGCCAGAAACTCATTCGCGCCGGTCGTCCGCCCAGGTTCCATTCCTCGGTCCAGTTGTACGTGGCGAAGTAGTCGGGTCTGGGACCGGACAGGCGATGCATGAGGTTGATGGCGAACGGATGGTCGACCGAGGCGATGAGGCGACCGCCGGTCCTCAGAACGCGTCGCAGCTCGGCGAGGGTCGGTTCCCAGTCGCGCAAGTAGTGCAGCACCAGGGACGCCACGACGTCGTCGAACGAGTCGTCGGGAAAGGGGAGTGGTTCGGCCAGGTCGGCGAGTCGTAGGTCCGCGTCGGTGCCGAGCCGCCGACGGGCCTGTTCCAGCATTCCGGCGCTCGCGTCGATGCCGGTCACGATGGCGCCTCGGTCGCGCAGTGCCGCGAACAGCGGCCCCGAGCCACAACCGGCGTCGAGGATCCGTCGACCGGCCACCTCACCAGCGAGCTCCAGAACCGTGGGACGTTCGTAGTAGGCGTTCATGAGACTGGCCTCGTTCTCGGCCGCGTACGCCTCGGAGAAACTGTCGTAGTCGTTCGTCGGGGTCGGATCGCCGGGAAACGGGTGATCTTCCGAGGTCATGCACCCCACCCTGGCACACCGGTTCGCTCGATTCCCGGTACTGGACCGAACCAATCGGGAAACCGAGCCGCGCGATGCGCGAATCGCTCGCCGTGGGGATCGCGCGAAGTGGGGGCCAATTCGCCGGGCGGGCCGGCCGGTCGAGACGGCACAGGGGCATTCCCGCGCGTACGCAAGGGCAACGACGACGAACGTTCCGGTGCGCGAGTGACTTTCGGCCCTACTCTCGGTCTCGCTGTCGCCCCGACTCGTGTCCGAAACGCGGTACTCACGTGGTGGTCGTTTACCGGATGTGGGAGGAGGTAAGGGGCGTCGAGGGCTTTGCTGCGGCCGGCCACCGGCTCGTGGGGAAGACCCGTCGTGCCCCGATCCGAGCTTCGGCTGCGGATCTGTCGGCGACCGAGAAGTGCTGGTCGCTGGGGAGTGACAGCCACGCGATACAGCGGCCTCGAAGGAAGGAACCCATGAGCACCATCACCACCGAGGACGGCACCGAGATCTACTACAAGGACTGGGGCGAGGGCCCGGCCGTGGTGTTCTCGCACGGCTGGCCGCTGAACTCCGACGCCTGGGACGGGCAGATGCTCTTCCTCTCGCAGCAGGGCTTCCGCGTCGTCGCGCACGACCGGCGCGGACACGGCCGGTCCAGCCAGCCCTCCTCCGGCAACACCATGGACCGCTACGCCGACGACCTCGCGGCCGTGATCAACGCCCTCGACCTGCGGGACGTCACCTTGGTCGGCCACTCCACCGGCGGTGGTGAGGTGGCGCGGTACATCGGGCGGCACGGCACCGAGCGCGTCGCCAAGGCGGTCCTGATCGGCGCGGTGACACCGCTCCTCGTCAAGAGCCCGGAGCACCCCGATGGCGTGCCGAAGGAGGTCTTCGACGACCTGCGCTCCCGCGTCGCCGCGGACCGGTCGCAGTTCTACCAGGAGCTGGCCGTCCAGTTCTACGGCGCGAACCGTCCCGGCAACAAGGTGTCCCAGGGGACCTTGGACCAGTTCTGGCTGTGGAGCATGCAGGTGGGGCTCAAGAACGCCTACGAGTGCATCGCGGTGTTCTCCGAGACCGACACCACCGAGGACCTCGAGAAGTTCGACATCCCGACGCTCCTCATGCACGGCGAGGACGACCAGATCGTCCCCATCGACATCACGTCGCGCAAGGTGGCCCAGATCGTCGACGACGCGCGGGAGATCTACTACCCCGGAGGGTCGCACGGTCTCACCGCCACTCTGCAGGACCAGGTCAACGCCGACCTGCTGGCCTTCCTCCGCGAATAGCTCGGGCCGAACCCGAAACACGGCGAACGGCCCCGGACGACGCCGGGGCCGTTCCCGCTCGCGCGACTTTCGCCGGTCAGCTCAGTGTCTCGGCCAACATGCCCGGCTCGTACGAACCCGCCGGGTTGCGCACGATCACGTTCATCCGGTTGGCCGCGTTGACCAGGGCGACCAGCGCGATCAGCGCGGCGATCTGGTCGTCGTCGTAGTGTTCGCGCACCTTGGCCCAGGTCTCGTCGGACACGCCGGTGTGGGCGTCGGCGAGCCGGGTGCCCTCCTCGGCGAAGGCCAGCGCGGCCCGCTCGGCCTCGGTGAACCCGACCGCCTCGCGCCAGGTGGCGACCAGGTTGAGCCGGGTGGGGGACTCACCGGCCGCCGTGGCCTCCTTGGTGTGCATGTCGACGCAGAAGGCGCAGCCGTTGATCTGGCTGACACGCAGTGCCACCAGCTCCTGGGTGGTCTTCGGCAACGACGACGCGCTGATCACCATGCTGGCGTTGGCGAACCGCTTGCCGAACCTGACGGCGATCTCGTTGGTGAACATGTTGAATCGGGGTTCCATGACTTTCTTCCTCACTCGTGGGGTCGTGTGTTCGGCGCGCCGACGAACACCAGATGCCGGCGCCCCGCTCCCCATGACAGCGAATCGGTGTGACGTGGAACACCTGATTCGGTGTCACAGAACGGCGAGGTTCGGCGTCTGGAGGGAAAGAACCGAAAACGAGTGGGAGTGATCCATGTCCGGGACGTCGCGAACCGTGCCCGATGGCGGTCGAGGTAACGAGGACGACCGCCCGGACATCGCCACGGAAGCCTTCCTCGCCCACCGCAACCTGCTGTTCACCGTCGCCTACGAGATGCTGGGCTCCGCCGCCGATGCCGAGGACGTCCTGCAGGAGACCTGGTTGCGGTGGGTGGACGTCGACCTCGGCACGGTGCGGGACCAGCGCGCGTACCTGGTGCGGATCACCTCCCGGCAGGCGCTCACCCGACTGCGTACGCTCGGCCGCCGCAAGGAGTCCTACGTCGGTTCCTGGCTGCCCGAGCCACTGCTCACCACGCCCGACGTGGCCGAGGACGTCGAGTTGGCCGACAGCGTCTCGATGGCGATGCTGCTGGTGCTGGAGACGCTCAAACCCGTCGAGCGGGCGGTGTTCGTGCTGCGCGAGGTGTTCGACTTCGGTTACGGCGAGATCGCCGAAGCCGTCGACAAGAGTCCCGCGACGGTTCGGCAGATCGCCCACCGGGCGCGAGAACACGTTGCCGCACGCCGGCCCCGCGGAGTCGTCTCCGCCACCGAGACCCGAGATGTCCTCCGGGCGTTCCAGCGGGCTGTCGAGACCGGCGACGTGCAGGGCCTGCTCGACATTCTCGCGCCCGACGTGGTCCTCATCGGCGACGGTGGCGGGATCAAGCAGGCCGCGCCGCGCCCCGTCGTGGGGGCGGACAAGGTGGCGCGCCTGCTGGGGGCCGGGCTGGGCAGGCTCGCCGCCCGCTTGTCGTTGCGGCCGGCGCAGGTCAACGGCCATCCGGCACTGGTCTTCCGGCTCGACGGTGAACTCGACAGCGTCGTGGCGGTCCGTGTCGAGGACGGCCGCATCACCGGGCTCTACGCCGTGCGCAACCCCGAGAAGCTGGTACGCATGGAACGGGAGACCGCGCTGAGCCGCTGATCCGGGCTCGATACCTCCACCCTGTTCGCCCGTCTGCCGACGACCTCCTCCCGCCGCCGCGTCCGCTCGGTAAGGACGGGTGCCTCTTCGGCCGGTGCCGGGGGCGCGGTCGAGGCGGCACGACGACACCGGCCGAACGCGGTGTTGCCGGACATCCGGATGCCGGGGCTCGACGGGCTGTCCGCCGCCGCGTCGCGGAACTCCCGCCCCGGACGGGACGTACTGGCCGCACTCGGTACCGGACTGTCCAACGCCGACATCGAGCGGGCGCGGTGAAGGCCACCGTCAGTGCCATCCCGCGCCGGCCGGGTCGGGATCACCCGGCGCGAGCCGTCCCGAGGTAGTAGCCCGCTCCCCGCATGGTCTGGACCACGTTGGGAGGCCCGAGTTTGCGCCGAAGCTGCCGGATCACCACGTCCAGCACGTTCGACGTGGGCGACACGAGCTCGTCCCAGGCCGCCGCGACCAACTCCCGTCACGGCACGAGCCGACCGTCGGCGGCCAGCAGCAGCCGCAGCACCGTGAACTCCCTCGGCGTGAGCGACAGGGGGACCCCACCCCGGCTGGCCTCGTGCCGCTCGGGGTCCAGCTCGATGTCGAGCAGCCGCAACGGCGCTGCCGTCGGGGCCTCGATCCTCCGACAGAGACTGCGCACCCGCACGAGCAGCTCCTCCATCGCGAACGGCTTGACCAGGTAGTCGTCGCCCCACCGCAGACCGTCGACGCGGTCGCTCACCGTGTCCCGCGCGGTCAGGAACAACACCGGCACCGACCAGCCCCGCCGCCTGCGCTCCGCCACGTAGGCGAGCGCGTCACCACCGGGTAACATCCGGTCGAACACGGCACAGTCGTAGTCGTTGACGCTCACCGCCTCGTCGGCGGCGGCGAGGTTCTCGGCGACGTCGACCGCGAACCCGTCACCGCGCAGGGCACTCTCCACCGCCACCCGAAGGTTCTCGTCGTCCTCGATGACCAGTACGCGCACGACCAGACGGTAGCGGGCGCCGTCGTAGGCGGTCACGAGCCGAGCCAGCCCCGCCGCGCCGCCTTGGCCCCGGCCTCGAAACGACTCCGGGCCCCGAGCCGCTCCAACAGCCCCGCCACGAGCCGCCGCACCGTCCTCACGGAGATCCCCAGCATCGTCGCCACCGACTCGTCGGTGCGCCCCGAGGCCAGCAGGACCAGAACCTCACGCTCGCGCGGAGCGAGGTCGTCGGCCCCGGCGTCGGCGCCGCCCGGGGGCGCGGCGGACTCCCACACCCGCTCGAACAGCGCGACGGCGGCACCGACGACGCTCGGCAACGTGAACAGGGCCGCCTCGCCCGCCACGTCACCTCCCGCCCCGGGAAGCACGGCGGCGGTACCGTCGATCACCAGCGCCGCCAGCGGAACCTCCGGCGCGGCCCGCAACTCCACGCCCCCGCACGTCCAGGCCTCGACCAGCCTGCGCCCCTCGACGCTCGCCAGCGTCCGCTCCGGAAGCAACACCCGATACCGGACCCCACGCGCGAGGTTCGCCAAGTGCACCCGCCGTGGGCGAGCGAGCCGACCGTTCACCCGTCCCGAGGCCACGCTCACGCAGACCTCGCGCGCGGCGTGCGCGAGGGTCGCGTCGACGTGGTCGCGCACGCCCCCCGACGCGAACACCGGAGGCACGACCGCCATGCGGGCCAACGCGGAGCCGGACGACGACCGAGTGGACGGTCCGGCCAGTGTCGCAGTGGACATCGCAGTCTCCCCTTCCCCTTTGCCCCGGCACCGGCGAGGCAGTTTGCTGCCAGCCGGGCCGAAGCCGCGATCCGTTCCGGATTCCCGCGTTAGGCTGCTGCGGAAGCGGCCTGGAGGTGACCCGGATGCCGACACGATGCGGGATCGAACATGAGGATTCGATGACACACGTGCCCACCCGGCGAGTCCTCGTGGTCGAGGACGACGAGAACCTGCGCGTGGCCGTCACCGCCGAACTGGGCGGCAACGGGTTGGCAGTCGACACCGCGGGCGACCTCGCCGACGCGGCGGAAGCGGTGGCGGCCCCGCCGACGGTGGCCGCCGTGCGCGCGCTCGCCGCGCAGGTCGACCACGCCGTGTGGGCGGCCCCGCGCGACCCCGACGGCGGCGACACCGCCCGCGCCTGGGCGACCGTGGACACGATCCGTCGTGGCCTGGCTCGACGGGGATGGCGCGCCCGGCTCCGGGCGGCACTCGACCACCGGACGCTGCGCGCGCCCTGACCGGCCGATCACAGCGAGCAGGTGGCGCCCCGGATCGCGCGCACCTCACTGGCGTACACCCCGGCGCCGTCGGTGCCGTGGACGAGGAAGCAGTACCGCGACATGGGATCGACCTCGACACGGTGGCTGGTGCGGTCGCGGACGTACACGGTGTCGACCTCGCCGCCCTCCACGGCGACGATCACCGCGTAGTGCAGCGGGGCGTCACTGTGCCACGACAGCTCCACGAAATGGCCGAGATCGACGGGTTCCTCCAACGTCACGGTCACCGCGCGAGCCGGGGATGACGACGGGGGAGTGGTCGATTCCCGAATCTCGGCTGGAGCGGGTTGCACGACGACGTCCCGAGGCCGGTAGGCGAGTAGCAGCAGGACACCCACGACGAGCATCATCACGCACACCACCGCCGCTACGAGCGGACCGGGATGCAGCCGCCACCGACGGCGCCGGGCCGGGCCGGTGACCAGAATGGGCTCGCCGAGATCGGTGGGAAGCGGGGACACCGGACGTTCGACGTCCGCGCGAATCCGACGCAGGCAAGCGGCGACCTCCGCCGCGCCGGCGGGCCGGTCGGCGGGGTCCTTGCCGAGCAGACCCAGGATCAGCTCCGCGAACGGGGAGGGCACGTCGGAGCGGCCGAGCGGGGCCACCGGCTCGCTCAGGACACGCAACGCGTACGCGTCGTCCGATTCCCCGTGCCCGCGCGGATGCGGCAGCCGCCCGGTCAGGGCGAAGTACAGCGTCGCGCCGAGCCCGTACATATCGGACCGTTCGTCCAGCGTGCCGTCGCGCAGCGTCTCCGGCGCGGCCGCGCCGTGGAACAGGGAGCCGGGAGCGAACCGGCGCCGCAACGCGGTGCCGAAGTCGGACAGCACGGTGTCGCCGGAGCCCCGGAACAACACGTTGGCGGGGCAGACCCCGCCGTGGACGACGCCGCGGGCGTGCGCGGCGGAAAGGGCCTCCGCGAGATGCTCGCCCAGGATGAGCGTCTCGGTCACCGGCCTGCGCCCGGAGCCCTCGACGAGCTCGACCAGCGACTGCGCGCACAACTCCATGCGCAGGCCCGTCCGACCTTCCGAAAGCCGCTCCACGGAGTCCGCCACCAGCACGGGGGCGTGGTCGCGAAGCGCCTCCAGAGCGGCGATCTCGCCGCGCACCGCGCGGAGGGTGCGCCGATCGAGCGGCTCGGGATAGACCTTGAGCGCGAATCCCGCGTCGTCGCGCACCCCGGCGTACACCTCGGCGACGGGGCCCCGCCCCACCGGTACCAGCTCGTCGTCGTCCGTGGTCACCGCGGCCTCCCCGGCTTTCAGCCTCACCGTGTGCATACCGTTCGCGAGGTCCGAGTGTGGCACGCCGGGTGCGGTGCGTGAGCGTTGTTAGTGGTGGCCACTTACCTCGCGAGCGATGCGCTCCAGCTTGTCGTGGTAGTTCCGCCACCAGGCGGCGTCCCCGTGCGGCAGGTTCGCGTGCTCCCGACGCAGCCCCACGGAGCCGTCGACGAGCTCCCGCACGATGTCCGCGTGCCCGGCGTGCCGCTGGGTCTCGGCTATCATGTGGACCAGTACGGCGTGCAGCGTGGTGCGAGCCCGGTCGTCGGGCCAATGAGGCACTACGCCGGGCGAGTCGAGGTCCAGCTCGGCGATGACACGGTCCGAGTGATCGCACACCCGCCGGTACAGGCCGACGATGTCGTCACGGGACTCCTCGGCGGTGGCCCACATGTCCGCGTTGTCCTCGGCGTCCTCCGACAACCACGGCAGGTTCGGCTCGAACGGCCTGTCGAAGGTGAGGGCGAAATACCCGACCTCGCAGCCGGCGAGGTGCTTGAGCAGACCCAGCAGGTTCGTGCCGGTGGGCGTGAGCGGACGCCGGACGTCGTACTCGGACAGGCCGTCCAGCTTCCACATCAGCGCCTCGCGCGCCGACGTGAGGTAGTGGTGGAGGACGGACTTGGGATCACTCGGGTGCATGTCGGCATCCTGCCATCGGCCACCGCCGGAAGGCAGCGATTTCGCGGTGGGCGAGTAGCGGCCGGACGCGCCCGGACCGGCGTCGACGTGGCCGTTGTGTCCAGGGTTACCGGTCGGTGAGCGCGGTCACCAGCTTCGGTAGGTTGTCGTACCGAACCGTCGGATCGTCGCCGCAGGAGAGCCCATGACCGAAGCCGCCCGCTCCGCGGAAGCCCACCCGTTCGACGACGCCGTCGCCCTGAAGCCCGTGGCCGAGGGCGTCTACAACGGACGTACCCACCCCGCGTACGCCAACATGGTGGGCCCCTTCGGCGGCATCACGGCGGCCGCGATCGTGCGGGCGGTGCTCGACGACGCCCGGCTGCTCGGCGACGTAATCTCCCTCACAGTCAACTACGCCGCTCCGGTGGCCGACGGGGCGTTCGAGATCAGCCTCACCCCGGTGCGCACCAACCGCTCAACCCAGCACTGGACCGTCGCGCTCACGCAGGACGGGGTGGTGACCACCACGGCGACCGTCGTGACCGGCATCCGCCGGGACACGTGGTCCGACGCCGAGATCACCATGCCCGACGTGCCCCCGGCCGACGCCGTGCCGGTGCGGCCGATGCCCGACTTCGTGGCCTGGGCACGCAACTACGAGATGCGCTACCTGGAAGGCGAACTACCCGACGCGGACACCGGCGCGCAGCCCGACTCCACCACCACCCTGTGGGTGCGCGACCAGCCGTCCCGCCCGCTCGACGTCCCGGCGCTGGCGGCGTTGTGCGACGTCTTCTACCCGCGCATTCTCCGCCGCAAGGGCACCTTCGTACCCGCGGGCACGGTGTCGCTGTCGTCGTACTTCCACGCCACCGCCGAGGTGGTGCGGGCGCAAGGGGACCGCCCGGTGCTCGCGACCGCGCGAGCCGGGGTGTTCGGCGCCGGTTACTTCGACCAGTCGGCCCGGCTGTGGAGCGCCGACGGGGAGCTGCTGGCCACCAGCCATCAGTTGGTGTACTTCAAGGGGTGAAACTCCCTCCGGGTGCGGCGTACGACGGGAGGCGAGCTGTTTAGCGGAAGTCCTCCCCGCCGCCGCTCGCCGCGAGACGTCCGCGACCGCTCGGCCACCCACGGGGCGCCGATTCGCGGGGCGACCGGGAATTCCACGGCTTCCCGGCGAGGCGAGTAATTTCTCTGCGATCCCACCGACCAAGGAGAAACGATCACTGATGTCGGCTGAGACCGGCCGCAGCAGACAACTTCTGGCGCGTATCGGGCTGACCTTGCTCGACGACGCTCCCGAGCGGTGGCGACGAATCGACCTCCAGTGCCGTGCCGTCGCCGACGTCCACGACGTGACCTTGACCGTGTTGCTGGAGGACGGTTCGCAGCCGGACATGACGCTCCCGCCACACGTCGTGGACGACCTGTTGGAGGTGCGGCGCCTGACGTACCGGCCCGACATGGGAGCCTGGTTCTCGATGCGCTACCTGCTCGATCCCCCCGCTCAGATGTACGTCAAGTACAACTACGACTGGGATCCGAAGTGGAGATCGTGGAGATCGCCGATCCCGGCCGAGAGCTGGGCGCGCGACCTGGAGGCGTTTCCGCGCCCGGAGGAGAACATTCCGGATTGGCTCGCGGAACGGATCGCCGAGGCGAACCGCGAGCGGTGAGGGGGAACACGGTGGCCAAGGGGAGAGCTCCCATCGGGATCATGGAAGGCGATCCCGTCGAGCAGAATCGAGTCTGGGCAGACGTCATCAACGTCGTCTCGTTCTCCGTCCCCGTCGACTGGAGCCAGGTGGTGATCACCTACCGGGCCGTCGGGGACCACACCGAGCTCGTGACCATGGTGCGCAGAGCCACCAACGGCGACCTCTACCCGTGGCAGCCGCCGGAGGAGGTCTCCGAGCTTCTCGCCGAGCTGCGGGCGGGCATGTACCGCCGGGGCCGGGGCACGTGGTTCCAGGTCACCACGCACATCCATCTCAACTCCGAATGCGACTATCGATACACCTGGGACGACCGGCCGTCGTGGGACCGCGAGCCACCGGTGTCCGCCCTGCTGCGGGAGTTGGAGTTGTTCCCACGGGACGAGTCGATGGTTCCCGCGTGGCTCGCGGACGCGGTGGGCCGGCCGACGATCGCCATGCTGGGCGGAGAGAAGGATTCGCTCCGCAGGGCGGAGGAGGCGGTGGCCGAGCTGGGACTCGACCCCCGGTTGGCTCGGGTCGGCGAGGTGGCGGACGGCGCGTGGTGCCTGGTGCGGGAGGACGGGCGGTGGCACGTCTTCCTCGCCCACGGCGAGCAGCGTCGCGCCTCGGTCGCCTTCGACTCGGCGGCCGAGGCGACTCGTTATTTCGTCGGTAACCTGTACCTGCACCGCGAGGCGTTCCGGGACGAGTTGCCGCCCGACGCCAAGCGGCACATCGACGAGTGGCCGATCCAGCCCCTGGGCGGTGACATCAAGCTGACGTTGTACAAGGGCAAGCGGTTGGTGACGCTTCCGCCGGGGACGGAACTCGATCGCTACGGGGACCCGTCGGGGAACACGCTGTACGCGGCCGGGACGGAGTTCCCCTATCGGTCGCACCCCGAAAGCCGGGCGCGGGACGAGTACCACGTCTACCGGCTGCGGTACGCGGTCCGGGCGTTGACGGGCACGGCGGTGCCGTGGTTCGACCAGCCGGGCGGGGGTGTCGCGTTCCTGCTGGAGCGGCCGGTGGCGGACCTCGTGGCCGAGGGAGTGCTGGAGGAGATCCCCCACCCCACACTGCGGCCACCCGCGCCGTCGGCGTCGTGATCACCGAGAACGAGGAGCCCATGACGAACGCATCGGCACCTCTGGACGAGCGGCAACGCGACGAGCTGGTGACCCGCGCCGGGGAGTTGCTCGCCGAGACCGCTCCGCCCGGATGGACCCAGCTGCTGTGCGAGTACCGCGGTGTCGGCACGCACACGGAAGTCGACGCCATGGCCTTCGACGCGGAGGGTTCCCCGCTGCCCGTGCGCCCTCCCGCCGAGGTCGCCGACCTGCTCGGACGGCTGCGGACCGGCATGGCCGAGCCGGGACGAGGAACGTGGCTGAGCGCGACGGTGACCGTCGATCCGTCGGGAGCCGCCTACGCCGACTTCGCCTACTACACCCAGCCACGGTGGCGGAGCAATCCGATGCGGGAGGGCTTCCGGGACGAGTTGCGGATACATCCGCGCGATGACGCCCACCTTCCCGCGTGGCTGCGTCGGCTCGCGGGGCTCGTCCCCGCTCCCGGCGCGGAGATGTCCGAGGCTCGCGAGGAGTTACGCGCGGCGAAGGTCTACGACGGATTCGACGAGGACGGCCGGCCGGTGGTGAACCGGACCCCGTTGGACCCGACGGAGAAGGACCGGGTGCTGCGATACCTGAGCGAGGCGCCGACGGTGCTGGCGGCGTGGAGCTACGACACGGACGCGTTCGACCCGGAGCGCCCGCCGTCGGTGCCGTTGAACGTCCGCACCGACGGGACGTGGGTGTGGCCGGACTCGGTGGCGTACTACCTGCGCGAGCACGACGTGGCCCCGGATCCCGAGCTGCTCGCCCACGTCCGGCAACGGGACTACGTGGTGCCGGAGGTGGGGGAGGACGTGCGTCAGCGCGTGGTCGAGCTGATCGCCGGGCGACGTCTGTGAGGCCGGACCGCGGGACGATGCACCGGGCACTGCGCCGAGTCGGCTCGTGGGGCCGGAGGAGCCCCCACGAGCCGACACCTCAGCGCCGTAGTGCCTTGCGGGCCAGCCAGTTGCCCAGGAACTGCACCGCCTGCACCAGGATGATCATCAGCACCACGGCGACGGCCGTGACCGTCCAGTCGAACTGCTGGTAGCCGTAGGTGATCGCGAAGTCGCCGAGGCCGCCACCGCCGACCGCACCCGCGACGGCCGTCATGTCCACCACCGCGATGAACACGAAGGTGTAGCCGAGGATCAGCGGCCCCAGGGCCTCCGGCACCAACAGCGTGGTGATGATGCGGAGCGGACTCGCCCCCATCGCGCGGGCCGCCTCGATCACGCCGGGATCGATCGTGACCAGGTTCTGCTCCACGATGCGGGAGATACCGAACGTGGCGGCGATGATGAGGGCGAACGTCGCGGCGGTCGTGCCGAGCTGAGTGCCCACGACCTTGATGGTGAGCGGGCCGATCGCCGTGATGAAGATGATGAACGGGATGGGCCGGATGATGTTCACCGCGACGTTGAGCACCGTGTGCACGACGCGGTTCGCCCACAGCCCACCGGGACGCGTGGTGTAGAGGAGGATGCCGAGCAGCAGCCCCAGGATCCCGCCCACCACGAGGGTGGCGCTCACCATCCAGAGGGTTTCGCCGATGGAGTCGACCAGCACGGGGCCGAGCGTGTCCCAGTCGGTGTTCACAGCTTCACCTCCTGTACCTCGGTGACCTCCCGCAGCTCGGTGATCAGCGCGTCCACTCCGGCGTCCTCACCGATCAGCTCCAGCGTCAGGCCGCCGAACGACTGGCCGCCCAACTCCTTGATGCCGCCGTAGACGATCTCGAAACTCACGCCGTGCCGGGCCTGCGCGCTCGACAGGACCGCCCCGATGTTGCGGTCGTCGCGGACGCGGGCGGTGACGAGTCGTCCCGCGTGCCTGGTGCGGATACGTTCCAGGTTCGCGCCCTCCGGCTGGTCCTGCAGCACCGTCTCCACGAACCGGCGGGTGGTGGCGTGCTGCGGGTTGGCGAAGACGTCGATCGCGGAGCCCTGTTCGATGATCCGGCCGGAGTCGAGCACGGCGACCCGGTCGGCGATCTCGCGGACGACCTCCATCTCGTGCGTGATCACCATGATCGTGACGCCGAGCTCGGTGTTCACCCGCTTCAGCAGCCGCAGCACGTCGGCCGTGGTCTCCGGGTCGAGCGCGCTCGTGGACTCGTCGGCCAGCAGGATCTTCGGGTTGGTGGCCAGTGCCCTGGCGATGCCGACGCGTTGCTTCTGACCACCCGACAGCTGATCCGGGTAGTGCCATGCCTTGTCGAGGATGCCGACGAAGTTCAGCAGTTCCGCCACGCGCTTTTCGATGTCGGGCTTCGACCACCCGGCGATCTTCAAGGGATAGGCGACGTTGCCGAACACCGTCCGCGAGCGCAGCAGGTTGAACTGCTGGAAGATCATGCCGATACCGCGCCGCACTTCCCGCAGCTTCCGCTCGCTCAGGGCGGTGATGTCCGTGCCGTCGACGATCACCTGACCGCTCGTGACCTTCTCCAGCGCGTTGACCAGCCGCACGAGGGTGCTCTTGCCCGCACCGGAGTAGCCGATGATGGCGAACACGTCACCGGCGTTTACGGTGAGGTTGATGCCGTCGAGCGCGGTGACCCGACCGCGGCCCGCCGTGGCGAAGACCTTGGTGACGTCTCGCAGTTCGATGAGAGGCGCCGCCGTCATCGCTTCGCCGTCCGAACCGTGTCCGAGAGCTTGACGAGGATGTCCTCCAACTCCTCCTGCGAGCGCTGCACCGGCACGGACGTGCCGCGCGACTCGGCCTTCAAAGCCTCCTGCACTTCGGGGTGGTGGAACAACTCGACGACCTTCCGGTAGGTCGGGTTGTCCTTATCCTCGGCGCGCGCCGCGACGATGTTGATGTAGGGCTCGGCGGCGTCGCTGCGCGGGTCGTCGGAGAACAGCGCCTTGGCAGGGTCGAGACCGGCGTCCATGGCGAAGCCGTTGTTCACGATCGAGGCGTCCACCGAGTCCAGCACGGCCACGGTCTGCGCGGCGTCTACGGGGGTCACCTCCACCTTCGAGGCGGCCTTGTCGATCTCGGCGGGCGTGGACAGCACGGTGCCGCCGTTTTTGAGCTCGATCAACCCCGCCTGCTGGAGCACCAGCAGGGCCCTGGCCTGGTTGGTGGGGTCCTTGGGGATGGCCACCATGCCCCCCGCGGGGATCTGGTCCACGGAGGTGTGCTTGCGCGAGTACAGCGACAACGGCACCACGTAGGTGGAGCCGATCGGCGTCAGGGTGTCGTCGCTGGAGACGTTGTAGTTGGCGAGGAACAGTACGTGCTGGAACAGGTTCAGATCGGTCTGGCCCTGCGACAGCGCCGGGTTCGGCTGGTTGTAGTCGCTGAAGTTGATCGTCTCGATCGTGATGCCCTCGTCCGCGGCGACGCGGGTGAACGTCTGCCAGTAGTCGGACCCGGCTTCGGTGGTGCCGATGCGCACCGTCACGTTCCCGGCGCCCCCGTCGTCGGAGTCACCGCCCGTGAACACGACCGTGATCGCCACCAAGGCGGCGACCAGCACGACACCGAGCGCGATGAACGGCCCCTTCGAACGTTTGGGGCGTTCGGGCAGACGGATCTCGTCGCCCGTGTTGTCACTGCCGTGTGTGTCTGCCATGTCACCTTCCCGGAACTACTTCGCACGCGCGTCGGGGTGGGTACCGCGTGCGTGGCGGGTTCCAGGGTGTGGCAACGACGGAGAGCCCGGAAAGTCGTCTCACACGGTGGTCAGGTGAGCGCGAGAGATACACCACAGTGGAGTGGCGGGGAGCGAGCGGACGAACCCGCCGTGACCGCCCGAACGCGGTACGTGCCGCACCCGGTCGGCTCGTCGTCGAACGGCTCGGGCGCGTGCGGCCACCAGCGTAGTCGCGGCGCGGTCGAGCGGGTCCGTCCGCCGGAGGAATGTCGTTAGCGCGAGGTGGTCACGCTCACCGGAGTGGTCAGCACCCTGTCGTGGCCCACGGTCCGCACCGGACCGGTCAGTTCGAACGACGCCGAGCACGGCAGGTCCGCCACCGAACGCCCCACGTACACGTCGATCCGTCCCGGCTCCACGATGCGGCGCAGGTCGCGCCCGGTGAAGCTCGTGCGATCGGCGTGCAGGGTGAAAGTGACCCGTGCCGTCTCACCCGGTTCCAGGTCGACGCGGGCGAAGCCGGCGAGTTGCCGGACCGGCCGCGTCACCTGGGCCTGCACGTCGTCGAGGTAGAGCTGGACCACTTCGGAGCCCGCGCGGTCGCCGCTGTTGCGCACGTCGACGCTGATGTCGAGGCTGCCGTCGGTGGGCACTCGCTCGGCGCTGAGGGTGAGGCCGTCGTAGTCGAACGTCGTGTACGACAGTCCGTGTCCGAACGGGAACGCCGGGGTCGGGTCGAGGTTGCTGATGCCCTGGCTGTTGCCGCCCAGCGGCGGGTGCAGGTAGGTGGCCGGCTGCCCGCCGGGGTGCCGGGGAACCTGCACCGGAAGGCGTCCCGACGGCGTCGTGCGTCCGGACAGGATCGAGGCGAGCGCGGCACCGCCTTCCTCGCCGGGCATGAACGCCTGCACGACGGCGGCCGCGCGGTCGGCGTGCTCGCCGAGCGCGTAGGGGCGTCCCGAGACCACCACGATCACCACGGGGGTCTTCGTGGTCAGCAACGCGGCCAGCAGGTCCTCCTGCACGCCGGGCAGTCGCAGGTCGGGGGCGTCACAGCCCTCGCCGGAGGTGCCTTCGCCGAACAACCCCGCCCGGTCACCCACGACGGCCACGCACACGTCGGCACCCTCGGCGGCGGCCACGGCCTCCGCGATGTGCGACCGGTCGTCGTCGTTGACCGCGCACCCCGGAACCAGCTCGATCTCGGTGTCCGGCAACTCCGTGCGTAGGGCCTCGGCCAGCGACGGCACCTCGATCCCGAGGTCCAACTCGGGGTACCGCGGCAGCACGTGGTTCGGGTAGGAGTAGCAACCGAGGAAGGCCAGCGCGTCGTCGGCGCACGGACCCACGAGCGCGACCCGGCGGTGTTCGCTCGCCAGCGGCAGCACCCCGTCGTTGGCCAACAGCACCACCGACCGCTCGGCGATCCGGCGCGCCAGCTCGCGGTGCTCCGCCGAGTCCAGGTTCACCGAGGAGTCCACGTCCGACTCCGGTGTCCAGTCGGGATCGAGCAGACCGAGCTCGACCTTCTGCCGGAGTACGCGCAGCGCGGCACGGTCGATCAGCGCCTCGTCGACCTCCCCGCGGCGCACCCGTTCGATCAGCTCCTCCCCGTAGCACAGGGCGTCGGGCAACTCGACGTCGATGCCCGCCCGAAGGGCGAGCGCCCCGGCGTCGGCGGCCTTGTCGGCGACCCGGTGCATGGTCGCGAGGAAGGCGATGGCCCAGTAGTCCGACACCACCGTGCCCTCGAATCCCCACTCGTCACGCAGGACCCCGGTGAGCAGCGTGGGATCGGCGGCGGCGGGCACGCCGTCGACGTCGACGTAGGAGTTCATCACCGAGCCCGCGCCCGCGTCCCGCACCGCCATCTCGAACGGCGGGAGGATGATGTCGCGCAGCTCGCGGGGCCCGATCGACACCGGAGCGTGGTTGCGCGCGGCCCGCGAGGCGGAGTAGGCGGCGAAGTGCTTCAGCGTGGCGATCACGCCTTCGCTCTGCAGCCCGCGGACGTAGGCGCTGCCGAGCATGCCCACGAGGTAGGGGTCCTCGCCGAGGGTCTCCTCGACCCGGCCCCACCGGTGGTCGCGCACGACGTCCAGCACCGGCGAGAGTCCCTGGTGGACACCCACCGCGCGCATGTCCGACCCGATCGCGGCCGCCATCCGTTCGACGAGCTCGGGATCGAACGTGGCCGCCCACGCCAACGGCGCCGGGTACACCGTCGCACCGTAGGTGGTGAACCCGGTCAGGCACTCCTCGTGGACGATCGCGGGAACCCCGAGCCGCGTGTTGTCCACGACGTCCCGCTGGAGTTTCACGACTCGTTCCGTGCCGTCGGCCACGCTGATGGGCGCGGTGCCGAACGCGCGCGTGATGTGCCCGAGACCGTGCCGACGACGCTGCTCGAACGTGGCCGCACCTTGCGAGAAGACGTCCTGCATGGGCGCGACGTTGCCGTTGAGCTGCTCGTTGCCGGGCCACGCGCTGCCCAGTTGCGCGACCTTCTCCTCCAACGTCATTGCGTCCAGGAGGGCCTGCGCGCGCCGCAGCGAGTCGGCCGATGTGTCGTGCCAGGGCTTGGTGGTCATCGTTCTCCTCGTCGAGGTGCTGTCGAGTCACGCACGACGAGCTGGGTGGCCAGCTCGACGTGGTGGGAATCCAGGGACTCGCCCGCCGCCAGCCGGAGCAGGGTGCGAAGTGCGACCCGGCCCATGTCGAACAACGGCTGCCGGACCACGGTCAGGGCGGGCGTGGCGAGCGTGGCCAGGATGGTGTCGTCGAACCCGACCACACTGAGGTCGTCGGGCACGCGCAGCCCGCGTCGGCGGGCGGCCTCGACCACGCCCAGCGCGGTGGTGTCGCTGGCCGCGAAGACGGCGGTGGGTGGTTCGGGGGCGGACAACAGCTGACTGCCCATCTCCAGCCCGGCGGGGTAGCTGAAGGGGCCGTGCAGGGTCAGCTCCGGGTCCGGTGAGATGTCCGCCTTCTCCAACGCCGCGCGGTAGCCGTGCAGGCGGGCCTGCCCGCACGCCGCCCGTACCGGCCCACCCGCGAAGCCGATCCTGCGGTGCCCGAGGCACAACAGGTGTTCGGTGGCGGACAACCCGCCGGAGAAGTTGGTGGCGCCCACGCTCGTGACGTCCGTTCTCGGCAGGTTCAACGGGTCGATCACCACGAGCGGCAGACTGGCCTTGTCGAAGGCGTCCACCTGTTCCTCGGTCAGCTCCGAGGTGACGATGATGATGCCCTCGCGGCCCGCGGCCTTGAGACGGTTGGCCCAACCTTCCGGAGTGGATGCCCACGCCGGTTCGCCACTTCCCGTGGGGATGCGGTTGACCACGACGTCCACCCCGGTTTCGGCGCCCGCCTCGGTGACACCGCGCAGTACTTCCAGCGAGTAGGGGCTCACGAGGTCGTCGAACACGAGGTCCACGACCCGTGCGGGAGTTATGCTGCGTCGACCGACCGGAGGGACGTAGCCGAGTTCGCGAGCGGCCTCCTCGACCCGGAGACGCGTTGCCGCCGCCACGTCACCGCGGCCGTTGATGACCTTGGACGCAGTGGGGAGGGACACGCCCGCGGCCTCGGCCACCATCGCCAGCGTCGCTCGCCGCCGGGTGTTGGAACCACTCGGCACCGCAACCTCCGTTTCGTTTTTCGAAAACTTTCGATCAACTATAGCTGAAAATCGTGGGAAGTCGACTCTTGACCTTGCTGTATCCCCCTTCTAGGGTGCGTATCCACACCATAAGTTTTCCGAAAAGTTTCGGACCTTCGACGAGGAAGGTGCGTCATGGCACTGGGTACGAGACGCGCGGCACTGCTCGCAGCGGGTGCGGCGGCGGTCCTGACCCTGTCCGCCGCCTGTGGCACGAGCGGGCCGGGTGGGTCGGGAGCGAACGCCTGGGCTCTCACGGGCGGGGACGAACAGACCATTCGCAGCTCCTTCGAGTCGTGGAACAGTGACCATCCCGACCACGCGATCAACGCGGAATTCTTCGCCAACGACGCCTACAAGCAGAAGATCCGTACCTCCATCGGTGCGGGCGGCGCACCGACGCTGATCTTCGGCTGGGGCGGCGGCACGCTGCGCGACTGGGTCGACGCGGGCAAGGTCGTCCCGATCTCCGAACTGGTCGAGGACGAGACCGAACTCACCGACCGTTTCCTGCCCTCGGTCCTCGACACCGGTGTCGTGGACGGTAAGACCTACGCACTGCCCAACAACGGCATGCAGCCGGTCCTGCTGTACTACAACAAGAAGCTGTTCGACCGGATCGGCGCCGAACCTCCGAGCACGTGGGACGAACTCATGGATCTCGTCCCCCGGTTCCAGGAGGAGGGCATCGCCCCGTTCGCCATCGGTGGCCAGAGCAGGTGGCCGCAACTGATGTGGCTGGAGTACCTGGTCGACCGCATCGGCGGCCCCGAGGTGTTCGACGCCATCGTGGCGAACGAGCCCGGCGCGTGGTCCCACCCGGCCGTGAAGCGCGCGGGGGAGATGATCCGCGAACTCGTCGACGCGGGCGGATTCATCAAGGGATACAACTCGATCGCCGCGGACAGCGGTGCCGACGCCGCCCTGCTCTACACCGACAAGGCCGCCATGTACCTCATGGGATCGTGGGCCTACCCGTCCATCAAGGACTCCGCCCCGGAGTTCATCTCCGACGGTCACCTCGGCTACACGACGTTCCCCACGGTCGAGGACGGCAAGGGAGACCCCGCCAACATCGTCGGGAACCCGGCGAACTACTGGGCGGTGAGCGCCGACGCCTCCGAGAAGGAGAAGGAGGCCGCGACGCAGTACCTCACCGAGGGACTCATGAGCGACAGCTACGTCGACACGCTTCTGGAGAACGGCTCCGTGCCCCCGGTGAAGGGCATCGACAAGAGACTGTCCACAACGGATGACCCCGACTACCTCTCGTTCGTCTACGACCTGGCCGCCCAGGCGCCCAACTTCGAACTCTCCTGGGATCAGGCGCTGTCCCCGAAGCAGGCGGACGCCCTGCTGACGAACCTGGAGCAGCTGTTCAGCGGGCAGATGTCCCCGGAACAGTTCTGTGAAGCAATGGACTCCACGATCGAACAGAAGTGACGACAGTGACCGATTCACGGCTGTCCGACTCCGGTGCGGGTGCCCGCCGCGGCGGGCCCTCTCCCGTCATGGCGGCGCCCGCGCTGGTGTTCTTCGGCGTATTCGCCCTGGTGCCCCTGGTCGGGGTGGTGGCGCTCAGCTTCGTGTACTGGGACGGCATCTCGGAGATGACGTGGGCGGGGCTGGCCAACTGGTCGGACGTGCTCACCGACCCGGCCACCCTGAACGCGATCTGGCTCTCGGTGCAGGTCATCGTGTTCAGCTGGCTGGTGCAGACCCCGATCTCGCTCCTGCTCGGCGTCTTCGTGGCCGGACGAGGCCGCTATCGCGCGCTGCTGGGAGTGCTGTACTTCCTGCCGATGTTGCTGTCATCGGCGGCCATCGCCATCGCCTTCAAGGCGCTGCTCGACCCCAACTTCGGGATGAGCCTGGCGTTCGGCGCCGAGTCGCTCGCCAAGGACTGGCTCGGGGACGAGAGCCTGGCGCTGTACGTCGTGGTGTTCGTCATCGCGTGGCAGTTCGTGCCGTTCCACACCCTGCTCTACCAGGCGGGCGTGCGCCAGATCCCGGCGTCGCTGTACGAGGCGGCGCAGCTCGACGGCGCCGGCACCATCCGGCAGTTCTTCCACATCACCTTGCCGCAGCTCCGCTACACGATCATCACGTCGTCCACGCTGATGACGGTGGGGTCGTTGACCTACTTCGACCTGGTGTTCGTGTTGACCGGCGGCGGGCCCGGCGACGCGACGCGGATGCTGCCGTTGCACATGTACCTCACCGGGTTCTCCAGTGACGAGATGGGCAAGGCCAGCACCCTGGCGGTCCTGCTCGTCGTCACCGGTCTCGCCTTGGCCCTCGGGCTGTCCCGCTGGGCGAGCTTCCGTCGCGGTAGTCAGTTGGAGGGGGCGTGATGGCGGCCGGTGTCCGAAGCAGGGCCCACCGCAGGCCCAACGTGGTGGGTGGACTCGCCGGGTTCGCGTGGCTGCTCGTGGTGATCGTCCCGGTGTACTACGTGGTGATCACCAGCCTGCGCGACCAGGAGGGATTCTTCTCGTCCAATCCGCTGGTGCCGCCGGAGGAGCCCACGCTCGACAGCTACCGGCTGGTGCTGGAGAACGACTTCCTGCGCTACCTCGGCAACAGTGTGGTGGTGACGCTGGCGACCGTGGCCATCACCGTCACCGTGTCGCTGCTCGCCGCGTACTACGTGGTGCGGGCCGACACCAGATTCTCCCGCCTGACGTACCGGTCGTTCCTGCTCGGGCTCGCCATCCCGTTGCAGGCCACGATCATCCCCGTCTACTACCTCATCGTCCAGGCGCAGCTCTACGACACGCTGCTGGCGATCATCCTGCCGTCGGCGGCGTTCGCGATCCCGCTGACCGTGGTGATTCTCGCGAACTTCCTACGGGACGTTCCGGGGGAGCTGTTCGAGTCCATGCGACTTGACGGCGCGGGGCACTGGCGGGTGGTGTGGAGTCTGGTGCTGCCGCTCACCCGGCCCGCCGTGGTCACCGTGGCGGTGTACGACGCGCTCCAGGTGTGGAACGGCTTCCTGTTCCCGCTGATCCTCACGCAAAGCCCCGACCAGCGGTTGCTGCCCCTGGCGTTGTGGAGCTTCCAGGGGCAGTTCACGGTGAACATCCCGGCCGTGCTCGCGGCCGTGGTGCTGTCGACCCTGCCGGTGCTCGCGCTGTACATCCTCGGCAGGCGCCAGCTCGTCAGCGGGTTGACGGCGGGCTTCAGTCGCTGAACGTGGTGTGTTCGTCCCGGCCGACCGTGTCGCGATCGTGACACGGTCGGCCGGATCGCATCGGGGTCGCGCGCCCATACGCATGTATAACGACCTATACGGTCGGGCTCGGTGACACGCACGTAAGGGGTGGCGAGCCGCGCGGTGGCCGACGCGGGACAATGGGCGCCGAGTCGACGACAGCGGAGGAAACGACAACATGGCGAAGGCCGCCGAGCCACCCTCAGGAACCCGAGACTTCCTCGCGGACGACGTGCGTCGCCGCAAGGCCGCGTTCGACACGGTGTCGGGCGTGTTCGAGCATTACGGGTTCGACCCGCTGGAGACCCCGGCGTTCGAGCGGCTCGAAGTCTTCGCGGGCAAGCTCGGCGACGAGGCCAGCGCGCTGATCTTCAAGATCCTCAAGCGTGGTGTGCACGAGGCGACGGGCGAGGCCGACCTCGCGCTGCGCTACGACCACACCGTTCCCCTGGCCCGCGTGGTGGGCACGTACGGCAGTCAACTGCCCTCGCCCTACAAGCGCTACGCGATCGGGCCGGTGTGGCGGGCCGACCGGCCCGCGAAGGGACGGTTCCGGGAATTCACCCAGTGCGACATCGACACGGTGGGGTCGGCCTCACCGCTGGCCGACGCCGAGATCCTGTGGGCGATCCACGACGGACTCACGGCGCTGGGCGTCACCGACTTCCGGATGTTGGTGAACAGCCGGAAGGCACTGCACGGCCTGCTGGAGGCCTACGGCATTCCCGAGGAACGCGGCACGGCCGTGCTCGGCACGCTGGACAAACTGGACAAGCTCGACGCCTCGGCGGTCGTGGCCGAACTCGTCGAGCGGGGCCTGGACACCCGCGTCGCCGAGGAACTGGTGGGCGATGTGACCGCCGCCGACACCGACCGCGTGCGCAAGCAGCTCGACACCACCGAGCGCGGACGCGAGGGCCTGGCGGAGATCGACCGGCTGATGCAGCTGACGGCCGGCCTGCCCGACGACCGCGTGGCCTTCACGCCACGCATGGTGCGGGGTCTCGACTACTACACCGGCCCGATCTTCGAGGTGGTGGCCGAGGGCTATCCGGGCTCCATCGCCTCGGGTGGGCGCTACGACGGGCTGGTGGCCAAGCTGGGCGGCCCCGACCTGCCCGCATGCGGCGGTTCCATCGGCCTCGAACGCATCCTCGCCGTCCAGGCGGCCGACGCGGAGAAGACCGGGGGACTCGACGTCGCCCTGACGGTCCTCGGCGCGGAGGACACCGTGATGCGCATGGCCGCCGACCTGCGCGGCCGGGGCCTGCGCACGGGCGTCTACCTGGGAACGTCGGGCAAGCTGGGCAAGCAGCTCAAGTGGGCCAACGACCAGCGGGCGCGTACGGTGCTCATCTACGGGCCCGAGGAACAAGCCGCGGGCGAGGTCACCGTGCGCGACATGACCAGCGGAGAGCAGGTCCGCGTGCCGGTGGCCGAGGTCGCCACGCGGGTACGCGAACACCTCGACAGCTGACGAGGCCGCCCGCGCCGCTCAGCGGGGAAGGCGTTGCGCCTGCATGCGCGCCCGCGCCCGGCGGGCGGCGCGGCGAACTGTGGACCGCCGCACCAGCACGAACGGAATCGCGAACGTTGCGGTGGGCAGGGTCGCGAGGAGGGAGTTCGCAAGGGGAATGTGCAGCGGGACGTCATATGTGATGGTTTGCAGTAGGTACAGCACGGCCGGGAGCGCGCTGATTCCGAGGCTGATTACCAGCCCGGACCGGTCGAGTCGCCTCCGCCCGGAGGGCGATGCCAGCAGCCCGAACAGCAGCACAGCTACGAGTGCCGGAAAGATCAACAAAAGAATTACGCCGAGGAAGACGGTCACGACATACGCTTGGAAGTAGAGGTCGATGACCCAGATCGCCACGGGAAGCGCGAATTGCGGGACACCACCGAGAGGTTCCCCGGTGGTGCGCCGTCCGATGGCGATGTCGGCGATGGTGAGTAGCGCCAGCGGTGGTAGGGCATGGCCGGTGAACACGTACATGGTGTCCGTGGGCGAGAGCAGGTTGTCGTACGGCACCCACCAGGCGGTGAGAACAGCGGGGAAGCCGAACCCGAGCACGAATGAGCCCCAGAATCGCGCCCGCTCGGTGCGAAACGGCCGGAAGAACACGATCAGGCTCGTGAGCACCACGGGAACGAACTCGGTGAGGCGCAACCTGTCTTGCGGTACCGGCGCCTCGATGGCCCCGTTGAGGAGGAAGGCGCAGAGGTAACCGGCAATGCCCGCGAGCGTGGAGCCGAGGATGAACTCGATGGGCAGTGGTTGATCGTTTTTCTCGCCACGCGCGGGGGTCGTAGGCGCGGGCGGCGCCACGGGCCGGGTCGGCGGTTCGTCCGTCGCCGCCACCGCGCCGGGGGAGACGCTCGGTGGGGGCGGAGCGCCCGCGGACGTCGCCACCGGCATGGTGACGGGGTCGCGGTCCGGGGTGAACGAGTCGAGCAACTGAGCCGCCGTGGGGCGCGCGGCGGGGTCCTTCGCGAAACACGGTTCGAGCACCGCGCGCAGGCGGGGCGGAACGCCGTCGAGGCGCGGCTCGCCGTGGGCGACGGCGTAGAGGATCGAGGGTAGTGAGCCCGCCCCGAAGGGGCCGTTGCCGGTCGCGGCGAAGACCAGCACGCCCGCGAGGGAGAAGACGTCGCTCGCGGGGCCGACCTCGCCCGCCTCGACCTGTTCGGGCGACATGAACCCCGGCGTGCCGATGGCGACGCCCGTAGCGGTGAGGGTGGTCTGGTCGAGCACCCTGGAGATGCCGAAGTCGATGACCCTCGGTCCGTCGGTGGAGATCAGGATGTTGCCGGGTTTGAGGTCGCGGTGCACCACGCCCGCGCCGTGCACGGAGACGAGGGCTTCGGCGAGCGCGGCCCCGAGCCCGAACAACTCGCTTTCCGGCAGCGGTCCTTTCTCCCGCACGTATTCCGCGAGGGTGGGTCCGGCGATGTACTCGGTGGCTACCCAAGGTCGTGGGGCGTCGGGATCGGCGTCCACGACGCCGGCGGTCCAGAAACCGCCGACCTTGCGCATGTTCGCCACCTCGTGGCGGAACCGGTCGCGGAAGGAGTGCTCCTCCGTAAGCCCCGACGAGACGAGCTTGACGGCGACGTACCGCCCACTGCGGGAGCGCCCCAGATAGACGGTGCCCATCGCACCCGACCCCAGTCGGCCCAGCAGCGTGTAGTTGCCGACGCGGACGGGATCGTCATCGGTCAGCGGCTGCACGAAACCCCCAGCTATCTCACGGATACCCTCGATTATCTCATGGATCCGATGCAGCCTAGTCGATGAGCATCGCTCGCGGAGAGATTTCGCGCGGAGGTCCGAAGTCGTGCGCTCGCGGCACCACCCCCGGAGAGGGGATCGAGCCCGCACTCGCCGGCACCGTGCCGAGCCGTCGGACCGCGACGTGACAGCGGATCGTCTACCGGGGCGGTCTTGTGCTCACCTCGTCGCGGGCGGAACGCTACGCGCCCGGCTCGGCCCCGGTTACGTCGTCACGGCGCTCACCGTGGGAGCGGGGCGGGCACCTTTCTCGGTGCCCGCCCCACCATCGGACTTCGCGGAGGTGGTCTTCGCGGGGCTTTCCGCCGGGCCGGGTGAAGGGCTCTGCTCGACCTGCACCGGGCGGCCGACCCCGCTCCCGACTCCGCCGGGACACGATGGTTTCGGCGCCCGCTGCGGCCGCGCGTGATCGGGCCGCGCTACGACCCCGACCGTGATCGCGACTTCCGCGTCGAGGCGAGGCCGCTCGCCGACAGTCCGGATGTCGTCGGGCACCTGCCCCGCCTCACTCCGGCCACGCCCTTGGCGTGATCCCGCGGCAGGACCGCGTCCTCAGTCCTGCTTGGCCGGCTCCGTCTCCTCGGGCCCGGCCGGCTCCGTCTCCGCTGGCTTCTCCATGTCCAGGGTCGTGCGCAGCGGCGCGGGCTTGAGCAGCAGCGCCGCGATGACGCCCACCACCGCGATGGCCGTGGAGATCAGGAAGATGTGACCCGTGGCGTCGCCGTAGGCCGTCTCGACGATCGTGCGGATCGGCGCCGGCAACGCGTCCAGGTTGAGGTTGCTCGCCCCACCCGACGCGGACGCGGGAACCCCCGCCTCCTGCAGGCCCTTCGCGATGTCGGCGCTGACGCGGTTGGCGAGCACCGCGCCGAGCACCGAGATGCCGATGGTGCCGCCCAGCGACCGGAAGAACGTGATCGACGCGCTCGCGGCGCCGACGTCACGCAGCGCGACCGTGTTCTGCACCGCGAGCACGAGGTTCTGCATCGACATACCGACGCCGATACCCATGGTGGCGAGCCCGGCGAAGACGATGAGCAGCGACGTGTCGTGCTTCAACGTCGACAGCACACCGAAGCCCGCGACCAGGATCACCGTGCCGGCCACGATCTGAGCCTTGAGCTTGCCGGTGCGGCTGACGACCAGGCCCGACACCGTGGAGGAGACGAGCGTCCCGAGCATCATCGGGATCATCAGCAACCCGGCCTCCGTCGGGGTGTACCCGCGGCTGACCTGGAAGTACTGGCCGAGGAACACCGCACCGCCGAACATGGCCATACCGACCGCGAGGCTCGCCAGGATCGCCAGCGCCGGGGCGGGCTGCCTGATCACCGCCAGCGGCAGCACGGGCTCGGCCACGCGCGACTCCCACCACACGGCCACGGCGAGGATCACGAGCGCCGCGCCCACCATGGCCGCCGTCTGCCACGACACCCAGTCGAAGGAGGAGTCCACGAAGGTCACCCAGATCAGCAGCAGGCTCACCCCTGCCGCGAGAAGCGTGGCTCCCACGTAGTCCACCTGGACGTCGTCACGGTCCCGCAACACGGGCAGGTGCAGGGAGCGCTGCAGGACGATGAGGGAGAGGGCGGCGAACGGGACACCGATGAAGAAGCACCAGCGCCAGCCCATCCAGGACGTCTCGGTGATGAGACCACCCAGCAGCGGCCCACTCACGGTGGCGACCGCCATGACGGCGCCGAGCAGACCGTTGTAACGGCCGCGCTCCTTGGGCGGGATCATCGCCGCGATGATCGTCTGCACCAGTGCCTGGAGGCCCCCGACACCGAGGCCCTGGAACGCACGAGCGGCGATGAGCTGGCCCGCGTCCTGCGAGAAACCGCTGAGGAGCGAGCCGACGAGGAAGATGCTGATTGCGACCTGGACGAGGACCTTCTTGCTGTAGAGGTCGGCGAGTTTGCCCCAGATCGGAGTTGACGCGGTAGCCGTCAGCAACGTCGCCGTGACAACCCAGGTGTACTGGGTCTGACTACCGTTGAGCGCCCCGATGATCCTCGGAAGCGCGGTGGACACGACTGTCGCGCTGATCATCGAGACGAACAGCACGAGCAGGAGGCCGAGCAGCGGGCGGAGCACGCTGCCGCGGTCGGCCTCGTGTCGCGAGGACAGGGTCGAGGAAGTCACGCAGCCTCCGGGCTGTGATTCACGGAAGATGGAAAGGGAAGGCAACCGAGACATGGTTGCCATACGCAACTATCCCGGTGAGCTTGCCCACTGTGCAAGTTTGCGCGTTGAGAAACACATCACGTCTCGGCCTACCATTGCGGGCGTGGAGACAGTGCTCGGGTTGCGGGAACGGAAGAAAATCGCCACAAAGCTCGCATTGCACGAGGCGGCGATGCGGTTGTCCGTGGCGCACGGTTACGACACCGTCACAGTGGAAGCCATCGCCGACGCCGCCGGAGTCTCCCGTCGCACGTTCTCCAACTACTTCGCCAGCAAGGAAGAAGCCATGCTTCACGGCGACGGTATGCGACTCTACTCGCTGCTCGACGCCGTGGCCGCGCGGCCGGAGGACGAATCCGTGTGGACGGCCCTGCGGGAAGGAGCCAACACGGTGTTGCGCGATCTCCAGCGGCGACGCCCCCGCCGCGACTTCCCCGACTGGCTCACCCAGGCGCGGGTGATCCGCTCGCACCCGGCACTGGTCGCCGAGCAGGTCGCGACCTACGCCTCCTTCGAACGCACGCTCGCCGTGGAGATCGACCGCCGGTTGCCGCCGGAGAGCCGGTCGGCCACCCACGCGCGGGTGCTCGCGGCCTGTTTCCTCGCGGCCGTGCGGGTCGGCACGCAGGCATGGCTGGACCACAACGGCACGGCGCCGGTGTGGGAGTTCATCGAACAGGCCCTCCTCGAAGGGGGCCGGGCATTTCCGTGACCCGGCGTCCTCCGCGGGTACGCCTTCGACGAGGACGAAAGGAGGCCTGTCATGGCGGAGTTCAAAAAGGGCGACCGCGTGCGGTGGGAGGCGGGCAACCAGAGCTCGGTCGGCACCGTCGAGGAAAAGATCACCTCCGACACCGAGGCGGGCGGGCGCACGGTCAAGGCGTCGAAGGAACACCCGCAGTACTTGGTGCGCAGCGAGAAAACCGGCAAAACGGCCGTGCATCACCCGGACAAACTGCACCGGGTCGACTGAGGCTCACGTCAGGAACGTAAAGAGCGGGCTGTCCGGCTCGACGCGCTGAATACGGTGGGGCGCGCGCCGCATCCGTTCCAGGATCGCGGGCAGGTTCTCGGCGGCGCCGAGCTCGATGCCCACCAACGCCGGCCCGGTCTCGCGGTTGTTGCGCTTGACGTACTCGAAGAGCGTGATGTCGTCGTCGGGTCCGAGCACGTCGTCGAGGAACCGGCGAAGCGCCCCCGGCTCCTGGGGGAACTCCACCAGGAAGTAGTGCTTCTTGCCCTCGTAGATCAGGGCGCGCTCCACGATCTCGGCGTAACGGCTGACGTCGTTGTTCCCGCCGGAGAGCACGCACACCACGGTGGCGCCCTCGGGGAGGTCGAGACCGTCGAGCCCCAGCGCGGCCGAGGCGAGGGCACCGGCGGGCTCGCTGATCACCCCGTCGGACTGGTAGAGATCCAGCATCTCCACGCAGATGCGTCCCTCCGGCACGGCGATCAGCCGCGGAGCGTGACGTGCGGCGAGTGCGTGGGTGTGGGTGCCCACCATGCGCACGGCCGCGCCGTCGACGAACGGGTCGAGCGTGTCCAGGGGCGTGGGCCCGCCTCGCTCCAACGCCAGGGCCATGCTCGTCGCGCCCCGAGGCTCCGCGCCGACGACGTCCACGGCGGGATACCGCTCCCGCAGCCATGCCAACGTGCCGCCGAGCAGGCCACCGCCTCCCACGGGGACGATCACCACGTCGGGCGGGTACCCGAGCTGGTCAACGATCTCCTTGGCCACCGTGCCCTGGCCCGCGATGGTGTGCGGGTCGTCGAACGCCGGGATGAGCACCGCGCCCGTGGCGTCCGCGTGTGCCCGCGCCGCCGCCGCGGCGTCGTCGTAGGTCTCGCCCTCGACGATCACCTGGACGTGCTTGCCGCCGAGCCAGGCCACGCGTTCGCGTTTCTGCTTCGGTGTCGTCCTCGGCAGGTACACGCGCGCCTCGACCCCCAGGGCCGCCGCCGCGTACGCGACACCCTGGGCGTGGTTTCCGGCGCTGGCGCAGACCACACCACGGAGGCGTTGCTCCTCCGGCAGACGGCTCATCAGGTTGTAGGCGCCGCGAACCTTGTAGGAGCGGACGGAGTTCAGATCCTCCCGTTTGAGCCAGACGTCGAGGCCGTGGCGACGGGACAACCGCTCGTTGCGGTGGAGAGGCGTGGGTGGGATCACGTCCGCGAGCCGTCGGGCCGCCGCCTCGATGTCGTCCGCGGTCACGGTCGGAGGCGTCGTTGTCTGCTCGGCCACGTTCTTCTCCCTGCGAGCTTGCCGGCGGTGCGCACCCTCACCTGCTGTTTCACGCTAGCAGCACCGTCGTGGCCCCCGGAGGGTGGTCGGACAACTATGCGTGATCGACGACGAGCGTGCAGTACCTACCCGCGCGTTGGCTCACCCGATAGGGGGGATACCGTGCCAGGGCTGCGTTAGCTCGGGTTGCGCGAGGCCGCCCGAGGAGGTACAGGGAGGACCTTCCGGCAATGACCACGTTGCGGGAACCCTTGCGGGAGGAGAAGGCGTCCGTACCGCCGTCGCGTCCCCGGCGTAAGTTCCGTCCCGAGTTGCAGGGCTTGCGTGCGTTGGCCGCCGCGTTGGTGGTCGTCTATCACGTGTGGCTCGATCGTATTTCGGGCGGTGTGGACGTCTTTTTCTTCGTGTCCGGTTTTTTGATCACCGGGCAGTTGTTCCGCGCGAGTGTGCGTGGTCGTATCGAGTTCCGCCCGTTCTGGGGCCGGATGTTCAAACGCCTGTTCCCCGCCGCGCTGACCGTCATCGTCGTCTCGATGGGGGCCGCACTCCTCTGGTTGCCGGAGCATCGTTGGATCCAGACGGCGAAGGAAGTCATCGCGTCGGCGTTGTACTTCGAGAACTGGCAGTTGGCCGCGGACTCGACCGACTACTTCGCCCAGCACAGCAGCGCCAGCATCATGCAGCACTTCTGGTCGCTGTCGGTGCAGGGGCAGTTCTACCTGGTCTGGCCCTTGCTGATCGCCGTGGTGATGGTGATCGTCCGCCGGCTCGGTTGGAGCATGAGGGCGACCCTGATCACGACCCTGTCACTGATCTTCGCCGTGTCGTTGGCGTATTCGGTGTGGTTGACGGCGGTGAATCAGCCGTTTGCGTACTTCAGCTCGTTGACGCGGGTGTGGGAGTTCGCGTTGGGTGGTTTGCTGGCGTTGACGATTGATCGGATCGTGTTGCCGCGGTGGTTGGCCGTGGTGTGTGGGTGGCTCGGTGTGATCGGGCTGGCCTCGTGTGGTTTGGTGTTGCAGGTCGGCACCATGTTCCCCGGGTATGTGGCGTTGTGGCCGATGGTGTCGGCGTTGTTGGTGTTGGTGGCGGGGGCGACCGGTAGCCGGGTGGGTGCCGATCGGTTTTTGTCGTCGCGTCCGTTGATTTATTTGGGCAACATCAGTTATTCGCTGTATTTGTGGCATTGGCCGGTGTTGCTGTTTTATTTGGTGGTTCGGGGGCAGAGTGAGGTTGGTCTGCTCGGTGGCGCCGGTGTGATCGGGTTGTCCGTGGTGTTGGCGGTGTTGACGTATCACGGGATCGAGAATCCGGTGCGGTATTCGCAGATCGGGGTGACCACCCGCTGGGGCGCCTACCGATTCGCGGTGCTGGTGCTGGTGCCCGTCATCGCCGCGGCCGTCGCCTGGCAGCAGGTGACCACTCAACGCGCGAAGTTCGACTTCCGGGCCGACGACCCGGCTCACCCCGGTGCTCAGGTACTGGCGACGGGCAAACCCGTCTACGACCCCGACAACGACGTCGTTCCCCCGTACGCGGCGCTGCCGAGCCAGTGGACCGAGTTCGAGCTCGACGAATGCATCCGGGAGACGGTCGGGGAGGACGGCAACGTCCGGGAATGCCGAATGACGCCGCCGGACGGGGTCGCGCCGACACGACGCGTCGTCGCGGTGGGCGACTCCCACATCTGGCAGTTGGCGTCGGCACTCATCCCCATCGCCAAGGAGGAGAACTGGGAACTCTTCGTGTTCCACCAGTCCGGCTGCCCGCTGACGGCGAACGAGGCGGAGCCGATCAGCGAGCTGTGCGTGCAGTGGAACCGGGAAGTGTTGCCCAAGATCATCGACCTCCACCCCGACGCGGTACTCGCGATGGCGACCCGAGACGTTCGGGTGGGGCTGTCGGAGTGGACGCCCGATGGCTATGTGGAGCAGTGGCGCCGGCTGGGCGAGCACGGCATTCGCGTGGTGGGGATTCGTGACAGCCCGCGGTTCGATTTCGAACCGTCGGAGTGCGTGCAGCTGCACGGTCTGGACGCGCCGGAGTGCGCGCCTCGACGCGGGGACATGTACCACGCTCGGCCGCCGTGGGAGACGGCGGGCAACGTGCCCGCCAACACCGCGTTCGTGGACCTCAGCGACTACTTCTGCACCCCGGCCGTCTGCCCGCCCGTGATCGGCAACGTGCTCGTCTACATGGACGACAACCACGTCACCAGGACCTACATGGAGACCCTCGCGCCGATCCTGAAGCGGGAAATCGCGGGCGCGCTCGGCTGGGAGGAGTCGTCCCCGGCGCCCCAGTGAGCCGTCCCCGGCACTCGTGTTCGGCGGCCCGGCGTGCCACCCGTCCCCGCGGACGGCGCGCCGGGCCGCCTCCTTTCCCGAACGGGAGGGAGTCGTCGGGAGCGGGGAAGGCGAATTCGGCGTCACGTTCGTGGATTCCGGCCCATCGGCACAGGGGGGCGTTCAACTCCGTGCCGCATGATCGAGATGTCCGTAGGCTGGCCGTCATGGGCGTACTGGGTTGGATCGTTCTCGGACTGCTCGCCGGAGCCATCGCCAAGATGCTGATGCCGGGGCGGGACCCCGGAGGATGTCTGCTCACGATATTGCTCGGTATCGGGGGCGCCCTGTTGGGTGGCTGGATTGGCAGGACGACGTTCGACGTCGACCTCGGGACGTTCTTCGACCTCCGCACCTGGGGGCTGGCGATCCTCGGCGCCTTGGTGATCCTGTTGCTCTACCGAGTGGTGATTGGCTCGGGGCGCCGTGAGGACTGAATCGTGTCCCGGACCACATCCCAGTCGCTGCAGTGAGCGCTTGCTTAGTAGAGTGCGATCCCGTCGCACCCTGACGAAGGAGTCACGTATGCGAGCAGCGCAGATCACCACACTCGACGGCCCCTCCGCGGTGAGGGTGACGGAGATCGACGAACCGCTCGGTGACAACGGAGCGGTGGTGATCGACGTCCATGCGGCCGGAGTGACGTTTCCCGACCTGCTCCAGACGCGCGGACTCTACCAATACCGGCCGGAGCTGCCGTTCGTGCCGGGCACCGAGGTCGCCGGCGTGGTGCGCTTCGCGCCGGAGGGCGCGTCCGTCCGCGAGGGCGACCGGGTCGCGGCCTTCCCCGGCCTCGGCGGATTCGCCGAGACGGTGGCCGTGTCGCCCGACGCCGTGTTCGCCATTCCCGACACCGTGTCGTTCGTCTCGGCGGCGGCCTTCCCGATGAACTACCTCACCGTGCACTTCGCGTTGACGCGTCGAGGCGGATTGCGGGAGGGCGAGACGGTACTCGTGCACGGCGCGGGCGGTGGAGTGGGCACGGCCGCGGTGCAGCTCGCCTCGGCGCTCGGAGCGCGAGTGATCGCGGTGACGTCGTCGCCGGAGAAGAGCGACATGGCTCGCCGGGCCGGTGCGCACGAGGTCGTGTCGCCCGACGACTTTCGCGCTGCGGTGAAGGACCTGACCGGCGGGGCCGGTGTCGATCTCGTCGTCGACCCGGTGGGAGGCGACCGCTTCACCGACTCCCTCCGCAGCCTCGCGCCGGAGGGGCGGTTACTCGTCATCGGGTTCACGGCCGGGGAGATTCCCGTCGTCAAGGTGAACCGCCTGTTGCTGAACAACATCTCGGTGGTCGGCGTCGGCTGGGGCGCGTTCTGGACCAAGCGGCCCGACTATCTCCACCGGCAGTGGGCGGAGTTGTACCCGCTCGTCGAGCGCGGTGTCCTCGATCCGCCCATCGGCGCGACGTACCCGCTGGACGACGTCGTCACCGCCTTGTCCGAACTAGACGCTCGATCGGCGAAGGGAAAGATCGTCCTGACGATCCGCTGAGAGCGTCTTTCGGGGAGTTTCCCCTGTGGACCTTCGCTGTCGATCGGAAAACACCGCCGACGACAAGAGAAACGGGCGTGGGTGGCTTCCCCTTCACCCACGCCCGTCTCGGTTCTGCCTCGTCGTCCGTGTGATCACTCCACCGCGGAGACCACGTCGACGACCTTGTCGTGACGTACCCACACCGGTTCGGTGTCGTCCTCCGCGTCGTCGGGGCGTGTGGGGAACCACAACACCGACGTGTACGGGTCCGAGATCGGATAGGCGACAACTTCTCCGCTGCGGAACAGTTTCTCCATTCCCACGGGGGTTCCCGCGAGATAGGTGATGCGATCACCGACGACTATCTGGTCGGCAGTCTTACTCATGACAGTCCCCTCCGGACATGTATCCGGACCCCAGGCTGTGCATTGTCGTGCTTCTGACGGTTGAACAGTAAGACGGCAACGAGCCGGGTGAAAGTTGCATCACGGGAACGGGTGACCACCGAACAGGTGGTTTAGGCATAAGCCGCGTAACGTCGCCGGGCCGGGAACGCCCACAGAGGACCGACCCGGCGGCCTCACCGAAGCCTTCAGCGTAGCGGATCGACCGACCGCAGCGCCTCGGGCTGCTTGCCCGTGACGATCTGCTCCGCGAGCAGCCGGCCGGTGATCGGTCCCTGCGTGAAGCCCCACATACCGTGACCACCCGCCACGTATAAGCCGGGAACGGCGGTCGCGCCGATCAACGGCTTGCCGTCCGGAGTGACCGGCCTCGGGCCCACCCACTCGTCGGTGCGCTCGTCCCAGCGCACACCGTCGAGCAGGTCGCGCGCCGACGCCACGATGGCCTCGATGCGCGCGCGGTCGAGCGGGTCGTCGGGGCCGCGGAACTCCATCGTGCCCGCCACCCGCAGCGCGCCCCGGTACGGCGTGCAGGCGACCCGGACGTGAGGCAGGTACACCGGACCCGGCACGGGCCGGTCGGTGGGAACGGTGAACGAATATCCACGGCCCGCGCGCACCGGCACCCGGACGCCCTTGCTGCGCGCCAGCCGGTTCAGCCACGCCCCGGTGGCGACCACCGCCACGTTGCCCGAGACCAGTTCGCCGGTCCGCGATTCGAGGGTGACGGCGTGGTCGTGCGGGCGGATGGCGGTGACGTCGAAGCCCGTGCGGATCACCCCGCCCCGCTGCCGGACCGAGTCGGCCAACGCGGCGACGAACGCTCCGGGGTCGACGTAGCGCTGTCCCTCCAAGCGCACACCTGCACCGATGCGCGCGGAGGCCTGCGGCGCGGCCTCCCGCAGCTCGTCACCGGTGAGGCCCCGGTAGGCGATGTGGCCGCCGGAGGTGTTGATCCGCCGCAGCTCCTTCAGCAGGCCGGTGGCCTGCTTCGGGGTCTCGAACAGCGCCGTGATGGGGGCGCTGACGGTGGGTGCGGTGACCCCGGAGGAGGTCAGCGTGTCGAACGCGTCGAGGCACTCGGCGTTGAAGGGCAGGTTCGCCTGCGCGGCGCGCTCCCACGCGCCCCATGTGCAGTGGGCGGCGAACTGGGTGAGGAAGCGCCACAGGCCGACGTCCACCGTGAAGGGCACGTGCAGGGGAGCCTTCGGGTCCAGCAGGGTCCGCAGACCGTACTTCAGCACGCTGGGCTCATTGAGGGGGATCGCCAGGCCGGGGGAAAGCCACCCCGCGTTGCCCCAGGAGGCGCCCGCCGCGACGTCGTCGCGATCGACCACGGTGACCTCGACCCCGCGATCCTGGAGGAACCAGGCCGTCGACAGTCCCACGATGCCTGCCCCGACCACCACCGCCGTGCGAGGTCCTCCGTCGATGCGCGTGTGTGCGTCCATGACCGCCTGCCTCCTTGTGGCCCGCTGTGCGACGTTGCCCCTCCAGGGTGACCGACCCCACGCGCGATGCGTTTGTCGAATCGGCACAATCTGGCCCACGCGCTTTGTTCGCAACGGCCACGGGGGAACACTCACGGCAATGGTGACATTGGATCGGCTCATCAACGTGCTCAGCGGATACGGCGTGCGCCCCCTGGCCGTGATGTCGCCACGCTCGGCCGAGTTGCACAGCGTGGTCGTCCACGACCCGGCCGATTCGGAGGCCCAGGTTGGTGACGTGCTGCTCGCGGTGGGCGTGCGTGATCCGCGACGGGCGGTGAAGCTGGCCGTGACCGCGCAGGCCACCGTGGTCCTGGTGCACGCCCCCCACGGCTCCCGCGACTCCGCCGTCACCCGCCGGGCAGCGGAGGAGGCCAACCGGCACGGGATCGCGGTGCTGCTCGTGGACAGGGCCGTGGCGTGGAGCCAGGTCTGCGGAGTCGTCTACGGGCTGGTCCTGGAAGGACGCGAGACCGAGGTGGGCCGAGGGCCGAGCGATTTGTTCGCGCTGGCCGACACCATCGCCACCACGGTGGGTGGGCAGGTCACGGTCGAGGACGGGCTGTCGCGTGTGGTCGCCTACTCCTCGCTGCAGCAGGACGCCGACCCCGCGCGGCTCGACACCATCCTCGGCCGCCGGGTGTCGGAACCCGTGCGACGACTGTTCGAGGAACGCGGGGTGTTCCGCCACCTGGCGTCTTCGTCGGAACCGCTGTTCGTGGCGCCCTCGCCGGAGCACGGACTACGGGGGCGCATGGTGGCGGGGGTGCGCGCGGGCAGGGAACTGCTCGGGTCGGTGTGGGTCACCTGCGACGAACCGCTCACCGGGCGACGACTGCGCGCGCTGCGCGACGGTGCCGAGGCGGTCGCGCTGCACCTGTTGCGCTCGCGAGTGAGCTCCGACCTGGAACGACAGGTGGAGTCGGAGCTGGTGATCCAACTGCTGGAGGGCACACCCGACGCCACCTCGGTGTGCGGCAAGCTCGGCCTGCCACCCGAGACGTTCCGGGTCGTGGCGCTGCAGGCCCACGCCGACGATGAACGCCATGCCGCCGTGCTGCTCGCCTACGACCGGGCCACCACGGGATTCGGGTGGTCGCGCCCCGGTCGCAGTACGTTGTTCGGCAACACCGTCTACACGGTGCTGCCGTGCGGGGACGATCCCGCCCCGGCCAAGGCGTGGGTCGCCGAACTGGTGCGCGACCTGCCCGACCACGTGACGGTGGCGGCGGGGATCGGAGGCGTGTGCGAGGTGACGCAGCTGCCCGAGGGCAGACAGGAAGCCGACGAATGCCTCGCGTTGCACGTCGGCCGCCCCGGAAGCGAACCGGTGGACTACGACGGCGCCTGGTCGGAGATCCTGCTGCAACGACTGCGCACGGCCGCCGACTCGGGCAGACGACCCCGGCGCGGACCGATCGCGGAGCTCGCCCGCCACGACGCCGCGCACAACACCCACTACGTGCCGACGTTGCGGGCGTGGCTGGAGGCTCAGGGCGATCTCGGCGCCGCCTCGGCCGCGCTCGACGTGCACCCCAACACGGTGCGTTACCGCATGCGGAGGATGGGGGAGCTGGTACGGCTGGACCTCGACGACCCGAAGACACGGCTCGCGCTCGTGATCGCCCTGGCCGTCACCGGCTGAGCCGACCGGGTCACCGCTCCTCGTCCTCCGGCGGTGATTCGTCGGACGGGGCGGGCGCGTGGTCGGGCAGCACGTGGTGGCTCTCGGTCTCCCCGCTCAGGCGCAGGAACTCCAGGTGACGTTCGTACTGGTCGAGCACGTCGCCGATGAGCTGGTCCCGCGTATAGCCCATGACGTCGTAGCCTTGACCTCCCTCGGACAGATGGACCTCCATGCGGTAGTAGGTGTCGTGCCCGGCCACCGAGCGCATGGCGTACGACGGCGTGGGTCGCTCCACCGGGCGGACCCAGTACCCGAAGTCCGGCTCGGCGTCCAACGACACCCGCAGCGCGAGGTAGGGCACCGTACCGCCCGGTTCGGTCTCCTCGTGGACGTTGGCGTCCAGGCCGCGCGTCCGGAGTTCCTCCGCCACGTCGTGCAGCGCGGGCCGGCACACCTCGTTGACGAAGCGTCTCGCCGCCCGCGGGCCGGGGTAGCTCAACGCCCTGGCCAGTCGATGTCGCCACGTGCTGAGAGGTTGACCGGGGGAGACGGTGGTGCGCACCGACAGCGACGACGGCAGCGTGGTGCGCAGCGCCTCCTCGCGGAAACGTTCCACGCGCAGCGCCCGGTACAGCCCCCAGATGATCAGGAACATCACCAGGGAGAACGGCAGCCCCATGATGATGGTGGCGCTGGTCAGCGCGTCCACCCCGCCGACGACGAGCATGGCCATCGTGAGCAGTCCCGTGGCCAGCGCCCAGAAGATACGCAGCCATGGTTTGGCGTCCGTGACGGGGGTGGGCAGCCGGGTACTGAGGTTGGCCATCACGAGGGCACCGGAGTCCGCCGACGTGACGTACAGCAGCAGGCCCACGAACGTCGCGAGTCCGGCACTGAACGTCACACCGGGGTACTGGGCGAGCAGCCCGTAGAACCCCTGCTCCGGGGTGTTCATCGCGGTCTCGCCGAACTCGAGGTTGCCCCGCCGTACGACGCCGAGGGCACTGTTGCCCAGTATCGACAGGAACGTCAGCGTGAACAAAAACGGCACGACGAGTGTGGCCGCCACGAACTGGCGCAGGGTCCTCCCGCGAGAGATCCGTGCCAGGAACAGCCCGACGAACGGTGCCCACGCCACCCACCACGCCCAGAAGAACAGCGTCCAGTCGTTCAGCCACTCCACCGGCTGGTCGTAGGCGAACGTGTTGAGCGTCATCGACGGGAACCGGCTGACGTAGTCGCCGATGTTGAGGATGAGCGCGTTGAGCAACCGCGCGGGGCCCTCCAGGACGAGGACGTACACCATCAACAGCGCCGCGAGGATGATGTTGAGCTGCGACAGCCTGCGGATGCCCTTGTCCACGCCGGACACGGCGGAGACGGTGGCCATGAGCACGGCGACCACCACCAGCCCGATCTGGGCGGCGGTCCCCTCCGGGATACCGAACATGAACCGGAGGCCGTAGTTGAGCTGCACCACCCCGATGCCGAGGGAGACGGAGATCCCGAAGATCGTGCCCATGATCGCGGCGAGGTCCACCGTGTCGCCGAACCTGCCGTGGATGCGTTTGCCGATGATCGGGTAGAGGGCCGAACGGATCGCCAGCGGGAGCCGGTAGCGAAACGCGAAGTAGCCGAGGACCATGCCCATCAACGCGTACATGGCCCACCCCGTGATGCCGTAGTGGAACAGCGTCCACACGACCGCCTGACGCGCGGCCTCCGCCGTCTGACCCTGCCCCTCGGGCGGGGCGAGGTAGTGACTGACGGGGCCCGACACGGAAAAGAACATGAGGTCGATGCCGATCCCCGCCGCGAACAGCATGGCCGCCCACGAGAACACCCCGTAGTCGGGCGTCGAGTGCTGCGGGCCGAGCTTCACCCGGCCGTAGCGGGAGAAGCCGACGAAGAGGACGAACCCCAGGTAGAGCGTGGCGGCGAGGAAGTAGTACCAGCCGAAGCTGGACGAGATCCACGAGACCGCGCTGCCGATGGCGTTCGACGCGCCGGACGGGGTGAGGATGGCCCACACCGACAACGCCACGATGAGCGTCGCCGAACCGAAGAAGACGAGTCGTTTGAGCCCGTACTCCCGCGTTCCGGCGTCCGGCGTGGACAACGGTTCCGGAGGGGTCCTGTTGTCGTCGGTGGTCGCCAAGGCCGCTCCCGGAGAGACGGGGGACCGGCCGCCTCCACAGTGTCCTCGCGTCGTTCTCGCGTCGTGGCGGGGCGGCCCGCATGTTTGCGGTGAGGGTGCTTCAGGGCACGTTCCAACGGTAGCGAGGCCGACGGCACCGCGCTCGTTACGGCGAATTTCCGGGAAAGGACCCCTCATGTCCACTCTGTTCATCGACGGTCGTTGGGTGTCCGCCTCGGCGGGAGCCACGCGAGACGTCATCAACCCCTACGACCAGTCGGTGGTGCGTACCGTGTCGGAGGCCGACGTCGCCGACACGGAAGCCGCCGTGCTGGCCGCGAGGAAGGCGTTCGACGACGGTGTGTGGCGCACCTGGACGGCCCGGCACCGCTCGCGCCTGCTGCGCCGGGTCGCGGAGCTGTTGCAGCGGGACCGCGCCGAGATCGCCAGAACGGAGACCCTCGACACCGGCAAGACCCTGGTGGAGGGAGGCATCGACGTCGACGACGTGACCTCGGTCTTCGAGTACTACGCCACCCTGGCGGAGTCCGATCCGGGCAGGCTCGTCGACGCGGGCAACCCGGCGGTGCGCAGCCGTGTGGTGTACGAGCCGGTGGGGGTCTGCGCGTTGATCGCGCCGTGGAACTACCCGTTGTTGCAGATGGCGTGGAAGGTGGCGCCCGCGTTGGCGGCGGGCAACACGATGGTGCTCAAACCCAGCGAGACGACCCCGCTGACCACCATCAAGCTGGTGGAGCTGCTGGAGGAGGCGGGTGTGCCCGCCGGGGTGGTCAACCTCGTGCTGGGCGCCGGCGACCCCGTGGGATCGGCGCTCGTGGCGAGTCCCCTGGTGGACCTCGTGTCGTTCACGGGCGGTCTGGCCACCGGTCGCGCGATCATGGCGTCGGCGGCGGGCACGGTGAAGAAGGTGGCACTCGAACTCGGTGGCAAGAACCCCAACATCGTGTTCGCCGACGCCGACTTCGAGGCCGCCATCGACTACGCCCTCATCGCCGTGTTCTTCCACGCCGGCCAGGTGTGTTCGGCCGGAACCCGGCTGGTGGTGGAGGACGCGCTGCACGACCGCTTCGTCGCCGAACTCACCGAGCGCGCCGCACGCATCAGGCTGGGGAACGGACTCGACCCCGACACCGAGAGCGGTCCCCTGGTCTCGGAGGAACACCGCGCGAAGGTGGAATCGTACGTCCGCCTCGGCATCGAGGAGGGCGCGCGCCTGCTGACGGGCGGACGCAGGCCCGACGACCCCAAGCTCGCGCGAGGATTCTTCTACCTGCCCACCGTGTTCGACGACTGCCGCGCGGACATGCGGGTGGTGCAGGAGGAGACCTTCGGGCCGATCCTGACGGTGGAGCGGTTCTCCGAGGTCGAGGAGGCGGTGCGGATCGGCAACGACACCACGTACGGCCTGGCCGCGGCCGTGTGGACGACCGAGGCGCGCAAGGCCGAGTACGTGGCCCGTTCCCTGCGCCACGGAACCGTGTGGATCAACGACTTCGGCCCGTACCTGCCGCAAGCGGAATGGGGCGGCTACAAGCGCTCCGGGATCGGCCGGGAACTCGGTCACGCCGGGCTCGGCGAGTACCAGGAGGCCAAGCACATCTACGAGAACACGGCCCCCGAGCCCCAACGCTGGTTCGCGCGCTGACGAGAAGGTGCTGACACGACCGGGTGAAGCATGACACCATGAGGGTGTGGAACGGCCGGACCGTCCGGTGAGGACGATCCGGCAGGCCTCGGGTCCCCCTGTGGCCGACCTGGTGGACGTGCCCCTTCCCCTCCTTCGCCGGAGGTCACGTCATGCGCGCAATCCACCGCAGGTGCTGCTCCCTCCTCATCGGCGTCCTCGCCCTCCTGCCCGCTTCGGGGGCCTGTCTTCCCCTGCGCGCGGCACTCGACGGCGACCACGCACCGTCTCGTCCCGTGCCGATGCCGTCACTGCACGGCGTCAACCTCGGTGACGGCGTGAGGGCGTTGCGGGCCCTCGGCATCGACGACATCACCACCGTGCCGATCGACGACCACCTGTTCGTGTTCAACCGCGACAACTGGATCGTGGTGCGACAGGCGCCGTCGGCCGGGAAGATCGTCACGCCGGGCGAGGAGGTGGTGCTCAGCGTGGAGAAGACGGACGAGGCGGAGTCGCGGTTCTGCTTCGACGGCGACTGCTGACCGCGGCGGCGAAGGAGCCGGCGCGCACGGCCGTCGGAGGACGTCAGTGCAGGGCGACGGTCAGCAACAGGGTCGCGTCGCTGAGCGCGTAGACCGAGTGGCGTTCCGGCGGCAACGGCACCAGGTCGCCCTCGGCCAGCTCCCACTGTCTGCTCGGCGTGCGCAACAGCACGGTGCCGCCCAGCACGTGCAACGTCCCGGCGGGCGGCGAGTCATGTTCGGCCAGTTCGGTGCCCGTGAGCATCGCGATCAACGTGGACCGCAACGAGTTACCCGACACGAGGGTGCGCGCGGTACGGCGCGCGCTGTGACTTTCGGCCTCGTCGAGTAGTTCGGCGGCCAGAGCGTCGACGGCTGTCACGGTGGGATGCTCGCTCAACGTGTCCTCCGGTCATGGGCCGCTCGTGGGTGGTGTGCTCACCCGCCTGCCGTCATCGTGCTGCCCTCACCGGCCGCGCGCCACTCACGGAGGGGCCCGGAGGCCGTCCGTTCGCGACGCGGTCGGGACGAAAGCCTCTCCTGCGCGGACCGGTCGCGGGTGACACTCGCCGAAAGAGGAGATCGACATGGAACACACGGCGACCTGGACGATGAACATCGTCATCGACGAACAGGACGGACAGACCCGCGCGGAGGCCCTGTTGCGGACGGACGACGGAACCGTCCGTACGGGCATCGGTGTGGCTCGGCGGAACCCGCGGGACACGGACGTGCCCGTCATCGGGGACGAACTCGCGGTCGCGAGGGCGCTGGCCGAACTGTCGCACCAATTGCTGGAGACCACGGTGGCCGACATCGAGTCGGTGACGCACCACCCCGCGCATCTGTCCCGGTGAGGACGAACCACACCCCACCACCCGCGTCGCGGACCCGGGGACGGGCCCGCCCGTAGCCCCGCGTGACGGAGTGGCCCGGCCCGCGTGACCGGCGATTGACCCCTCACCACTCGGGTACACGCCGGTTATGTCGCGCAGCGCCGAAACGGGAGGACGGGAGTCGGGCACACCACGGTCCCCGTCGGCCACCCGGCAGCTGGCCGGACTCAAACTGGACGAGCTCCTTTCGGGCGTACAGTCCCGACTCGCCGAGATCTCGCGCACGAGCGACCGGCTGCAGTCGCTGCTCGACGCGGTTCTCGCGGTCAGTGGTCAGCTCGAACTCGACACGACGCTGCGGCGCACGGTGCGGGCCGCGCTCGACCTGGTGGAGGCACGCAGCGGCACGTTGACGGTGCTCGCCCCCGAGGGTGGGCCCCCGGAACGGGTCACCGTCAATCTCGACCCCGACTCCGGCACCGAGGTGGAGGTGCCGCAGGCCCGCGCTCCCGAGTCGAGGGCGGCCCTCGCCGTGCCCGTGTGGGTGCGGGACGAGACGGTGGGCACCCTCTACGTCAACAACAAGCGGGGTGGCGGCGAGTTCAGCGCCGACGACGAGATCGTGCTGCGGTCACTCGCGGCCTCCGCCGGGGTGGCGGTGGAGAACGCCCGACTCTTCGAACAGACCCGGGTGCGCGGTCGATGGCTGGAAGCCGTCACCGCCGTGAACGCGGAACTGCTCGCCGGCGCGTCGCCCGACCGATCGCTGCGGCGTCTCGCCGAGGTGGCCGGAGAACTGTCCGGGGCCGACGCGGCGGTGGTCCTGCTCGACGAGGGGGACGGCGCGTTGTCCGTCGGCGCGGTCTTCGGGTCGGTACCTCGGCTCGCGGTGGGTGAACTGATCGTCGCGGGTGGTGTCCTCAGCGACGTGCTGAGCAAGGCCGAACCGACGATCCTCGACGATCTCCGTCGTGCGGACACGTCGCTTCCCACGTCGTTGACCACGAAGTTCGGGAGCACCGTCGTGGCGCCGTTGCGTAGTTCCGAGGGCGTCAAGGGCGTACTGCTGGCCCTGCGGGATCGCGGCGCCACCGGGTTCTCCCACCGGGAGATGTCGATGGTGGCCTCGTTCGCCGCGCAGGCCACCGTGGCGTTGCGGTTCGCGGACAAGCAGGAGGGCGAGCGCACCATCGCGCTCCTCGCCGACCGGGACCGCATCGCCCAGGACCTGCACGACCACGTCATCCAGCGGCTGTTCGCCGTCGGCATGAGCTTGCAGGGCGTGCTCAAGGACCTGCGTGATCCCTACGTGGTCGAGCGGGTTCGCGACGCGCTGCAGCGACTCGGCCAGACGGTGCGGGAGATCCGTACCTCGATCTTCAATCTGCATTCGCTGGGCACGTCGGCGCGTCACAGCCTGCGGCGGAGGCTGCTCGACATCGCCTCCGAACCGCCGAACGGAACGAAGGTCCCCTCGGTCCGCATCGGCGGCGCTCTCGACACCCTCGTACCCGAATGGCTCGGCCGCGACGTCGAGGCGGTCGCCCGGCAGGGCATCGGGCAGCTCGCCCGGCAGGTGGTCGATCGGGGCGCCACCCCGGAGGTCGTACTCGACGTCAACGTCGACGACACGGTGACCGTCGACATCCTCGTCCGGGGAACCGACCACGTGCCCGCGCACAGCTCGTGGTTCGAGGAGATCCGCCGGCGAGCCGACGACCACGGTGGTGAGGTGGAGGTGCGCACCGACGATGACGTCGTCCGGTTGATCTGGACGGTGCCGTTGCCCGAGACCGACACCGCCTCGTCGTAGGAGCCGGGACCTTCGACTCTTCACCGACCCGAGTACCCGGAGGATGCTATGTGCTCAACAGTCGGGGGAGGGAAGGCATGACGAGCGACACCGGGGACCTCGCGGAGCACGTGGCGCAGCAACTCGCGGCGGTGGTGATCGCCGCCCTACGACCCGACCCCGCGTCGCCCGACACCGGCCCCGACGCCCGAGCGATCGGGTCCGCCGTCCACCGGCTCGGAGCGGAGCTCGGATCGCTGCTGCGGGAGCTCGAACCCCGTCCCCCGCGCGCGGACGACACGCTGCCGGACGCGACCAAGGTCGACAGCGCGGTGGCCAGAGCGGCGAAGTTGGCCGCACAGATCATGCTGTCGGGCACGCACGACACCGACTCGGCCCGACCGGTGGACCGTGGTGTGACCTCACCACGTCACGGAGGTGGGGTTCCGTGATCGACATACCGCGTGAGCACGACCGATCCGGGGCTAGTTAGTGCATTGTGGACTTCGGGGGGAAACGGTGGCGGGAACCGACCGGCGCCGGGTGATCGACGTGCTCCGGCGGGTGCACCGAACGTGCCATCGCACTGCGAGCATCGTCGGCCGGGTCGACGATGGAGTGACGAGCACCTCGGTCGATGACGCGCAGCGATATGTGGCGGAGTTCATTGGTCGGCGTGGTCACAGGTGAGTAGGGACTTTCGGACCCAGTCCGCATGTCCGGGAACTGCTTAGGTGGTGCCATGCGCAGGACGAGCACCCTCTCCGTGCCGGTCAGCCGGGGGTGGCACGATCATACCTGCTGGTTCCACACGGGGCCCCGGAATTGGCGCGACGTGCTCGTGCCGTTCTTCGAGGAGGGTGTGGTGCACCGGGAGTCGTTGTTCTACGTCTCCGACAAGACCCCGGAGGAACTGGCCGAGGACCTAAAGGAACTACCCGGCCGTGACGAGTTGTTGCGCACCGGGCAACTGACCCTGATGTCGGTGGGGCTCGCCAGGGGAATGGCGGGGGATCAGCGTCTCGCCGAACAGATGGACGTCATCCGGCGCGAGACGGACCACGCCCTCGCGGCCGGATACCCGCGGTTGCGGATCGCCGCCGAGTCCGCGCATCCCATCCAGGGCCGGGCCGACGCCGTGCAATTCGTGCGCTCGGAGTTGCTCGTGGACGAAATGGTGTCGCGGATGCCGGTGGTGTTGTTGTGTGGTTACGACGGTCGTTACGTCGATCGACGTGCCGCGGCGGCGCTTTCCTTCGTGCATCCGCTGAGGCAGCGCTCGACGTTCGGATCGGGCTCGGGGCTGTACGCCGATCCCAATCAGCCCGACACCTGGCGGCTCCACGGCGAACTCGATCTCGCCTCCCGCGAGGTGTTCGAGATCGCGCTGGACGCCCTGCCCGTGCACGGCGACCTGCATCTCAAGCTCGACGGGCTCGACTTCATCGACGTGGGGGGAGCGCATGCTCTCGCGGCTCTCGCCGAACGCATCTTCCCCCGCCGCTTGATCCTGCACGACCCCCCGACCGGGCTGATGCGCATCGTCGAGCTCTCCCGTGACGAATTTCCCTCCATGCGCCGGGTGGTCGCCAGTTCCTGACCGGCCCGCGACCACGGGCGGAGGACGAGCGTGGCCCCGGCGGGGGTCGTCTCCGGTTGTGCGCGCTTGTGCGTATGGACGACTCGCCTCCCGAAGCGTGTGCTGTGAGCAGCACGGAAGGGAGACACACATGACCACGACCGACACCTCCGTCCTCGACGCCGACCGCCTGGAGGAACTGCTGCACCAGGTGATCACCGACGTGGGCGCGGCGATGACCGTGCCGTTGGCGCTCGTCGGGGACCGGTTGGGACTGTTCACGGAGCTGGCGGAGGGCGGTCCGATGAACGCCGGACAGCTCGCCGAGCGCACGGGCCTCGACGCGCGCTACGTCCAGGAGTGGTTGCTCGCCATGGCCACCACCGGCTATGTCACCCACGACGGGAGCTCCGACTCCTCGTCGGATCCCGCCCGGACGCGCTATCACATGTCACCCGAGCAGGCCGAGGCGTTCACCAACTCCGAAAGCCCCGCCTACGTCGCGGGCGCCTTCCAGAACCTCACCGCGGCCACCCGCATCATCGACCGACTCACCGAGGCGTTCCGTACGGGCGAGGGAGTGGGGTGGCACGAGCATCACGAGGACCTCTTCCTCGGTACGGAGAGGTTCTTCCGGCCGAGCTACCTGGCGAACCTGACGTCGACATGGATCCCGGCGCTGTCGGGAGTGGAGGACAAACTGCGGACGGGCGCGCGGGTGGCGGACGTCGGCTGCGGACTCGGCGCGTCGACGATCATCATGGCGAAGGAGTACCCGAAAAGCGAGTTCGTGGGTATCGACTACCACGGGCCCTCCATCGTGCTGGCACAGCACCGCGCGACGGAGGCGGACGTCGCCGACCGGGTCTCGTTCCGCACGGCCGGGGCGACCGACCTCGACGGCAGCTTCGACTTCATCACCTTCTTCGACTGCCTGCACGACATGCCCGACCCCGTCGGGGCGCTGCGCGCGGCGTACTCCGCGCTCGCCGACAACGGCACGGTGATGCTCGTCGAACCGATGAGTTGGGACAGCGTGGAGGAGACGTTGAACCCGCTGGGACGCCTGCTGGTGGGAGCCTCGACGTGGATCTGCCTGCCCAGCGGGTTGTCCGCGGAACCGGCCTACGGCCTGGGCAACCAGGCGGGCCCGACGAGAACGTGCGAACTCGGCCGGGAGGCGGGCTTCGGCGTCGCGCGCGAAGCAGTGGCCACGGACTTCAACCGGGTGTACGAGTTGCGGAAGTGACGTGGACACGGCGGTGGCCGCCGCGATCAACCCAGGACGCGAGCGACCGCCGCGGCCCGACCGTCGACCCGAAGCTTGCGGTAGACGTGCTCCAGGTGCTTGGCGACGGTACGCGGACTGAGCGCCAGCTCGTGCGCGATCGCGACGTTCGTGCGCCCCAGGGCCACGAGCCGGACGATCTCCCGTTCCCGCAGGGTCAGCACGGTCTGCTGGAGGTCCGGGACCACGAGACGAGCGGAGTGCAACCGCCGGAGGACCGACGTGATCGGTTCCCGCAGCAGCTCGCACACGTCGTGCTCGACGTCGGTGTAGGGGCGGGTGTGACGCGAGAACACCACGGTGGCGTGCAACGTCGGAACCGGCGTCACCGAGAGCGTGACGTGGTGCGGGCGGAACCCGTCGCCCGACGGGGCGGACACGCGGTGGAACTCGACGTGACGGACGGTGCCGGTGCGGAGATCCCGCGCGTGGTAGACGACGGAATCCGAGGCGAGAAGATCGCACATCACCGCCAGACACGACTCCGGGAACCGTTCCGGGTCGGTGATCCCGGCGATGGTGTCCACAACGGACACGAGATGTCGGGCCGTGTGCAGTGAGAGGTACATGTCCGAGGTGCTCGGGAAGGGAGCGTGACGTGCCTTCGACCGTGCGCCGCGACCGACGGGAAGTCAAGGGCGCCGACATCGGAACGGAGAATGACGATGACACGGAAGTACGTGGACTGCCGGGAGACACCCAGCGTGTCCGGCTGCACGCTGGCGATGAGCGGGGAAACGGAGGAGCTGGTGCGCGCGGCGGCACACCACGCCGCCGATGTGCACGGGCACACCGACGACGACGAACTGCGCGAGAGGATTCGGCGGAGCCTCGGTGACGCTCCCGTGGCCGACACCCGGCCGGGCGCGTTCGTGCAACTGATCGAGTTCCGCACCGACCGGATCGACGAGGTCGAGCGAATGGCGCGGGAGTGGGCCGAGGCGATCGGAGCGGACCGCACCGCGCGGTGGGCGGTCGTCGGAGCCGACCGGGATCACCCGGACACCTACGTGGAGATCGTGGAGTTCCCCGACCACGCCGCCGCGATGGCCAACTCGGCGAGTCCCGTCACCACGCGGTTCGCCGAGAACCTGCGCAAGGTGTGCGTCGACGAGCCCCGGTTCGTGAACCTGCAGGTGCGTTCCACGACCGACTTCACGTTCTGACCCCTGTGCCGGAGGTGGTGTGGTCGGGTCTTTCGGGGCCGAAATGGAGTCCGGTAGCGGAAATATCGGCTCCTTGACGGTAATACATCCGATCTATAGCCTCCGTGTGATCCGCACCATGCATACGCTCTGAGCCGTGTGCTCGTGACTGCGCAGAGCGCCTCCGACACGAGGGGACGTGATGATCGAACGAGAACGTGCACGACTCACCGGACCGCCGTGGTACCGAGCGACCGTGGTGACGGCGACGTTGACCGTGGCCGCGGCGGTCCTGCCCGCGTTCGGGACGGCCACCGGCGCCGCCGAGACCTCCGACCTTCGACCATCCCCCGAGGGCCTCACGCTGTGGTACGACGAGCCCGCGTCCGACTGGGAGTCGGAGGTCCTCCCCGTCGGAAACGGTGCCCTCGGCGTGGGGGTGTTCGGTGGGGTGGCCACCGAACGGCTGCAGTTCAACGAGAAGACGCTGTGGACGGGCGGCCCCGGAGCGGCGGACGGATACGACTTCGGCAACTGGCGGGAACCGAGACCGGGAGCCATCGAGGAGGTGCGGCAACGCCTCGACACCGAGCTGCGGGCCGACCCGGAATGGGTCGTGAGCAAGCTCGGACAACCGAAACGGGGCTACGGCGCGTACCAGACCTTCGGCGAGATCCGCGTCAGCGGCGCCGAACTGGAGGAGGTCGCCGACTACCGGCGGTACCTGAACCTCGCCGACGCCGTGGCGGGCGTGTCGTACGAGGCCGACGGCGTCCACCACACCCGCGAGTACTTCGCCTCCGCGGCCGACGACGTGGTCGTCGCGCGCTTCTCGGGCGAGGTGCCGGGTGCCGTCGACGTCACGGTGGGCGTCACCGCGCCCGACAACAGGTCGAAGAACCTCACCGCGCGGGGCGGCCGTATCACCTTCTCGGGTGCGCTCGACGACAACGGCCTGCGCTACGAGGCCCAGATCCAGGTGCTCACCGACGGCGGTTCGCGCGTCGACAACCCCGACGGCTCGGTCACTGTGACGGACGCCGACACGATGACGCTCGTGCTCGCCGCGGGCACCGACTACTCCGCCGAGTACCCGGTCTACCGCGGCGAGGACCCGCACGCGGCCGTCACCGAGCGCGTCGACGCGGCGGTGGCCAAGGGCTACGACGCGCTGCGGGCCGCGCACGTCGCCGACCACCGGGGGCTGTTCGACCGGGTCTCCCTCGACCTCGGGCAACGGATGCCCGACCTGCCCACCGACGAACTGCTGGCCCGCTACCGCGACGGTGGCCTCGCCGCCGAGGAACGGCGCGCGCTCGAAGTGCTGTACTTCCAGTACGGGCGCTACCTCCTCATCGCGTCGTCGCGGTCCGGCTCGTTGCCGGCGAACCTGCAGGGGGTGTGGAACGACTCGACGAGCCCACCGTGGAGCGCCGACTACCACGTCAACATCAACCTGCAGATGAACTACTGGCCCGCCGAGGTCACGAACCTCTCCGAGACCACGGAGCCGTTGTTCGACTACGTCGACTCGCTCGTGGCCCCCGGCACGGTGACGGCGAAGGAGATGTTCGGCAACCGGGGTTGGGTGGTGCACAACGAGACGACCCCCTTCGGCTACACGGGAGTGCACGACTGGGCGACCTCCTTCTGGTTCCCCGAGGCGGGGGCCTGGCTGGCTCAGAGCTATTGGGAGCACTACCTGTTCACACGGGACGAGACGTTCCTCGCGGAACGCGCCTACCCGATGCTGAAGTCGCTGTCGCGGTTCTGGATCGACGAGCTCGTCACCGATTCTCGCGACGGGCGCCTCGTGGTGAGCCCCAGCTACTCGCCCGAGCAGGGAGACTTCTCGGCGGGCGCGTCGATGTCGCAGCAAATCGTGTGGGACCTGCTCACCAACACCGCCGAGGCCGCCGAGCTGGTCGGTGAGGACGAGGAGTTCCGCGCCGAGCTCGCCGCCACGCTCGCCGACCTCGATCCGGGCCTGCGTATCGGCTCGTGGGGTCAGTTGCAGGAGTGGAAAGAGGACTGGGACGACCCGAACAACCAGCACCGGCACGTGTCGCACTTGTTCGCCCTGCATCCGGGACGTCAGATCGACCCGTACTCCGAGCCCGAGTACACCGCGGCCGCGGAGAAGTCGCTGCTCGCCCGTGGTGACGGCGGTACGGGATGGAGCAAGGCGTGGAAGATCAACTTCTGGGCGCGGCTGCTGGACGGGGACCACGCCCACACGATGCTGTCGGAACTGTTGTCCCACAGCACGCTGCCGAACCTGTGGGACACGCATCCGCCGTTCCAGATCGACGGCAACTTCGGGGCCACGGCGGGAATCGCGGAGATGCTGGTGCAAAGTCACCGCGGCGTCGTCGACGTGCTTCCCGCGCTGCCGACGGAGTGGAGTACGGGGTCGGTGTCCGGGCTGCGGGCCCGTGGCGACGTCACGGTGGACGTCGAATGGGCGAATGGCACGGCGAACCGAATCACCCTGGAAGCCGGACGGGACGGTCCCATTAGGATACATAGTGGACTGTTTGGTGGTCGGTTCCGGGTGACGGACGCCGAGACCGGTCGGACGGTGGACGTGGAACGGGACGGCGAGGAGATCGTGATCGACGCCGACGCCGGACACACCTACGTGGCGACGACCCTCGTGGAGGTGGCGCTGTCCGCGCCCGACCGGGTGGAGGACGGTGCGCTGTTCACTGTCGAGGCCACGGTGGCGGCCGTCGACCGCACGGTTCCGGCGAGCCGGATCGGCCTTGCCGTGCCGGAGGGCTGGACAGTGGTCCCCGCCGAACACGCGCTGCGCCCCCTTCGGGCCGGGAGTTCGACCACCGTGGCGTTCGCGGTCACCTCGAAGGTGGGAGAAAGCGGCGGAGCGAGGTTGCGGGCGGTGCTGCGTGGTGACGGCTGGCGGGCCTCGGCGACCCGTGTGGTGACCGTCGACGTCTCCCCGGCGGGAGTGCGGTGAGGCGGTCGACCCGCGCGTTCCCCCGCCGCTTCCGGTGACGGTGGGACGGTGCCTGACGGCCACGGGGACGCGTGGGCGGTGAGTTCGGAGACGCCCTCGTCTCCTATCGGGTGGAGTGCGCCGAGGTCAGTGTGAAGCCTCGGTGAGACGGGGATCAGCAGGTGCGGTTGTCACCGTGATCCCCGTCTCGCCCTGCGGCGAACGGGGGAGTGGTATGGACCGTTTGGTCCAACCACTTTTGCTTTTTTAGGTCAGAAGTTGGACGTTTCTGACCATAGATATTTACGTCCACATCCGAAGTGTTTACCGTCCCGACGGAAACCCATGTCGCTGGAGGCGCAGACCCATGACTGGTAGGCAGGCACGGCACCCCCTGTTCGGACAGATGTCGCGTCGCTCGATGCTGGCCGGTGCCGCGGCCGGTGTGGTCGCACCCATGGCGGCCACGGCGCTCGGCGGCGGCCGTGCCGCCGCGGCGGTCCGTGATAGGAGCACGCCGAGCGTCAGGGGAGAGACCAAGCGCGTCACGCTCTACGCCGAGGAACTTCCCGGCGGGCTGTACGGCTACGGACTCGAACCGGGCAAGGCCACCATCCCCGGACCGGTCCTGGAGCTCTGGGAGGGAGACACCCTCGAAATCGACCTGGTGAACAACACCGACCGGCGGTTGTCCATCCACCCCCACGGGGTGGAGTACGACACCGAGTCCGACGGCAGTCCCTTGAACGACTCGTTCAACGAACCCGGCGAGACGCGCACCTACGTGTGGCGCACCCGGCCGCAGTCGCAAGGGCCCGACGGTTTCTGGCTCCCCGGCAGCGCGGGCTACTGGCACTACCACGATCACGCTCTCGGCTCCGACCACGGTACCGAGGGCATCGCGAAGGGCCTCTACGGCGCGCTCGTCGTGCGCAGAGAAGGCGATCTGTTGCCGGACCGGCAATTCACGATCGTCTTCAACGACATGACGATCAACAACAAGGTGGCGCCGGACCTTCCCGTCCTGGTGGCCGACCTCGGGGAACGCGTGGAGTTCATCGCCATCGGACACGGCAGCAACTTCCACACGTTCCATCTGCATGCCCACCGCTGGGCGGACAACCGTACCGGTTACCTCATGGGCCCCGACGACCGGAGCCGCATCATCGACAACCGTGACCTGAACCCCGGCGACTCGTTCGGTTTCCAGGTGATCGCCGGCGACGGGGTCGGCCCCGGGGCCTGGATGTACCACTGCCACGTGCAAAGCCACTCCGAGACCGGGATGAACGGTGTCTTCCTCGTCCGCAACGCCGACGGCAGCATGCCCGAGGGCGCTCAGGAGGCGATCGACCGGTATCGCCAACACGGCGGTGGTGGTCACTGACACAGCGGTGGTGCGCACCCCGCCGATCGCTGACGTCGCACTGACCTGCAACACCCTTTCAGTGAGGAGTAGAGATGGGTCGAAGGAGATTGTCAGCTCTACCCCGCAACGGGCGCGCGAGACCGACACCGTTGCGGCGCACGATGGCGGTCGCGACGGGTATGGCGCTGGTTCTCGGGCTCGCGTCGAGCCCGAGTTTCGGCGCTCCCGAGCGTCGGGATCGCGGGGTGACGCCCACGCGGAGCACCGCCGGGACGGGCTCGGTGCTCGTGTTCCACGGAGCCGCCGACCAGCAGGACGACCCCGTGGAGCGCGCCGCCGAGGCGATCGGTGAGATCGCCGCCGTGAGCGGTCTCGACGTGGACGTCACGACCGATCCGGCGGCGTTCACCCGCGAGAACCTGAGCGGCTATCGCGGCGTGGTCTTCCTGTCGGCCAACGGAGTCGAACTGGGCCGGGAGCAGGAGGACGCGCTACGCCACTACATCGGCAACGGAGGAGGTTTCCTCGGCATTCGCGACGCGGCGCGGGCGCAGGAGCGGTCGGAATGGTTCACCGGCCTCATCGGCGCGCGGCCCGCGGGCGCCCGCCCCACTCCGGCGGAGATCGCGAACGTCAGTGCCAGTGGGGAGAACCCTCCCAACGAGACCGCCGCCCACGCCGTGGACGGCAAGGACGACACGAAGTGGCTGGCCTTCGACGACTCGGCGTGGTTGAGCGTGGAACTCGCCGAGCCCGCGGCCGTGTCGCACTACGCCCTGGTGTCGGCGAACGACTTCCCCGGCAGGGACCCCAAGGACTGGACCCTTCAGGGTTCCAACGACGGGGAGAACTGGATCGACCTGGATTCTCGCTCGGGAGAGGACTTCCCCAACCGCTTCCAGGCCAAACAGTATCGTTTCGACAACGACACCGCCTACAGCCACTACCGGCTGAACATCACGGCGAACGACGGCGAGGACGCCACCCAGCTCGCCGAGTTCGAGCTCTACACGGGTGACGAGGTCGTCCCCGAGGAACCGAAGGCCCAGGAAGCGGTCGTCAGCGTCGTCGACCGCCAGCACCCGGCCAACAAGGGCCTCCCGCTGACGTGGAAACGCACCGACAAGTGGTTGAACTGGGAGACCAACCCGATCGGTGAGGTGCACACCGTCGCGCAGGTCCAGGAACACACCTACGACCCCGGCACCGCCGCCAACGGGCCGTTCCACCCGATCTCGTGGTGCCGCGACTACAGCGGTGGTCGATCGTTCTACACCGCCATGGGCGGTACCGAGGAAAGCTACGGCGAGAAGAACTTCCGTGGGCACCTGCTCGGCGCGCTGGAATGGACCACCGGTCTGGTGCGCGGCGACTGCCAGGCCACGATCGCGGCGAACTACGAGATCGAACGACTGACCGGCGAGAACCTTCCCGGCCGACTCGACCAGATCGGCGAACCGCACGGACTGACCATCGCCGACGACGGCACGGTGTTCTACATCGGCAAGGCGGCCTGCGCGACGGGCGCGATCCCGGACTGGGAGGACGAGAACGTCGGTCTCGGCTGCGGGACCATCCACCAGTGGGACCCGAAGACGCGCAAGGTGAAGCTGCTCGCCACCCTCGACGTGTTCGGCAACCGGGGGGCCGGTGACGAACTCGTCAAGAGCGAGGAAGGCCTGGTCGGCCTGGAGCTCGACCCGGACTTCGCCTCCAACGGCTGGATGTACGTCTACTGGATGCCCTACGAGTCGATCGACACCGACAAGCGCATCGGCCAGCGTACGATCTCGCGTTTCACCTACGACCACGAGACCGCCACCATCGATCTGGAAAGCCGCAAGGACCTGCTGTCGTGGGACACGCAGATCCACTCGTGCTGCCACGCGGGTGGCGGGATGGCGTTCGACGACGAGGGCAACCTCTACATCGCCACCGGCGACAGCAACTCCTCCCAGGGCTCGGACGGGTACTCCGGTAACAACTGGACCCAGGAGTACAAGGGCGTGTCGTTCCAGGACGCCCGCCGCACCGCCGGTAACACCAACGACCTGAACGGCAAGATCCTGCGCATCCACCCCGAGGACGACGGCACCTACACGATCCCCGAGGGCAACCTGTTCCCCGAGGCCGAGGACCCCGGTGACAAGACCCGCCCCGAGATCTACGTCATGGGTGTCCGCAACCCGGCGCGCATCCAGATCGACGCCAAGCACGGCTGGCTCACCGCGGCCTGGGTGGGGCCCGACGCGAGCGAACCCGATCCCGAACTGGGGCCGGCGAAGTACGAGAACGCCACGATCATCACGTCGGCGGGCAACCAGGGGTGGCCCTACTGCATGGGCAACAAGCAGCCGTACCGCGATCGGAGCAACGAGGACGCGAGCGTGCTCACCGGCTGGTACGACTGCGACAACCCGAAGAACACCTCGCCCCGCAACACCGGGCTGGTGGATCTTCCCCCGGTACGGAACAACATGATCTGGTACTCGCCGCAGGGCGGGGGTCCGGTGTTCCCCGAGCGTGAGGACGGCAGCGGTATCCCGACCTACGTCACCGAGGACGCGACCTACACCTGGCCGTACGTGAAGGGCGGCGGTCAGGCGGTCATGTCCGGACCCACTTACTACAGCTCCGAAGTAGACACCAACAGTGGGGTGGCCTGGCCGTCGTACTGGGACGGGAAGTGGTTCATCGGTGACCAGTCGAACGCCAACAACCGCATCGCGGTGACCGTCGACCCGGCCACGGTCGAGGAGGGAGCTCCGCCGCCGTTCGCCGAGGACCTGCGCAAGATCATCCCCAGCGGTGACGGGTCCGACCAACTGCTCAGTTGGATGGACGCCGAGTTCGGGCCGGATGGAGCCCTCTACATGCTCGACTACGGCTCCGGCTTCTTCACCCTGGACGACCGTCAGAAGCTCATTCGGGTGGTCTACAAGGGAGGACCGGCCACGCCGGCTCCGGCGGTGCGGTCGTACGAGGTGCAGAACAAGCCGTTGACGATCGCGTTCGACGGTCTGCGCTCCGGCGGGGTGTCCCACCGGTGGGACTTCGGCGACGGCACCACCTCGAACGAGGCGAACCCGAGGCACACCTACGCCGAGCCCGGCAAGTACACCGCGACCCTGACGGTGACCTACGCCGACGGTGAGAAAGAAACGGTCAAGTCCGAGGTGACGGTGGAGTGCGCGGTGCCGGACTCCAACCGCACGGTGCACTACCGCGACGACGACACGGGAGTGACCAACCACAAGGCCTCGGGAGGCTGCACGGTCGACGACCTGATCGACGACGAGAGCACCTGGGAGGACAACGGCGCGTTCGTCGCCCACGTCCGCGACGTCACCGACAAGCTCGTGGCCGACGGCGTCCTCACCTCCGAGGAGCGGGACACGCTCGTCGAGGCGGCTAAGGAATCCGGCATCGGCGGTAAGGCCGACAACGGCTACGAGCCGATCTTCGACGGTACTCCCGAGTCACTTCGCGGTTGGCGACAGGCGCCCTCGGGCGGTTTCGAGCTCCGACCCGACGGATCGCTGAGGTCCGACGGTGGGCTCGGCATGCTGTGGTACGCGGAGAAGGCCTTCGGGGACTTCTCGCTGAAGCTGCAGTTCCGGGACGTCGCACCCGGCGAGCACCGTGCCAACAGCGGTGTCCTGGTCCGTTTCCCGGACCCGAGGACACCACTTGCCGACCGCCCCGACACCAGTTGCGGAACGTGGGGGTCCGCGCGGGACTCCCAGGCGTGGGTCGCCATCTACTGCGGACACGAGATCCAGATCTACGACGGTGAATCGGGTGAGCCGCAGAAGACCGGATCGGTCTACAACTTCGACGAGGTCTACTACGGACGTGCCGGAGTCACGCCGAAGGAACAGTGGAACGACTACGAGATCCGGGTGAAGGGACAGCACTACACGATCATCCGCAACGGCAAGGTGATCAACGAGTTCGACAACACGCCGGGGAAGCAGTCGTCCCGAGACGGCGATCCACCGACCGAGTTGCGTCAGTTCCTCAACGGTTACGTGGGACTGCAGAATCACGGTGGTGACGATGTCATCGAGTTCCGCAACATCCGGGTGCGGGAACTGTGAGAAGCGCGTCCCGAGAAGTGGAGTCAACGATGATCCGCCAGTTGGTGTCGAGCCTGCGGGCCCGACGCGAGAGAACGGTGCGTGGGGCGCTGGTCGCCGCCCTCGCCACCTCGTTGATCGCACTCTGGCTCGTGCCCGCGGGCGCGGCCCCCGGAGCCGAGGAGTCCGCGGACGCCTCGGCACAGCAGCAGGTACTCGTCTGGACCGCTGGCGACAGTCTGACGGAGTACGTCTCCGCTCCGGAGACCGCGAAGCCGGGACCGGCGACCATCGTGTTCGAGAACAGCACGGCCACCGGCAACACGACCGGCATGACCCACTCGCTCACCTTCGACACGTCGTCGCCCGAACACAACAACGATGTCAAGGTGAACATCGTCGCCAGCCCCTACGACGCCAACGGGGGCAGGTACGAGGTCGAGGTGAATCTGTCGCCCGGCACGTACCGGTACTACTGCACGATTCCCGGACACGGGCAGATGCAGGGAGTTCTCGTGGTCACCGAGGACGGCGGCGACGACGAGGACACCACTCCGCCGTCGGTGACCGCGGAGGTGTCGGGTGATCGGGACGGTGACGGCGGTTACGTGGGTTCGGCGACGGTGACGATCACGGCGTCGGACGACGGTTCCGGTGTGGACACCGTCGAGTACGCGCTCGACGATGGTGACTTCCAGCCGTACTCCGAGCCGGTGATCGTGTCCGAGCCGGGCGACCACACGCTGCGTTACCGCGCCACCGACCACGCGGGCAACACCTCCGAGGAGGGGTCGGTGACCTTCACCGTTGTGGAGGCCGATCGGGAGGACACCACGCCTCCCGAGGTGACCGCCCAGGTCACCGGGACCATGAACGCCCAGTGGGAGTACGTGGACTCGGCCACGGTGACGCTGTCCGCCAACGACTCCGAATCGGGAGTGCGGTTCCTGCGCTACTCCCTCGACGGCGGGTCCTACACCCCCTACGGGGAACCGGTGGTGATCACCGAGCCGGGCGAGCACACGGTGCTCTACCACGCCGTCGACCACGCCGGGAACAGGTCCGAGGACGGCAAGCTGACGTTCACCGTCGTCGCCGCCGAGGGCGACGCCTGCCCCGGCTCGGACGTCCGGGACACGGTGAGGATCGCCGGACACGACAGCACGGTCGACAACGTCGACACCGGTAACGGTTGCACGATCAACGACCTGCTCGCCTCGCACACCGGACACCACGGCGATCCTGCGGAACGCGCGACGGAAGTGGCCGACCAGCTCGCCGCCGAGGGGGTGATCTCCGAGGTGGAGAAGCGGCGCATCGTCCTCGCCGCGGAGAACGCACGTCACCACTGACGGCCGACGCACCCCGCCGTCCCCGCACCGCGTCTTCCGGGGGAGTTCTCACCCGGAAGACGCGGTGTTCTCGTGTCCGGAAATGATGTTGCCGTCGCCGCCGGACGTCGGGGATGGTGAACGTCGTAACGGACGTGAGGTGGTGAGCGTGTACACGACGATCAAGGGCGCCCGAGCGGACATTCGCCTGTGGACCGACCCGGACACGGTCGAGGAGGCGGCGATGAGGCAACTCCGCAACGTCACCACACTGCCGTGGATACACGGACTCGCCGTGATGCCGGACGTGCACTACGGAAAGGGAGCGACCGTCGGCAGCGTCATCGCGTTGCGGGACGCCGTGTCCCCCGCCGCCGTGGGCGTGGACATCGGCTGCGGGATGTCGGCCGTGCGCACCTCGCTGACAGCCTCGGACCTGCCCGACGACCTGAGCGGGTTGCGCAGGCGCATCGAGGCCGCCGTGCCGGTGGGCTTCGACCTGCACCGCAATCCGGTCAACCCGGCCGAGGTCCCCGGCCTCGGCGACTGGGACGCGTTCTGGTCGGAGTTCTCGTCGTTGCACCCCTCGGTGCACAAGCTGCTCGATCGCGCGCGGCGGCAGCTCGGCACGCTCGGCGGCGGCAACCACTTCATCGAGGTGTGCCTCGAACAGGGCGGTGAGGACGAGGGGCGAGTGTGGCTGATGCTCCACTCCGGGTCGCGGGGAATCGGCAACGAACTCGCCAAGCGCCACATGGACATCGCGAGGTCGTTGCCCCACAACGCCGACCTTCCCGACCCCGACCTGTCCGTGTTCCTGACGGGGACCCCCGAGATGGACGCCTACCGACACGACCTGTACTGGGCACAGGAGTACGCGGCCCGTAACCGCGCCACCATGCTGGCGCTGGTCCAGCGAGCCCTGGCCGAGACCGTGCCGGGCGTGCGGTTCGCGAAGCCCATCTCGTGCCACCACAATTACGTCGCCGAGGAGCGCTACGACGGCGTCGACGTGATGGTGACCCGCAAGGGGGCGATCCGTGCGGCCAAGGGCGATCTCGGCATCATTCCGGGGAGCATGGGCACCGGCTCCTACATCGTCCGGGGGCTCGGCAACGAGGCGTCCTTCCACTCGGCCTCTCACGGCGCGGGCCGCAGGATGAGCCGGACGAAGGCGCGCAAGCTGTTCAGTGCCGCGGACCTGACGGAGCAGACGCGGGGCGTCGAGTGCCGTAAGGACATCGGCGTCGTCGACGAGATTCCCGCGGCGTACAAGGACATCGACTCGGTGATCGCGGCGCAGACCGATCTGGTCGAGGTGGTGGCTCACCTCAAGCAGGTCGTGTGTGTGAAGGGCTGACGGCATACGACGACTGTGTGCACACGGTCGCTGCCTCTCGTGAGCGAGTTACCCACCCATGTGGGTGATTGATCTCGGGGCGGGGTTTTCCTCTCGGTGAGAGGGAACGCTGAGACATGAGTTGGACTGTTCCGCAGTTCGACCCTCTCCGTGATCACACTAGCGTGAAGGGAGGCAGCGATCGTGGCAGCGACACTGCGTCCGGAGGAACTGGTCGACAACACCGTTGTCGACGCGGAGGGCCGCAAGATCGGTAAGGTGGGTACGGTCTACCTGTCGGACGAGTCACGGCAGCCGGAGTGGGTCACCGTGCGGACCGGTCTCTTCGGCCAGAAGGAGACTTTCGTCCCCCTGCAAGGTGCTCACCTGGAGTCCGACGGCGTGCACGTCTCGGTACTCAAGGAGCAGGTCTCCGACGCTCCGCACGCCGACACCAACAGCGACCTCACCGGCGAGGAAAGCGCCGAATTGTACAACCACTACAATCTCCCGGCTCCCAGGGGGGCGATGCCCGAGGAGAGCACCACCACCGAAGCGGGCGGGAGGGGCTCCGGGATCTCGGGCACGACGGGAACCACGGGAACGTCCGAAACGACCGGGACCCCCGGGATGACCGGAACCACCGGCACGACGTCCGGAACCACCGACACGACGGCCGGGATGACGGCCGGGACGTCCGGCACGACCGGGGAGCGGGGTCGCACCGGCGAGCCACGAACGCCGCGCTCCCGAGCGGAGGGCGAGGCGATGACGCGCTCCGAGGAACGGCTGCGCGCGAGCACCGAGAACGTGGAGAGCGGCAGGGTACGCCTCCGTAAGTACGTGGTGACCGAGGAACAGCAGATGACCGTTCCGGTGTCGCACGAGGAGGTCCGTATCGAGCGGGAACCGGTGACGGGCGCCGAGAGTGGCACCACGTACGACATCGGCGAGGAGGAGCAGGAGATCACCCTGCACCGTGAGGAAGCACACGTCACCAAGGAGAGCGTGCCCGTGGAGAGGGTCCGCCTCGGCAAGGAGAAGGTCACCGAGGAGGAGACCATCTCGGGTGAGGTGCGCAAGGAGAAATTCGACATCGAGGAGGAGGGCGGACGCGAGAGCTGAGCGTCCGAACCGGCGACGAGCGAGGACATCCGGAACCGGGGCGCGGTTTCCGGTGCGCGTGGGTGGCAGGCCCTTCGGCCACGGCGACCCGCGGTGACACCGGGGCCGCGCCCTCGTCACGTTTGGTGGATTCCTACAAACTCCCGTGACACGACGTGGTGAGTCCGATCATTCCCGCGGGGGGCCGGGAACCGCGAGAGTGGCTATGGCAGGTTTTCTCTCTTTCGGGATTCCGTGCCACAGGCGTGTTGTCGCAGGAGGGTAAGGGGAGATCGGGTGTTCCGTCGGGTCGCCATCGTCAACCGCGGGGAAGCCGCCATGCGGCTCATCCACGCCGTCAGGGAGCGCAACGCCGAGGGTGGGCCGCGACTGGAGACCGTGGCGTTCTACACCGACGCCGACCGGGACGCCACGTTCGTGCGTGAGGCCGACGAGGCGTACTGCCTGGGGCCGGCCTCCGCCCGGCCCTATCTGAACCTGGAGGTACTCGAGCGGGCGCTGGTGGACACGAGGGCCGACGCCGCGTGGGTCGGCTGGGGGTTCGTGGCCGAGGACCCGGCGTTCGCGGAGCTGTGCGACCGGTTGGGTGTCACGTTCATCGGGCCCAGCGCCGAGGCGATGCGCCGCCTCGGCGACAAGATCGGCGCGAAACTGCTGGCCGAGGAAGTCGGCGTGCCCGTGGCACCGTGGAGCGGGGGACCGGTTGAGGACCTCGCCGCCGCTCGTGCCGCCGCGGAGCGCATCGGTTACCCGCTGATGCTGAAGGCCACCGCGGGAGGCGGCGGCCGGGGCATCCGGGTGGTCTCCTCCGAGGCCGAGCTCACCGACGCCTACGAGCGCACGCGCATGGAGGCCGAGCGTGCTTTCGGCAGCGGCGTGGTGTTCCTCGAACGGCTCGTGACCGGCGCTCGGCACGTCGAGGTCCAGGTGATCGCCGACGGCCAGGGCACCGCGTGGGCACTCGGCGTGCGCGACTGCTCGGTCCAGCGGCGCAACCAGAAGGTCATCGAGGAGTCCGCCTCGCCCCTGTTGAGCCCGGAACAGACCGCCGAGCTCAAGGCGTCGGCCGAACGGCTCGTACTCGCGGTGGGCTACCGCGGCGCGGCCACGGTGGAGTTCCTCTACCACCCCGGCGAGAAGCTCTTCGCGTTCCTGGAGGTCAACACCCGGCTTCAGGTGGAGCACCCGATCACCGAGGCCACCACGGGGATGGACCTCGTCAAAGCCCAGCTCCACGTCGCGGCCGGAGGACGCCTGGAGGGCGAGAAGCCCCGTGAGATCGGGCACGCGGTGGAAGCTCGACTCAACGCCGAGGACCCCGACCGCGACTTCGCGCCCGCGCCCGGCCGGATCAGCCTGTTGTCGTTCCCCGCCGGTCCGGGGGTGCGGGTCGACACGGGCGTGAGCGAGGGCGACACCATCCCCGCCGACTTCGACTCCATGATCGCCAAGATCATCGCCTACGGTCGCGACCGCGACGAGGCGCTGGCCCGCCTGCGGCGCGCGGTGGCGGACACGAGCGTGCTCATCGAGGGCGGCTCCACCAACAAGAGCTTCCTGCTCGACCTGCTCGACGCGCCCGAGGTGATCGACGCCAGCGCCGACACCGGCTGGATCGACCGGGTGCGAGGGGAAGGCAGGCTCCGGGCCACCCGGCACGCCGGCATCGCGCTGGCGGTCGCGGCCATCGACTCCTACACCGAGGCCGAGCGGGCCGAGCAGCAGCACCTGTTGTCGACCGCGCACGGCGGCAGGCCGCAGGTCCGCCACATCGGCGGCCGCACGGTGGAGCTGAAGCTGCGCGGCACGAGCTACCGGGTGACCGTGGCCCGCACCGGACCCCGTCGGTTCGGCGTGGTCATCGAAGACGGGCCCACGACCCACGGGGTCGATCTGGAGATCGAGCGGCACGGCGAGGCGATGGGCCAGCTCGTGGCGCACGGCAGGCGGTACCGGTTCGTCACCGGCACCCACGGACCGGTGCACGTCGTCGAGATCGACGGCACTGTGCACCGCATCAGCCGTGACGAGGGCGGCATCCTGCGGTCGCCGGCGCCCGCGTTGGTCGTGGCGGCTCCCGTGGAGGTCGGGGCCGAGGTCGAGGCGGGCGCTCCCGTGCTCGTACTGGAGAGCATGAAGATGGAGACGGTGCTGCGGGCGCCGTTCCGAGCCGTGTTGCGGGAGCGGCCCGTGGCGATCGGCAGCCAGGTGGAGGCCGGGGCTCCGTTGCTGCGGCTGGAGCCGCTCGACACCGGCGACGCCGAGGGGGACAAGACCGAGGCCGAGGGGGAGGACCTCGAACTTCCCGTGTGCCCGGCGGACGCCGACGCCGCCGAACGCGCCGAGCGCGCCCTTTCCGACCTGCGCAGCAGGCTGCTCGGCTACGACCTCGACCCGCACGACGAGAACCGCGCGCTGAACGACTACCTGGCCGCGCGCGCCGAACTCGTCCGTCGCGGTGAGCGCCCGGTGCGGGCCGAACTGGAGCTGTTGCGGGTGTTCGCCGACCTCTCCGAGCTCAGCCGCAACCGGCCCGTCGACAGCGAACGCTCTGCCGAGACGCACGTGCACAGCCCTCGGGAGTACTTCCACACCTACCTGCAGAGCCTGGACGTCGATCGAGCCGGGTTGTCGGGGGTCTTCCAGGAACGGCTGGCCCGCGCCCTGGCCCACTACGGCGTGTCCGATCTGGAACGGAGCCCCGAGCTGACGGAGGCCGTGTTCCGGATCTTCTGCGCCCAGCAGCGCGCCGCCGGCGACATCGGCGTGGTCACCGCGCTGCTGCGGCAGTGGTTGAGCGAACCCGCGCCCGAGCAGTCCGTGCGGCAGCCCCTCGGACACGTGCTCGAACACCTGGTGGTGGCCACCCAGGTGCGGTTCCCGGTGGTGGCCGATCTCGCCCGCAGCGTCGTGTTCCGATGGTTCGCCCAGCCGATGCTGCGCCGCAGGCGTGCCGAGACCTACGCCGGGGTACGCGCACACCTCCGGTACCTCGACGCCCACCCGGACGCCGCCGACCGTGCCGAGCGGATCGCCGAGATGGTCGCGTGCCCCGAGCCGCTGGTGCGGATCCTCGGCCAGCGCATGCAACGCGAGGGAGCCGACCTCGGGCCGTTGCTGGAGGTCATGGCGGGCCGGTACTACCGGGAACAGTCGCTTTCGGACGTGGAAATCCGCCCGGTGACGGGCTTTCCGTGTCTGACGGCGCAGTACGAACTCGACGCCGAACGCGTGAGGCTGGTGTCCACGGCCGCCGATCCGCAGGACTTGACCGGCGCTCTCCACGCCGTCGCCACAAGCGTCGCCGAGACCCCCGGCGAGAGCGCGACGGAGGTCGACCTCTACCTGGCGTGGTCCGACGAGTTCGCCGACGACGACACGGCCGCCGCGAAGCTGTCGGCCACCCTCACGGAGGTGTCGCTGCCCTCCCAGGTACGTCGTGTCACCGTGACCGTGGCGGGCCGCAGTGGGTCGGTCATGCACCACCACTTCACGTTCCGGACCTCCGCCCAGGGGCTCGCCGAGGACCGGCTGATCCGCGGTCTGCACCCGCTCGTCGCGCAGCGACTGCAGCTGCACCGGCTCCGCGAGTTCGACCTCACGCGCCTGCCGTCGGCCGACGAGGAGGTCCACCTCGTCCGGTGCGTGGCGCCGGAGAACCCGTCCGACGAACGATTCGTGGCGATGTCGCAGGTACGCGACCTCGCTCCGCTCCGTGACTCGGAGGGGCGGGTGCTCGCGCTGCCCGACGTGGAGGGCACGCTGGCGGCCTGCCTCGACGCCATCCGGGAACAGCAGGTGCGGCGTCCCGCCAAGAAGCGTCTCGACACCAACCGCATCGTCATCTACGTGTGGCCGACGATCGAGCTCACGACCGAGGAGCTCCGCATCGTCGCCCGACGCGTCGTGCCCACCACGGCCGGCGCGGGGGTCGAGGTGGTCGAGTTCCTCGGCAGGCGACGCGACCCCGACAGCGGTGAGATCCGGGACGTCGCCGTGCTCATCACCCACACCCCCGGTTCCGGGGTGCGGGTGCGGATGACGACGCCGTCCACCGAGGTGATCCGCCCACTCGACGCCTACGGGCAGAAGGTGCTGCGGGCGCGGCGGCGCAACACCGTCTACCCGTACGAACTGGTCGACCTGCTCGCCGGTCCGAAGGGCACGTTCGTCGAGTACGACCTGGACGACGACGGCGCGCTCGTGCCCGTCGACCGGCCGAGGGGCGGAAACACGGCGGGCATCGTCGTGGGTGTGGTGACCACGCCCACCGAGCGGCACCCGCAGGGGGTGACCCGTGTCGTGCTGCTGGGAGACCCCACCAAGTCGCTCGGCGCGCTCGCGGAACCGGAGTGCGCGCGGGTCATCGCCGCGCTCGACCTCGCGGAGCGCATGCGGGTACCGCTGGAGTGGTTCGCGCTGTCGGCGGGCGCGCGCATCGCGATGGACTCCGGCACCGAGAACATGGACTGGGTGGCGGCGGCGCTCAAGTGCATCGTGCACTTCACCCAGGACGGCGGAGAGATCAACGTCGTGGTCGCGGGTATCAACGTCGGCGCCCAGCCCTACTGGAACGCCGAGGCCACCATGCTGATGCACACCAAGGGCATCCTCGTGATGACCCCGGACTCGGCGATGGTGCTCACCGGCAAGCAGTCGCTGGACTTCTCCGGTGGGGTCTCCGCCGAGGACAACTTCGGCATCGGTGGCTACGACCGGGTGATGGGCCCCAACGGCCAGGCGCAGTACTGGGCGCCCGACCTCGCGGGCGCCCGCGAGGTGCTCATGGCGCACTACGACCACACCTACGTCGCGCCGGGCGAGAGCGGACCGCGCCGCGCCGAGACCACCGACCCGCGCGACCGGGACGTGCGCTCCTACCCGCACAACGTCGTGGGCAGCGACTTCACCACCGTGGGCGAGATCTTCTCGCCCGAGACGAACCCCGACCGCAAGAAGGCGTTCGACATCCGCACCGTGATGCGCGCGGTTGCCGACGCCGACCACCCCGTCCTCGAACGGTGGGCCGGGATGGCCGACGCGGAGACGGCCGTGGTGCAGGACGTCCACCTCGGAGGGTGGCCGGTGTGCCTGATCGGCATCGAGTCCCGTTCGGTGCCCCGGCGCGGGTTCCCGCCCACGGACGGCCCCGACACCTACACGGCGGGCACGCTCTTCCCGAGGTCGTCGAAGAAGGTGGCGCGGGCGATCAACGCGGCCAGCGGCAACCGTCCGGTGGTCGTGCTCGCCAACCTGTCCGGCTTCGACGGATCACCGGAGTCGATGCGCAAGCTCCAACTGGAGTACGGCGCGGAGATCGGGCGTGCGATCGTCAACTTCGAGGGACCGATCGTGTTCTGCGTGATCTCGCGCTACCACGGCGGCGCGTTCGTCGTCTTCTCGAAGGCGTTGAACCCCAACATGACCGTGCTGGCGGTCGAGGGGTCCTTCGCGTCCGTGATCGGCGGGGCGCCGGCCGCGGCCGTGGTGTTCTCCGGCGAGGTCGCCGCGCGCACGGCCGCCGACGAACGCGTGAAGGAGCTGGAGGCACGCCTGGCGGAGGCGACCGACTCCGAGCGCGCCGAGCTGGCGACCCAGCTCGCGGACGTGCGGAGTTCCGTGCGCGCGGAGAAACTCGGCGAAGTGGCGGCGGAGTTCGACGAGATCCACTCCATCCGCCGCGCCGTCGAGGTGGGATCCGTGGACGCGGTCATCCCGCCCGAGGCGCTGCGTCCGGAGCTCATCGCCGCCGTGGAACGGGGACTCGAACGGCGCTGAGGCCCACGGGTCAGGCGATGTCCTCCTCGCCGGACGTCGCCCGACTCAACGAAGGGGTCCGGAGCGCGACGCGGCGGAACAGCTCCGTCGGCGAGAACTGTTCGAGGTATTCGTCCAGGTTCCCGCTGCGGGCGAGCGTGGAGAAACCGTGCGCGAGGGACCACGCCGCGAGCGCTCCGGAGCCCACGTCGTCGTTCTCCCGGTACGACGACGTAGAGGCGGCGACGCCCGCGCACAGGAGCCGACTCGCCCAACTTCTCGCCGCGAGCAGCTCGGGATCGTCGTGGTGGTAGACGTCGGGGCGGTACATGACCTCGAAGTAACCGGGATGGTCCGTCGCGAACCGCACGTACCGGGCCCCCAGCTCCAGCAAGGGCAGGCGAGCGTCCAACGCCTCCTCCAGCGAGTCGGAGAGCATCTCGAAGCCTTCGATCGCGATGGCGGTGAGCAGGCCCGCCTTGTCCTTGAAGTGGTGGGTGGGAGCGGCGTGAGAGACACCCGCGCGCCGCGCCAGGTCGCGGAGGCTGATGGCGCCGATGCCGTCATGGGCGATGATCTCCACCGCGGTGTCGATGACGGCGCGCCGGAGATGACCGTGGTGGTAGCGGCCTCGATCGGGCATACCAGACAATCCTACGAAGGGTTCGGGGCTCGCACAGAACGACGAGGACTCGGGGCCGGCGAGCCAGGCGGCGAGCTCCCGGCTCGGCCCGCCGCGCATAGTCGCGATCAGTTCCGGGTACGTCCTCGGTCATGAGGGACTTCCACGACGACGAGGTGCGCGGAGCGGGACCGTCGGTGGTGTGGCAGGGACCGGAGCACGCTCCCGTGGTGCTCGTGCTCGACCCGGCGGGGGAGGCGAAGCACGACACGCTGCCCGCGACGTGGCGGCCGTTGGCCGAACACCTCCGCGTCGGGTGGTTCCGGTTGCCCGCGGAGGTCGGTGACGCGCCGTCGGTGGAGGACGTGATGGGGGACGGCTCCGAGCGCGTGCACCTCGTGGCGGCGGCGACCGCCGCCGAGGCCGCGTTGCGGCTCGCCGAGGAGCACGCCGACCGGGTACGCAGCGTGGTGGTCGTCGATCCCGCGCCCATGGCCGCCGGGGAGGCGCGGGTCGACTCCGCGGGGTCCTACGCGGACTGGTGGGACTCCGACACCGCGGCGGCCCGGCAACGCCTGCTCGCGAGGGGAGTCCGGGTGGCCGCGTTCGTCAGCAGGGAGTCCGACCCCGCCGTGCGCGTGGAGCCCCCGGTACCGCTCGGTCATCCCGACGTGGTCGGCAGGGTGGTGCAGTTGCTGCTGTCGTTCCAGGGGGACCGTGCCGACCCCGAGCCCGTGGAGCCCGAGCGTGACGAGATCGTGGCAGCCTGGCGTGCCGTGCGGAAACGCTTCGGTCCGGCGCTGGAACGTGCCCGCCGGTCGGGCGGCTGAGCGGCAACCTCGCTACGCGGAAGCGAGCGAACGGGCGACCGCCGTGAGCGACGGCTCGTCGGCCGGAGCACTCGCCTACCCCACGGGGGTTTCCTCCGTGTCCCGTGCCTCCGCGCGCCGTTCCTCCCGCACCGACTGGATGGCGGCGACGAGTCCGACGGCCCAGAGTACGCCCACGGCGGTGAGCGCGACCGTGGTGACGCCCGTGCTCGCCCCCGCGGAGTCCAGCAGACTCCGGGCGTTGGTGAACACGATCAGCCCGCCCGCCGCGGCACCGAGCACCCGAGCCGGCAGCTTGCGCACCAGCCAGGCCGCCACGGGAGCGGCGAGGATACCGCCGACCATCAGCCCCGCCACGACTGTGTAGTTCAGCTCCTCCTCCTGTGACAGGGAGAACAGGAAGCCGAGGCTGGCGGCGAGGGCGACGATGAACTCGGACGTGTCCACCGAGCCGACGACCTTGCGCGGTTCGAGCCGTCCGGAAGACAGCAGGCTCGTCGTCGCCACGGGCCCCCAACCACCGCCCCCGCTCGCGTCGACGAACCCCGCGACGAGCCCCAGCGGGGCGAGGAAGCGGGCCCCCGGACGGCGTGTCGTCACCAGCGTGCCGACCCGCCGGAACGCGAAGCGGATCAGCACGTACAGGCCCAGCAGCAACAGCACCGTGGTGATCCAGACCTCGGCGAACTCCATCGGCAGGGAGGTCAGGACGTAGGCCCCGAGTACCGCGCCGATCGCGCCGGGGACGGCGAGGGTCGCGACGGTGGGCCAGTCGATGTTGCGGAACCGCCAGTGCGCGGCTCCCGAGGCCAACGCGGTGCCGACCTCGGCGAGGTGAACCGCCGCGGATGCGACCGCCGGGGCGGTGCCGACCGCGACCAGCGTGGTGGCGGTTACGCCGAACGCCATTCCGAGCGAGCCGTCCACGAGCTGAGCGAGAAGCCCGGCAAGGCCGAACAGCAACAGCGTTTGCATGAAATCCCCGATTCCCCGGTGGTCCCGCCCTCGGCGGCCCCGGCTGGAAGAACACGACGTCAAAAGGGGTCCCGATCATCGCAAGGAAACGACCGGGAGGTCACGGGATTCTCACTTTCTGGGCTGAGGGATATGTCGGACGCAATTAAAGAAAGCGCTGAAAATAAATACCCCCGAGTCCGTCCACTGGAATATGTTGACGACTATTACCGTCGTCCGGTGGGCTGGCCGTGGAAGCGAGGTCGTGGCGGGGAGGACGCTCGGCATGGTGGAGACGCCGCAGGGCACGGGCGGCGTTCGCGAGGCGAACGCCGCGGCGATCCTCGGCGCGATCCGGGCCCACGGCCCGTTGTCCCGAGGAGCCGTCGCGCGACACACGTCGCTCAGCATGCCCACCGTCAGCAGGCAGATCGCGACGTTGATCGACCTCGGGCTGCTCTCCGAGGCGCCGTCCCCCCAACCGACGGGGGAGGTGGGCAGGCCCACGGTGCCGGTCGACCTCAACGAGGACGTGATCGCCGCGTGCGGGGTGCACATTGGTATTACCACGACCACGTACGGGTTGAGCACGCTGCGTGGCGTCCTGCTCGACAGCGTGCGTATCCCCACCCCGAAGGGAGCGCCGGAGGCGGTGCTCGAACGCATCGCGCGCGAGGTGGAGGGCTTCCTGGCGATGTGGCCCGAGCGGCGGATCATCGGCGTGGGCCTTGCGATCGGCGGTCAGGTCGACGCCGAGCGGGGCCTGCTCGACCACGGGTCCCTCGGCTGGCGCGCGGTACCGGCCAGGGACATCGTCGAGTCCGTCACGGGACTGCCCGTCCACCTCGACGGTCACGTGCCTGCCATGGCCACGGCCGAGCTGCTGTTCGGCGAGGCCGTCCACGCGCGTAGCGCGCTCTACTTCTACGCGCGGGAGATGGTCGGCGTGGCCGTGGCCGTCGACGGGGTGCTGCATCGGGGGCCGGGCCAGTCGGGCAGCATCGCGCACCTGCCGGTCGGCGGCGACGTGCCGTGCCCGTGCGGTCGCACCGGGTGCCTGGAGGTGGCCGTCGCGGAGCGGGCGGTACTGGAACGCGCGGTGCGCGCCGGGGTGCTGCGCGAACCCGACATCCGCGCGTTACGGGCCGCCGCGCGCGCCGGTGACGCGGAGGCGGACCGCATCCTCACCGACCGGGCGCGGGCGCTGGGCACGGCGGTGGCGCTGCTGCGCGACATCGTCAACCCCGAACTCGTGGTCCTGGGCGGGCAGGCGTTCACCGATGCCCCGGACCACCTCTCCGTGGTCTACGGCGCGTACAAGGAGAACACCGTGCTGCCCGACGCCGATATCGTCACCACCAGCCGGTTCGGCCCCGACGTGCAGGCCATGGCCGCCTGCACGGGCCTGCTCACCCGCCTCTACGCCCGCCCGTTCTCGGTGCTGGCAGCGAAGCCGTAGCACCGGGGTCCGAAGTCCCGACGGCGACGGGACCAACGACGGCGGTGCCCGCCGCTTTCCGGGCCTTACGGTCGGCTGTGCCGTGTCGGGCACGGCGGACACCCGGCGAAGGGAGCGGACATGGCGGGTGAGGACGGTGCCGTCGTGGTCGGGGTCGACGGGTCGGAGGCGGCCACACGAGCTCTGCGATGGGCCGCGAGGTGGGCCGCGGACCGCGAAGCACCGCTGCACGTGGTGTACGCCTACGGACTCGTGGCGCGGTACTTCGCCACCGAGGCGCCGGTCCCGCCCAGCGTCATCGAGTCCTTGCTGGAGGAAGCGCAGCACATCGTCGACGCCGCGGCGCGCGAGGCCACGGAGCTCGCGCCCGGCCTCGCCGTGTCCGCGCGGGCGGTGGACGAACCACCCGTCCCCGCGCTGACCCACCGCTCCCGGACCGCGGCGCTGGTCGTCCTCGGGGCCTCGGGGCTCGGCGGGTTCACCGGGATGCTGGCGGGGTCGACGGCGGTCGCGGTGGCGGCGCACGCTCACGCGCCGGTCGTCGTGGTGCGGTGCGGGGAGGGACGGACCGAACCACCCTCGACCGGACCGATCGTCGTGGGTCTGGACGGCAGTTCGCTGAGCGAGCGCGCCGTCGCCCGCGCGTTCGAGGAGGCACGACGGCGCTCGGCGCCGCTGGTGGCCGTGCACGCGTGGGCCGACGTCGAGGACGAGAACCTGCTCCGCCGCGCTCGGCTGTTCTTCATGAACACGCCCGAAGAGGAGGAGGTCCGCGCGCGGCTGGACGAGCAGCTCGCAGGCTGGCGGGCGAAGTACCCGGAGGTCTCCGTCGAGCGCGTCCTGGTGCGCGACCGACCCCGCAGGCAGCTTCTCGATCGGTCGACCACGGCTCAACTGGTGGTCGTCGGCAGCCGCGGCCGTGGTGGCTTCACCGGAATGCTCCTGGGTTCCACCAGTCAGGCGTTGATCCACCACGCGCAGTGTCCTGTGATGGTGGTACGGCCTTCGAGTGGTGAGAGCTGACGAGGGAGTGACGATGCGGGCCTTTCGGATGCGGGAATGGCTGACCGACCCCGTGCTGACCGAGGTGGCCACCCCGGAGCCGGGACCCGGACAGGTGTTGGTCCGGGTCGGAGGCGCGGGGGTGTGTCACTCCGATCTCCACATCATCCGGGAGTTCCGGCCCGGACAGCTGCCGTGGTCGTTGCCGTTCACGCTCGGGCACGAGACGGCGGGCTGGGTCGAGTCCGTCGGTGACGGGGTGACCGGACTGGAACCCGGAACCCCGGTGGCGGTCTACGGGCCGTGGGGCTGCGGGACGTGCAACCAGTGCCTGCGCGGTGTGGAGACCTACTGCGAGCGGCCGCACGAGGCTCCCGTGAGGCAGGGCGGGGCCGGACTGGGACTCGACGGCGGCATGGCCGACTACCTGCTCGTCCCCCACGCCAGGCACGTCGTGCCCCTGCCGGAGGGACTCGATCCGGTGACCGCAGCGCCGCTCACCGACGCGGGGCTGACCCCGTACCACGCCGTGCGGCGTTCGTGGCCGAAGCTGACCCCCACCGCTTTAGCCGTGATCATCGGTATCGGCGGGCTCGGACACCTGGCGGTGCAGATCGTCAAGGCAACGACCGCCGCGCGGGTGCTGGCCGTCGACACCAGACCGGAGGCCCTGGAGACGGCGCGGCGGTTCGGAGCGGACCTCACCGCCCCACCCGGCGACGGCGTGGCCGAGCTGGTGCGGGAGGAGACCGAGGGCCGCGGCGCCGACGTCGTCATCGACTGCGTGGGCAGCGACCGGACGCTGACGTTGGCCGCCTCGGTGGGGCGAGTGCTGGGCGACCTCACGATCGTGGGCCTGGGAGGAGGACGGCTTCCCGTGTCGTTCAACTCCCTGCCGTACGAGATGTCGGTGCAGACCACCTATTGGGGGAGTCGTTCCGAACTGGTGGAGGTGCTCTCCCTCGCCCGGCGAGGCTTGCTGCACACCGAGGTGACCCGGTTCCCACTCGACGATGTGGCGGAGGCGTATCGACGACTGGAGGAGGGGACGCTCACCGGACGTGCCGTCGTGACACCGTAGTCGTTGCTCCCATGTGGACTGATCGGGGTGGCGCGCGCATCATTACGTCCGGACATTGTGGACTTTCAGTCGGCTCTTCGGGCGGGGCGAGCGGGCGTCCGTCACACGATCGGGACCTCGTCGTCAAGGTTGCGACGAAACCGTTACGCCATAGCATCTCTTCCGGTGGACGTGGAAGCCAGAACGGACCGAAGACCGGATCACGTCGCCGGACCCGAGGGGGCCGGAAGCGCGGGCGAGGAGTTGCCCTCCACGCGGGTTCGGCCCGACAATGGAAAATCCCAGATGCCGACGCTCGGCCACCCGGCCGAACGGGACGAGGCGAGGCCCATGCACGCCGAAGCAGCACAGGCGTCACCGCCCCTGGAGCGGTTGCGCGCACGGGCACGACACGAGAACTTCCCTGTCGCCCTTCGCGTGCTGCCGCCCCAGTACCGGCGGCACCTGCTTACGCTCTACGCGTTCGCCCGGATGGTGGACGACATCGGTGACGCCGCTTTGGGAGACCGGCTCTCCCTTCTGGACGGAGTGTCCGCCGAACTCGACCGAGTGTACGCGGGGACCACCGGAGACGATCCGCTGTACCGCGCACTGGCGCACACCGTGTCGGTGTGCGACCTCCCCAGGTCGGAGCTCGAACGACTGGTCGAGGCCAACCGGCGTGACCAGGTGGTGCACCGGTACCGCACTTTCGACGACCTTCTCGGCTACTGCGAGCTGTCGGCCAACCCGGTGGGACGGTTGGTGCTGCGCGTGTTCGACGCCGACTCCGAACGACGTTGCCTGTTGTCCGACCGGATCTGCAGTGCCCTGCAGGTGCTGGAGCACTGTCAGGACGTCGTCGAGGACGCCTACGCGGGCCGCGTCTACCTGCCGACCGCCGACCTCGAACGGTACGGCGTGGCGGAGGACGACCTCGTGGCCCCCGTGGCGGACACGGGGGTCCGAGCGGCCGTCGCGCTCCAGGTGCAACGGGCCGTACGCCTGCTCGACGAGGGCGCCCCGCTCGTGAACGAGCTTCGAGGCGCGGCGCGACTGGCCGTCGCAGGCTACGTCGCGGGAGGCCGGGCCACGGCGCGCGCACTGGCCGACGCGGGATTCGACGTGCTCGCCCGAACGCCGCGCCCGCGGCGCTCCCACGTCGTCGTCTCCTGGCTGGCCTCGCTGGGGGCCGGTGGTGCTCGATGAGGACGGAGCAGGCTTACGGCACGTGCGTGCGCATCACCCGTGAACAGGCCCGCAACTTCTCGTACGGCATTCGGCTGCTCCCCGCGCCGAAACGCAACGCGCTCAGCGCGGTCTACGCCTTCGCCCGCAGGATCGACGACATCGGGGACGGCGACCTCGCCCCCGAGGTGAAGTTGAAGGGGCTGGAGAACGCCCGGTCGGACCTGCGGGCGGTGGAGGCGGGAACCGACACCGGCGACCCCGTGCTGGTCGCCCTTGTGGACGCCACCCGCCGGTTCGACCTGCCGCTGGACGCCTTCGACGACCTGATCGACGGCTGCCGAGCCGACGTGCTCGGGGTCGACTACCCGGACTTCGACGCGCTGCGGCGATACTGCCGGTGCGTGGCCGGCTCGATCGGACGACTGTCGCTCGCGGTGTTCGGCAGCCCCGACCGCGCCCGCGACGAACCGATCGCCGACGACCTGGGCGTGGCGCTGCAGCTGACCAACATCCTGCGGGACGTCGTGGAGGACCTCGACAACGGACGGGTGTACCTGCCCGCAGACGAACTCGACCGGTTCGGCTGCACCTTGAAGCGGGACGAGAACGGTGAGTTCGTCGACGACCCCGAGAGTCTGTTGGCGTTGCTCGAGTTCCAGGCCGCCCGTGCCCAGGAGTGGTACGAGCGAGGGTTGCGGCTGCTCGACGTGCTCGACGGACGCAGCCGAGCGTGCTGCGCGGCGATGGCGGGCATCTACCACCGCCTGCTGACGCGGATGGCGCTGCGGCCGACGCTGGTGCTGAAAGGCCGCACCAGCCTGCCCGACTGGGAGAAGGCGCTGGTGGCCTGTGTGGCGCTGGCGGGGGGAACACCATGACCGCCCCCTGCGTCCAGCCACGACCGCACGGACCCGCCTCGAAGGACGTCCGCGTGGTCGTCGTCGGTTCCGGCCTGGCCGGGCTCACGGCGGCCTGCGACCTCGCCGACGCCGGGTTCGCGGTCACCGTGCTGGAGGCGAGATCCCGCCTGGGAGGCGCGACGTTCTCGTTCCAGCGCGACGGCCTCACCGTCGACAACGGCCAGCACGTGGCCCTGCGCTGCTGCACGGCCTACCGGGCGCTGCTCGAACGACTCGGCAGCTCCGAGGGACTTCAGATGCAGGAGCGCTTCCGGGTCCCCGTGCTGGCGCCCGGAGGCCGATTCGCCGAACTGTGGCGTACCGACGCCAGGGCGCCCCTGCACCTGGCCCCCGCGCTCGCCCGCTACTCGGCGTTGAGCCCGCTCGACCGACTCCGGGTGCTGCGAGCGGCCCTGGCCCTGCGTTCGCTCGACCCGGACGACGCCACCCTCGACTCCCACAGCTTCGGCGACTGGCTCGTCCGACACGGTCAGAACCGCGCCACCATCGACCGACTGTGGAACCTCATCACCGTGGCCGCGCTCAACGGTGACGTCTTCCGGGTCTCCCTGGCCTCGGCGGCGATGGTGTTCCACACCGCGTTGCTGACCTCCTCCGACGGCGCGGACATCGGCGTCCCCCGGTGGCCGTTGGAGGACCTGCACGTGCGTCCCGCGGAGAAGTACCTGCTGGAGCGCGACGCCCAGGTGCGCACCCACAGCCCCGTCCGGGGCATCACCCCCGTCCGCGATCGGTTCCTCGTCCGCATGGACGACGAAGTGGTGGACGCCGACGCCGTCGTCCTCGCCGTTCCCCCGGAGACCGCGATGCGTGTCTGCCCCGGACGCGCGGGACTGCAGAACTGGCGGCTCGCCCGGCTCGGCGCGGTGCCGATCGTGAACGTCCACGTCGTCTACGAACGACCCGTCACCGACCTGCCGTTCGCCGCGGCCGTCTCGTCACCCGTGCAATGGGTGTTCGACCGCACCGCCGCCGCGGGACTGACGTCGGGGCAGTACCTCACGGTGTCGCTGTCGGCGGCCGACGCCTGGCTCACCACCCCGGCGACGGCGTTGCGTGACGTCTTCCTCGCCGAACTCGGCAGGTTCTTCCCCGACGCCGCCACCACACCGTGTTCCCGGTTCTTCGTCACCCGGCAGCGACGGGCCACGTTCCGACAGGGACCGGGATCGAACAGTTTGCGTGCGGCCCAGCGCACGGCGTTGCCCGGCCTTGTCCTCGCCGGATCCTGGACCGCTACAGGTTGGCCCGACACGATGGAGGGAGCCGTGCGAAGTGGACACCGAGCCGCTGACCTCGTCACCGCTCACCTGGCGGGAGGTGTGAGCGGATGACCATGACCCTGCCGTCCGAGGTGAGTGCCACCCAGCTGCTCGTCCGCCCCGCGTTGCGGGAAGCGGTCGACACCCTGGACCCCACGATGCGACGCATCGTCAGCTACCACCTCGGGTGGACCGACGAGCACGGCATGGCCGTGGAAGGAGACGGAGGCAAGGCGCTCCGTCCGGCGCTGGCGCTGCTCGCGGCGCAGGCGGTGCGAGCGAGACCGGAGGCCGCCCTGGCGGGTGCCGTGGCGGTGGAGCTGGTGCACAACTTCTCCCTGCTGCACGACGACGTCATGGACGGAGACACCGAGCGACGTCACCGCCCCACGGTGTGGGCCGTGTTCGGCACCCCCGCCGCGATCCTCGCCGGTGACGCACTGCTGACGCTCGCGGTCGAGGTACTGGAGACCACGGGCGATCTCTCGGCGGGCCGCCGCCTGACCGGCGCCGTGCGCAGGCTCATCGAGGGGCAGACCGCCGACATCGAGTTTGAAAAGCGCGCCCTCGTCGGGGTCGAGGAATGCCTGCGTATGGAGGACGGGAAGACCGCGGCGCTGATGGAGTGCGCGGCCGAGCTGGGCGCGTTGCTCGGAGGCGGGGACGAAGCCTCCGTCGCGGCGCTCGGGCGGTTCGGCCGCAACCTCGGCATGGGCTTCCAGCTCGTGGACGACCTCCTCGGCATCGTCGGCAGCCCCGAGGTCACCGGCAAACCCGTGCTCGCCGATTTGCGGGTGCGCAAGAAGTCGGTGCCCATCGCGGTCGCGTTGAACTCGGGCACCGACAGCGCGTTGGCGCTGCGCGAGTACTACCGCAGGGACCGCCCGCCGAACGAGGAGGAGGTGCGCACGATGGCGGCGCTCGTCGACGACACGGGCGCGCTCGACTGGACCCGCGACCGCGCCCACCGCTACATCGCGAAGGCCGAGGCCTGCCTCGCCGCTGTCGACCCACCCGAGGACATCCGGGCGACCCTGGCCGATCTCACCCGTTTCGTCGTGGAGCGTGACCGATGACTGACGTCCTGACGCCCGAGGAGACCTCGACGCGGGAACGGGTACGCCGTTGCGTCGACTCCGCGCGCCGGTACCTGCTCTCCCTGCAACACGCGGAGGGCTGGTGGAAAGGCGAGCTGGAGACCAACGTGACGATGGAGGCGGAGGACCTGCTGCTGCGGCAGTTCATCGGGGCCTCCGACCCGCGCGTGACCGAGGAGACGGCGCGCTGGATCCGGTCCCGGCAGCGGGAGGACGGCACCTGGGCGACGTTCCACGACGGTCCCCCCGACTTGTCCACGACTGTGGAGGCCTACGCCGCGTTGCGGCTCGCGGGCGACCCGCTCGATGCCACCCACCTGCGACGCGCCCGCGAGTACATTCTCGACAGTGGGGGGATCGAGGCCACCAGGGTGTTCACCCGGATCTGGCTGGCACTGTTCGGCCAGTGGTCGTGGAGCAAGCTCCCGGTGCTGCCCCCGGAGCTGGTCCTGCTGCCCGACTGGTTTCCCCTCAACATCTACGACTGGGCCTGCTGGGCCCGGCAGACGGTGGTGCCGTTGACGATCGTCGCCTCCGCGCGGCCCGCCCGCCAACTCGGGTTCTCCCTGCGGGAGCTGCGTACGGGCGTCGAACGGCGGGGAAGCGACCCCGTGATGTCGTGGTCGGGGGTGTTCCGCGGCCTCGACGCCGTGCTGCACCGTCTGGAGCGGCTGCCCCTGAAACCTTTGCGCGCCGCCGCGCTCGACCGCGCTGAACGCTGGATCCTCGACCGGCAGGAGGCCGACGGCGGGTGGGGCGGCATCCAACCGCCGTGGGTGTACTCGATCCTGGCGCTGCACCTGCGGGGCTACCCACTGGACCACCCGGTGATCCGTAAGGCCTTGGACGGCCTGGAGGGCTTCACCGTCCGGGAACGCACCGAGGACGGATGGGTGCGTCGACTCGAAGCCTGCCAGTCACCGGTGTGGGACACGGCGCTCGCGATGACCGCGCTGCTGGACTCCGGGACCCCGGCCGACCACCCGGCGCTGGTCGCCGCCGCGGACTGGCTGCTCCGGGAGGAGATCCGCGTCGCCGGCGACTGGCGAGTGCGCCGACCCGAGCTGGCTCCCTCGGGGTGGGCTTTCGAGTTCGCCAACGACCACTACCCCGACACCGACGACACGGCCGAGGTCGTGCTGGGGCTACGGCGCGTACGCCATCCCGAACCCGACCGGATCGAGGCGGCCGTGGAGCGAGCCACCGAGTGGCTCGTGGGCATGCAGTCCGCGGACGGCGGTTGGGGAGCGTTCGACGCCGACAACACCCGCACACTGTGCGAGAAGCTGCCGTTCTGCGACTTCGGGGCCGTGATCGACCCACCGTCGGCCGACGTCACCGCCCACGTGGTCGAGATGCTGGCCGCACGGGGCATGGCCGACTGCGAGGCCGCACGCCGAGGCGTTCGGTGGCTGCTCGACGCGCAGGAGGCCGACGGTTCGTGGTTCGGCCGATGGGGAGCCAACCACGTCTACGGCACGGGCGCCGTGGTCCCCGCGCTCGTCGCCTGCGGCGTGTCCCGCGACCACGAGGCCGTGCGCGCGGCCGTGCACTGGCTCACCGCCCACCAGAACGCCGACGGCGGCTGGGGAGAGGACCTGCGCTCCTACGTCGACCGCGCCTGGGTCGGCAAGGGAAGGTCCACGGCCTCCCAGACGGCGTGGGCGCTGCTCGCGTTGCTGGCCGCCGGCGAGCGTGGCCCCGTCGTACGACGCGGAGTGGAGTGGCTGGTGTCCACCCAACGCCCGGACGGCGGCTGGGACGAACCGCACTACACCGGCACGGGGTTCCCCGGCGACTTCTACATCAACTACCACCTGTACCGGCTGGTGTTCCCTCTCACCGCCCTCGGCCGGTATCTGGGACGTGGTCACGATGCCGAACCGGACTGACGCGCTCCTCGTCCTGTGCCCGCTCACGGTGGAGGCGGTGAGTGTCCGGAGTGGACTTAAAGGCGGGCGAGTCGTGTGGGCGGGAATGCGCGCGTGGCGGCGCTCGGCCGTGTGCGCCGTCCTGCGGCGCGGGCCCCGCGTGCCCGTGGCGGTGGTCGGCGTGGCATGCGCGCTCACGCCCCACGCCCGGCCGGGAGATCTCGTGGTGCCCGACGTGGTGCGCTCGCCCCGAGGTGCCCGCCGATGCTCGTCGTCGACGAAGCTGGTCTCGGCGTTGCGTGCCGCCGGCCGCACCGTCCACACCGGAGCACTCGTTGAGTCCGAGCGCATCGTCGGACGCGCGGCCGACACGACGTCCGACGCCGTGGCCCTCGACCTGGAGTCGGGTCTGCTGCTGGACCTGGTGGACGACGGAAGACCCGTCACCGTACTCCGCGCGGTGGTCGACACACCGGCCCGGCCCCTGCTGAGCGCGGCGACCGTGCCGGGAGGTGTTGCGGCACTCGCGGCGCTGAGGGCGTCCGGTCCCGCGCTCCGGACCTGGGCGACGACCGTGGCCCGAGGCAATGACAACCCCGTGAAGGAGGTGCGGCACCCATGAGCATGCCGTGGCACCAGAGTCTGCGTATCGCACGGTATTTGTTGGCTCAGAAACTGCGAAGGCGCTCGAAGTTCCCGCTCATCGTGGAGCTGGAGCCGCTGTTCGCCTGTAATCTCAGTTGTCCGGGCTGCGGCAAGATCCAGCACCCGGCCCATGTGCTGAAGCAGCGGATGCCGGTGGAACAGGCGGTGGCCGCCATCGAGGAGTGCGGCGCACCGATGGTGTCGATCGCGGGCGGGGAGCCTTTGATGCACCCCGAGATCGACACGATGGTGAACGAACTCGTCCGCCGCAAGAAGTACGTCTTCCTCTGCACCAACGCCGCGCTGGTTCGCCGCAAGATCGACAAACTCGACCTGAAACCGTCGCGGTACTTCGCGTTCGCCGTGCACGTCGACGGAATGCGGGAACGCCACGACGCCGCCGTGAACAAGGAAGGCGTGTTCGACGAGGTCATCGCGGCGATCGCCGAGCTGAAGCGCCGGGGATTCCGGGTCACCACCAACACCACGGTGTTCAACACCGACACCCCCCAGACCCTGATCGAGGTGCTCGACTTCCTCAACGACGAGGTCAAGGTCGACGAGATGATGGTCTCCCCGGCCTACGCCTACGAGAAGGCACCGGACCAGGAACACTTCCTCGGGGTGCAGGAGACACGGGAGCTGTTCCGCAAGGCGTTCGCGGGAGGCAACCGCAAGCGCTGGCGGCTCAACCACTCGCCGCTGTTCCTCGACTTCCTCGAGGGCAAGGTGGACTTCGGCTGCACCGCGTGGGGAGTGCCGTCGTACTCGCTGTTCGGCTGGCAGAAACCGTGCTACCTGATGAGCGACGGCTATGCCCGCACCTACGCCGAGCTCGTGGAGACCACCGACTGGGACGCCTACGGCAGGGGCAAGGACCCCCGGTGCGCGAACTGCATGGCGCACTGCGGCTACGAACCCACCGCGGTGCTGGCGACGCTCGGTTCCCTGAAGGAGACCATCCGCGCCGCGACCGGCGGCTGACTCAGCCGAACCGGCGCTGCAACGCGTCGGTGAGGCCGGGGGCCACCCCGCGCAGCCGCGCGGGAAACCGCAACCATCGTGGTACGAAGACCTCCGCCTTGCCGCGCTCCACCGCCCGCACGATCCCGTCGGCCACCACGGAGGCGGGCACCGGGCGAGGAAAGCGCCGGGTGTAAGGCGCGCCCCGGCGCGCGAAGAACGGCGTGTCCACCGCGCCGGGCACCACCACCGAGACCCCGATCCCGTGGACGGCGACCTCGTGCCGCACACTGGCGGCGAACACGTTCACGGCCGCTTTCGTCGCCGAGTAGACGGCTTCGCGGGCCACCGCCATGTGCCCCGCGATGGACGACACGAACACCAGGTGCCCGCGTCCCCGCCGCACCATGCCGGGCAGTACCGCGTGGGCGAGCCGCAGCGACGCCAGCACGTTGGTGTCGACCAGCTCGACGATCTCGTCGTCCGCCAGATCGGTGAGACACCCCGCCCGGCCGAGCCCCGCCGCCGCGACGAGCACGTCGACGTCACCGGCTTCCGAGACAAGAGCGGGAATCGCCCGTGGTTCGGTCAGATCGGCCACGTACGGCGTGGCGTTCGTCCGCCGGGCGACGGCGGCGAGCGCGCTCGCGTCCCGGCCGACGGCGACCACCCGACAGCCGCGGGCCGCGAACGCCGCCACCGTGGCGGCCCCGATCCCGGAGGAACCACCGGTGACGAGTACTCGCGCACCGGGCCCGATCACGGCAGCTCCCGCACCGGCGCGCCCGCGACGAGGTCCGCCATCCGGGCGGTCACCGCGTCGGCCACGTCGGAGAGGTCGGCGCGCGCCGTGACGCACACCGCGATCCACGGTCCCCAGGTGAGCGCGCCCCAGGCGAGCCCGGTGCCGGGCGCGAGCGCCAGGACGGGATACGCCCCCGACATCACGGCGCCGTGCCAGCGCACTTCCCGCCGAGGTCCGGGCATCACCGTGCCGACGGCGTTGAACCAGTCGCCGCGGTACACGCACCGAGCCGCCGCCCGGTGCAGGGGCGGCGGCAACACACCGAGCGCCTGCACCACGAGATTCGCGGCCTCGGGCACCCCGGTCTCGGTGCGTGACCGCAAGGCCTCGGCGACCCGCCGGACCCGCACGGCGAAGTCCATCGGCCCCACCGGCAGGTCCACCGACACCGCACCGGTGTGGTTGCCCGCCACCCGCAGGCTGTCGGTGCCCCGGACCGACCAGGGCACCATGAGCCGGAACCGGTCACCGGGGTCACGGCCGACGTCGTGCCAGGCCTGCGCGAACGCCGCGAGCACGTAGTCGGCCGCGGCGACGCCCGCCGCGCGGGCACCCGACCGCACCGCGCGTCCGGGAAGGAGCCCGAGGGAGTGGTGCCTGCGGGCGTCGGGAACGGGGCCGTCCGTCGTGACGTGAGGCGCTCGCCCGGCCGCGGCCAACCGCCACAGTCCGGAAAGGACCGGCCGCAGTCCGGCACGCAACCCCGGCGCTCCGCCGCCCCCCATCGGCACGGCGGGACGGCTCGCCCACGGCAGCTTCTCCGCGTCGTCGGTGTCGGACAACAACGCCTGCAACACGGTCATGCCGTCGCCGAGCGCGTGGTGCAGCTTCACCAGCAGGGCGCTCCGCCCGTCGGCCAACCCCGTGACGATCCGGGCGGCGCTCACGGCGTGTTCGGCACGCAGCGGGACGGAGAAGAAGCCGTCCACCGCGGACTCCAGGTCGACCGCCGTCACCGCGTCGACGTTCGCCGAGGCCGGTCTGCCCGGCACGGGCTCCCACCGGGCGGGCCGGGTGGCGGTGGCGGGTAGGAGCCGACCGAGGGAACCGGGAACCGAGGTCAGCATGGTCGCCGTGTGGTCGATTGTGGGCACGGGACCGGGCTCGAACACCAGGACCGTGCCCACGTGCTGGGGCACGTCGGGGGTGTCGACATGGGCGAAGAGGGCGTCCGACGCGGGCAGCGCGCGGGGGCCCGGCCGGGGCGGGGTGGTGGCGAGCCGGTGGATCGCCCGTTCGAGCTCGGCCGGTCCGGTGGCGGGGTCCCACGAGGCCGTGGGCAGGCCGAAGCCCCGGTACCGCCGCAACCAGGCGAGCCCCGCGGTCGCCACGGGGTGCGTGGAGAGCACGAGGTCCGGGCGCACCTCGTCGAGCAGGCGGCCGAGCGCCCGTCCCGCCGACGCACCGGCGGCCGGCGTGGGCGAGACGCTTCCGGTGAGCACGTCGATCTCCGGCCAGACGCGCCGCGCGACCTCGTGTATCGAGGGCAGCAAGGAGTTCGCCGTCCCGGCGGAGACGACGAGCAGCCGAGGCACGGTGGGGGTCGGCACCACTCCAGCCTGCCACGCGCCGCGCCGCGGCGCGGCCGTGACGCGCGGGACTCACCTGCCCGGACGAGGGACGTGTGTCGGTGTGGGCTCAGCGACCGGACGAACCCCACCGGTCCTCGTCACGCGGGGCGAGGCGACGCACGGCCAACAGCCCGAGCGCGAACAACAACCGGTCGCGGGCGTCGGACACCGACCTTCCGGTGACCGACTCGATGCGTTGCAGTCGATAGATCACGGTGTTGCGGTGACAGTAGAGCCGTTGCGCCGCGCGGGTGGGGGAGCCACCACTGTCGATCACCGCGTCCAGTGTCGACAGCAACGTCTCCCGCTCCTGCTCGGGCAGGGCGAGCAGGTCCCCGAAGGCCACCTGGGTCAGTCGGCTCGTCAACTCGGGACTGCCCACGAGCAACGCCTCGGGCAGGTGCTCGTCGAGAAGCGCCACCCCCGGTCCGGTCAGCGTCCTCGCCGCCGTGCGGGCCAGCGTGTAGGCGTCGCCGACCTGGCCGAGCGTGTTGATCACCGGGGACGCGCCCACCCGGCCCGCCACCGCGGGCCGTAAGGCGTCCAACGCCTCGGCCGCGGTGCGATCGCCGAGCGCGACCAACCCCACGATGTCGGAGGGACGCACGTGCCACGACGACACGAGGCCGTGCGAGGCGAGGGTGTCCCTCGGCGACCGGAGCGGCTCGTCGGTAGGGGCGTCGACCGGGGCCACCACGCACAGCATCGGCCCGCACGTCGGCAACCCGAGCACCGTGGCGGCCTCCTGCGCGACGGCCGCGTCCTTGCCCCGGCCATCCAACAGCGCTCCGAGGAAGGCGTGGCGCTTGTTCAACTCCCGGCTGCGCAGCCGGGACTCCTCCAGTCGGTAGGCGTCGACCAGCGCCGCCGAACCCGCGTCGATCACCCGCCAGCCCCAGCCCGAGGCGTCCAGCAGCTCCCGGTCGTAGCGGCCCCGGAACCGGTCCCGCGAGGTCGACAGCAACCCTTCCCAGATCACCTGGCCACCCAGCCGGTACGCCCGCAGTACGGCTTCCAGCGGAATGCCCTCCCTCGCGCGTTTGCGGCCGGTCTCACGGGAGGTGTCGTTGGGATCGACGCCGTCCGGCACGAACCCGCCGAGTGCCTGGACGCCGCGTTCGAGGTTCGCCTTGAGGTTCTCGCGCAGGTCGTCTGGAGCCGACACCCCGAGCTCGGCGTAGGAGGGCTCGGCCCGCAACACCATCAGGGTGAGCCGGTCCGCGAGGGCGTCGAGGTCCTCCAGCATCGCGGTGGTGAGGACGCGCAGGGCGGTCCTCGCCGACGAGGAGACCTCGTCGTTCGTCGGGTGGCCCGCTGCCGTCGTCATCCTCGTGACCATGGCACGGCCGGTGGCGCCGCGTCCAGCACTTTCGTGCGTTCCGCACAAACGAGGCGACAGCCCTTGGGCGCTCGGCCCCGCGACCTGCCGGGCACGCGGCACGAGCGTGGGGGCCGGGTCCGTGGTCTTCTCGCCGACCGGCGCCGGAATCGGGCGGTCCGCCCAGTTCTTTCGCCAAACGCTGGGCGGTGCGCCTATGGCCGCCGTTGGACGTCCGGCACGAGGCTGTTGCTGCCCCGACCACGGACGGGCTGGCGACGAGGCCAGCGACGGGAGGTGCGAACGTGCGACACCGACACCCGGTCGACACCGGCGGCGCACCGCCGAGGCAACCCCTGTTCGAACTCCGGGACGTCACGGTACGTTTCGGCGGCCTCACCGCGCTCTCCGCCGTCTCGCTCACGGCCCTGCCCCGAGAGGTGCACGGCGTGATCGGCCCCAACGGCGCGGGCAAGACGACCCTGTTCAACGTCTGCTGCGGATTCGTGCGCCCCGACTCGGGTGAGATCCGGGTGCGTGGCGAACCGGTGTCCCATCCCCGCCCGCACCGGCTGGCCTCCCTCGGCATCGCACGCACCCTCCAGGGGCTCGGACTGTTCCGAGGGCTCACCGTGCTGGAGAACGTCATGGTCGGGGCCGACCGGTTCCGCCGCTCGGGCTTCCTCTCCGCGCTGCTGGGACTGCGCCGCTCGACGGCCGACGAACGAGCCTTGCGGGCCCGGTCGGAAGCGGTGCTGCGGGAGCTCGGCATCCACGACCACGCCACCGCGTCGCCCGAGGCCCTGCCGTACCCCGTGCGCAAACGCGTGGCCCTGGCCCGTGCCTTGGTCTCGGAACCCGAACTGTTGCTTTTGGACGAACCGGCGAGCGGGCTCGGACACGAGGACATGGACGAACTCGGCGACCTCGTGCGCACGCTGTCCGACCGGATGGCCGTCGTGCTCGTCGACCACCACATGGACCTCGTGATGTCGGTGTGCGACCGGATCACCGTCCTCGACTTCGGCAAGGTGATCGCCTCCGGACCGCCCGAGGAGATCGCCACCGACCCCGCCGTGGTGGCGGCGTACCTGGGGGAGGAGGCACGCGCATGAGCGGCACGCCGGACGACCGCTCCACCCGTGAGGACGGTGGCACTCGGGCCGCGCTGCGCGTGCGGGGACTGACCGCGCGCTACGGGCCGGTCATCGCGCTCGACGACGTGGACCTCACCGCCCCTCCCGGCCGCGTCACCGCCGTCCTGGGAGCGAACGGCGCGGGCAAGACGACGTTGCTGCGTACGGTGTCGGGACTCCTCCGGCCGAAGGCGGGCCGGGTCGAACTCGGTGGGGTGGACCTCACCGAGGCCAGCGCCGAGGACGTCGCCAGGGCCGGGATCGCCCACGTCCCCGAGGGGCGGGGAGTGATCACGGAGCTGACGGTGGAGGAGAACCTGCGCCTGGGCTCGTTGCTCGGCTCTCTCCGTTCGGCATCCCGCACCCCGCCCACGCTCGCCGACGTGTACTCGTTGTTCCCGCCGCTGCGGCGGCGCGTGGGACACGCCGCGCACTCGCTGTCCGGCGGCGAGCGGCAGATGCTCGTGATCGCCCGCGCGCTGCTGTCGGCACCCGAGGTGTTGTTGCTGGACGAACCGTCGCTCGGCCTCGCCCCTCGGGTCGTCTCCCGGATCTTCGCGGTGCTGCGCGACCTGGTCGACACCGAGGGACTCGCCGTGCTGCTCGTCGAGCAGAACGCGCGCAGCGCGCTGTCCATCGCCGACACCGGCGTGGTGCTCAACCTCGGCAGGGTGGTGGCACGGGCGGACGCCGCCACGCTCGCCGCGGACGACGAACTCCGCCACGCCTACCTCGGTTTCTGACCCCGTTCCCTCCCGACCCCGGAGAGCTGCATGCAGCGATTCGTCGACCTCACCCTCAACGGCATCAGCCGGGGCGCCGTCTACGCCGCCTTCGCGCTGGCGCTGGTGCTGATCTGGCGTTCCACCCGCGTCGTCAACTTCGCGCAGGGCGCGATGGGCATGCTCACCACCTACCTCGCGCTGGTCGTCATCGAAAGCGGCCTGCCGTACTGGGTGGGGTTCGCGGTCGCGCTCGCCGCGGGACTCGTGCTCGGAGCCGTGCTGGAGCGCGTGGTCGTCCGTCCGGTCGAGAAAGGTCCCGAACTGAACGCCGTCATCGTCACGCTCGGGCTGTTCGTCGCCCTGCAGGCGCTGGCCGCGGTGTTGTTCGGCTCCGCCTACGAGTCCTTCCCGGCACCGTTTCCGCTCACCGGGTTCTCCGTCGGGGGGACCACGGTGGCGTTCACCCCGTTCGACGCGTTCGTCGTGCTCGCGGTCCTCGCGGTGATGCTCGCGCTCGTGGCGCTGTTCCGGCTCACCGATCTCGGGCTACGGATGCGCGCCTCCGCGTTGCACGAGGAGGTCTCCCGACTGCTCGGAATCCGCGTGGGGCGCATGCTCACGCTGGGATGGGCGCTGGCGGCCGTCGTGGGCTCGCTGGCCGGCCTGCTCATCGCCGGGGGAAGTCTGATCCACCCCGCCTACATGGAACCGGTGATCGTGTTCGGGTTCGTGGCCGCCGTGCTGGGCGGGCTCGACAGCCCTCCCGGTGCGGTGGTCGGTGGACTCCTCATCGGACTCGCACTGTCCTACGTGTCCGGATACCTCGGCAGCGAACTCGTGGCGCTCGCGGCCCTCGCAATCCTCGTCGTGGTGCTCCTCGTCCGACCTCGGGGACTGTTCGGCCGTACGACCGAGAGGAAGGTCTGAATGAGCCAGTCGACCACGGGTGCTCGGCGACGGCTCCTCCCGTCGTCGCCCCCGGTACGCCACGCCCTCGCCGCGGCCCTCGCGCTGGTGGTCGTGGTGCTGGTGTGCGAGAACATCTCCCCGTTCCGGCACGCCCAGCTCGCGGCCGTGGCCTACTACGCGATCGCGGCCGCCGGGCTGACCGTGCTCACCGGACTGAACGGCCAGATCTCCCTCGGACACGGCGCCCTCATGGCCGTGGGGGCGTACGCCACCGCGTTGCTGCTGCGCGACGGAACCCTGCCGTTCGGGATCGCCATGCTCGCCGCCGCGGCGCTCACCGCGCTCGTCGGCGCGGTCGTCGGCGCGGCCGCGGCCCGGTTGCAGGGCCCGTACCTCGCCGGCGCCACCCTCGCGCTCGCCGTCGGGGTACCGGGACTGGCGGTGCACTTCGACGACGTCCTCGGGGGCGAGCAGGGGCTCGGCGTGAACACACCGCGACCCGCGCGGTGGTTCGACGACGCGATGTTCTTCCTCACCGGCTCCGACCTGGGACACCAGAAGTTCCTCGCCTACGTGGCCTGGGGAACTCTCCTGCTCGTCCTCTACCTGTTGGCCAACCTCGTGACGAGCCGGTACGGGCGGACGTGGCGGGCCGTACGGGACGACGAGGTGGCCGCCGCGCTGGCGGGCATCCACCTCGGGCGGGCACGGGTCCTGGCGTTCGTGGTCAGCGCCGCCTGCGCCGGACTCGCCGGATCGGTGCTGGCGCTGGTGGTGCGGCTGACCGCCCCCAGCGGATTCACCCTCGTGCTGTCGTTGTCACTGCTCACGGCGGTGGTGGTCGGTGGGCTCGGCAGTCTCACCGGCGCCGTGCTCGGCAGCGCGTTGCTGGTGTTCCTCCCACCCGCGGTGACGGACCTGGGAACCGAGTTCGGCCTGACCGCCGTCCGGGCGGCGCAACTCGCTCCCCTCATCTACGGGATCGTGCTGGTGGCCGTGATGCTCACCGCTCCGTCGGGAGTGGCCGGACTCGGTCGCCGCGTGTGGAACCGGGTACGGAACGGAAAGGATGACGGATGAGAGCGACGTCGAGACCACGGGTGGCACTCGTGGGGCTGGCCGCGGCGCTGGTGCTGTCGGCATGCGGCGCGGGCGGACGGCAGGACGCGGAAGCGGGCGGTTCCCAGCCCGGCGTCACCGCCGAGGCGGTGAGGATCGGCGCCCACTTCCCGCTCACGGGCGTCGCCGCGCCCGGCTACAGCGAGATCCCCACCGGCGCCAAGGCCTACTTCGATTTCGTCAACGCCCATGGAGGGGTTCACGGCCGCATCATCGAATACCTCTACAAGGACGACGCCTACAACCCCACCAACACCAGCCAGGTGACGAGCGAACTGGTGCTCAACGACGAGATCTTCGCGATGGTCGGAGGCCTGGGCACCCCCACCCACAGCGCGGTGCTCGATTTCCTCCGCGACAACGAGGTGCCCGACCTGTTCGTGTCCTCCGGCTCGCTGCTGTGGGACCAGCCCGACCGTTATCCGGGCACGTTCGGCTGGCAGTCCGACTACGAGATCGAGGGAAAGATCCTCGGCAAGTACCTCGCCGAGCACTACCCCGACGCCAAGGTGGGCCTGCTGCTGCAGGACGACGACTTCGGCGAGGACGGCGAGAAAGGTGTCCGGGCGTACGTCGACTCGCAGATCGTCACCACGCAGCGCTACGCCCCGACGGCGGGCGACATCACCCCGCAGATCAGTGCCTTGAAGGACGCCGGTGCCGAGATCGTCGTCGGGTTCACCGTGCCCTCCTTCACCGCGCTCAGCCAGCTTTCGGCGCAGCGCCTGGACTACCGGCCCCAGTGGGTCTACAGCAACGTGGGCTCCGACTCCCAGCTCGTCGGATCGCTGCTGGCCCGGTTCTCCGAAGGGAAGGTCGAGGACGCCAGTTCGCTGGAGGGCGCGCTGACCACCGAGTACCTCGCCGGGGTCGAGGACACCGACGACCCGTGGGTGCGGCTGTGGCAGCGGGTGTGGGACGAACACGGCGACGGTGGTGAACTCACCAACTACCGGATCTACGGGATGGCGCAGGCGTACACCTTCGTGCAGGTGTTACAGGCCGCGGGCCCCGAGCCGACCCGCGAAGGCCTGGTGCGGGCGCTGGAGACCGTGGGCGGGGACCTCACCGGCCCGACCTTCGCGCCCTTCCGCTACTCGGAGGACTCCCACGCGGGGGTGTCGGGGGTGCGGGTCGTGGAGATCGTCGAGGACGGTACCGAGGCGTTGACGCCCGTCCTGCTGACCGACAACGGCGACGCGCCCATCACCGAGTCGGACTCCGAACACGCCCCACCGCCGGAGGACGGGGTCCCCGACGTCGAGCCGGTGAACTGAGGGGTCACGACAGGCCGAGAGCGGCGGTCAGGACGCGGGCCGCGGTCCCGCCACGTTCGATGGCGACGTCCAGCGCGGCGGGCACGTCGAGGTCGGTGCCGAGCAGCTGCCGCATGTGCTCGATGCCGGTGTCGTCCGTGTGCCCGCCTCCCCGGCCCGCGGCCCGGTACAGGTCCTCCAGCCTCGCGGCGGCGATGTCCAGGACTCCGGGGGCGTACTCCCACGACTCCGCCCACGGCCGGTCGATGAGCGCGAGCCGCACCACCGGGGGCGCGTAGTCGCGCAGGAGGTCCTGCACGGACACGCAGTTCCCGTGCGACTTGGCCATCTTCACGCCGTCGGCCAGCACCGTGCCGACGTGGAACCACGCTCGCGCGTACGGCGACACGCCCGCGTACGCCTCGGCCATCGCCGCGTGGTAGGCGTGGTGCGGGAAGCGCAGGTCGGCGCCGCCCGCGTGGATGTCCACGCACGGCCCGAACGTCGACACCGCCATGGCGACGCACTCCGCGTGCCACCCCGGCCGGCCCGGACCCCACGGTGAGTCCCACACCGGATGGCCCGGTTCGGCGGGCTGCCACACCGCGACGTCGAACGGGTCGTCCTTCGTCGCGTCGTCGGGCCTGCCGCCGTACTCCCGCGCCAGCCGCAGGGCCGTCTCCTCGTTGAGCCCGGACCGCGCCACCACGTGCCTGCCCCGGAAGTACACGCCACCGTCCCGCACGTACGCCGCACCCGAGGAGGCGAGCGCACCGGCCAACCGGATCACCGCGTCGACGTAACGGTGCGCTCTCGGCTCGTGGTCGGGCATGCGCACTCGCAACGCCGACATGTCCTCCTCGAAGCGGAACTCCTGGAGCGCCGCGAAATGGTCGTACCGCACCCCTGCCGTGCGGGCGGCGTCGTCGATCACGTCGTCGACGTCCGTGACGTTGCGGCACAGGATCGGCTCCACACCGAGGGTGCGCAGCACGCGCCGCAGCGTGTCCACCCACACGAACGTCGCGGCGTGACCGAGGTGCGTCATGTCGTACGGCGTGATGCCGCACGCGTAGACGCGGGCGCGGTCGAGCAGCGTCGTCACCCGACCGTCGAGCGTGAGCGCCGTGGCGCCGGTGGCGGGGCGCCAGCGGGTCATCGATTCGAACGTCATGGCCCCATCGTCGCGCCTGCGGCCTCACCTCGCGCTTCGACGGCGAACGGGCTCAGGGCACGGGGGCGGTCACCACTCGCGGTTCTGCAGCCCCACGAGGATGCGGTCGACGACGCTGGGGTCGGGCGTGGCGGGCTCGGCGTCGGGGGCAGGTTCGGGCACCGTGCGGACCCGGCGCTCGGCACGGCGAGGCAGCCGCACCTGCTCGGCCGTCACCCCGTCGGGCAGCGGGATCTCGCACCACACCAGCTTGCCCCGGCCCTCCAGGGGCACGGCGCCGGTCGGGTGGCCCTCCACCACGGGCGCGTCGTCGTGGATGTGGTCGAGCTGGTCGTCCTCCACCTCGACGACGAGGCAGTTTCCCGACAACCGCAGCCGCACGGTGACGAAGCCGGGGGAGGAGGTGTCGGTTCTCTCCACTACGGCCTCGACCAACTGCCGGGCCACGTCCGCCGCCTCGTCGAACAGCTCACGTAACGACCATTCGGTGAGCGAGAATCGGACGAACAGCTCGGTGCACTTGATGGCACTGGGCAGCGCGACCAGACGGAGGTCGTCGAGCTGGGCGGTCTGGGAATTCACAGAAGATCCTTCCACGGTCGCTTCCCATCAGGCGCCGGCTGGTCGGCGAGGCCGGAGGCCAGTATCTTGCCGCATCCGCCCGCCCGCGTCGAGCCCTCGGAACATGGGGGCGTCACACACCGCGACCGAGCGGAGACCAGCCGTGGACACCCTACCTCGGGTCCATTCCGGAGTTGGCGGATGGTCAATTCCGCTCGGCGGCGGAGGGCACGGTGGTGGTGCCGTCGGGGCGCGGTCGCGAGCAGACACCGGGCGGGACCGGGGAGGTGTGGGCCCGCACGGCCGCTCCCAGCTGCCTGCCCAACTCGGTGTAGGCGGCGAACTCGCCGTGGTCGAACCACTGATCACCGGTGCTGTCGTTCGGGAACTCGGGATGGTGGACGGCATAGGACTGCAGCGCGTAGGGCAGGTCGGGCCACAACACCCCGCGGGCCACGATCAGCTCCCCCGTGACCCCCTCGTCGAGGCCGCTCTCGGGCGGGTAGTACACGGTGCCGGTCACGACGGGGGAGACGGCCATGCGGTCGGCCAGCGGGTGCCCCGGAAGGTCGGGCCGGGCCGAGCCGGGGTCGACGCACCACGGTTCGTGCAGCTCCACCCGGACACCCAGCTCCTGCCGGGCGAGTTCGAGCGCCTCGGCGAGCGTGCGCGCCGAGGGCGGGTGGTCGTTGCTCGCGTCGATGCAGTAGATGCGGGTGCAGCGGCGCCGGAACAGCTCCACCAGGCCCAGGTTGTCGTAGTGGGCGCCGTCGCTGATGTGCAGCAACCGGTCGTAGTGCCGGTGACTGCCGAACACCTCGCGCACCAGGTAGGGCAGCCGCCGGACCTTCGGCAGCCACGGGTACGCCCAGTCGCCCCGCCGGGCCGCCTCCCGTGCCTGCCGCACGAAGCCGGGGTTCGGCAGCCACGCCCCGAGCCGCGCCCCGGAGACCGCGAGGAGCACCTGGAACCAGCGGCTCAGCCTCCCCATCGCGGACGCGAACGCGGCGCCACTCAGCGCCACGGCACCCTGGACGGTGAGGTCACGGCGGATCCGGGTGCCCGAGATGCGTTCGAGGTCGTCGGTACGCACCCACCCGACGTCGGGGCCGCCGGTCCACTTCGCACTCATGGTGAACGACACGGCACCCAGCCCCGGCGGGGTGCGGTGCTCGCCCTTCAGGTTCGCGGCGGCGGCGAAGACGACCTCGGGGAACCGGACTCCCTCGGCCACCGCGCCGTAGGCGGAGAGCGTGGTGGTCTCGGCCGGGTCGTAGGGCACGGCCACCACCTGGCCGTCGGAGTGTCTCCGCATCACGCGCACCGCGAAGGCACGGGCCAGCCGCTCGCGGTAGAACGGGTGCAGGCTGAGTGACGTCACGTCGAACACCCCGCCGAGCACGACCACCAGGACGAGCGTGGCGGCGGCCGTCCACAGTGCGTCGGCCCGGCCCTCGGTCATCACGGCGGCGCCGAGCAGCAGCAACCACAGCAGGGCGAGCACACCGGTGGCGAGGATGACGAGCAGCCGTCGCAGCAGCCCGTCGGGCACGGCCGCGAGCGGCTTCGAACCACCGCTTCGACGAAGGAAGCCGAACCGGCGCAACCGGGCCCGCCGGCGCCACGCCATCGCCGACACGGCGCTGAGGTAGGTCAGGGCCACCGCCCCCACCGGGGCGCCGACGTCGACGGTCACGTCGGTGCGGGACAGCAACCACGCCGAGACCCAGGCGAGTGAGGGCACGACCACCGCGATCCCGGACACGATCCAGGCGAGCGCCGCGAAGTCGGTGGCGAGTCGCGCGACGACCGCGCGCCGTGTGTTCTCGCTCCGGGCCGCCAGTCCGAACAGGAACGCGCACAGCGCCAGCACGGTCACGGCCACGGCGGCGCCGAGCCGGGGCGTGGGATAGCTGAGCGGGTCGCCGGACAGCGAGGTCAGCGGCACCCGCTGGTACAACCATCCGGCGGCGACGCCGAGAACGAGTGCGGGTCCGAAGAGGACTATCAGGGACAGCACCAGCCCACGGGCGATACGGCCGAGCGCCGCCAGCACCTCGCCCGAGGTGTCGGCGATGTAGCTGGAATGCCGTCGGATGTGGTTCAGCTCGGCGGTGCCGTCGGTGAAGACCGTCTCGGGGTCGCGCTCGACGGTGCCACCCGGTGGTGGCGACCCCGCGCCGGTGAGGGCCTGTTGGAATGCTCCGGCGGTGAAGCCACCGCCCGAGACCGACACCAGGTACCGTGCGCCGAGCAGCTCCTCCCGCAGCGTGGACAGGACGCCGAGCGCCACGCTCGCGGCCCGGATGCCGCCGCCCGACAGGCAGAATCCGGTGGTGTGTTCCCCTCTGTGCCACCGCTTGCTCACGACGTCGGGGCGGACGTCGGGCACGGTGTACGCCTGGCGCCAGCGGGTGGCGCGGGCGTCCGAATCGGTGGGCAGCGGGGGATCGTCCGGGTCGATGGGACGGGGAGGAATGCTCGTGAGCACGTGGTCGGCGCGCCGCTCCAGCTCTTTGGCCGAATGGGTCACGCACCGCCCCACCAGCACCGTCGCCCCGAGCACCGCGATGACCGCCGCGGGACCCAACGCGGAGTACTTCACCACGGCGAGCGCGGTGACACAGTGCGCGAGCACGGAGTCCGGGGTGATCTCCCCTCCCGAAAGCAGCAACACCACGTTCTCGAACAGGTGGGTCACCACGGCCACGACGGTGGCGGTCACCCCGAACCGGACGGCGGCTCGGGCCGGCGGAGTGCGCCACACCCAGCCCGCGGCGGCCGTGCCCAGGTAGAGACCGACGCCGTAGCAGACGGCGAGCGCGAATCCCCACGCGGCGCCGGACGTGATCGCGTCGGGATCACTCGGCCCGTCGGGAGTGGGGAACTCCACGGCGATGAGCGCGCTGCCGGTGTGCAACCAGCCTCCCACCACGGTGAGCGCGATGGCGGCCAGCGCCAGTACGGCAGCGATGGGGCGCGACGGGACGTCTCGGCGGACGGGACCCGGCACCGACATACCTGTCACTCTCCTCGGCTCGTCTGCTCCAGTGTCGATCATGCGGGCCGTGCCCTCGTCACCAGGTCTGGTCGGGATGGTCTCACCATCGCGGCGGTCGAGGACACGGCCGAATGAGCGGAACCGAGTCCCCCGACGGACGCCGTCCGGTGACACCGTGCTCAACTCGTATAACGGCCTATACGGCCGGGGTTTCGGATCGCTCACGAAGGGGAAGCGCGGTGAGGTAGGCCCGCGACGAACGGAGATCGCATGGCGAGGAAGGCGAACAAACCGATCGTGGTGGGTGTGGACCGTTCCACGGCCGCGCGCGAGGCGCTGCGATGGGCCATCGACGAAGCCCTGGTGCGCGACTGCCCCGTGCACGCCGTCGTCGTGTGGTCGGTGGATCTCACCAGGGAACCGCCGTGGCACCCCGTCGAGAAGATCCGCGCGCGTCACGCCCGTGAACTGGACGCCACGATCGCGGAGGCCACCCGTGGCCGGGACCGACTGCCGCGGATCGTGCCGATGGTGGTCGAAGGCGCTCCCGCCGCGGGGCTGATCGAGGTGTCGCGGGGAGCGGCCATGCTCGTGGTCGCGCGCCGGGCGGGGCAATGGGTGCGTCGAGCCCTGATGGGCTCGGTCAGCAGCGCGTGCGTGAAGCACGCCGAGGTGCCGGTGGTCGTGGTGCCTCCGGCCATGGAGACACCGGAGAGCGCGGACGAGTGGCTGGTCGACGAGAACATCTCGTCCGCGGGCCCGCCGCGAAACAGCTGACCGCGGCGTTCGACCCCGCGGAGGGCTCCTCGACGAGCGGGAGGTCCGAGGGAGGCTCGGGACGGCCGTCCGGGTTTGCCGAGCCGGTCACCTCGGCAAACCCGGACGCTCTCGGCGGTCCTCGGCGCCGGACGCCGCCCTCCCACGTGTCGAAAAGCCGCACCGGAAGCGGTGCGCCGGAGGGAGAGGACGACGTGGTCCTTCCCCGGCCGGTGGGGCACACCGAGCCTCCCCGTGCCGGGATCACGCCGGACTCAGTCGTGTCGCACGCGGATCTGCCGCCTGTTCTCCTCCGGCTTGCTCAACTCGACCTTGATGGTGAGGATGCCGTCGTCGTAGGAGGCGTCGATGGCGTCCTCCCGCGCGCCGGTCGGTAGCGCCACCGTGCGCGCGAAGGAACCGTAACGGAACTCGGACCGACCGCCTTCGGACTGCTCCTCCGAGCGTTCCGCCTCGATGGTCAACAAACCGTTGTGGACGGTGATGGTGAGGTCCTTGTCCACATCGATCCCCGGCAGCTCGGCCCGGAGCACGTAGGTGTTGCCCTCGATGCGGTCCTCGATGCGGATGCTGTGCAGGTCCAGAGCCGGGCGCAGCCCGCCCATCGTGGGCAGCATCTCGATCAGGTCGCGGAAGTCGGGGATCAGAGAGTGGCCGTGGGAGCGTTCGAGCTGACTCATGAGGTTCCCTTCCGACGGTTTTCCCCCATCGCAGCTCCACCGGGGCGCGTCGGGCGAGAGTCCTCCGCACGCCGCGCCGAGGGACCTAAGTCCCTTCGCTGTCCACCGCCCGCGCGCGCACGCTGGGAGACGACCCTGCCGAGCGAGGAGACAGCCATGCGGGCATGGCGCGTGACGCGGCCGGGTCCGATCACCTCCGGGCCCCTGACACAGCACGACGAGCCGATCCCCCGGCCCGCGCCGGGCGAGTTGCTCGTCCGAGTGCTCGCCTGCGGGGTCTGCCGCACCGACCTGCACGTCAGCGAAGGAGACCTGCCCGTGCATCGGCCCGCCGTGGTTCCGGGTCACGAGGTGGTCGGCGTGGTCGAGGAGATCGGCGAGGGCGTCGGCGAGGACACCGCGGCGGAGTTCCCGCCGGGGGAGAAGGTGGGTGTGCCCTGGTTGCGGAACACGTGCGGGACGTGCCGCTACTGCGTGCGCGGCGCCGAGAATCTGTGCCCGGACTCGCACTACACGGGGTGGGACGCCGACGGCGGCTACGCCGACTACGTCACCGTGCCCGCGGACTACGCGTTGCCGCTGCCGTCCGGGTACTCCGACACCGACCTCGCGCCACTGCTCTGTGCGGGCATCATCGGCTACCGCGCGCTGCGCCGTGCCGAATTGCCTCCCGGCGGCCGCCTCGGCGTGTACGGCTTCGGCGGCAGCGCCCACCTGACCACCCAGGTGGCCATAGCCGAGGGAGCGCGAGTGCACGTGATGACACGCGGCTCGGCGGCTCGGGAGCTCGCCACCGACCTCGGCGCCGCGTCGGTGCGGGGCGCCGCCGACCCGCCCCCCGAACCACTCGACGCGGCCGTGCTGTTCGCTCCCGCCGGGGAACTCGTCCCGGTCGCCCTCACCGCCCTCGACCGGGGCGCAACGCTCGCCATCGCCGGGATCCACCTGACCGACGTCCCGCCGCTGAACTATCGCGCCCACCTGTTCGAGGAACGACAGCTTCGCAGCGTCACCGCGAACACCCGCGACGACGCCCGTGAGTTCCTGCGACTCGCCGGACGACACCGACTGCGGGTCTCCACCACCCCCTATGCCCTGGACGAGGCGGACTGTGCCCTCGCCGACCTCGCCGCGGGCCGGGTCGTCGGCGCGGCCGTGCTCCGGCCGGACCTGTCCGCCGCGAGGGGGTGAGCCGGATGCCGATCCGATTCCGGCGAGGGCCCGTGGTGGCGCTCGCCGTCCTGCTCTGCGCCGTGGTGGGAGTCGTGACGTGGCTGCTGGTGTCCGGCGACGACCCCGGAGGGCCGACTCCCTCCCCACCGGGGACCGCTTCGCGCGAACCCGGCCCCGAGGCCGTCGCCCCACCGCCGGCCGAGGTCCCGCTCACCGTGGTGAAGATCGACAACGTCCCCGCCGCGCGTCCGCAGAGCGGGCTCGACGCCGCCGATGTCGTCTACGTCGAGCCGGTGGAGGGCGGGTTCACCCGGCTGGCCGCCGTCTACTCGACACAGCCGCCCGACGTCACCGGACCGGTGCGGAGCGCGCGGGAGTCCGATGTCGAACTGCTCGCCCAGTACGGCGACCCGGCACTCGTGTTCTCCGGCGCCGCGCCCGAGATCGAACCCGTTCTCACCGGTTCCACCGCCAGGCTCGTACGGCCACGGGACGACCCCGACGGTTTCTACCGCGACCCGGCCAGGACCGCCCCGCACAACCTCTACGCGCGACCCGCGCTCCTGCCCAGGGGCGCGGGCCCCGCGCCCACCGGGGTGTTGCCGCGAGGCGAGGTGCCCACCGGCGGCAGGCAGGTAAGCGACCACACCGTCGCCTTCGAGCGGGACGAATACGGGTTCACCTGGTCGTCGGAGACGGGACGCTGGCTGGTGACGTTGAACGGAACCCCGGTGACGTCGGTGGGCGCGGGCGAGGTCGGTGCCGCCAGCGTGGTGGTACAGCGGGTGGACCTCGCCGAGGGCACGAGCGTGCGCGACGCGAGCGGTTCGCCGTCGCCCGTGGTCCGCAGCGTCGGCACCGGACCGGTCACCGTGCTGCGCGAGGGAAGGTCGTTCGACGGCACGTGGTCCCGCCCCTCGGCCACCGACGGCACCCGGTTCACCACCGAGTCCGGACAACCGCTGCCGCTCGCCGACGGACCGGTATGGGTGCTGCTCCTGCCGCGCTGATCAACTCCGGGCGGCGTGCCGCTCCGGGCGCACGACCATGACGGGACACGACGCGTGGTGGATGAGCGCCTGACTGGTGGAGCCCAGCAGCATGCCCCGGAACCCTCCCCGGCCCCGGCTTCCCACCACGACCAGTTGCGCCGCCTTGCTGTGTTCCAAAAGCTCGTGGCGCGGCCGGTCCTTCACGACCTCCCGCTCCACGTGCACGTCCGGGTACTGCTCCTGCCAACCGGCGAGACGTTCGGCGAGCACACGGGTCTCGTACTCGTGGATGGGCTCCCAGTCCTCGAACATGCGCCGTTCCTCCAACAGCGCCGTGGTGGTGTCGCTCCAGGTGTGCACGGCGATCAGGTCGACGTTGCGGACCGACGCCTCCGCGAACGCGTGACCGATCGCCCGGACGCTCAGCGGGCTGCCGTCCACCCCGACCACGATCGGGCGCGTGTCCTCGGCGACGGCGTCGGGATAATCCCGGCGCACCGAGACCACGGGGCAATGACCGTGGGAGACCAGGGCCAAGGTGGTCGAGCCGACCATCAGCCCCGCGAGCCCCGTCCGCCCGGACGAGCCGACCACCACCATCCGTGCCGTACGGGAGGCGTGCAGCAGGAAGGGAATCGCCGCGTCGGTCTCGAACCGCGCCTCCACCGTCGGGGCGCCCACCTGGGTGGCGATCTCCTCCGCGGTGCGCAACGCCCGTCGCTGCCGCTCCCGGAGCTCCTCCTTGAACGCCTCGGGCGGGGGCACGGTGAAACCGATGAGATAGGGGTCGCTGAGCCCGGAGGCGTGGACGAGCCGCAACGGCACGTGGTGCTTCGCCGCGGTCAGGGCTGCCCAGCGCACGGCGCGCATGGCGGCCTCCGAGTCGTCGACACCGACCACGATCGGCGAGTTGTCGCTGTACGGACGGCTCATTCGCCCTCCCTCGTCCGCGGACCGTGTTTCGAGCCTAGGGTTTTTCGAGGCCGCCCCGCCACGGACGCGTCTTCCCGGACGAGTCGACTACGGGGTGACGGTGTCCTCGCCCCCCGAGGTGCTCCCCACTGCCCGAGCACTGAGCAGCAGCCATCCCGCCACGGCGAGCCAGATCGCCACGAATTGTCCGAAGAGGATGACCGCCGCCGCGCCGCACGCCATGAGCGTGGCGCCGAGCGCGCTCCCGCACCGGCGGGCCACCCGCTCGGCCCGTTCCCGGTCACGGGTACGGGACCACACCGCGGCCCGCACCAATCGCCCGCCGTCCAGCGGGGCTCCCGGCAGCAAGGTGAACACGCAGAAGACGAGGTTCGCCAGACCCAGCCACAGCAGCACGGCCAACGCCGTCGGGGACAGCAGCGGCTCGACGGTGAGCGCGAGCCCCCAACACCCGAGACCCGCGCCCGCGCTGGCCACGGGACCCGCCACGGCGATCACGACGTCGGTGCGGGGACTCGGCGGGGGAGCCTCCCGCTCGGCCGTGCCGCCCGGCAACCCCAGCACCACCCGGTGGGTGCTCACCCCGTACCGCCGGGCCGCCACCGCGTGGGCGAGTTCGTGCAGCACCACGGAGGCGAAGAACCCGAGCGCCACGACGAGACCGCCGAGCCAGTACAGGGCGACGGGTTGGTCCGGCGCTGTGACCGGAAGCAGTCCCAACGCCAGCACCGACGTCAGCACCACCACGGCCACGAGGGCGGAGGCGTGCACGTCGAACCGCACTCCACCGGCATTACCCAGACGACGGCACGCCATCACGATCCTCCCGGATCGGCCTTCCCCGATCGCCGCACGTGGTGAGGGGTGCCGCGTCCGCGACGCGGCGGGGTCCTCCCGACACGTCCGACCTCGTCGTCCGGCACGGGGGGCATGTCGAGTTCCTCGTCGTCCTCGGCACCTTCCGAGCATCACCGCGCGGCGGGGTCCGGGGGCAGGGCCGAACGACCCCGGTGCCGGGGCAACGGTGCCCCGGCGGTCGCCTTTCGGGCCGATTCCCCCTCGGCCGGGGGCTTTCGACCCCTGTCCGGCCGCGTCCTCGGCCGTCACCCTGGTCACCGAAGGAAGGCGGAGAGGGAGCTGCCGGATGACGAGTGCGGAGACCACCGCGGGTCTCGTGGTGGGAGTGGACGGTTCGACACCAGCGCTGCGAGCCACCGCCTGGGCGGCGGCGACAGCGACCCGGCGGCACAAACCGTTGCTGCTCGTGGCCGCGTTGGAGCCGCCCACGCCCTACGGCACGGGGATCGGGCTGCCGCCCGACCACTTCGTGAAGCTGGAGGGCGAGGGCCGCGAGTGGCTCGACCGGGCGCGGTCGGTGGCCGACCGCGCGGGAGGCCCCGAGGAGGTCGGCACCGAACTCGCCCTCGGCAGCGCCCCCTCGGTGCTGGCCGAGCACGCTCGGCACGCGGCCTGCGTGGTCATCGGCGGACACGACGCCCCGGAACACGGTGGCAGGCTCGGCCCGGTGGCCACGGCCCTCATGGGACGCGCGCCATGTCCCGTCGCCGTGGTGCGCTGGCCGGGGGACGCCGAGAATCCGCCGGGACACGGTCCCGTCGTGGTGGGAGTCGACGGATCGCCCACCAGCGTGGAGGCCGTCGTCGTCGCCTACGAGGAAGCCTCCTTGCGAGGCGCGCCACTGGTCGCCGTGCACTCCGCCGGGCACGCCCACCGCGGTCTGTTCCATCACGGTGGCGGGCCGTGGGGAGAGGGCGAGAACGCGGAGGCCGTCACGCTCGCGGAGCGTCTGGCGGGCATGCGGGAGCGCTACCCCGAGGTCGAGGTCGAGCGCGTGGTGACCCGCGACGACCCGACTCCGGCCCTGTTGCACCACGCCGAGGCGGCGCAGCTCCTCGTCGTCGGCAGCACCGGTCACCGAGAACTGAGCGGCCGGTTGCTCGGGTCGACGAGCCACGCGTTGGCACGGGCCGCGCCGTGCCCGTTGCTCGTGGTGCCGGGCCGCACCGGAGCCCGGACCCAGTCGGGCCGCACTCGACGTCGGGAGAGGACGAGGTCATGAGCCTGATCGTCGCGGGGATCGACGGGTCTCGCTCCGCCGTGGACGCCGCTCGCTGGGCCGCCGAGGAAGCCTCCGCCCACGGCGACACCCTGCGGCTCGTCCACGCCTACGTCGTGCCCGAACACGGCTATCCGGCGTTCGCCGCGACCTTCCCCCAGCTCCGGGAAGGCATGCGTCACCAGGGCACGAAGTGGCTCGACGAGGCGAGGGAGGAGGTCGGGAAGGTGGCTTCCGACCTCCGCGTGGAGACCGAACTCGTCGAGGGCGAACCGGTGCCCGTACTCGTCGGGGAATCGAGGCGGGCCCGCATGACCGTGCTCGGTTCCCGCGGGCTCGGTGGGTTCACGGGCATGCTGGTCGGCTCGGTGGCGGTGGGGCTGACGGCGCACGGCCACTCACCCGTGATCGTGGTGCGCGGACAGCGACGGTCGGTGTCCCCGGACGCGCCGGTCGTGGTGGGGGTGGACGGTTCGGAGTCCAGCACGGCGGCGTTGCGGTTCGCGTTCGCCGAGGCCGCCGACCGACGCGCGTCGCTGACGGTGGTGCGGACCTGGCGCGGCATCTTCCTCGACGAGTCCGTGCCCCGCTATCCGCTCAAGGTCGACCCCCACGAGATCGAGGAAGCGGAACGCGCCGCCCTCACCGAACAGGTCGCTCCGCTGCGGGACGCATACCCGGACGTCGCGGTCGAACTCGTCGTCGTGAGGGGGCGGCCCGTGCGCACGTTGTTGGAGTACGGCGAGCGCGCTCGGCTGCTCGTGGTGGGCAGCCGGGGCCGCAGTGGGTTCAAGGGCATGCTGCTCGGCTCCACCAGCCGGGCGCTCGTGGTCCACGCGCCCTGCGCCGTCGCCGTGGTTCGGTCGGCTGCGGGAGAGTAGATGCGTGCCAAGGACATCATGACCAGCCCCGTGGTCACCGCTTCGCCGGACGACCCCGTGAAGCGGGTGACCCGGCTGCTCACCGAGCACGGCTTCACGGCCCTGCCCGTGGTCGACGACGCCGACCAGGTGGTCGGGATCGTCACCGAGGCGGACGTCATGGCCGGGCGGGTGCCGCGCGACGCACGCCACCGCTCCGGATACTCGGCGGAACCCCCGCCCGGGACGGTGGCCGAGGTGATGACGCCCTCGCCCACATGCACCCAGCAGAGCGAGGACGTGGCCGATTTGGTGAGCACGCTGTTGGAGGGACACCACCGGGCGGTGCCGGTGCTCGCGGGGACGAAGCTGGTCGGCATCGTGACCCGAAGCGACGTCGTGCGCGCGTTGTCACGCGACGACGCCGACATCGCCAGGGACGTCCGGCGTCGGCTGATGATCTACGGCGGTCCCGATCGGTGGAGCGTCACGGTCGAGGGCGGCACGGTGACGATCGAGGACGACCACGACGACACCACCGACCGACACGTCGCCACGGTGCTCGCCGAGTCGGTGCCCGGAGTGGTCCGGGCGACGGTCCGCCACCGCGAGCGCGACCCCGACTGACGCCTCCGGGCCCGCCCCGCCTACCGGGCCGGGGCGGCGGGCACCAGCACCAGCGGGCACACCGCGCGCCGGACGCACTCGGTGGCCACCCCACCCAACGGGGTGGTGCTCAGCGCTCGGTATCCGTGCGCGCCCAGCACCAGGAGATCGGCGTCCGCAGCCGCGGCCAGCAGCTCGTCCGCGGGCTCCCCGGTGACGACGAGTTCGCGCACGGGAGCCGACGTGGCGACCATGCCGACGTCCCGGTGCAGGGCGGCCCGCACGGCGTCGTCGTCGCGCCACGCGCCGCGCTGCCGCAGCGCGAACTCCGAGCCCGGCAAAAGCTCCGACTCCTCCCTGACCGACATCGCGAGCACGCTCGCCTCCGTGATCTCCGCCTGGAAACACGCCCAGCGCAGCGCCTGCCTCGACGCGGGAGAACCGTCGATGCCGACCACGATCGTGCCGCCGGTCGGCGTGTCACCGGGCATGCCCCCACCATCGCCGCGCCGGACGCCCCGGCGAAGGGCCGGAGGTCCCGAATGATCCGACTCCGGGACCAAAGACCCTGCCGGAGCAGGACGAGCGCCGCTGTCACGACGGGTCACGGACCGCCACACTCAAGGCCATGACCGACACCGGGACCGGCACGGTCGCCGACACCCTGGACGCGACCGTCGCGGAGGCACTGCGGGCGGGCACTCGGGCGCCCTCGCCGCACAACACCCAGCCCTGGATGTTCGTCACGCGCCCCGGCGAGATCGACGTCCTGCTCGACGACGGCCGCGTGCTGCCGGTGTGCGACCCCGACGGCAGGGAGGCGGTCCTGTCGTGTGGCGCGGCCGTGCTCAACATCCGGCTCGCGCTCGCGCGAGGTGGTCTGGCCTGCGCGGTGTCGGTGTTGCCGGACCGGCGGCGTCCCGAGCTGCTCGCCACGTTGCGACTCGGCATCGGCAGAGCGCCCTCCGCCGCCGACGCGCGGCTGGCCGAGGCGATCGACGCGCGCCACACCAACCGCCGGCCATTCGAGGAGACGCCGGTGCCCTCGGCGGTGCGGCACGCGCTGATACGCGCGGCGATGGACGAGGGTGCCAGGCTGGTGTTGCTCGCCGACCCCGCTCCGTTCGACGCGTTCGCCGCCCTGGTGCGAAGGGCCGAGCACACGCAACGCCACGACCCGGAGTTCGCCGCCGAACTGGCCGAGTGGACCCACCAGGGTGAGCGGCTCGACGGGGTGCCGTTGTCCGCGGGCGGACCGAGGGCGACGGACGAGACCGCCCTGGCACTCCGCGACTTCGGTGGGAGCGAGGGCAAGGCGGCCCGCGAGTTCGAACGGCAGCCCCTCGTCGCGGTGCTCACCACTCCGGGGGACACCCGACGCGACGCGGTCAGGGCCGGGCAGGCGCTCCAAAGGGTGTTGCTCACCGCCACCGCCTCCGGAGTCCGGGCCTCGTTCCTCTCCCAACCCCTCGAAGTGCCCCACGTCCGCGCCGAGCTGCGCACGCTCCTGGGCGGGGTCTACCACCCGCAGGCGGCGTTGCGACTCGGCTACGGTCCTCCGGGCGCTCCCACCCCGCGTCGCGACCTCGACGACGTGGTGCTCGACGGACGGGAGGACCGGAAGCCGTGACGGCGGAGCCACCCGTTCTCTCGCTCGAAGGCCACACGTGGTCCGAGCAGGAGAAGGGTGTGCTCTCCCGCGCCGTGGCTCACGCTCACCGCTGTGGTCTCGCCGAACCCTGGACGGTCCGGGTGCACGGTCACCGGGTCGAGATCGCGGAGAACCTGCCCGCACCGCTGCGGGGACACGTCGGGGCCAACCGCAACGGTGTCATCGCGTGTGGTTGCGCGCTGACGGTCGTGGTGTGTGCCGTGCGGGTCCTCGGTTGGGCCCCGGAGGTGGTGCTCTTCGGCGATCCGGAGCGGGCCGAACTGGTGGCCACCGTGGTGGCGAACCGGCGGCACCGGCCCTCGCCGGTCGACATCGGCCAGTTCCGCGCGGTGTTCGAACGCCACCGGCACCACACGCCGCTCGACCCCCGCGATCCGGAGGAGCTGGACCCCGCCGTGTGCGACGCGATCGTGCGCGCGGCGTCGACGGCCGACGTGAAGGTCGTCCCCGTGGCGGCTGTCGTGGCCGCGCACCGCAAACGTGGGCTGGAGGCGGGCCTGCTCGTGCTCACCGCCACCGACGGCAGGCGCGGCCAACTCGTCGCGGGCGTCGCGCTGCAACGGGCCTGGCTCCCGGCCACCACCTTCGGGCTGGCCGCGCATCCGGTGGTGGAGCCGTTCGAGATGCGCGAGTTCCGCCAGCGCATGATCCGCTACACCGGCGTGGACGGCAGTCCGCAGTCGCTGCTCGTGCTCGGCCACCCACGTCCCGCATCCGCTTGAGCTCCGCCTCGGCAGGGAATACGGACGGGCGAGGACGGCTTTCGATCGGAGAGACCGATGGCAGTGGAGGAGCCCGCGGACGACCGCGCCGGCGACCGCTCGGGGACACGGGCACTGGCCGGATTGCGGCTGGACGAGCTGCTGCACGAGGTGCGGGACCGCATCGGTGAGATCGTCAGGACACGGGACCGCCTCCAGGGGCTGCTGGACGCGGTGCTCGCGGTGGCCTCCGGACTCGAACTGGACTCGACGTTGCAACGCATCGTGCAGGCGGCCGTCGACCTCGTCGACGCCCGTTACGGAGCCCTGGGCGTGCTCGACGACGACGGTGGACTCGCCGAGTTCGTGTACGTGGGCATCTCCGAGGAGACCAGGGCGAAGATGCCCCACCTGCCCGAGGGCAAGGGGCTGCTCGGGCTGCTGACCAGGGAGCCGCGACCGGTGCGGCTCGCCGACCTGTCGCAGCATCCCGCCTCGGTGGGTTTTCCCGAGCACCACCCGCCGATGCACAGCTTCCTCGGGGTCCCCGTGCGGGTGCGCGACGAGGTGTTCGGCAACCTCTACCTCACCGAGAAACGCGGCGGCGCCGAGTTCACCTCCGACGACGAGGTGGTGTTGCAGACACTCGCCGCGGCCGCGGGCGTCGCCGTGGACAACGCGCGCCTGTTCGAGCAGTCCCGGACACGGGAACGGTGGCTGGGCGCCGTGGCCGACATCAACGGGCAACTGCTGGACGGCGCGTCGGTGGAGGCGACACTCGAACTCGTCGTGCGACGGGTGTGTGAACTCGCCGACGCCGACCTCGCGTTCATCCTCCTGGCCCGTGACGAGGCGGCCGACGACGTGTCGGTGCACGTGTCCGCCGGACCGTCCTGGTCCGCGCTCGCCGACCTGACCGTGGACACCCGTGGCGACTCGCCCGTCGCGCAGGTCATGAGGGAGAGCACGCCACGCCTGTTCCCCGCCCTGGCCTCGGCACTGCCCGACCAACCGGGAGTCGGCTCGGCGGGCCTGGGGCCCGGCGCCGTGCTGCCGCTCGTCGGCGCGGCGGGCACCGGGGGAGCGCTCGTCACCGCACGTGCCAAGGGAGCTCCGGCGTTCGCGCGGGAGGACCTGCCGATGCTCACGTCACTGGCCGACCAGGCGGCCGTCGCCCTGGAGTTCGCCGACAAGCAACGCAGCCAACGGTTGCTCGACCTGCTGGCCGAACGCGACCGCATCGCCCAGGACCTGCACGACCACGTGATCCAACGCCTGTTCGCCACCGGCATGAGCTTGCAGGGAACCCTGCGCCGGATCGGCGACGACCACGTGCGACTGCGGGTGGAACAGGCCGTGGAGCAGCTCGACGACACGGTGCGGGAGATCCGCACCTCGATCTTCGACCTACACACCTCCGACAATCCCGAGGAAGCCAGCCTGCGCCGCCGGCTGCTCGACATCGTGGAGCGACTCACCACCGAGTCCGAGGTCGCGCCCACCGTGAAACTGACGGGCACGGTCGACACCCTCGTCCCGCCCCACGTGGCCGAGCACGCCGAGGCCGTGCTCCGGGAGGCGTTGAGCAACGCGCTCCGGCACTCGGGCGCCGACGCGGTGCGCATCGTGGTGGAGGCGTCCGAACGGCAACTGGTGATCGAGGTCGCCGACAACGGCGTGGGGATACCCGAGGACGCCAAACGCAGCGGCCTGGACAATTTGGACAAACGAGCCCGCCAGTGCGGCGGTGAACTCCGCCTGTTGGACGAGCCCGGCGGAGGAACGTGCGTGCTGTGGCGCGTTCCGCTCTAGCCGAGGTTCGGCGGACGGGGCGAATTCTGCTTGCGCAGCTCGGTGGCGAGGACGGCGGCCTGCGTGCGGCGCCGCATGCCGAGCTTGCCCAGCAGCCGTGAGACGTAGTTCTTCACGGTCTTCTCGGCGAGGAAGAGGCGCGCGGCGATCTCCCGGTTGGTCAGGCCCTCACCGATCAACTCGAACACCGCTCGCTCCTGCTCGGACAACTCGGCCACCGGGTCGGCGTCCTCCCGCTCCTTGCGGAGCCGGTTCATAAGCGCCGAGGTCGTCTTGCTGTCCAGCAGCGACCCGCCGGAACCGACCGTGCGCACGGCCGAGACGAGGTCGGAACCCAGTACCTGCTTGAGCACGAACCCCGACGCGCCCGCCATGATCGCGTTGAGCAGTGCCTCGTCGTCGTGGTAGGAGGTCAGCATCAAGCACTTCAGCCCCTCGGTCCGCGACAGCAGCTCCCGGCACAGCTCCACGCCGTTGCCGTCGGGCAGCCGTACGTCGAGCACGGCGACGTCGGCGCCGGAACCCGGAATGCGCGTGAGGGCCTCGCCCACCGACGCCGCCTCGCCCGCGATCCGCATGTCCGGTTCGCCCTCCAACAGATCGGCGAGGCCGCGGCGAACGATCTCGTGGTCGTCGACGAGGAAGACGCTGATGGTCATTTCGGCAGGGTAAGCCTCCCCGGCCGCCACCGCAGGGCAGCGACCTCACCCATGGAGGGGGCTTCGACGGATCGCTCGCAGGGCCGTTCGACCCCCACGGGTGGGCTTTTCGACCCATGCCCCCGTGCCCGCGAGCGGGAACTGCCGAACCATGACGAAGCGCGAGTGGTCGGTCGGTGAGACCGACGTGCTCGCCAGGGCCGTCGTCCGCGCGCCCTCGGTGCACAACATCCAACCCTGGCGGTTGGAGTTCCCCGACGGGGAGGCGGTGCTGTTCGAACGCGCCGATCTGGCCCTGCCGTACCACGACCCGCACGGGCGGGACCGCTCGATCTCGTGTGGCGCGGCCGTGGCGAACCTGGAGATCGCCGCCCGGATACTGTCGCTGGAACCGCGGGTGCGCCTGTTGCCGGACGGCACCGACGCCGACCGCGTGGCCCGCCTGGCCGTCGTGGACACCCACCAGCCGTGCGAGGCCGAGCTGCACCGCTACTCCGCCATCTCCCGGCGCCGCAGCTACCGCAGACCCTTCGCGGGCCCGGCGCTGTCCGACGACGAGGTGAACCATCTCCTCGCGGAGACGGGCGAGGAGAGCGTGCACGTCCGTCCCCTCCGGGGCAGGGGAGAGGTCGAGGTGCTGGCGGACCTGCTGGAATACGCCGGAATCGTGTTGAAACAGGACCGCGGTTACCAGCGGGAGTTGGCGATCTGGACGATCCGGGACGAACGCTCCCGCGTGCACGGCGTCGGCATCGCGGGCAGCGCGTCCCCGTCGTCCTCCCTGCCGTGGGCGGGGCTGGTGCGCCCCCAGACCACGTTGCCCCACCGCCAGGTGCTGGCCGATCGGATCGCCGAGGAGACCGTGCTGGTGTTCGCCACCGCCGACGACGGCAGGGAGGCACACGTGCGTACCGGCATGGCCATGCAGCGGGTGTGGCTCGCCGCCGTGGAGCGCGGTTTCGTGGCGGCCGTACAGACGCACCCGCTGCACCTGACGAAGGCACGGCGACGTTTCGGCGAGCGGTTGTCGCTGGGCGGACACCCGCAGCTGCTCATGCGGGTTGGCAGACCGTCCGGAACGGTGCCGCAGAGCCCACGCCGGCACGAGAACGAACTGCTCGCGCCCCGCGAGTGACGGGGAGCGAGTTCGGCGTGCCCGGATCGCGGGTGGTAACCGCGCGGGTGGTAACCGCTCAGCGGGGAAGTCGCCGCCAGATCGGGCGGGGCAGCAGCCGCATCAACGCGAACACCGGCCGCAGCACGGCGGGCACCCACACGGTGTGGCGGCCCGAGCGCAGCGCCGCCATGGTGGCGTCGGCGACCTGCTCGGGAGTGCTGGAGAACGGCGCGGGCTTCATCCCACGGGTCATCCGGCCGACGACGAAACCGGGTCGCACCAGCAGTAGCCGCACCCCACTGCCGTGCAGGGCGTCGGCGAGCCCGGAGGCGAAGCCGTCGAGCCCCGCCTTCGCGGAGCCGTAGACGTAGTTGGCGCGGCGCACGCGCACGCCCGCCACCGAGGAGAACACCACGAGCGTTCCGTGTCCTTGTGCGCGAAGCAGGTTCGCGGCGTGGGTCAGCACGCTGACGTGCGCGGTGTAGTCGGTGTGCACGATGGACACGGCGTGGGCGGCGTCGCGTTCGGCCCGAGCCTGGTCCCCCAGCACGCCGAACGCCGTCACCACCACGGAGATGGGGCCGTGCTCGGCGACGATGTCGCCCAGGAGCTGTCCGTGCGAGGCGAGATCGTCGGCGTCGAACTCCATGCGCGTCACCGCCTCGGCCCCCGCGTCCCGCAACGCGGCTTCCTCGGCGTCGAGATCCGTGCTGCGCCGGGCGGCGAGCACGAACGAGCGCGCGCCCAGCCGAGCCAACCGCGTGGCCACGGCCGTCCCGATCTCGCTGCGCCCACCCAGTACCACCACTGTCCCGTCCATGCGGGCTATCCTGCCGCAGCCGTGTCCGCAGCTTGTGCACGCGTGTCCTCACCTCATGCACGCGTGTCCGCAGTTGCCGTACGGCCGGGGACTACGATGCGGACGCATGTCCGAGCGCTTGTACTTCCGGCAACTGCTGTCCGGGCGGGACTTCGCCGTCGGCGACCCCGTGGCCACCCAGATGCGCAACTTCACCTACCTGATCGGTGACCGCGAGACCCGCGAGGCCGTGGTGGTGGACCCCGCCTACGCGATCGACGACCTGCTCGGCGTGCTCTCGGACGACGACATGCGGTTCGTGGGCGTGCTCGCGACACACCACCACCCCGACCACGTCGGCGGTGATCTCCTCGGCTTCTCCCTGCCGGGCGTGGCCGAGCTGCTGGGACGGGTCCAGGTGCCGATCCACGTCGCCTCCGCCGAACTGGAGTGGGTACGCCGCACCACGGGCGTGTCGAAGACCGACCTCGTCGCCCACGACCACGACGACCGCCTCGACGTGGGTTCCATCTCCATCCGCCTGCTGCACACGCCGGGACACACGCCGGGCAGCCAGTGCTTCCTGCTCGACGGCGCGCTCGTGGCGGGTGACACGCTGTTTCTCGACGGCTGCGGCCGTACCGACCTGCCGGGCGGGGACGTCGACGCGATGTACCGCAGCCTGCGCTGGTTGGCGAACCTGCCGGGCGACCCGGTGGTCTATCCGGGGCACTGGTACTCGGCCGAGCCCTCGGCGTCGTTGTCGAACGTGCGCCGGGACAACGTCGTCTTCCGCCCCCGGTCCCTGGAGGAGTGGCGCACGCTCTTCGGTGGCTGAGGAGCTCGTGGCTTCAGGCGGCGACGTCGATCGTCATGATCGTCCCTCCGGGGCCCACGGAGATCACGCCGTCGTCGGAGGCCCAGCGGCCCCGCTCGCCGGAAAGCCGCCCGTGCACCTTGCGAGCGTGCTGCCAGTAGCGAGCGAGCTGTCCGTCCCGTAGCGCATGGTAGAGGCGGCTCTCCAGACCACAGCGCACTCGCAGGACCTTCCGGTGGGGGAGGGAGACGGTGTAGAGCCTGCCCTCGAAGGTCGTGCCGTCGGGAAGCGTGAAGGTGTCCAAGGAGGCCTCGGGAGACGGCTCTCGGCTCAGCTGTTCGTCGAAGAGGGAGAGCTGTCTCGGAGCGTCGTCCCGCGGGGAGGTGTATTGCTTTGCCGTCGCCATGTCGCCGGCGAACCGCAGGGCGGAGGCGGCCGCGAACCGCGTCAACACCTGAAGGAACCAGGTGCGGTGGTCCTCCGGTACGTGCACGATCCTCGGAGGCTCGGACGAGTTCTCGTCGCCGGTGGGGCTCCGCAGAACCAGCTCGCCCCTCTCGGGCTCCCTGTCGAGAAGCGCGTGGAATGCGCTCGTGCTGCCCGACCAGAGGTTGCCCGATCCCGGCGCGCCGAGGACGTGGGCCGTGACCCCGGACTTCGCGAATTGAGACGCCACCGTGAGTGATCCGGGGGCCCGGTTGCCGAGTTCGACGGACTTCACCTGCCTACGCGCCTTGGTCAGCTGCTTGCCGACTGTCCCGAAACCTCCGTGCGTTCCCTTGCACTCCAGGACGAACACCTCGGCGCTGGTTCCCGCCCGGTTTCCTCCGACGAGGAAGTAATCGGGTCTGCCGCCGGTTCCGTCTCCTCGGAGACGACTGCCGATTCTTCCGGCATATTCGGAGTTCAGGAAGAACTCCGCGTCGACCGCGTGGAAAACGTGGTCCGGGTACCGTTTATGAAGTCTTCGCTTGGCGACGACGATCGCGAGGCCGATTCCCAGTCGCTCGGACTGTGTGGCCTTGTAATAGTACACCACGTCGCTCGCGGAGTTGGCAAGAACGAGGTATTCGCGAGGGTTCCGGGGTTTACGATAGGTTCCGAGCATTCCGCAATGGCGCAGATTTCTCCAGAGCTGTTCCGCGTCGGCGAACGGGGTTCGGGTGAAGAAGCTCGTGGCCACACTCAGTTCGTGGAGGATCTCCACGGGAGACACGCAGGTTTCCGAGCTGAAGTCTTGCGGGGCGCGTGCCTTGCTTTTCCCGGTTCCGTTCCGGGGAAATTCTTCCTCGAGCGGGGAGACGGGGTGAACCGTCAGAATTCCCGGAGTTCTCAGTGCTTTCAGGACATCGGAAATCCGCACGGCTCACCCCTGTACGCGTGGTAATCCGATCCTCCGATCCGACATTACTGACTGTTTTTGTTCGCGCACAATCGGCTCAACAGGTGACGCCGCCGGGGTGAGCCGACGGCGGCGTTGTTCGGTTTCCACGTTTCACGTCCGGAGGAAGGGGCTACTTACCGGCGGAACGGGTGTCGGCCGAGAGGGGAGTGCGCATGGCCAACCAGACGGTGGCCGAGCAACTGGTGGACATGCTGGTGCAGGCCGGGGTGCAGCGCGTCTACGGCGTCGTGGGCGACAGTCTCAACCCGGTCACCGACGCCGTTCGGCGAAACCCCAAGATCGAGTGGGTGCAGGTGCGGCACGAGGAGGTCGCCGCGTTCGCCGCGGGAGCCGAGGCCCAGATCACCGGCAGGCTCACCGCGTGCGCGGGCAGTTGCGGTCCCGGCAACCTCCACCTGATCAACGGGCTGTACGACGCGCACCGCAGCTCGGCCCCCGTGGTGGCGATCGCCGCCCACATCCCGAGCGAGGACATCGGCACGTCGTACTTCCAGGAGACCCACCCCGACCGGTTGTTCGAGGAGTGCAGCTACTACTCCGAGATGATCTCGACGCCCGACCAGATGCCGCAGGTCGCCCGGATCGCCATCCAGACCGCGATCGGCCGAGGCGGCGTGTCGGTGCTCGTGGTCCCCGGCGACGTCGCGGGGCAGGACCTCCCACGTCGTCGAACCGAGATGGCGATCCCCTTCGGGGGGCCGACCGTACGGCCGGGGGAGGAGGAACTCGACCGCCTCGCCCAGATGGTCGACGAGGCGCAGCGGGTGACGCTGTTCTGCGGCCGCGGCGTCGCCGACGCCCACGACGAGGTGATGGAGTTCGCCGGCAAGGTGCTCGCCCCGGTCGGGCACGCGTTGCGCGGCAAGGAGTGGATCCAGTACGACAACCCGTTCGACGTGGGAATGTCGGGCCTGCTCGGCTACGGGGCCGCCTACGAGGCGATGCACGAGTGCGACCTTCTGATCCTGCTCGGAACCGACTTCCCGTACCGGCCGTTCTTGCCCGACGACGTGCGGATCGCACAGGTCGACACCCGGCCGGAGGCGCTCGGCAGACGCTCCCGGCTCGACCACGGCGTGTGCGGCGACGTGAAGGAGACGCTGCGGTCGCTCACGCCGCGCGTGGCTCGCAAGACCGATCGTCGGTTCCTCGACCGGATGCTGCGCAAGCACGCCGACATGCTGGAGAACGTCGTCTCCGCCTACACCACCGACGTGGAGCGACACAAACCGATCCATCCCGAGTACGTCGCCTCCATCCTGGACGAGGAGGCCTCCGACGACGCGGTGTTCACGGTGGACACCGGCATGTGCAACGTCTGGGCCGCCCGCTACCTCAGCCCCAACGGACGCCGTCGGATGATCGGTTCGTACACGCACGGTTCGATGGCGAACGCCATGCCGCAGGCCATCGGAGCCCAACTTCCCGACACCTCGCGGCAGGTGATCGCCATGGCGGGCGACGGCGGGTTCTCCATGCTCATGGGTGACATCCTCACCATCGTCCACTACGGACTTCCGGTGAAGATCGTCCTGTTCAACAACTCGTCGCTGAGCATGGTCGACCTGGAGATGCTCGTGGCGGGCCTGCCCCCGCACGCCACCACCTACCCCGACACCGACTACGCGGCGATCGCCCGAGCGGCCGGGGTGCACGGCGTGCGGATCGAGGACCCCAAGGACGTGCGCAGGGGACTTCGCGAGATCCTCGACCACAACGGGCCCGCGTTGCTGGACGTGGTCACCGATCCCAACGCGCTGTCCATCCCGCCCCGCATTACCGGCCAACAGCTCACCGGTTTCGCCCTGGCGACCAGCAAGATGGTGCTGCAGGGCGGGGTGGGGCGCATGATCCAGCTCGCCCGGTCCAACCTCCGCAACATCCCCAGGCCCTGACGGGTGATCGTGGCGGTAGGTTCGACGCCATGACGACATCTCACAGGTCCGTGCGCGTCGAACGCGAGGCCGAGGGGCGCTACGTCGCCTACAACGAGCGGGGTGCCAGCCTGCGGTTCGGCACCGCCGATGACGAGTTCAGCCCGGTGGAGCTGTTGCTCGCCGCGATCGGCGGCTGCACCGCGATCGACACCGACGTGGCCACCAGCAGGCGCACCGAACCCGATGAGTTCACCGTGACCGTGAGTGGCGACAAGGTGTCGGACAACGAGTCCGGCAACCGGATGGAGAACCTCACCGTCACGTTCACGGTGAGGTTCCCCGAGGGGGAGCGAGGCGACGCCGCTCGCGCGATCCTGCCCCGCACGGTGACCTTGTCGCACGACAAGCTCTGCACCGTGAGCCGCACGATCGAGCGCGGCACGCCCGTCCGCATGGTCGTCGAGTAGGAGTCGACGAGTCACACCGCCGACCAGCCGTCGTCCACGGGAAGGACGACGCCGTTGACGTCGCTCGCGAGGTCGGAGGCCAGGAAGGTGATGACGGCCGCCTGCTCGGAGGCCTCCGCGATGCGACCCATGTTGCCCAGGTGGCGCATGATCGCCGTCGGGCCCAACGCCTTCGGGTCCGGCTGCACCGAGATGGAGGTGGCCGTGCCTCCCGGCGCGACGGCGTTGCACCGGATGCCCTTGTCGCGGTACGTCACCGCTAGCGACTTGGTGAGCCCGACGAGCCCGTGCTTCGAGGCGGTGTAGGCGGCGCCCGCGGCGCTCCCCCGGAGCCCGGCCTGCGAGGTGACGTTGACGATGGCGCCTCGGCCGGCCTTGAGCATGTACGGCAGCACTTCCCTGGCCATCAAAAACGGCGCGGTGAGGTTGATCCGCAGTAGGCGTTCCCACTCGTCGTCGGTCACGTCGGCGACGGCGGAGAAGTTGTCGGTGACGCCCGCGTTGTTGACGAGCACGTCGATCGCGCCGAACCGGTCGACCGCCGTCCGCGCGAGCTCGGTGACCACGTTCCGGGAACTCACGTCGCCCGCGACGGCGACGGCCTCGGCTCCGGTGTCCACCAACTCGTCGACCGTGTCGGCGGCGGCCTTCTCGTGCAGGTCGTTGACCAGCACGCGGGCGCCCAGCACGGCGAAGCGGCGCGCAGTGGCCCTCCCGATGCCCGATCCGGCGCCGGTCACGATCACGCTGCGACCTTGCAGTCCCCATTCGTTCATGAGACTCCCTCGGGTAGGTGGCGTGTCCCGCTGATCGTCCCGCAGCGGGCGGGGCGAGTCGACTGTGGGACCTAAGACCCCGAGGCGAGGGTCGAGGGCCCATGTCCGGGCCACCCCACGGGAACCATGCTTGGAGAAGCGCGGCCGAAGGACGCGTGAGACCGGGTCGTAACCGGCGGGAGGACCCTCCGATGGCGCCACAACTACGACCGGTGTGGGTACAGGCGCGACTCGACACCCCGTTGTCGCGGTGGTTGTGGCTGGTCAAGTGGTTACTCGCGGTGCCGCACTTCCTCATCCTCGCGCTGCTGTGGCTCGCGTTCGTGGTCCTGACCGTGGTCGCGTTCGTGGCCATCCTGGTGACCGGCCGCTATCCACGGGCGATCTTCGACTTCAACGTCGGGGTGCTCCGCTGGAACTGGCGCGTGCACTACTACGCCTACTCCGCCCTGGGCACCGATCGGTACCCGCCGTTCACCTTGGCCGACGTCCCGGACTACCCCGCGCGGCTGCGGATCGACTACCCACCACGCCTGCACCGCGGCCTCGTCCTCGTCAAGTGGTTGCTGGCGGTGCCGCACTACCTAGTGATCGGGCTGTTCCTCGGCGGCGGGGCATGGCTGGTGCGGCGGTGGGGGGACGGCGGCCCCGGCTGGGGCGGCGTGGGCCTGATCGGCATCCTGGTGTTCATCGCGGCGATCGTGCTGTTGTTCACCGGCACGTACCCGAAGCCGGTGTTCGACTTCGTGCTCGGCATGAACCGCTGGGTGCTGCGCGTGGCCGCCTACGTCGGGTTGCTGACCGACGAGTACCCGCCGTTCCGGCTCGACATGGGCGGCACCGAGCCCGACGAGGGCCTCGTCCCGGAGGACACCGAACCCACCGAGCCCACCGAGGGAGGCCGGCGACCGGGTGGCTGGACCGTGGGCCGGATCGTGCCGGTCGTGGTGGGAGCGCTGTTCGCGCTCGGGGCGCTGGGACTGCTCGCCGCGGGCTCCCTGGCTCTCTGGGCGGACCGCACCCAACGGGACGACGACGGATACGTCACCGCGGAGGCCACGCTGCGGACCGACACCTTCGCCCTGTCGTCCGAGCCGCTCTCGCTCGGACCCGGTGCCGCCGACTGGGTGACCTCCGAGCTGGGGGACGTCAGGGTGCGCGTCACCCCGACGGTCCCCGGAGTCCGGGTGTTCCTCGGTATGACCTCGGCCGAGGAGGCCGAGCAGTACTTGCGGGGCACCGGGCACGCCGTCGTCAGTGACATCACCGGCCGTGACGTCACGACGCTGCAATTCCGTTCGGGCACCCCGCCCGCCCCGCCCGACAGCGTCGACATCTGGGCGGCCACCGCGAGCGGCACACGAGCCGTGACGCTGGACACCCCGGTGTCCGAGGGGGAGTGGGTGCTGGTGGTCCTCAACGCCGACCGGCATCCGGGGGTGAGTGTTCGGGCCGAGGTGGGGGCGACGGCACCCGCGCTGCCCTGGGTGGCGGGGACCGCCCTGGCCGGAGGAGCCGTCGCGCTCGTGGTGGGCGCCCTCCTGATCGGCATCGCCGCCCGCCGCGCGACGGGCTGAGTGGACGCCCGCGTCAGGGGTTGCGGTCGTCGGTGGACGGCTCGAAGTGCCGGTTGGCGCTGTCGGCGAGCGAGTCGCGCCGCGCGAGCAGGTCGGCCAGCAGCTCGTCGATCACTTCGAGCGCGTTCTGCGGGTGACCCGCGTTCAGGTGCGCCAACACCTCCCGCCCACGTGTGCGGAGCGCTTCGGGCCAACGTCGCCAGGGCACCGCCGTGAGAGGCTCGCCCGGCCTCGGGGGATCGTCGGACATGGCCGCAGGCTTCCCCGCGCCGCGCTCGCCGTAACGGCGGGCGGCCCCACCCCGGTTTGGCGGAGATCACAGCTCTACGGTGGTGAGCCGTGACTGCCACATGATCGGCGTGGTCGAAGGGTTCCTGGTCCTCGCCTGCGTGGTGCTGGTGGGCTACGCCATCGGACGAGTCGGTGTGCTCGGTCCCTCCGCCACCGAGGTGCTTTCCCGGACCGCGTTCTTCGTCGCGAGCCCGGCGCTGCTATTCACCACACTCTCCCGCGCGGACGTCACGGCTGTGTTCTCGGCGAACCTGCTCGTGACCGCCGTGACCAGCTCCCTGGCCTGCCTGCTGTACGTGCCGGTGGGCAGACTCCGCCGGAGACCGGCGGGGGAGACGGCGATCGGCGCGATGGCCAGCGGCTACGTCAACGCGGGCAATCTGGGGCTGCCGGTGGCCGCCTACGTGTTCGGCGACGCCACGGTGGTCGCGCCCGTGCTGCTGTTCCAGCTCGCGATCCTGACCCCGGTGTTCACCACGGTGCTCGACGTGGTGTCGGCGCGGCGGAACGGTCATCGGACGACGTGGCGTCGCACGGTTCTCGCACCGTTGCGCAATCCGCTGGCCATCGCCTCGGCGTTGGGGCTGGTCGTGACGGCGTCCGGGCTGACGGTGCCGGAGGTGGTGCTGGCCCCGGTGGAGTTGCTGGCCGATCTGGCGGTACCCGCGATGCTGCTGGCGTTCGGGATCTCCCTGTCCGGGGCGAGCAGGCCGGGGCGGGACCCGGACGTCAGGGTGCCGCTGGTGGTGATCGTGCTGCTGAAGAACGTGATCCACCCACTGCTGGGGTTGGGATTCGGGCTGCTGCTGGGGTTGTCCGGCACGGAGCTGATGGCCGTGGTGGTCTGTGCCGCGCTCCCCGCGGCGCAGAACGTGTTCGGCTACGCCGTGCGGTTCGGCCACGGGGTCACGCTGGCCCGCGACGCCGTGGCCGTCAGCACCCTGCTGAGCCTTCCCGTGATCTTCATGGCGGTGGCACTGCTAGCCTGAGTCAAATACTCATTAATTAATAATTAATCTTGACAGCGCTGCTCCCGCCGGAGAGACTTCGCGCCGTGACGACGTACGGCGGACGGGGCGTCCACGGGCAGACGGTCGCGACACTCGGCGCACGCATCGTGTCCGGGGCACTGCCCCGGGGCTCGGTGCTCGACCTCGCGGCACTCGGCCGGGAACTCGACGTGAGCATGACCGCGTTGCGGGAGTCGCTGCGAGTGCTCGCCGCGAAAGGGTTGGTCGAGGCAAGACAGAAGCGCGGCACGGTCGTCCGCGGTCGGGCGCACTGGAACCTGCTCGACCCCGACGTGATCCGCTGGCGGGCCTCGGCGGGCGAGACCGCGAGACTGCTCCGGGACCTCGGCGAGCTGCGCGGAATGGTGGAACCGGCGGTGGCGGCACTGGCCGCCCGCCGCCGCGACGAGGCCGACCTGACCGAGTTGGACGCGGCGTTGGAGGACATGACCGCCGCCGGCCACGGGGACGCAGAGGCCGCCGCCGCGGCGGACCTGCGCTGGCACCGGGCGCTCCTGCGCGCCACCCACAACGAACTCGTGGCCGCCCTCGATTCCCTCGTCGAACCCACGTTGTCGCTCCGGGACGCGCTCGTGCACGAGGCGCGCGCCACGGACCCCGTGCCCCGCCACGCGGCCGTGGTCGACGCGGTCCGGCGTCGGGACCCCGAGGCGGCCGAGGCCGCCATGCGCGTGCTGCTGGCCGAGGCCGCCGAGGACGTGGCCGGAGTGGTGTCCGACGACCGGGCTTCGACGGAGGAGGAACGATGAACCTGCGTGAGGCGCTCGCGGCGCGACGACTGCTGGCCATCATCCGCGGCAGCGACCCCGACGCCTGCGTCCGCACGGCGGAGGTCCTGGCGGAGGCGGGAGTCACGCTCGTGGAGGTGTCGCTGACGTCGACGGACGCGCTCACCGTCCTGAACCGCGTGGTCGCCGAGCTCGGCGACGACGTGCGCGTGGGAGCGGGAACCGTGGTCACGGCCGACGACGCCCGCCGTGCCCGCGACGCCGGAGCCACGTTCGCCGTCACGCCCGCCCTCGGCGGCGGGGTGACCACGGCCGTGGAGCTCGGCCTGCCGGTGCTGGCCGGCGCCATGACACCGACCGAGATCGTCGCCGCCCGCGAGGCCGGGGCCACCGCGGTGAAGGTCTTTCCCGCCGCCACCCTCGGCCCGGCGTATGTCGCGGCGCTGCGTGACCCCTTCCCGGACGCCGCCCTGGTCCCGGTCGGCGGCGTGGGCCTGGCCGACGTGCCGCGTTACCTGGAGGCGGGCGCGCTGGCCGTCGGTGTGGGCAGCCCGCTCACCGGCGACGCCCCGCACGGCGGTGACATCGCGGCACTGCGGGAACGCGCCACGGCGTTCGTCGCCGCCGCACGGCGAGGGGGTGCGGCGTGATGGACGTCGTGACACTGGGCGAGACGATGGTGGCGATGCGGGCCGACGGACTGCTTCGCCTCGGCACGACGGCGCGCGTGTCCGTCGCCGGTGCCGAATCCACCGTCGCGGTGGGACTGTCCCGGCTCGGGCACCGGGTCCGCTGGGCCGGACGCGTGGGCCGGGACGAGCCGGGCGCGCTCGTGGTGCGTACCTTGCGTGCCGAGGAGGTGGACACGTCCACGGTGCGGGAGGACGACGCGCCGACGGGGCTCGTGCTGTTCGAACAGCGGCTTCCCGACGTGACGCGGGTCCAGTACTACCGCGCCGGCTCGGCCGGGTCGCGGCTCGGGCCCGACGACGTGGTGTCCGCTTTGGACGGCGGCACTCGACTGGTGCACCTCAGCGGCATCACCCCGGCGTTGAGCACCACGGCGTGGGAGGCCGTGGTGGCGGCGTGCGACCGCGCCGCCGAGATCGGCTCGGCGATCTCCTTCGACGTCAACTTCCGGTCGCGACTGTGGTCGGCCGAGGACGCCGCCCGCGTGCTCACCCCGCTGGCACGCCGCGCCACCGTGGTGGTCGGTTCGCCCGACGAACTCGCGCTCGTCGGCGGAGTGAGCGACCTGCTGCGGCACGGGGTGGCCGAGGTGGTCACCAAACGCGGCGCCGAGGGCGCGTCGGTCACCACCCCGGACGGTACGTGGCACGCTCCCGCCCACGAGGTGTCCGTCGTGGACTCCGTGGGGGCGGGAGACGCCTTCACGGCGGGCTACCTTTCCGGTTGGCTCGACGGGCTCGACCTCGCGGAACGACTCGCCCGCGGCACCGCGTGCGGAGCCTTCGCCGTCGCCACCCGTGGCGACTGGGAGGGACTGCCCACTCGGGCGGAGCTGGACCTGATCGGCTCCTCCCGAGGAACGGCACTGCGCTAGACCTCACCCCCGGACGTGGATGGCCAGCGCGGGGCACATCGACGCGGCCCGCCGGACGTCCTCGGCCCGTTCTGCCGGTGGCTCGGCATCGAGCAGCACCACGACGCCGTCCTCCTCGCGCTGGTCGAACACCCGCTCCGCGGCGACGACGCACTGTCCGGAAGCGACGCACTTGTCCTGGTCAACGGTGATCTTCATGTCTGTCCTCTCGTGGGTCACCAGGTCACCGGCAGCTCGTACACGCCGTACACCAAACCGTCGTGTTTGAACGGAATCCGATCCAGCTCCGTGGCGAGCCGCAGGGTCGGAACACGCCGGTAGAGAGTGCCGTAGACGACGCTCAACTCCTGCCGCGCGAGTGACTGGCCGAGGCATTGGTGTACCCCGAACCCGAACGCCACATGGTGACGCGCGTCCCGGCGAAGATCGAGCCGGTCGGGGTCGGGGAAGGCCTCCGGGTCACGGTTGCCGATGTCGTTGGGGAAGATGACCCCGTCTCCCGCGCGAATGACCTGCCCCGCGAACTCGATGTCGGCGAGCGCGACCCGCCGCCTGCCGTTGTGCGTGATGTGGAGGTAGCGCAGCAACTCCTCCACGGCCGAGTCGACGACGGCGGGATCGTCGGTGTCGCGCAGCAACGCGAGCTGATCGGGGTGCTGCAACAGGACCGCCGTGCCCAGCGCGATCATGTTCGCGGTCGTCTCGTGCCCCGCGATGAGCAACAACACGCCCATCCGCGCGGCCTCCTGCCGGGTCAACTCCCCGGCACGCACGCGTTCGGCGAGGCCCGACAGCAGGTCGTCGGCGGGGTCGGCGAGCTTGTCACCCATCAGCCCGTCGAGGTAGTCGGCGAGCTCGCCGAGCGCGGCCATCCGTTCCCGTTGCGCGGTGCCCAGTTTGATGACCACCTTACTGCGCTGCTGGAAGAAGTCGTGGTCGGAGTAGGGAACACCGAGCAGTTCGCAGATCACCAGTGACGGCACCGGGAGCGCGAACGCCTCGACGAGGTCGACCGGCTTCGGCCCGGCGAGCAGGTCGTCGATCAAACCGTCCACGATGGCCTGGATCCGGGGGCGCATCGCCCGCACTCTGCGCACCGTGAACGGCGCCGTGACCATGCGCCGCAGCCGCGCGTGCTCCGGGTCGTCCATGAGGATGAAGCTGACCGACGAGCCTCCCCCTGCGACGCGTGCCGCCGGTCGCGGGTAGCCGGGGTTGGTGGCGTCGGAGCTCATGCGCGGGTCGGCCAGCAACTTGCGCTGGTCGGCGTAGCGCGTCACGAGCCACGCCGTGCGGCCGTCCCGCAGCCGTACCTTCGTCAGGGGAGTGCGCTGCTGGAGCTCCTTCAGAAGCGGCGGCGGGTCGAACGGACAGCCCGCGGCGCGGGGCATGGGGTATTCGGGAATCGCGGTGTCCTCGCGGGTCTGCGAGGCGGTGCTTGTCATTCGAGATCTCCCGTGGAAAGTCGTTCAGACCGATCGCAGGGCGGCCGCGGAGAGCGCGTCGGCGACCTCGGCGCGCCGCAGCCGGGTCTGTTTGGGCATCCTCCAACCGATGACGCCGGTGACGGTGCCCGCTCTCGTGCAGCGGACCACGAATCGCCGGTCCGCCGGATCACCGTCCACCACCGTGGCCTCGTCTGTCGCCGAGGGCAGACCGAACACCTGGATCTTGGTGTCGAACTGGTCGGTCCAGTAGTAGGGAACGGGCGCGTACCCGCGGTCCTCCCCGAGGAGATTCGCGGCCACCACCTGTGCCTGTTCGGTGGCGTTGGTGCGGTTCTCCAGCCGAAGGGGAGTGTCGAGAGCGGGGTGCCGCCAGCGGGCGACGTCGCCGACGGCGTAGACGCCCTCCGCCGCCCGGCAGCGGGAGTCACACACCACGCCGTCGTCGATCGCGAGGCCACTGTCCCGAAGCCACGCGGTCGCCGGTGTCGCTCCGACGGCCACGACGACGACGTCGGCGGGCAGCACCCGACCGTCGTCCAGCCGCACACCCGTGACCCGGCCTTCCTCGCCGACGAGCCCGTCGACGGCGTGCCCGAGGGCCAGCTCGACCCCGTGCCGGACGTGCAGGTCGGCCAGGAGCCCGGACACCAAGGGGCCGAGCTGACTCGCCAGCGGGGCGGGCTGGGGACCGACCATGGTGACGGTCGCGCCGAGGGTCCGGGCGGTCGCGCAGACTTCGGCTCCGAGCACGCCCTCGCCCACCACGACGACCCTGCGGGAGGGGGTCAGCGAGGCCCGCAGCGTGAGAGCGTCGTCGAGGGTGCGCAACACGTGTACCCCGGCGAGGTCGTCCCCGCCCGGCAACCGGCGTGGTTCGGCGCCCGTGGCGATCACGAGCGCGTCGGCCCGCAGTGCCCGGCCGGAGGCGGTGTGCACGACGCGGTCGGTGACGTCGAGGGCGACGGCCGGATCACCGAGCAGGAATTCCGCGTCCAATGCGGACAGTGCTGTTTCGCTTCGCAGCCTGGTCCGGTCGGGCTCCCACGTTCCGGCCAGGACCTGTTTCGACAGTGGTGGCCGGTCGTAGGGGAGATGGGGTTCGGCTCCCACCAGGGTGAGTTTTCCCCGGAAGCCCTGCCGTCGTAGCGCGTCGGCCGTCGACAGCCCCGCGGCCGACGCGCCGATCACCAGGACGCTGGAGAGGGCGCTCATTCCTCGCTCACGGTGATCGCGGCGGCGGGGCAGACGCTGGCGGCCTCGCGGGCCGCGGCGTGGAGTTCCTCACCGGGTGCGGGGTCGAGGAGCACGACGATTCCGTCGTCCTCGCGTTGGTCGAACACCTCCGGTGCGAGTAGCACGCACTGTCCCGCGCCACAGCACTTGTCCTCGTCGACACTGATCTTCATGCGGTCCTCCGGTTACGTGGGTTCCGGTCCGTTTCGGGGCGTGACGGGAGCCGACCACAACCCCACGATGGCGTCGACCAACCCGGAGGCGGCGTCGTGCCAACTGGCGCGTGGGGTGGCGGTCAGCTCGGCGAGAGCACGCTCTCGTTCGGCGAACATGTGCACGATCAACTGACGGGTCATCGCGCCGCGTTCAAGCTTCACCTCGGTCGGTAGCTCGGGAAGGCAGCGCTGGAGCCCGTCGAGGGTGCGCACCAGTGAGGGGGAGCTCAACGACTCCTCGTACATGATCTCCCGGAGCACGGGGTCGGTCGTCACCTGGGCACCGAACCGCGCGAACCATGTCGGGCTGCCCGATTCGGCGAGGTGATCGGCGATCGGGTGGACGAGACACGCCACCCAGTCGCGCGGGTCGAGCGAGTCGGCCGCCCGCTCCACCATCTCCAGACGCCGTCGTTCGACGTCCTCGTTGTGCCTGCGCACGATGGCGCGCACGAGGTCCACTTTCGTTCCGAAGTGGTACCCGACCGCCGTGTTGTTGCCCTGGCCTGCCGCCTCGCTGATCTGCCGGTTGGACACCGCCGTGACACCGTACTCGGCAAATAGTCGTTCCGCGGTGTCCAGGATGCGGTTGCGGGTGGCGACGGCCCGCGTGCTCCTGATCGTCCTCACTGCCATGCAGGCATCATCACCAACGCACGGGCAGCGTGGCCAACCCTCCCACCACAAGTCCTTCGACACGTTCGAGCTCGGAGGCGTCGACGGCGAGCTCCAGTGTGGGCAGGCGACGCAACAGCACGTCGAGGACGGTCTGCAACTCCGTCCTGGCGAGCGCCTGACCGAGGCACGAGTGCGCGCCGGAGCCGAACGCCAGATGCGGGTTGGGACTGCGGGAGAGATCCATCTCGTCGGCGTGGTCGAACGCGTTCTCGTCCCGGTTGGCGGCGCCCATGCTGCACATCACCGTGGTGCCGCCCGGCACGACGGTGTCGGAGAGTTCGATGTCCTCGCTGATGAAGCGGGGAAGCCCGACGCCCGGATTGGCGTCGAACCGCAGCGATTCCTCCACGGCAGTGCGCACGAGGGAGGGGTTTTCGAGCAACTGCTCCCAGCGGCTCCGGTCGGACAGCAGCATGCCGACCATCTTGCCGATCATGTTCGCCGTGGTCTCGTGACCCGCGACGAGGAGACCGAGACCGGTGGTGATGAGTTCCTCGTCGGACATCGGGTCCTCGGCGTCCTCGGTGATGAGCGAACTCAGCAGGTCGTCACCGGGTTCGGCACGCCGAGCGGCCACGTGCGCGCTCATGTACTCGACGAACGCGGCCTGCGCGGCGTCGATCTCGGCCTGGTCGTACTTCGTGAGGTTCAGCAGGGTGTCGGACCAGTAGGAGAAGCGATCGCGGTCGGAGTTGGGCACGCCGAGGAGATCGCAGATCACCCACACCGGAAGCGGGAAGCCCAAGGCGGCCCTGAGGTCGGCGGGGTGTCCTCGCTCCACCATCTCGTCGATGAGTTGCTCGGCCATCGCCGAGATGCGGGGGCGCAACGCGGCCATCCGCTTGGCGGTGAACCAGCGGCCGACCTTGGTGCGCCAGCGCCGGTGACCCGGCCCGGCCTGGGGGATGACCGAGGCCATCGAGCTGTTGAACACCCCGCCCGATTCGTTCGCCGCGACGCGCGCGGCGCCGGCCCGCGTATCGAGTTGCCGGGTGAACCGTGGATCCGCCAGTACCTGTTTCACGTCGGCGTATCGCGTCAGGAGGGTGGCTTCGTCTCCGCTCGGCAGTCGGATCTTGGCGACGGGACATTCTCTGCGCAACCGCGCCCACTCGGGGGGCGGTTCGAGTGCCGTGGGATTCGGTATCGGGTAGTCCAGGACGGATTCACTGTCAGCCACTATGCCGATCCTCTCCGTAATGGCAAGGTGTACTGACAGTGAAGCGCTATCCCGAATCTAAGTCAAGCAATTGACTTAATTCACGAAAAGGGAGCGGGGCCGAAGGCTCAGTTCGCCGCGAACTGAAGCGGCCACCGCCACGGGCCGAGCCCGTGGCGGTGGCCGGTGAGGACGGGGAACGGCGCGGTCAGTGCGCGCTGGAGGCCGCCCAGAGGTTGATGCCCGACTCGGTGGCGTAGCGGTCGATCTCGGCGAGTTCCTCCGGCGTGAACGCGAGGTTGTCGAGCGCGGCCACGTTGTTCTCCAACTGCTCGACACTGCTCGCGCCCAACACCACCGACGTCATGCGCGGGTCCCGCAGGGTCCACGCGATGGCGAGCTGCGCCAGCGACTGCCCGCGCCGCTTCGCGATCTCGCTCAACGCCCGCACCTTCGCGAGGTTGTCCTCGGACAGGAACTCGGTCGGCAGCGAGCTGTTCCGGCTCGCCCGTGATCCCTCGGGAATGCCGTTCAGGTAGCGATCGGTGAGCAGGCCCTGCGCCAGCGGGGAGAAGCCGATGCAGCCCACCCCCTCCCGCTCCAGCACGTCCAGTAGACCGCCCTCGATCCAGCGGTTGAGCATCGAGTACGAGGGCTGGTGGATGCGCAGCGGCGTCCCCAGCTCCTTCAGGATCGCCACGGCCTCTGCCGTTTTCTCCGCGGAGTACGAGGAAATCCCGACGTACAGTGCCTTGCCCTGCCGCACGGCCGCGTCGAGCGCCCCCATCGTCTCTTCGAGCGGGGTGTCCGGATCGAACCGGTGCGAGTAGAAGATGTCCACGTAGTCCAGACCCATCCGGGCAAGACTCGCGTCCAGACTTGCCAGCAGGTACTTGCGCGAACCACCCTCCCCGTACGGGCCCGGCCACATGTCGTACCCGGCCTTCGTCGAGATGACGAGCTCGTCGCGATAGGGCTTGAAGTCGGTGGCGAGCACGCGGCCGAAGTTCTCCTCGGCCGAGCCGTAGGGCGGGCCGTAGTTGTTCGCGAGGTCGAAGTGGGTGATCCCCAGGTCGAAGGCACGGCGCAGGATCGCGCGCTGGGTCTCCAGCGGCCGGTCGTCGCCGAAGTTGTGCCACAGGCCGAGGGAGATCGCGGGCAGCTTCAACCCCGAACGGCCGCAGTGCCGGTAGGGCATGGAGTCGTAGCGTGTGGAAGCAGCGACGTACGTCATGGCCGCATCCTCGCACGCACCGACGCTCAGCCGGTGGTGGACGGGTCGCCGTCCACGGCGGCGGCCAGTTTCGGTACGAGCCGGTCGAGGACGTACGGCACACTGAGCACGGACACCTGCGAGAAGGCGCTGCCGAAGTCGTCGTTGTTGTCGACGATCACTTCCCGCTTCTCCTTCGCGACGCGCAGGGTCTGGTAGAGGGGGTCGCGACGAAGCTCGGCGCCCTTGTCGTCGGTGAGCCACACGACCACGTCGTTGTCGAGCACGTCGGCGTTCTCGGCGCTGACACTGGCCCCGTACCGGTCGCCCACGAGCGAGTCCAGATCGGAGGGAAGTTCGAAGCCGAGATCGGACAGCAGGCGGGTACGCGGATCGTCGGGACCGTAGAGGAAGTACCCCTCCCACAGCGCCGCCACGACCGCCGTGGCGCCCGCGAACTCGGGGTGTTCCTCGCGAATCCGCTCCAACTTCCGGTCGACGTCGGCGACGAGCCGCCGGGCCTCGGCAGGCTTGCCCACGGCCTTGCCGATGGTCGTGGTGACGTCTCGCCACGGCATGCCGAAGTCGGGCAGCCCCGCGGGTGGCGCGAGCGTGGGCGCGATCCGGGACAACGTGTCGTACTCCGAGCGGGTGAGGTCGGAGTACAGGCCGACGATGAGGTCCGGTTCAAGCGAGGCGATCTTTTCGAACTGGACGCCGTTGGTGTCCTTGAGCACCGTCGGATCGGAAGCGTCGCCGAGCGCGTCCCGCGCCCAGGGGCCGATGGCACCGGGGTGGTCGCCGAACCACCGGGTGGTCGCGATCGGTTTCACGCCGAGGGCCAGCAGCGCGTCGTGGTCGGTGTAGCCGACGCTGACCACACGCTTCGGGGGCTCGGTGATGGTGGTGGAGCCGTAACGGTGCTCGATGGTGACGGGCAAGGCGTCCGGCTCGGGCCGCACCGCGGGCGGCCCCGCGTCCTCGGAGGAGGTCGAGCCGCCGGAGCAGGCTGTCAGCGTCAGGAGGAGAAGGGCGAGCAAAGCGCTCGCGAGCTGGCGTCCACGATACGGTGCCGACATATTGTTAGGTTTGCCTAACCAAACCTTGAAGTCAAGGTGGGGGACGGGTGCCGTCGCCATCGTCACAGCGCCGTGCTCGCCCGACACCTCACTGATCGTCGCTGCTCGCACGGTGGGCCTCCTCGATGATCGTGAGAACCTCCACGGCGTCGTGGGGGTCCACCGGAACGTCGCCCTCGCCCGCCAACGCGAGGGCGAGCAGCCGGTAGAACTCGGCGTAGGAGCCCCGCACGGGCTCCACCCGACGGACGTCCTCGCCCACCCCGAGCACTCCCCAGCTCTCCTCGGGTTCCCGCGCGTAGCCGTCGTCGGCGGGCAGGGTGCCCGCTCGCAGAGCGGACTCCTGCGGATCGAGCCCCCACTTGGTGTAGGCCGCTTTCGAACCCGAGACGTGGAAGCGGGGCCCCGGCCGCGCCGCCATCGACGACATGGACAGCCGCGACCGCGTTCCGTCGCGGTGCCGCAGGACCACGAAGGCGTCGTCGTCGGCGGCCCCGACCGAACCGGGGGTGCGCCGGGTGAGATCGGCCCACACGCTCTCGACCGGACCGAACAACCGGATCGCCTGGTCGATCAGGTGGGTGCCGAGATCGAAGAGGATGCCGCCTCCCTCGGAGACCGGGGTGAGGGCCTTCCAACTCCGCGGCCCGCCCGGTTTCCACGCCTCGAACCGGGACTCGAAGGTGTGTACCCGGCCCAACTCACCGCGAGCGATGAGGTCGCGCAGCGTCACAAAGTCGGTGTCCCACCGCCGGTTCTGGAACACCGTCAACAGCCTGCCGGCGTCGCGCGCGTGCTCGATGAGGGCCGTCCCTTCCGCGCTGGTGGGTGCGAACGGCTTGTCCACCACCACGTGGAGTCCCGCGTCGAGCGCGCGGGTCGCGAGGTCGACATGCGTGTTCGGCGGCGTGCCGACGACCACCAGGTCGAGCTCGTCGGCTCTCGCGAACACGTCGTCGGCAGCGCCCACGACGGACACGCCGGGACGGACGGCGCGCGCGTGCGCGGCCCGCTCCGCGTCACCCGTCACGACCACGTCGAGCGAGTACGCCGGATCACACACCAGGAAGGGAGCGTGGAAGAACCGGCCGGACACGCCGAACCCGAGCAACGCCGTGCGGATGGGCCGGGGAGAGGCCATGACTGTCACCTTTCTGCCGTGGACACGGTCCGCACCCCACTGTCCGCCGGAACCGTTCCCGTCGGCTCGGGACGCCCACCCGATGCGATGTCGGCCACGCCGAGGACGGCTCACGACCGTCGCCGCACGATGGCGCGCTGCATGACGATGAACACCAGCAGCAGCACCCCCACGACGATCTTCGTCCACCACGAGCTGAGGGTGCCTTCGAACGAGATGATGGTCTGGATGGTGCCGAGCATGAGGACGCCCAGCACCGATCCGACGACGTAGCCCGTTCCTCCGGAGAGCACGGTCCCGCCGATCACCACCGCGGCGATCGCGTCGAGTTCCATGCCCACGGCGTGCAGGCCGTATCCCGACAGCATGTACAGCGCGAACAGCAGGCCACCCAGCGCGGAGCAGAGTCCGCTGATCACGTAGACGCCCACCTTCACGCGCCCCGTCGCCAGTCCCATGAGCATCGCCGAGTGCTCGCTGCCGCCCACCGCGTACACCGTGCGGCCGAACCGGGTCCGGTGCAGCACGTACACCGCGACGGCCACCACCAGGAGGGCCACCACGACGCCGTAGGTGATCCGGATGTCGCCGGGCAGCTCGATGACACCGGTGGCCAGGTCGCGGAACGCGGCGTCGTCGATGGAGATCGACTCCACGTCGATGAGGAAGCACAGCCCGCGGGCGAGGAACATGCCCGCGAGCGTCGCGATGAACGGCTGGACGTCGAACCGCTGGATCACCAGCCCCATCAGCAGCCCGAAACCCGCGCCCGTCACGAGCACGGTGACGATCGTGAGCGGAGTGGGCCAACCCGCCCGCAGCGTCGCTGCCGTGATCATGGTGGACAGCGCGACGACCGACCCCACGGACAGGTCGATGCCACCCGTCAGGATCACGAACGTCATCCCCACCGCGAGCACGATGAGAAAGGCGTTGTCGACGAACAGGTTCGCCACCACCTGACCGGAGGCGAACCCGTCGTAACGCACCGCTCCGACGCCGAAGGTGGCGAGGAACAACGCGAACGTGGTGAGCAGCGGAACGAAACGCGACGGCACCGCGAGCCGCCGGCGCTCGGTCGGCGTGCCGGTGTCCGAGGACGAGGTGCGGGCGGGGGAGTTCGTCGTCATCGCTGCCCCACTTCCGGACTCGGGACGGTGTCGGTGACCGAGGCGTGCCGCGGACCGGGCGCGGCGGGGGAGCGCCGCCGTCGCAGCAACGCCCTCGCCTTCGGCGACTGGATCAGGCACACAGCGATCACCACGACAGCCTTGAACACGAGAGTGACCTCGGAAGGGATGCCTATCGTGTAGACGGTGGTGGTCAGGGTCTGGATCAGCAGGGCCCCGACGAGGGTTCCGGTGAGGGAGTAGCGACCGCCCGACAACGCGGTGCCGCCGATGACGACCGCCAGGATGGCGTCGAGTTCGATCCACAACCCCGCGTTGTTGGCGTCCGCCGCGCTCACGTTCGAACTGATCATCAGTCCCGCCACACCCGCGCACAGGGCTGCGAAGACGTACACTGTCCACACGATGACGCGGGAACGCACCCCGGCGAGCCTGCTAGCCGTGGGATTGATGCCCACCGCCTCGATGAGCATGCCGAGCGCCGTTTTGCGGGTCAGCACGGCCACGAGGACGAAGACCCCGAGACTGATGAGGATCGCCACGGGGAGCACGAGGAAACCCGCGCCCACGGCGGCGTAGGTGTCGTTGTTGACGGTCACGATCTGGCCGTCGGTGATCAGCATGGCCACCCCGCGCCCCGCCGTCATGAGCACCAGCGTGGCGATGATGGGCTGGATGCCGAGTACGGCCACCAGGAACCCGTTCCACGCGCCCAGCACGAGACACAGGCCGAGGGCGAGAGCCATCGCGAGCAACGCGGTGGACGCGCTGTTCGGGTCGTTCGCCTCGGCGATGGAGGTGCATGCGACCGACCCCGCGATGGCGACCACGGCCCCCACCGACAGGTCGATGCCCCGTGTGGCGATGACGAGCGTCATGCCGAGCGCGATCAGCAACGTCGGCGCGCCGTTTTTGAGGATGTCGATCAGGCTGCCGTAGAGGTGCCCGTCCTGGAGCCGGATGGTGAGGAACGACGGCGTGACAACGACGTTCAGCACGAGCAGGGCCGCCAGCGCCAGCAACGGCCACACGAGAGCGCTTCGTCTGATGCGGGCCGCGACGCCCGTGGTGCGACCCGTCATGAGGCGGCTCGCTCCTCTCGGTCGGCACCGCCGCGGGCGATCAACTCCATGATCTCGTCCACGGTGATGTTCGGATGGTCCAGTTCGGCGATCTTGCGACGGTCTCGCAGCACCACCACGCGGTCGCTGATCCGGACGACCTCCTCCAACTCCGCCGAGACGAACAGGATCGCGAGTCCCTCGGCGGCGAGATCGGTGACCAGCTTCTGGATCTGCGCCTTGGCGCCCACGTCGATCCCCCGTGTGGGCTCGTCGAGGATCAGCAGCCGGGGCTCGGTGACCAGCCAGCGCGCGAGAAGCACCTTCTGCTGGTTTCCCCCGGAGAGGTTGCCGACCGGGATCTCCGGATCACGCGGGCGGACGTCGAGCATCTCCAGGTAGCGTTCGACGAGATCGTCGACGGTGCGGCGCGGGACGGGTCTCGCCCAGCCACGGGCGGCCTGCATGGCGAGGACGAGGTTCTCCCTGACGCTCAGGTCGGCCACCACGCCCTCGCCCTTGCGGTCCTCGGAGCAAAACGCGATGCCCCGTGCGATCGCCGCGCGCGGATTGCGGAGAGCCACCGGCTTCCCGTCGATCTCGACCCGGCCGGAGTCCGCGCGGTCGGCGCCGAAGAGCAGCCGGGCCAACTCGGTGCGTCCCGAGCCCAGCAACCCGGCCAGCCCCACCACCTCGCCAGCCCTGATCTCCAGGTCGAACGGCTCGATGGCGCCCTTGCGCCCGAGCCGCGTCGCGCGCAACAGCGGGGGAGCGGTGGTGTCGCGGTGGGCTTGGTGCTCGGACGCTTGGTGTTCGATCCGTTCCAAGGTGCTGAGTTCCCGCCCGAGCATGGCGGACACCAGGCCGAGCCGGTCGAGCTGTCGTGTCGGGTACTCGCCCACCAACATGCCGTTGCGCAACACGGTCATCCGGTCGGAGATCTCATAGACTTGGTCGAGGAAGTGCGAGACGAACAGGATCGCCACGCCCCGGTCCCGCAACAGGCGGATGATGCGGAACAACTCGGCGACCTCGTCGGCGTCGAGGCTCGACGTGGGCTCGTCGAGCACCAGCACCCGGACGTCCACCGCGACGGCGCGGGCGATCGCCACGAGTTGCTGCACGGCGAGGGGATGGCTCGACAACACCGAGTCGGGGTCGATGCTCAGGCCCATGCGGTGCAGCAGTTCCCTCGCGCGGGCGCGGGTGGCGCGGGTGTCGATCGCGCCGCGGGTGCGCGGTTCCCGACCGAGGAGGATGTTCTCGGCCACCGTCAAGTTCGGGCAGAGGTTGACCTCCTGGTACACGGTGCCGATCCCCGCGTGCTGAGCCTCGGCGGGACCGGAGAACGACACTCGTTTCCCGTCGAGCCGAATCTCGCCCGCGTCGACGGAGTACACCCCCGTCAACGCTTTGATCAAAGTAGACTTACCCGCACCGTTCTCGCCCAACAAGGCGTGGACCTCGCCGCCGAACAGACGGAAATCGACCCCCTGGAGCGCCTTCACGCCGGGAAACTCCACGGTGATACCGCGCATGTCGACGATCAGAGTCGCGGACGGTCCGGATGCCGCGTTCGTCTCGGTCATGGCTCGCCTTCGTTGACTCGGGGTGCGGGGAAAGTGCCGTCCCCGTCCGTGGGAAGACGGGGATGGCGGCGCCGAAAGCGCGGACTGGCGTCAGTACTGCCGATCGGGCAGCACCTCGGCGGCTTCCTCCCGGGTGAAGGTGTCCTCCTCGACGAGGACCCGCTTGGGCACCTCCTCGCCCGCGACGATCTTCTTCGCCAGCTCCATGAGCTGATCGCCGAGCAGCGGGTTGCACTCCACAATGAAGTTGATCTTGCCGTCGGCCAGGGCCTGCATCCCGTCCCTGACGGCGTCCACGGTGATGATCTTGATGTCCTCGCCGGGCTTTTTGCCCGCGGCCTCGATGGCCTCGATCGCCCCGAGCCCCATATCGTCGTTGTGGGAGTAGACCACGTCGATGTCGTCGTGCGCCTTGAGGAAGGCCTCCATCACCTGCTTGCCGCCCGACCGCGTGAAGTCGCCCGTCTGCGAGGCGATGATCTCGATGTTGGTTCCCTCGATCGCCTCGACGAAACCGGTGTGCCGGTCGATGGCCGGCGCGGCGCCCGTGGTGCCCTCCAACTCCACGACCCTGACCTCGGACTCGCCCTCGGACTCCTCGACGAGCCACTGGCCGGCCTTGCGGCCCTCCTCGATGAAGTCGGAGCCGAGGAACGTCTCGTACAGCGACTCGTCCTCGGAGTCGATGGCCCGGTCGGTGAGGATCACGGGGATGCCCGCGCGCTTGGCCTCCAGTAGGACCGTGTCCCAGCCGGTCTCGACCACGGGACTGAACGCGATGACGTCCACCCGCTGCTGGATGAACGACCGGATGGCCTTGATCTGGTTCTCCTGTTTCTGCTGGGCGTCGGAGAACTTCAGTTCGATGCCGGCCTTCTCGGCGGCCTCCTGGATCGACTTCGTATTCGCGGTCCGCCAGCCGCTTTCCGCGCCGACCTGAGCGAATCCCATGGTGATGGTGCCGTCGTCGCCACCGCCGGACGAACCGTCGGAACCGCAGGCCGTGAGCGCGCCGAACAGGGTCACGGCGGCCGCCACGGTCACCCACTTCCTGAACACTGGTCCTCCTCCTGGATCGCTTCCCGAGCCGGGCATCTGGCGCGCGTCCCCGGAGTCCGCCGCCTTGGTGATCCATGTCACCCGGTCGATCAGTGTGAACGCTCACATAGAGCTCGTCAAGGGCGCCGGGTGGAAAAGGTTTCTTGCTTGACACAGGTGGGAGGCGGTCATATGTTAGCGCTCACTTCGCCGTTTTAGGGTGCCCTGAAATGCGCGGCCGGGACATCTCGGCGGCGGGTCGCCACGGCGGGGAGAAGGTTTACCGGCACACTCGCCGTTCGAGGCGAAAACGGCGCCCGGTCCCGTGTCGCGGGAGGACTTACGGACGAGGGCGTCGCTTGCCCACGGTGCTGTGGCGCACGACCAGTTCCGGGGCCACGACGGCCGCGGTCGTTCCGGTGGCGTCGGCGTTTCCGGCCGAGGTGCCGTTGACGAGGTCGAGCAGCAGCTCGATGCTGCGCCTGCCCACGGCGTCGAAGTCCTGCCGCACGGTGGTCAGGGGAGGCGTGAAGTAGGCCGATTCCGGAATGTCGTCGAAACCCGCCACGAGGACGTCGTCGGGCACCGACACGCCGCGTTCGTGGAAGGCGCGCAGCACACCGAGTGCCATCTGGTCGTTGGCCACGAACACGGCGCGCACGTCGGAACGTTCGGCGAGCAGCTGCCCGGCCGCGTAACCCGACGCGGGACTCCAGTCGCCACGTAACGGCTCGGGAGGCTCGACGCCCGCGTCCAGCAGCGCTTGACGCCACCCCTTGATGCGGTTCTCGGCCTCCAGCCACTGCGCCGGTCCCGCGACGTGCCACACGGTGGGCGCCCCCTGGTCCAGCAGGTGCCGGGTCACCAGGCGGGCTCCCGCCTCCTGGTCCACGCACGCCACCGGCCTGCCGTTGCCGTCGCCGCCTTCCACGACCACGAGCGGCAGCTCCTCCGGCGCGTTGGCGAGGGCGTCGACGGTCGCCCGCTGCGGTGCGATCACCACGACGCCTTCCACAGCCTGGCTGATGAGTCGTTGCAGTGCCTGCTCCACGGCCTCGCCGTCCGGGGTTCGGACACCGGCCACGCTGACGAAGTAGCCCGCGTCGCGCGCCGCCCGTTCCACTCCCGAGAGGGTGTTGGCGGGCCCGTGGAGCGAGGTGTCGAACCCGACCACGCCGATGACCTTGGTGCGTTTGGTGGCGAGTGCCCGCGCGGCGGAGTTGGGGCGGTAGCCGAGTTCCTGGATGGCGGCCATGACCCGGACGCGCGTGCCGGGTGAGACGGAAGGATGGTGGTTGAGTACGCGCGACACGGTCTGGTGGGAGACACCGGCCAACCGGGCGACGTCGGCCATCACCGCGGGTCGCTGCCCCGGCGACCGCCGCGAGGGCGCGTTCCTCGCCATTCCTACCTCCGGAAACGTGGTTTCGAACAGACGGTACCGCCGGATGGATGTGGCCACGTCACGCAGGTGCCGATCGGCGACCCGAATCGTCCTAATCATAGTGAGCGATCACATTTCGGCGCGCGCCGTGAAACGTGAGAGTCCTTCTTCCGTGGGAATTGCCTTGACCCTTTTCTATGTTAGCGCTCACAATATGGGTCTCCCGATGCTGGCGATACGGAACGGAGCCCGCGATGAACCCCGATCCGCTGTCGGCTGGGGCACGCTGATGCCGCGTGCGGACCAGGTGACCGAGGTTTGCGCTCACCACGGCGAGGGGCCCGTGTGGGACGCCGACGCGGCCCGGTTGTGGTGGGTGGACATGTTGCGCGGGGACGTGCTCGGATGGGTGCCCGGCGAGGACGTGGTACGCCTGACCGTGTCCACAGTGGCCGCCGCCGTCCGTCCCCGGTCCCGAGGCGGCCTCGTCGTGGCGGTGGAGCGCGGATTCGCGCTCGTCGAGCCGAACGGCGACGTCACCGTCCTGGCCCCGTTGTGGGACGACGAGACGGTTCGGATGAACGACGGCGGCTGCGACCGGCAGGGGCGTTTCTACTGTGGATCGATGGCCTACGATGAGGCTCCCGGCCGTGGGAGCCTGTTCCGGCTCGATCCCGACGGCAGCACCCACACCGTGTTCACCGGCGTGACCATCTCCAACGGAATCGTGTGGAACGCCGAGGGTGACACGGTGTACTACGTCGATTCGCCCACCCACCGGATCGACGCGTTCGACTTCGACCCCGAGACCGCGAACTTTTCCGCCCGCCGCACGGTGGTGGAGATCCCGCCCGAACTCGGCATGCCCGACGGATTGACCCTCGACTCCGAGGGCGGCCTGTGGGTCGCTCTGTGGGGCGGCGGCGCCGTGCACCGCTACACCCCCACCGGAACGTTGGACGAGGTGATCGAGGTGGGGCCGAGCCGGGTGACCTCCTGCGCCTTCGGCGGCGCCGACCTCACCGACCTCTACATCACCACCTCCCGGCAGGGAGTGCCCGAGGGCGAGCAACCGGGCGCGGGCGCGTTGTTCCACTGCCGCCCCGGCGTTCGGGGGCTGCCCACCCCCACCTTCGCGGGCTGACACCGCCCCACGTCCGCCGGACCAGGGAGAACGCATGGGAATCGCGGGAAGTACCACGCCACCGGCTGCGGAGAGCCGTGCCGTTCGGATCGACAGGCCGGGAAGCCTGCGGGTCGTCACGGTGCCGCGTCCCGAGCCCGGTAGGGGAGAGGCGCTCGTCCGCGTCGCGTACGCCGGGATCTGCGGCTCCGACGTGGAGCTGTACACGGGCGGGCGCCCCGCCGAGTTCTCTCGGTACCCGATCGTGCCGGGACACGAGTGGTCCGGCACGGTGGAGGCGGTCGGCGCCGACGTGGACGACGCCCTCGTCGGTGCCCCGGTGGTGGGCGAGGGCTTCCGGTCGTGCCAGGTGTGCGAGGCGTGTCGCCGCGGTGAGCCGACCGTGTGCCAGTCCGCCTACGACGAGACCGGCTTCACCCAAGACGGCGCGTGGGCGGAGTGGCTGCGGGTGCCCGCCCGGTTGTTGCACCCGCTGTCCCCGGACGCCGACCTGCGGTCGGCCGCCGGGCTGGAACCCGCCGCATGCGTCGCGGAAGCGTGCCTGCGACTCGACGTGCGGCAGGGAGAGCGGGTCGCCGTCGTCGGGGGTGGAACGCTCGGGCTCCTCGCCACGCAGTTGCTGCGTGCCCACAGCCCCGCCGAGCTCGTGGTCGTGCATCCCGACGCGGCGAGAACCGAGCTGGCCCTCGCGTGTGGAGCGAGCGGGCTCGTCACCGTCGACGACACCGAGGCGCTCACGCGGACGTTCGACGCCGTGCTGGAAGCGGCCGGATACCGGGGAACCGCCGCGACGGCCGTCCGGCTCGCGCGGCGTGGGGGGCGAGTCGTGCTCACCGGCATTCCCGACGAACACGACACCGTGAGCACCCGTGAGCTCGTGGCCAACCAGATCACCGTCCACACGGTGTTCGGCGCGCCGCCGCGTGCGTGGGTCCACGCCGTGCGGGCGTTCGGGACCGGAACCCTCGACCCCGCGCGCATCGTCACCCACGAATTCGGGTTGGAGGAAGCGGAACGGGCCCTGCGGACGCTCGGCGATCGTGGTGCGAACGCGGTGAAGGTGCTGCTGAGGCCGTGACCGAGGAAAGGAGCCGGATGGGACCGTCGGGTGAGCAGTTCGAGCTTCGGGCGGGCGACTACGCGGCCACGGTGACGGAGGTGGGCGCGGCGCTGCGCACGCTCACACACCGGGGCGGACCGCTGGTGCGGAGTTTCGCCGAGGATGAGATCATGCCCTGCTACTCCGGCGCGGTACTGGCACCGTGGCCCAACCGGGTCACCGATGGCCGGTATCGTCACGAAAGAAGCATCAGGCAGTTGCCGATCACCGAGCCGGAACGGGGCACGGCCCTCCACGGCCTCGTCGTCTGGGTGCCGTGGCGACCGGTGAGCCACACCGCCTCCCGGCTGGAGCTGGAGTACCCCTTGTGGCCGACGCCAGGGTATCCGTTCCGGCTGGACCTACGGGTGAGCTACGAACTCACCGAGACCGGACTGACGGTGCGACTGTCGGCCCGCAACCTCGGCGACGACCCGGCGCCCTACGGGTGCTCGATCCATCCCTACCTCGTGGCGGGCGAGGGCCGGGTGGACGACTGGAGCCTGCGGCTGCCCGCGCGGCGAGTGCTGGAGCCGGACCCCGAACGGTTGCTGCCCACGGGGCAGGAACGCGAGGTCGCCGGCTCGGCCCTCGACTTCCGTGAGGGAACGACGATCGGCGACGTGGAGATCGACCACGCCTACGGGGACGTGGAGTTCGACGACACCGGTCACGCCGAGGCCCTCCTGCTGGCGGGCGACGGGCACGGCGTCCGAATGCGGTGGGACCGCGCCTGCCCGTGGGTGCAGGTGCACACCGCCGACCGGCCGGAACCACACCTGCACCGCACGGGCCTGGCGTTGGAGCCGATGACGTGCCCGCCCGACGCGTTCAACAGCGGTCGTGACCTCGTGTGGCTCGATCCCGGTGCGACTCACGACGTCGCGTGGCGGATCTCCGCCGTGTGAGGCGCCGGTGCTTCGAGCGGTCCGTCACGGGAGCTCGCGCAGGAACGACTCCACGCTCGTCGCGAGCGCGACGGGGGCCTCGTCGATGGCGTAGTGGCCGCAGTTGGTGAGGACGTCCACGGTGCAATTCGGATACCACCGTGTGAAGGTCTGCCGCATGGTGGCCTCGCCGAGCGCGGGGTCGTGCTCCCCGACGATCACCTTCACCGGCACCGGATTTCCCTCGATCTCGGTGTGGAAGTCCGTCTTCGCCCACGCGAGCAAGTAGTCGGCGAAGGCGCGTTCGTCGGAGTTCTCCAGGGAGTGCCGCACCATCGAGTCGAGCCAGACCCCGGTGAGCCGGTTGCCGGTGGTGAGGTCGATGATCGCGCGTCGTTTCTCCGGATCGGCGGCGGCGCCGGAGAACAGCGCCCAGCTCTCGTCGTCGAACGGCACACCGGAAGCGGGGACGGGCGAGATGCCGACCAGCGCGCGCACGCGGTCGGGTGCGTCGGCCAGCACCCGCTGTATCACGGTGCCGCCCATCGAGTGGCCGACGAGCGAGAACCGGTCGACCGACAGCGTGTCGGCCACCGCGAGCACGTCGGACGCGGCCTCGTCGAGCGTGTGCTCGCCCGTCTCGTCCCGGCGGTCGCCGTAGCCGCGTAGGTTCACGAAGACGTACCGGAACGTCGTGGTGTCGAGGTGCGGGACGATGGGGCGCCAGGCGCCCGCCGAGCCGAACCAGCCGTGCACGGCGATGACCGTGTGTTCTCCCTCGCCGACGACGTCGAATCCAGGGGCAGGGGCCACGTTGCCTCCTTCGCTTCGAGAGCGCGGTTCTTGAAGGCGCACTGTACCGGCCCCCTGCCCTCAGACGACAGCACCGAAACGAAAGTTTCGTGTCCGCAGGTTATGCACTCGTGTCCGCAGCTTGGGGACGGGTGTTCGCACTTCTCGTACGGGAGTTGGGATTTGGGGAGCGTGTCCGCGGCTTGCGACGCGGACACGCGTGCCTGTCCTGCGGACACGCGTGCCTGTCCTGCGGACACGCGTGCCTGTCCTGCGGACACGCGTGCCTGTCCTGCGGACACGCGTGCCTGTCCTGCGGACACGCGGATTGGGAGCGCTCCCGATATTTTGGGGTTGATGTCCACATTTCGGACATAGTTTTTGATAACAAGCTGGTCATCGGGCGTTGACACCCGTACGGGTGAGGGTGCAGGCTGCTCTCCCAACTGGGAGCGCTCCCAGTTTTCGTGTAGCCAACCCAACGAGGGGTGACCGTGCGACACCACATCAGAGGAGCCGGACGCGCCATCGCCGCGGCATCCGCCGTGGCCATGGTCGGTCTGGCGACCGTGGCCTGTGGCGGCGACTCCGCCGACTCCGACGGCAAGATCCAACTCACCATCTCGACGTTCAGCGAGTTCGGGTACGAGGAGCTGTACGCCGAGTACGAACGTCTGCACCCGGAGATCGACATCGTGCCCCACAAAACGGGACAGGGGGGTCCGTACCACCAGGCCCTGTTCACCAAGCTCGGCGCCGGGTCGGGACTCGACGACGTCGTGGCCATCGAGGAGGGGCATCTCCCCGAGATCCTCGACAAGTCCAGTCGCTTCCACGACCTGCGGGAGATCGGTCCCGCCGATGTGAGCCCCGAGCGCTGGCTCGACTGGAAGTACGAGATGGCCCTGGACGCCGACGGCAGGCTCATCGGGTACGGCACCGACATGGGCCCGCTGGCGATGTGTTACCGCAAGGACCTCTTCGAGCAGGCCGGTCTGCCGTCCGAGCCGGACGAGGTGGGCGAGATCTTCGCCAGCTGGGACAGCTACTTCGAAGCGGGCGACGAGTTCATCTCGAAGGTCGACGGCGTCGCGTGGTTCGACTCGGCGGCGCAGATCTTCAACGCCATGCAGAACCAGTTGGACGTGGGGTACTTCGACCGGCAGAACCGGCTGACGGTCGAGTCGAACCCCAAGGTCAAGGAGAACTGGGACAAGGTCACCGCGGCGGTGCAACGCGGTCAATCAGCCGGCCTGGTGGCGTACTCCAACGAATGGAACAGCGGCTTCCGGCAGTCGGCCTTCGCCACGAAGACGTGCCCGTCCTGGATGCTCGGCATCATCGAGGAACAGGCGGGTGAGGAGAACGCGGGCAAGTGGGCCGTCACCGACGCCTTCCCCGGCGGTCCGCGCAACTGGGGTGGCTCCTTCCTGGCGGTGCCGAAGCAGAGCGAGCACCCCGAGGAGGCCGCCGCGCTCGCGGCGTGGCTGACCGCGCCCGAGCAGCAGATCAGGGCGTTCCAGGCCGCGGGGACGTTCCCGAGCCAGGTCGAGGCGCTGGAGGCCCCGGAACTGCTGTCCATCACCAGCGACTACTTCGGTGGCGCGAAGATCGGCGAGCTGTTCGCCGAGCAGGCCAAGAAGATCGAGAAGGCCCAGTACAAGGGTCCGGGTGACGGCAAGATCCAGGAGAACGCGCTGGCCCCGGCACTGCAGTCGGTGGAGCAGGGAGCCTCGCCCGACGAAGGTTGGCGACAGTTCGTCACGTCCGCCAAACAAATCGCGTCCTGACGGGGGCGGCCGTGACCCAGCCGAGTCCTACTCCGGCGGCCGTCGAGGACAAGGCGGTGGCGCACGAACCCACGAAACCGGCGACGCCTCGGTCGCGCCCGAGCTGGCGCGACCGGCTGAGCCGGTGGGACGTGCGCTACTCGCCGTACCTCTACGTGGCGCCCTTCTTCATCATCTTCGGCATCGTCGGTCTGTTCCCCCTGCTCTACACGGGCTACGTGTCGTTCTTCGACTGGGAGCTGATCGACGACGACCCGCTGTTCCTGGGGCTGGACAACTACGTCCAGCTCGTCGGTGACGCGCAGTTCTGGAAGACGTTGACCAACACGGTGAGCATCTTCCTGCTCTCCAGCGTCCCGCAGATCATCATCGCGGTGCTGCTCGCCGCGCTGCTCAACACGCGGGTGCGGTTCGCCACCGGCTGGCGGGTCGGTGTGCTGATGCCGTACGTCGCGAGCCTGGTGGCTCTGGGGATCATCTTCGCCAACTTGTTCGGCCCGCAGTACGGACTCGTCAACGGAGTCCTGGAACTGCTGGGACTCGACCGGGTGGACTGGCAGGCCAATCGCTTCGCCAGTCACGTCGCGATCGCCATCATGGTGAACTGGCGCTGGACGGGCTACAACGCGCTCATCGTGCTGGCCGCGATGCAGGCCATTCCACGGGAGGTCCACGAGGCCGCCGTGGTGGACGGAGCCGGAGCGGTGCGCCGGTTCTTCAGCGTCACCCTGCCGATGCTGCGTCCCACGCTGATTTTCGTGGTGATCACGTCGACGATCGGTGGTCTCCAGATCTTCACCGAACCCAAGTTGTTCGACGCCATGCCCGGTTCGAACAACGGTGGCTCCACCCACCAGTTCCAGACGGTGACGCTGTACATGTACCAGGTCGCGTTCGAGCGCGAGGACCTCGGCTACGCGTCGGCCATCGCGTGGGTCCTGTTCGTGATCATCATCTGCATCGCGCTGATCAACTTCTTCCTGACCCGACGTATCGCCTCCACCGGGGAGGACCGATGAGCACTTTCGCCTTCGCCCGCACCCGGAAACGGCTCCGGATTCCGGGGCAGGGCCGACCCAGCTTCTGGGTCTACGGTCTGCTCACCGCGTTCGTGCTCGGGTCGATCTTCCCGTTCTACTGGTCGTTTCTGGTGGCCAGTCGGGACAACTCGGTGCTCACCGAGCAGGTCCCACCGCTGACTCCGGGCGGCAACTTCTTCGCCAACGCGGCGCGGGTCTTCGACACCGTGCCGTTCTGGAAGGCGCTGGCCAACAGCTTCATCGTGGCGGGTTCCGTGACGATCTCCACGGTGCTGTTCTCCAGTCTCGCGGGCTTCGCCTTCGCCAAGCTCCGGTTCAGGGGACGCAACGCGCTCTTCCTCTTCGTCGTGGCGACGCTGGCCGTTCCGACCCAGCTCGGCATCATCCCGCTGTACATGGCGATGGCCGAACTGGGCTGGGCGAACGAACTGCAGGCCGTGATCGTGCCGAACCTGGTCACCGCGATCGGCGTGTTCTGGATGCGCCAGTACACCGTCAGCGCGGTGCCGTACGAGTTGATCGAGGCCGCGCGGATGGACGGCTGCTCGATGATCCGGGTGTTCTGGCACGTGTGTCTGCCCGCCGTGCGGCCCGCGGCGGCGTTCCTCGCGATGTTCACGTTCATGACGTCGTGGAACGACTTCCTGTGGCCGTTGGTGGCGCTGGGGCCGGACAACCCAACCGTCCAGGTGGCACTGGAGAAGCTGCAGAGCGGGTACTACGTGGACTATTCGCTGGTTCTCGCGGGTACCACGCTGGCCACCGTTCCGATTCTTGTCGTGTTCCTCCTGCTGGGCCGCCAGATCGTGGCCGGGATCATGCAGGGCGCTGTGAAGGGATAGTGAGTGTCGACGATTCACGAGCACGAGATGTCCGCCGTGGGCACGCAGGGGACCGTGAGGTTCCCCGAGGGATTCCTGTGGGGGGTGGCCACCGCCGCGTTCCAGGTCGAGGGATCGACCACCGCCGACGGGAGGTCACCGTCCATCTGGGACGCCTTCTGTGAGAAGGAGGGCGCTGTGGCGGGCGGTGACACGGGTGAGCCGGCCACCGACCACTACCGGCGGATGCCTGCCGACGTCGCGTTGATGCGGGATCTCGGCATACGGGCGTACCGGTTCTCCGTGGCGTGGCCGCGAGTGCGGCCCGACGGAGGCGAGGTCAACCCGGCCGGCCTCGACTTCTACGAACGGCTGGTGGACACGCTGCTGGAGGCGGGCATCAAACCGTGGCCGACGCTGTACCACTGGGACCTTCCCCAGGCGCTGGAGGAGCGGGGCGGGTGGCCCTCGCGCGAGGTGGCCCACCGTTTCGCCGACTACGCCGAGGCCGTGGTGGATCGGTTGGGTGATCGCGTGTCGACGTGGACCACGCTCAACGAACCGTGGTGCTCGGCCTTCCTCGGGTACGGCTCGGGCCGGCACGCACCGGGGCGCAGGGACCCGCGAGCGGCGGTCGCCGCGGCCCATCATCTCCTGCTGGCCCACGGGCTCGGGACGGCCGCCGTGCGGGCACGGGTCCCCGACGCCGAGGTCGGGGTGACGCTCAACCTGTTCCCCGTCAACGTGGCCGATCCCGACGATCCGGGGGACGCGGAGGTGGCCCGTCGGGTGGACGGCCTGCAGAACCGGCTGTTCCTCGACCCGGTGCTGCGGGCCCGCTACCCCGAGGACGTCGTCGCGGACCTGGAGCCGTTCGGGTTCACGGACGTGGTGCGGGACGGCGACGAGGCCGTCATCGGAGCGAGTTTGGACTTCCTCGGCGTCAACTACTACCGCGACCTGTACGTGTCGTCGGCGCCGGAGCACGCCCGGCCGATGCCCGAATGGGTCGGCGTCGAGCGGGTCAGCTTCCCGAAACGGGGGTTGCCGCAGACCGCCTCCGGGTGGGATGTCAACGCGGGCGAGCTGACGGGGTTGTTGCTGCGACTGCACACCGAGTACCCGCGGCTTCCGCTCTACATCACCGAGAACGGAGTGGCGTTCCCCGACGACCGCGAGGTCGACGGTCGCATCGACGACACCGACCGCATCGCCTTCGTGGAAGGACACCTGCGGGCCGCGCACAGCGCCCTCGAACAGGGCGTCGATCTGCGCGGATACTTCTACTGGTCGCTGCTCGACAACTTCGAGTGGGCCGAGGGCTACGCCAAGCGCTTCGGGCTCGTGCACGTGGACTACGAGACCCAGCGCAGAACGCCCAAGGCGAGTGCTGCATGGTATTCGCGGGTAATAGCGGACAACGGTTTGGCAGGACGGCGATGATCGATCCCGGGAACGCGACGGTCGAGCACCGTGGCGCGCCCACACTGGAGGAAGTGGCGCGAGTGGCGGGCGTGTCCCGCTCGACCGTCTCCCGGGTGATCAACAATTCGCCGGGGGTGAGCGTTCGTTCCCGACAAGCCGTGACGAGAGCCATCGAGTCCCTCGGCTACGTGCCCAACGAGGCGGCCCGCAGCCTCGTGACGCGGAGGACGAACTCGGTGGCCCTGGTGGTGTCCGAGCCCGGCGAGCGGGTCTTCAGCGACCCGTTCTTCGCCGGGGTGCTGCGCGGCGTGCACGCCGGACTGTCCGGGAGCAACCGGCAACTCGTGCTCACGATGCTCGCCGAGGACGACGACGGGGCACGACTGGAGAAGTACCTGAGCAGCGGTCATGTCGACGGCGCGCTGGTGGTGAGCATGCACGGTAACGACCCGCTGCCGAAGCGGCTCGCCGAAGCGGGACTGCCCGTGGTGGCGGGCGGGCGGCCGCTCAGCGGGGGCGATGTGCCGTACGTGGACGCCGACAACTTCACCGGCGCGCTGGCCGCGGCTCGGCACCTGGTGGCGACCGGTCGCCGTCGCATCGGCACGTTGGCCGGGCCCGCCGACATGGCGGTGGGGATCGACCGCCTGGCCGGGTGGCGACGCGGGGTGTCGGAGGCGAAGCTCGCCACCGACGCCGTCGTCCACAGCGACTTCACCGTGGACGCGGGTGCGGCGGCCATGGCGGAGCTTTTGGACCGACATCCGGATCTCGACGCCGTGTTCGCCGCCGCCGACATCATCGCGGTGGGGGCCCTGCGCGAGTTGGCCGCGAGGGGGAGGGTGGTGCCGGACGACGTGGCCGTGGTCGGGTTCGACGACTCCGTGCTGGCCACGACGGTGACCCCGGCCCTCACCACGGTGCGCCAGCCGGTGGAGGAACTCGGGCGGACGATGACGTGGCGACTGCTCGCTCAGCTGGCGGGCGAGGAACCGCTGCCTCCGTCGATCCTGCTGCCCACCGAGTTGGTGGTGCGGTCCTCCGCCTGAACACGGCGGGCGATGTAGGTGTCGGGATCGGTCAGCACCGTCCGCAGTGCCGAGGTGGCCGCTCCTCGCACCGCCGCCTCGGCACCGAGCACCGACCGGCGTACCTCGACCGAACGCCACGGTGAGCCCATGAGCCGGTCGGTCAGTTCGGCGGTCAGCGGGTCCACCAGCCAGGGATGCAGACGCGCGTAGGTTCCGCCGAGCACGATCGTGGTCACGTCGAGGAGGTTGACCACGGCGGACAGCGCCGAGCCCAGCATCCGGCCCGCCGAGCGGACGGCGGTGATGGCCGGGCGCTCGGCGGCGTCGAGCCGGGTCACCAGGGTGTCGACGTCGGCGGCCCCGGCGCGTTCGAGGATGGCGTCCTGACCCGCGAGTCGTTCGAGGCACCCTCGGGCACCGCACGAACACCGCGGTCCGCGCGGCTGCACGGGGAAGTGACCGAGTTCGCCCCCGAGTCCGTGGCTGCCGTCGAACAGCGCTCCGTCCAGCACGATTCCCGCGCCGATACCGATCTCGGCGGAGACGTACACGAAGCTGTCGGGGGTGTCCTCGTCGCGGTGGCGCAGGGCTTCCAGCTCGGCGACGGCGGCGAGGTTCGCCTCGTTGCCGATCATCAGGTCGCCGGGCAGTGTGGGAAGGTGTTCGCGCAGGTCCGTGGCGAGGTCGACGTCCTGCCAGCCGAGGTTCGGCGCGTCGATCACGCGACCGCTCGACGTCTCGACCAGCCCCGGTACGGCGACGCCCACACCTCCGACGGTGAGCCGCCGCCGGGCAGTGTCGGCGAGGGCGCGGTCGAGCTCGCGGGCCGCTCGCGCCAGGACCCGGCTCGGCGGTCGATCCCGATTGTCGAACCGTCGCACGTGTTCGGCGTGCACCTCACCGGTGAGGCCGACCACGCAGGTGGCGAGGTAGTCGACCCCGATCTCCACACCCAGGCCGCAGGGGCCGTCGGGGGACAGGGACAGGGAGGTCCCGCGGCGACCCGGGCCGCTGCGGTGCTGGCGTCCCTCCTCCCGCACCAACGACGCGGTGACGAGCCGGTCGACGAGGGTCGACACCGTGGCCTTCGTGAGTCCGGTGCGCGCGGCGACCTCGGCTCGGGACACGCCGGGCGAGGAGGCGATGGCGTCCAGCACGAGGGCGCAGTTGTGACGCCGGACGGTGTGCTGGCCCGCGGGGCCGCTGTCGGTCACCCGGACATCGTATTCGTTCAGGCGTTGAACGAAAACCTTGACCTTCAGGCCGGGGAGACATAAGTTCAGTGCTCGAACTATTGCGGCGCCAACGACGCACAGGAAGCGGGAGGACACCGTGGTCGACAAACCCGTGGCGGAGGACAAGTTCAGCTTCGGCTTGTGGACGGTGGGCTGGCGGGCGAACGACCCGTTCGGCGACGCCACCCGTCCCGCGCTGGACGCCGTCGAGGCCGTGCATCGGCTGGCCGAACTCGGTGCGTGGGGCGTGACGTTCCACGACGACGACCTGATTCCCTTCGGCAGTGACGACGGCGAACGGCAGAAGCGCATCAGCCGGTTCCGCACCGCGCTCGACGAAACGGGGCTGGTGGTACCGATGGCCACCACCAACCTGTTCACCCACCCGGTGTTCAAGGACGGCGCCCTGACCAACAACGACCGGGACATCCGCCGGTTCGCCCTGCGCAAGGTCATGCGCAACATGGACCTCGCCGCCGAGCTCGGAGCCAAGACGTACGTGCTGTGGGGTGGTCGCGAGGGCAGCGAGACCGACGCGGCGAAGGACGTGCGGGCCGCGATGGACCGCTATCGCGAAGGCATCGACACCCTCGCGCAGTACGTGATCGACCAGGGCTACGACCTGCGCCTGGCGCTGGAGCCCAAGCCGAACGAGCCCCGAGGCGACATCCTGCTGCCCACGATCGGACATGCCCTGGCGTTCATCTCCACGTTGGAGCACCACGAGATGGTGGGCGTGAACCCCGAGGTCGGGCACGAACAGATGGCGGGACTGAACTTCGTGCACGGCATCGGCCAGGCGCTGTGGCAGGGCAAGCTGTTCCACATCGACCTGAACGGCCAGCATGGCCCGCGCTACGACCAGGATCTCATCTTCGGGCACGGCGACGTGCTCTCGGCGTTCTTCCTCGTGGACCTGCTCGAACACGGCGGCTACGACGGGCCCCGGCACTTCGACTACAAGCCGCCGCGCACCGAGGACATCGAGGGCGTGTGGGCGAGCGCGGAGGCCTGCATGCGGTCGTACTTGTTGCTGCGGGAACGGGCCAGGGCCTTCCGTGCCGACCCGAGGGTGGCCGAGGCACTCGAACGCTCGCGCGTGACGGAGCTGTCACAGCCCACCCTGGGCGAGGGGGAGACCATCGCCGACCTCAAGGCCGACCGCACGGCCTTCGAGGACTTCGACGCCGAGGCCGCCGCCGAACGCGGCTACGCCTACGCGCAACTGTCCCAACTGGCCTTCGAACACCTGCTGGGCGCCGCCTGATCGAAGCCCCGCGCGCGTGTCCGCACTTCACGAACACGTGTCCGCAGTTCGTGAGCGCGTGTCCGCAGTTCGTGTACGTCCCCGCCGTGCCGTGCCCTCGCGGCGGGGACGTCACGAGTGCAGTGCCTCCGCGCCGAGCACCAGCCGGACGCAGTGGGCGGTGAGACGTTCGCGGGTGACGTCGAGCGTGCCGCTCAAGTAGGCGATGAACAGGTTCGCCAGTCCGCCCACCAGCGCGGTCGCCGTCATGGTCCGGTCCTCGTCGTCGACTCGATCGGAGAGCTGTTCGGACACCAGCTCGGCGAACATCGGCAGGCGTTGCGCGCCGATGCGCCGCAGTGCCGGATCGGCGAGTGGGGCGAGCAGAAGCACCCGGCCCTTACGGGGGTCGTCGAGGGCGAGGGTCGCGAACGCCGACACGGCGGCCTCGGCACGGGCCCGAGGCTCGGGACCCGCGTTCTCGACGGCCTCGACGAGGGTGCGGTGGGCGAGGGAGACCACGTGGTCGTAGACGGCCACGACGAGGTCGTCGCGGTCGGTGAAGTTCTCGTAGAAGTAGCGTTCGGTGAGCTGCGCGTTGCGACAGACGGCCCGTACGCTCACGGCCGTGCCCGCCGACGTGCCGAGTAGGTCCAGACCCGCGTCGAGGAGCTGTTGGCGGCGGGTGGCTCTGCGGTCGGCCAGCGTGGTGCCCGCCCAGGTGCGCTCGGTCCCCGTCATCTCTTTCGTTTCCACAATTGACTACCTCTGTTGTCGACCCTACCTCCGAAAGGTGCGAATCCGAGTGGGGCGCCACCGGGACGAAAGGGACGACTCCACCAGTCGATCGGCCGTTGGTGTGGCCCGGCTGACAGCACGAGCGCGTGCGGTGGGACGATGCCCGGCAGTCGATCACCACCGTCGTCGGGAGAGCCATGTCCGCACTCGGCACCCGCACCCGCCTGGGCTACTCGCTGGGGTCCTTCGTCACCGGGGCGTTCGGCACCGTGCCCGGCCTGCTGTTGCTTCCCTACCTGACCGACACGCTCGCCGTGCCCGCGGCGGCGGCCGGGGCCATCGTGCTGCTGCCGAAGGCCTGGGACGTGGTGTTCAACCCCGTGGCGGGCCGACTGTCCGACGCGGACCTCGCACGGCGCGGCAGCCGCACCCGGTCGCTCGTGGCGGGAGGTCTCGTGCTCGCGGTCACGTTCGCGGCGCTGTTCGCCCATCCGGGGTTCGGCAGCGTCGGAGCCGACTCCGCCTACGTCGTGGCGGTGTTCTTCCTGTGCGCCACGGCGTTCGCGTTCTTCCAAGTGCCCTTCAACGCGTTGCCCGCCGAACTCACCGACGGCTACCACGAACGCACCCGCCTCACGACGTGGCGCATCGCCGTGCTCGCCCTGGCGATCCTCACCTCGGGGGCGCTCGCCCCGGCCATCACCAACGGCATCGGGGGAGTCAACGGCTACCGCGTGATGGGGGTGTTCGTGGCCGTGCTCATCGTGCTGGGCACGGTCGCCGTGATCCTGGGCATCCGCGGGGTGCCGGTCAGCGAGCCCCGTAGGCCCACGGCGTCGTGGCGGGAGCTCGTCGCGACGATGCGGCGGTGGCGCTCGTTCCGGCTGCTGCTCGGCGTGTACTTCATCCAGGCGCTGGGGGTCGCCACGCTGCTCGCCGCGGTGAGCTACGTCGCCCGGTACGTCCTGGGCGACGCCGGTTACCAGTCGTTGCTGTTCGCCGGGTTCGTGGGCCCCGCGCTGCTGGTGATGCCGCTGTGGGACCGCGTGGGACGGTCGGGAGGCAAGCTCGCCGGCTTCCGAGTGGCCACGGTGGCGCTCTCCCTCGCCCTGGCCGGCCTGGTGTTCGCGCGAGCGCTGCCGCCCGCCATGGTGTTCGTCCTGGCGGCGTTGGCCGGGGTCGGTTACGCGGGCATCCAGGTGTTCCCGCTGGCGTTGCTGCCCGATCTGATCACCGAGGAGGAGCGTCGCACCGGGGAGGCCAGGGCCGGGGTGACGGCGGGGGTGTGGACGGCGGCCGAGGCACTCGGGCTCGCGCTCGGGCCGAGCCTGTTCGGGCTCGTGCTCTCGTGGGGCGGCTACGTGTCCAGCACCGACGCGGCGGCCTCCCAGCCCGAGAGTGCGGTCACGGCCATCACGGTCGGCTTCTCGCTGCTGCCCGCCGTGCTCGTGGCGCTCGGGCTGCCGCTGTTGCGGCGCGAGGTGTTCAGCTCGGAGCGGAAGCGGCGCGATCGAGACGACGGGAAGGCGGTCGAAGCATGAACATCGAGGACGTCCTGGAGGAGGTGCGGGCCCTGCGCGCCGCCGACGCGCCCACCCACGGCGGCCGCACGCTCGCCTACGTGTACGACAGCGGCCTCGCCGCGCTCGACGAACTCGGCGCGCGGGCGTACGCGTCGGCGGCGGCGGCGAACGCGCTCGACCCCACCACGTTCCCCGGCCTGTTGCGGATGGAGAACGACCTCGTCGCGGCGGCCGCGGCACTGCTCGGCGGGGACGCCGAGACGGTGGGAACGGTGACCTCGGGAGGCACCGAGTCGTGTCTGCTCGCGGTCCTGGCGGCCAGGGAGGGACGCCCGGAGGTCGCCGACCCGGCGCTGGTCCTGCCCACCACCGCGCACGCGGCTTTCCGCAAGGCCGCCCACCTCTTCGGGCTGCGGGTGGTGGACGTCGAGGTCGACCCCGTCACCTTCCGGGCCGACCCGGAGGCGATGGCGGCGGCCGTCGACGACGACACGGTGCTCGTGGTCGCCAGCGCTCCGTCGTACGCGCACGGCGTGGTGGACCCGATTCCCGAGATCGCGGCCGCCGCGGCCGCGCGCGGGGTCCGGATGCACGTCGACGCCTGCATCGGCGGCTGGGTCCTGCCCTACCTGCGCAGGCTCGGCGTCGAGACCCCCGACTTCGACCTCTCCGTCCCCGGCGTCACCAGCGTCTCGGTGGACCTGCACAAGTACGCCTACTGTCCCAAGGGGACGTCGGTGCTGCTGCACGCGAACGCCGAGCTGCGGCGTGGCCACTACTTCGGTAGTGCCGACTGGCCCGGCTACACGATGCTCAACACCACCGTGCAGTCCACCCGCTCGGGCGGTCCGCTCGCCGCGGCGTGGGCCGTGGTCCGGTACCTCGGCGACGAGGGCTATCTCCGGCTGGCCCGCGACACGCTGGCCGCCGTCGAGACGATCCGGGAGGGGATCGAGACGACGGCGGGCCTGCGAGTGCTGGGCGATCCCGACTCCACGTTGCTGGCCGTGGCCACCGAGGGCGCCCCGGAGGACGTCGGCTTCGACCTCTTCACCGTCGCCGACGAGATGCGGGAGCGCGGCTGGTACGTCCAGCCGCAGTTCGCGCACGGGCACTCGCCGGTCAACCTCCACCTGACCGTCACCGCCGTCAATCACGGCTGCGAGGACGACTTCCTCACCGACCTGCGAGCCTCCGTGGAGGCCGCTCGGCAAGCGGGCCCGGTGGCCGTGGACCCGGCACTGCGGGAGCTGGTGGCCGGCCTCGACCCCGACCGGTTCTCACCCCAGCAGTTCCGGGACTTGCTCGCCGCGGCGCTGCCGTCGGCGGCGTCGGGCGCCGGGCTGCCCACCCGCATGGCACCGATCAACGCGCTGCTCGCCGCGGCGCCGGGCCGCCTGCGGGAGCGAGTGCTGCTGGAGTTCCTCGGCCTGCTGTACCGGCCCTCCGGCGAGCTGCCCGTCGCGGGGACCCCGGCACTCCCCGCGTTCGGAACCTGAACACCGGGCACGGGCATGGCACGCTGAAGACATGACCGACAGCGTCCCGCCGGAATCGGACCCGGAGTTGCTCGAACTGGCGGCGCGGGTGTTCGACTTCGCCAGGGAAGGCCAGTCCGAGACGCTCGCGGCCTACGTCGACGCGGGCGTCCCCGCCAATTTGACCAACGACAAGGGCGACACCCTGGTGATGCTCGCCGCCTACCACGGCCACGCCGACACCGTCCGCGTGCTGCTGCGGCGTGGCGCCGACCCCAACCGGCTCAACGACCGGGGACAGAGCCCACTCGCGGGCGCGGTGTTCAAGAACGAGGCGGAGGTCGTCCGAGCACTGCTCGACGGCGGCGCCGACCCCGAGCTGGGACAGCCGTCCGCGTTGGACACGGCGCGCATGTTCGACAACGCCGAGATGCTGACACTCCTGCGTCCCGAAGACTGAGACGGTGAGACACGCGGGATGAGACGACCGCCACCGCGCTCGTCGCCCGCCCACACCTGACGGCAAGCTGACCACATGCCGCGGGAGCACTACCTGGCGGGGCTCGACCTCGCGAGCCGCAAAGTCGTCGTCGTGGGCGGGGGAACCGTTGCCCAACGACGACTATCTCGGCTGCTCGCCGCGGGCGCGGCGGTGGAGGTCGTCGCCCCGCACACCACCCCCTCGGTGCAGGCGCTGGCCGACGCGGGCGAGCTCGTCTGGCATCGACGTCCCTACCGCGACGGTGACCTCGACGGCGCCTGGTACGCGCTCGCGTGCACCGACGACGCCGACGTGAACGCGGCGGTGGCGGCCGAGGCCGAGCGCCGCAGGGTGTTTTGCGTGCGCGCCGACGCCGCAGCCCACGGCAGCGCGGTCACCCCCGCCACGGGGAAGCACGACGGGCTCCTGGTGGGCGTGTTGTCCGGGGGCGCCCCGAGACGGTCCTCCGCCGTGCGGGACGCGGTGCTCGACGGACTGCGGACGGGAGTGCTGGCCGACCCCGGAGCGGACGGCCGGGACGCGGAGCCGACCGGGGGCGTGGCCCTCGTGGGCGGGGGACCGGGCGACCCCGAACTCATCACGGTGCGAGGGCGGCGGTTGCTCGCCAAGGCCGACGTCGTGGTGGTCGACCGTCTCGCCCCGCGTGAGCTGCTGGACGAGCTGCCCGGCCACGTGGAGGTCGTGGACGCGGCGAAGATCCCGTACGGGCGCGCCGCCGCGCAGGAGACCATCAACCGCGTGCTGATCGAGCGTGCCCGCGAGGGCCGGTTCGTGGTGCGTCTCAAGGGCGGCGACCCCTACGTCTTCGGCCGAGGTTTCGAGGAGCTGCGCGCCTGTGTCGAGGCCGGGGTCCCGGTCACCGTGGTACCGGGGGTGACGAGCGCGTTCTCGGTGCCCGCGGCCGCGGACGTCCCGGTGACCCACCGCGGCGTGGCCCACGAGGTCGTCGTCGTCTCGGCCCACGTCCCGCCCGGCGACGACCGGTCGCTCGTGGACTGGAAGGCGCTCGGCGGGATGCGCGGCACCGTCGTGCTGCTGATGGGAGTCGAGCACCTGGGCGTCGTTGCCGACACGCTGATCGCGGCGGGCCGTCCGGCGGACACCCCGGTGGCGGTCGTGCAGGAGGGCACGTTGCGAACCCAGCGGGCGGTGCGGTCGACGCTCGCGGAGGTGGCCCGAGCCGTGGCCGACGCGGGCATCCGCCCTCCGGCGGTGACCGTCATCGGCCCCGTCGCCGGGCTGTCCGCGGGGGAGACCCGGCCGCGTCACTGAGGCGTCGCCGAGGGCGATGTCGCTCTCACTCCACGCCGCGCTACTGCCGCCACACCCGGACGGTGGGTGAGGATGACACCCATGAGTGGCAGCGAAACGAACACAGCGACGTCCGGTGAGTACGTGTCCCTGAGCGTGGAGCGCACCGGGCACGTCGCCGAGGTGACCCTGCTCGGGCCCGGCAAGGGCAATGCCATGGGACCGGACTTCTGGCGCGAACTTCCCCTCGCCTTCGCCGAGCTCGACCGGGACCCCGAGGTGCGGGCCATCGTCCTGACCGGCAGCGGCCGGAACTTCTCCTACGGGCTCGACCTCGCCGCGATGCTGCCGTCCTGGACCGAGTATCTCGGCGGTGACGCGCTCGCCCGCCCGCGTCGGGAGTTCCTCGACGAGATCCGCCGGATGCAGGACTCCATCACTGCCGTGGCTCGCACCCGCAAGCCCGTCATCGCCGCCGTGTCCGGCTGGTGCATCGGCGGAGGGGTGGACCTCATCTCCGCCGCCGACATCCGCCTGGCCAGTGCCGACGCCCGGTTCAGCGTCCGCGAGGTCCGGGTCGCCATCGTCGCCGACATGGGCAGCCTCCAACGGCTCGCCTCGATCATCGGCGAGGGGCACCTGCGAGAACTCGCCTTCACCGGCAAGGACATCGACGCCGCCCGCGCCGACAAGATCGGCCTGGTCAACGACGTCTACCCCGACCGCGACGCCACGCTCGACGCGGCCCGGAAGCTGGCGGCCGACATCGCCGCGAATCCCCCTCTGGTGGTGCAAGGGGTCAAGGACGTACTCTCCGTCAACACTGAACAGAGGATCGACGCCGGGCTGCGGTACGTGGCGACGTGGAACGCCGCGTTCCTGCCCAGCCACGATCTGAACGAGGCGGTGCAGGCATTCCTGCAACGCCGGGAACCCGAGTTCCGGGGCGAGTAAGGAGGCAGTGGGAGTGGGCAACGACGCCACCACGGGATCCACAGAGGCATACCGGAGGTTCCTGCGGGCACGAGACCTGCTGTTGGCGCACCGGGAGGACTACGAGAAGGCGAGAGCGGAGTTCGCCTGGCCGGAGTTCACCGAGTTCAACTGGGCTCTCGACTGGTTCGACCGGATCGCCGCCGAGGAACGCAACGCCACCCGGCCCGCGCTGTGGATCGTCGAGGAGGACGGTTCGGAGAACCGGTGGACGTTCCCCGAACTCGCGCGTCGTTCGAACCAGGTGGCCAACTGGCTGCGCACGCTGGGGGTGCGGCGAGGTGACCGGCTGATCCTCATGCTCGGCAACCAGGTCGAGCTGTGGGAGACCATCCTCGCGTGCATCAAGCTGGGCGCGGTGATCATCCCCGCCTCCACGCTGCTGGGACCCGCCGACCTGCGCGACCGGGTGGAGCGTGGCAACGCGCGGCACGTCGTGGTTCGGGACGCCGACACCGGCAAGTTCGCCGACGTGGCCGGTGACTACACCCGCGTCGCCGTGGGGCGGCCCACGGAGGGCTGGGAGTCGTTCGCCGACGCCTACTCGGCCGACGAGGCGTTCTCACCGGACGAGCCCACCCGCGCCGACGACGAGTTGTTGCTGTACTTCACCTCGGGCACGACGGCGAAGCCGAAGCTGGTGCGGCACACCCACGTCTCGTACCCGGTCGGCCATCTGTCAACCATGTACTGGATCGGCCTCGAACCGGGCGACGTCCACCTCAACATCTCGTCCCCCGGCTGGGCCAAACACGCGTGGAGCAACGTGTTCGCGCCGTGGAACGCCGAGGCCACGGTCTTTCTGTACAACTACGAGCGCTTCGACGCGAGCGCGCTGATGGAGCAGATCGACCGCTGCGGCATCACGAGCTTCTGCGCCCCGCCCACCGTCTGGCGCATGCTCATCCAGGCCGATCTGACCGGGCTGCGGAACCCACCGCGCAAGGTCGTCGGCGCCGGGGAGCCGTTGAACCCCGAGGTCATCGACCAGGTGAAGCAGGCGTGGGGGGTGACGATCCGCGACGGTTTCGGCCAGACGGAGACGAGCGTCCAGATCGCCAACACCCCCGGCCAGCCGGTCAAGGCCGGGTCCATGGGGCGTGCCGTACCGGGGTTCGAGGTGGTGCTCGTCGACCCGGCCACCGGCGAACCGGGGCGTGAGGGCGAGATCTGCCTCGACCTGAGGTCCCGGCCCGTCGGTCTGATGACGGGGTACGCGGGTGACGACGAGCGCACCGAGACCGTGTTCGCGGGCGGCTACTACCACACCGGGGACGTCGGCGCCATCGACGACGACGGCTACATCACCTACGTGGGACGTACCGACGACGTGTTCAAGGCGTCCGACTACCGCATCTCGCCGTTCGAGTTGGAAAGCGTCTTGCTCGAACACGAGGCGGTGGCCGAGGCGGCCGTCGTGCCCGCGCCCGATCCGGTGCGGCTCGCGGTGCCCAAGGCGTACATGGTGCTGGCGAACGGCTACGAGCCCGACGCCGCCACGGCCGAGAGCATCCTGCGCTTCTCCCGTGAGCACCTCGCGCCGTACAAGCGCATCCGGCGCCTGGAGTTCGCCGACCTGCCGAAGACGATCTCCGGAAAGATCCGACGGGTGGAGCTGCGCGGCCGGGAGAACGCCAAGGGCGAGGCTCGCGGCGAGCGGGAGTTCCGGGAGGAGGACTTCCCCTCGCTCAAGGCCGCCGCCGAGAAGAACCACTCGAATCGGTGACGCGGAATGCGAACAAAGCGCTAACGATTCGGTTCACGGTGACGATGGGAGATGTGAGCGACGTCTCGCGGAGAAGTGTGAGACGTCGCTCACAAGTTATCCATCGGATGATCCACGGTAAGCGAGCGCAGAGTGCGATGAGTACCGACCACGACAGCGGAACCGACGTTTCCTCCACCGATCCCACCGACCCGCACGCCGCCGCGGCGACGGCGGTGTCCACCTCCGACCTGCCACCGGCGCCACCGACGACCCCGTGCACCGTGGTGTGGAGCCGAGGCAGGCCCTACGTGCTGGAGAGCGGGGCGGGAAGACCGCGCTGGATGGGCGTCGACCAGCACGGTCGGCCACAGGCACTCACCGGGGAGGAACTGCGTCGCCGCGGGTGGAGTTACCGGCGCTCCTCCTGATCGGGACGTCGCGCCGCCCCGATACGGTGAGCGAATGACGAAAGTCCGGTCCGCCGGCACCGCGGACGGTGAGCTGCCGTTGCTGCGGCAGCTCACAACGGTGCCGAACCTCCTCTCCATCCTGCGCCTCGCCGGCGTCCCGGTGTTCCTGTGGCTCCTTCTCGGGCCGGAAGAAGACGGCTGGGCGCTCGTCCTGCTCGTCCTCAGCGGGATCACCGACTGGCTCGACGGCAAACTCGCCAGGCTGCTCGATCAGACCACGAAGCTCGGCCAACTCCTCGACCCGGCGGCCGACCGCCTCTACATCGCGGCGGCGCTCCTGGCGTTCCTGTTGCGCGGCATCGTGCCGTGGTGGATCGTCGCCCTGCTCGTCGGCAGGGAACTCGTGGTGGGACTGGGGCTGGTGGTCCTGCGCAGGCACGGCTTCGCCCCGCCCGAGGTGACCTACGTCGGCAAGGCGGCGACGTTCAACCTCATGTACGCGCTCCCGCTGATGCTCGTGACCCACGAGCCCACGACGACGTTCGCCGAGGTGGCGCAGCCGTTCGCCTACGCCTTCACGACCTGGGGCGCGGTGCTCTACCTCTGGTCCGGCGCTCTCTACCTGTGGCAGATCGCGAGGGCGGTGTCACGGGACTCGCGCCGGACGGTCTGACCGAGCCGAATCATCTCGATTGAGTCCTCGGAATGGTGGCCGACGTTGTGCTGCCGGCCGCCCGAGGTGGATCATGATGGTGAGCGGGAAAGGAGGCTCTCACGTGTCGACTCCCGAGGAGCTGCGGTACACCGAGGAACACGAGTGGGTCGTGGCGATCGACGGAGGCCGGGCGCGCGTCGGGATCACGGAGTACGCGCAGGACCAGCTCGGTGACGTGGTGTTCGTGGAACTTCCGGAGGTCGGTACCCACCTCGACATGGGTGAGCCGTTCGGCGAGATCGAGTCGACGAAGAGCGTCTCCGAGCTGTTCGCTCCGGTGGACGGTGAGGTGGTGGCGGTCAACGACGCCGTTGTCTCGTCGCCGGAGTTGGTCAACTCGGACCCCTACGGGGAGGGATGGCTCATCGAGGTGGCCCTGGACGACGCCGGGGCCGTGGACGCCCTCCTCGATGCCGAGGCCTACCAACGTGTGATCAACAACTGATCCGGGAGCCCCGGCACTGTCGACGGTCCGGACACGGTACGTTGACCACACTACGTTTACGAGAACGACACTCCAGTGCGTAAGGAGAGCTTGCGGTGAGCACGAACGACGGGCCCGGTGTTCCCCCGGAGCAGTCTCCGGAGCGGACTTCCGTTTTCCGGGCCGACTTCCTGTCGGAGGCAGAGGGCCGGGAGGCGCCGGCGGTGGAGCCGCAGGACGCTGGCGTCGACGCGCTGCCCGCGGGCTCCGCGCTGCTGGTGGTGAAGCGGGGGCCCAACGCTGGTTCCCGGTTCCTGCTCGACCGTGACACGACGAGCGCGGGACGTCACCCCGACAGCGACATCTTCCTCGACGACGTCACGGTGTCCCGCCGTCACGCCGAGTTCCGGCGCGAGGGCGGCGAGTTCGTGGTGATCGACGTGGGCAGCCTCAACGGCACGTACGTCAACCGGGAGCCCGTCGACCAGGCCGTGCTGTCCAGTGGTGACGAGGTGCAGATTGGTAAGTTCCGCCTCGTCTTCCTGACCGGTCCCGGCCACGGGGGTCAGGGGGCACGGTGACGGCTGCTGGGCGGCCACAGCGAGAGGGGTTGAGTATCGGGGCCGTGCTGGCGCAGCTGCGCCCCGACTTCCCCGACGTGACGATCTCCAAGATTCGGTTCCTCGAATCCGAGGGGCTCGTCCGGCCTGCCCGCACGCCGTCCGGCTACCGCCAGTTCAGCGCCGCCGACGTGGAACGTCTGCGGTTCGTCCTTGCCGCTCAGCGGGACCACTACCTCCCGCTGAAGGTCATCAAGGAGCAACTCGACGCGATCGACCGCGGAGACACCAACGCCTCCGTCGTCCCGCGGTTGCCGCGCAAACTGGTGGCGATCAGCTCGGTGGACGACGGCGGCCACGTGCCGGGCACTCCGGGACCGGACGAGTTCGCCACGGACCCCGAGTCCGCCGCGCAGCTGACCGAGGACGACCTGCTCCGCGAGGCCGGCATCGACGAGTTCATGCTGGACGAGTTGCGCCAGTACGGGCTCGTCAGGCCGAACGCCGCCGGGTTCTACGACACCGACGCGGTGCGGATCGCCCGCACCGTGAAGTCCATGAGCGACTACGGCATCGAGCCGCGGCACCTGCGGGCGTTCCGCGCCTCGGCCGACCGCGAGGTGGGTCTGGTGGAGCAGATCGTCGCCCCGGTCTACCGACAGCGGGACGCGAACGCGAAGGCGCGGGGGGACGAGCTCGTCAAGGAGCTGGCCGCATTGTCGGTCACGCTGCACACCCTGCTCGTCAAAACCGGGATTCGCGGTGTGACCGGTGGGTAGACTCGGGTGGGTGACACACGGGACCGATGTGTCGTGTTGATGACGCTCCAGGCCGCCGGGCCCATGTGGCCCCCCGATTGCCGTACCGTAGACGAAGCCGGTTCGCCAAGAGCCGTGGAGGACAACAAGTTTCGCGACGAGCACAGCGCCCTGATGGCGGGTAGCGTCGAGTAGAGTCGATGCGGGATCGTCGTTGAAAGCGCTGCGGCCCGCGCGCAGAGAGGGAGGCGAAGCCCGATGAGCGAAATGCGCGTCGTCGGCGTCCGGGTCGAGTTGCCCGCGAACCAGCCGATCTTGCTGCTGCGGGAGACCAACGGTGAGCGGTACCTGCCGATCTGGATCGGCTCGGTGGAGGCGACGGCTATCGCCTTGGAACAGCAGGGCGTCCGTCCGGCCAGGCCGCTGACCCACGACTTGCTCAAGGACATTATCGGCGCGTTGGGCCGAGAACTTCAGCAGGTCGTCATCACCGATCTGAGCGAAGGTACGTTCTTCGCCGAGCTGGTGTTCGACGGTGGGGTCAGGGTTTCGGCCCGGCCGAGCGACTCGGTGGCTCTCGCGCTGCGGGTCGGGGTGCCCATCCACGCCGAGGACTCGGTGCTGGAGGAAGCGGGGCTGATCATCCCCGACGAGCAGGAGGACGAGGTCGAGAAGTTCCGCGAGTTCCTCGACTCCGTTTCCCCGGAGGACTTCCGGGGCGCCGACACCTAATCGGTCTCAGGACGCTCGCGTGGCACGGGTGAACAACGCGGTGAGTTCGTCCGTGTAGTGCCGGAGGTCCAGGTCGGGGTCGGCGAGAAGTTGCTGCGCCAGCCCCTCCAGCGCGCTCCGGATCGTTCGCGCCATGATCTCGGGATCGAAGGTCGTGAAGTGTCCCTCTCGTTGTCCTTGGGCGAGTTGTCGAGCGAGCCTGCCGACCCGGAGGTCCCGCACGACGAGTTCGAACAGCGGTGAGCCGTCGGAATCCCTGCCGTTGGTAGCGATCTCGGTCACCGCGTGGACGTGTCGTGGGTACGCGGCGAGATAGGCGATCTCCGTTTCCAGGAACGAGCGCAGCAGCGCGGTCCTGTCGTCGGTGGTCACCGTGTGCTCGGTGACGAACCGGTCGTGATGATCGATGAGCGTCGTCAGCGTCGCGGTCATCAGCTCGTGCTTGTTCGCGAAGTGGTAGGAGATCATCCGCGTACTGCTGAGTCCCGCCTTGTCGATGATGCGGGAGAAGGACGTCTTGGCGTAGCCGAGTTCGGCGATGACGTCGATGGTCGCCTCGACGATCTGGGCCCGCCGAGCGGCTTCGGTGGGCGTGAGTCCCATACCGGCGGCGAAATCATCTTTTACTTGCATAAGTAAAAAGTAACTCGGCTGAGTAAACGTGTCAACTCGGTCACGGCTGTACTTAGCTGACCCGATGGCCCGCGCGTCGCGTTGACCGGTCAGGCGGGCAGGCTTACCGTCAAAAGGACGTTAATCGCGCCGATGTGATTACGCTGGTAAAGCGGTTACCGGCGAGATTGTCGTAACCGGTCGGTTCCGGCCCGGGATCGGCGGTCTTGTTTCGCTGCCGGCGCCACGCCGGGCGAGAGGAGGCATGGGTGGTCGACGAGAGTCCGGTGAGTGTCACCGGCGGTGAGCAAGGGGAGTTGTTTCCCGATAACTCGCTGCCGGACGAACTGGTTGGCTATCGCGGCCCGGCCGCCTGTCAGATCGCCGGTATCACATACCGGCAGCTCGATTACTGGGCGCGTACGAAACTGGTGACGCCGAGTATTCGCACGGCTCACGGTTCCGGTTCTCAGCGTCTGTATTCCTTCAAGGACCTGCTGGTTCTCAAGATCGTCAAACGGCTGCTGGATACCGGCGTATCCCTGCAGAACATTCGTGTCGCGGTGGAGCATCTCCGGGCCAGGGGGGTACGGGATCTCGCGCGGGTCACGTTGTTCTCCGACGGTGCGACGGTGTACGAATGCACGTCCCCGGAGGAGATCGTCGATCTGCTCCAGGGCGGGCAGGGCGTGTTCGGCATCGCGGTGAGCAACGCGATGCAGGAGATTTCCGGAACGTTGCACGAGTTTCCCGCCGAGCGCGCCGACGGCGGGCAGATCGACCCGGGCGTCCCGGACGAGCTCTCCGAGCGCCGCAACGCCCGCCGCACCGGCTGAGGGACACCCTTCCCGGTACCGGTATCTCGGCACGGGCGGGCGCCCAGCCGGATGCTGAGGGTCTTTCGAGTGGAAACGGCCGTGAGGGTGGGGCGAACACCGGCCTTGTCGGCCCCGCCACATCCGGGCCGAGTCAGGAACTTCGCTGCCGTCGCCTGGCCCGCACCAGCCGGACCACCAGCACCAGGATCGCGGCCAGCACCACGCCCAGTAGCACGGCGGCGTTCGAGACCGCGCTGACCCTTTCCTGCAGCCACACCTGCAACGAGAACTGGGTGTCGACGCTGGTGAGCCCGCCGAGGTTGGCCGTGCCGTCGGTCAGCAGGAACAGCAGGCCGACGCCGATGAACAGCAGGCCGGACACCAGACTGGTGGAGTGGGTGGCGATCGGCCCGATCCTCACCGGACGCCCGCGCAGCCAGCTCTTGCGGCCGAGGTCGAAGCGGTCCCACGCCAGTGCCAGGACGAACAGGGGCGCCGCCATGCCCAGCGCGTACAGCGCCATGAGCGTCCCGCCGTACACCGGGTCACCGCCGGCCGCGGAGACGGTGAGCACGCTGCCTAGCAGCGGGCCGGAACAGAAACCGGCCAGCGCGTACACGGTGCCCAGCGCGAACACCGAGGCGTTCGAGGAGACCTTGATGCGGGCGGTGGCACGTTGCGCGGCGGCCGAGCCGAAACCCAGGCCGAGGACCATCGCGATCCCGAGCAGTACGAGGACGGTCCCACCCACCATGGTGGCGATCCCGCGGTAGCGCGTGAGCAGGGCACCGATCGCGCCCACACCGGCGCCGAGGGGCACCAGCACGACGAGCAGTCCCGCGTAGAAGACCGCCGTTCGCCGCGCCAACGTCCCGAGCCGGTCGAACGCGTAGGCGAAGAACGACGGCAGCAGCAGCGCGGAGCAGGGGCTGAGCAGGCTCAGCACGCCGCCCAGGAAGGCGCCGAGAAGCCCGACCTCGATCATGAACGGGCCTCCGCCGCGTCGATGACGGACACGAACGTGTCGAGTGGCTGGGCGCCGAGGACGGGGCGGCCGTTGATGATGAAGGTCGGTGTGCTGGACACACCGAGTCCGGTGCCTTCCAGGGTGTCGGCCTCGATCGCGGCGTCGTAGCGGGTGGAGTTCATGTCCGCGGAGAAGCGGTCGAGGTCCTCGACACCGGCCTCGCGGGCGAAGTCGCGCAGCTTCTCGGGAGTGAGTTCGGGATGCCCTCGGTCGGGTGCGTCCGCGTGGACGGCGTCGACGAACTCCCAGAAGCGGCCCTGTTCGGCGGCGGCGTGGCCGGCCCTGGCGGCCAGCAACGACTGCTCGCCGAAGATGGGCAGGTCCCGCCACTCCATCCGCAGCACGCCCGTCTCCACGTAGCGTTCGATGAGCGCGGGGGCGATGTCGCGGGTGAACTTCGCGCAGAACGGGCAGCGGTAGTCCTCGTACATGACCATGGTCACCGGCGCGTCCGGAGCGCCGAGCGCCATGGGGTCGCCGGGTTCGCGCCGGGGCAGATCGGCCAGCGGGTCGGCGCCCGTCTCGACGTTCGACGTCTGCTGCTGGGGTTGCTGCGCGTTCGCCGCCGTGTCGTCGCCCGACCGTCCGTTGGCCAGATAGATGATCAGCCCCAGGGCCGCCAGGACCAGAGCGGCCACGAGGACGCCGTCGCGCTTGGACGTGTCCCGCCGCGTTCGTGCGGTCATCGGCTCTCCCACTCGAACCTGAACTACTATGTTGCTTAGTAAATCAGATCCCGAACGAGAGCTGAGACCCCATGTCCACCACGGTTCGACCGGCCCGGCGACACACCCGCAGATTCGTCCGCGCCACCCTGATGGGCGTACTGACGCTGGCGGTGGTGGCCGTGCCGACCGACATCATCGACACGCCGGTCTTCTCCAGGGAGATCCCCGTCCGCTGGTGGGAGTACCCCGTCGTCGCGGCCACCGTCGTCCTCACGTTCGCCTGGTTCGCGATTCAGGGGCCGCCACCGACCGGCCGCGCGTCACGGCGGCCTCTGGGCGGGGTGTTGCTGACGGTGTTCGCGGTGGGCTGCCCGGTGTGCAACAAACTCGTGCTCGTCGCGCTCGGGACGTCCGGTGCGCTCGGTCTCTGGGCGCCGTTGCAGCCTTTCCTCGCGCTCATCTCGTTGGCGTTGCTCGCCCTGGCCGTCGTCCAGCGCCGCAGGCAGAGCGCCTGCGCCACCGGAGCCTGCGCCACGCCTCAGCCGACGACGGCCAGACAGTAGAGAGTGACCAGCAGCGCGACGGTGGCGACGGACAGGATCGCGGGCACCGTGGTCAGTACCGCGGCGACCGCGTAGTCGGCTCGGACCGGCAGCTTCGGCGCCGGCAGGTGACCGCTCTCCAGCCACAACAGCCGGGCGTCGACCGCGTCCCGCGACATGGCGAGCGCTGTGCGCGGTGCCTGCCCTGCCGACACCGACAGCAGAGCCGACCGGACCGGCCCCGGCCCGTGGCGCCGCGCGGCCGCCGCATCGGCGGCCAGCTCCACCAGCACGCGCACCGCTCCGGGAGCCTGGCGGCACAACGGAACGAAGGGGAGCGCGGCGGCGACGATGTCGGCGGCCAGCACCAGGGCGTGATGCCGCCCTCGCAGGTGCGCCTGCTCGTGAGCCAGCACCGCCTCCCGCTCGCAGACGTCCAGCCGTTCGACCCCGCGTGTCGCCACGATGGTGCCGTTCCGCCCGCCGACGCTGTAGGCGATCGGAGTCACCTCGTCGAGCCACAGCACGGGGCCCTCGGTACGGCCCAGCGACCGCAGCAGGGTCACGTGTTCACGCCGGCACCGGCGATGACGGCGCACCTTGCCGATCGCGACGGCGATCGTCCGACCGGTGAACGTCAGGAGCACCGCGGCTCCGCCGAGACGCGTGACGTCGGCCCACACCACGTCGCCGCGGGCGAGGAACACGTTCGCGCAGCTGTCGGCCATGCCGATGAGGCCGTCGAGCCCGGAACCGCCCGGCAGGGCGAGCAGGAGGCCGGATACCGAGACGGCCAGCACCACCGCGAGCACCGAACTCGTCCAACCCGCGAGGGCGAGGCCGGGACGCAACCTGGGGGTGACCGCGATCCGCAGGTACGCGGGCGCGGCGACGCCGATCACGACGGCCGCGGCCAGCAGTCCGAGAGCCAGTGTCACGACGACTTCCCCTTCCGCAGGGCGCGCCGCAGGATGTCCGACTCCTCGGGCGTGGCCGACTCGGCGAAGTGCAGCAGCACCTGCTCCGTGTCGCCACTGGAGTACAGGACCTCACGCAGCAGGCGGGCACCGACCTCCTCGCGTGACTCGGCGGCGGTGTACTCGTACGCACGTCCGGCCTTGCTCCGCCGCACGTACTCCTTGCCGTGCAGGTTGTCCAGCACGGTCATCACCGTGGTGTAGGCCAGCGGCCGGCCCGTGTCCAACCTTTCGAGCACGTCCCGCACCCTCAGTGGTTCGTCCGCCGACCACAGCACGTCCATGACCTTGGCTTCGAGTTCCCCGAGCCCTCGCATACCGACCGTCCTTCCGCCGACTGCGATGATAGGGGCGTTCGTCAGCGCAGCCCGTAGGCCACGTAGCCGGGACCGTTTCCGGCGGTGCGTTCGGACGGCGCGGCTCCCGGCGGCGGTGGCAACGGCGCGAGCAGCACGCCCGACGTACTCGCCACCGGGACGGGCCAGTCACCGTCGGACAGCGTGTCGCCGGTGCGGACGTCGACGGCCACCGAACGCCCGGCGCGGGTGCCGTACCCCGTGCCCTCGTGAACCAGTGTGATCTCCAGCGCCCCGACGCCGTCGTCGTCACGCCACAACTCCGTGCCGGTGCCGATGTCGAACGCGCGGGCCGTCCGGTACTGGTCGAGGCCGGACACGACGACCGTCCCCGTCTTCCGGTCCACGGCCGTCCTCAGCTCCGGCTGGTCACCCAGAGCCGCGATCAGCCTGCCGCTTCCGAGTTCGTGCAGGGCCGTCTCTCCTGTGCCGTCGTCGCCTGGACGCGTCCAACGCAGGGCGACGACGTCGCCGGCCGACGCCGTGGCGGCGTCGAGCAACCTCACACCGCGTGGGCCTTCGCTGAATCCGGGCGGCGCCTGGAGCGTGCCGGAGTCCCACAACACAGCCCCTGTCGCGGTGTCGACGGCCGTGACCGTGCCGCCCCTGCCGAACAGGCCGGTCCCGTGGTGCTCGTAGAGCGGAACCGCGTCCTCGACAGGCGGCGGCACCGGGGCTCCCGAGTGGGCCGCGAGCATGACGCGCTCACCCTGGGCCCCACCGACGATCGACGGCGTGGCCCTGCCGAAGATCAGTCCGGGCCCGAGCATCGGCCCCGGCACCGGCGACGGCCCCCACAACCGGCTGCCGTCGCGTACGTCGTAGGCGTTGGCCGTGGTCCTCGTGGCGATCTTGCCCTCCCGGTTGTCGGCGTCGCTCGCGAGCACCACCGCGGCCGCCGTCCCGGCGACGCTCGTCACCCCGTAGCCGATGCAGGAGGGATTCGTGCGCACGGCCCACCGCGTGCTCCCGTCCGTGGCCACGCCGGTGATGGACAGGTCGGCCTGGTCGTCGGTGGGGAACACCAGACCGACGAACATTCCGCCACCGGTCCGAGGGACGTCGTCGAACGGCGCCCGCCAGCGCGGTGTCTCCGCGTCCGGACCGGGACCTCGCACGTCACTCGAAGGCGGTGTGGCCGGAGCCGACAGCGCCACCGGAGTCGGCGTCGGTAGAGCGTCCCCGGAAGGGGTACCGGTATCGCTGCCCAGCCCACCGCCGCACGCCGTCAGCGCTGCCGATGTCGCCAACACGGCGACGTACCTGATCCCGCGGTGCCGCATCACACCTCCCACGTAGTTCTACTAAGCAGTTTAGTAGATCTTGGAGTGGTGGAACGACGGGCCTGCTCCCGTGAGGGCGGCTCCGGCCTCCTCCCCGACTCCGTAGGCGTTCGCTGGAGTGGGCCACTCGCGACGGGCGACAGGCCTGCGAGGGCGTCACAGGGCGTCCGGGTGCCGGACTGAGAACGCGCAAGGGGTCACCGTGGTCGGCGGCTGGGTGCGCCACGTCGCGCTGTCGTTCGGTGGGGTAGCAGGGAGAGCGCGGTGCCCACCGCGAGGACGGTCGCCAGCGTCAGATGGATGTCGTCGATCCCGGCCACCACGGTGAGAGGGCCGATCACCAGTGGGGTCGCGAACTGCGCCGCGAAGATCGTCGTGCCGGACAGTGACGTGGCCATGCCCCGGTGCTCGGGGCTCACGGCGTCGGCCACCAGCACGGTCAGCGCGGGGAAGGCGATGCCCTGTCCGATTCCGAAGACCGCCGCACCGAGTGCCAGGGGCACGGGGTGCGCGGCCGTGCCCAGCAGCAGGAAGCCGCCCGCCCAGAGTGCCACCGACGCGCGGAGCAGCGTCGGGTACGACAGTCGTGCCCGTAGCCGCGCATAGCCGAAGCCGATCAGGCTCGCCGCCAGGTTCGCCGCCGCCGGGAACAACGAGATCAGTGCCGGAGACGTCACCCCGGTCTCGTCGAGCCGGAACGGCAGGTAGATCACTATGCAGTAGAGCAACACCGACAGTGCGGCCTGGAGACCGAGGGCGGCGACCAGCCGTGGGTGGGCGCGCAGCAGGGTCAGGGCGCGGCTCCGCGTTCGCGCGGGTGGCGTCGCGGTGCGGGGAAGGCACAACAACGTGGCCAGCCCGAGGGGGAGTCCGACGAGGTGGACGGCGAACGGCGCGTGCCACGTCAGCGTGCCGAGAGCACCGCCCACCAGCGGCCAGACGATGCCTCCGAGTGAGGTGGCGCTCGACCTCCAGCCCATGACGCGGTCACGGCGGGTACCGGTGTAGAGGGTGGTCATGGCGACCGTGGTGGCCGAGAACAGTGCCGCGGCGCCGAGTCCGAACACGATTCGGCTCGCCATCAGCGCTGCGTAGGAGTCGGCGACCATACCGGCGGAGCCTGCGACGCCGTACACCAGCAGTCCGGCGGCCAGCGGCACGCGGAACCCGTGGCGGTCGATCAGGCGGCCTGCCACCGGGCTGGCCAGGGCGATCACCAGACTGTGCGCCGTCAGCACGAGCCCGGCCGTGGTCGCGTCGAGACCGAACTCGTCGCGGACGGTGGGCAGCACGGGGCTGATCACCGCCCCCGCCAGCACGCTCAGGGTGGTGGCGAAGAGGAGGACCGTGAGCGCGCCCGGACTGTCGGGCGGTGGGGTACGGCGGATGGTCAGGACATCGGTCATCGGATAGCTCCCCAGCTTTGTTGGTCTTGCCAATGTTGGCATAGTCAACGTTGGAAAAGCCAACGATTTTTGCGGCCGGAGAGGATCTTCTAGACTGCGAGGGTGCGTGAGGGACACGGTCTGCGAGCGGAGTTGCTTCCTCCTGCGGAGTTGCGTGGCCGCATCAGCTGGCAGCTCGCCGAGGCCGGACGCAGGGCGCAGCGGATGGTGGTGGACCGCCTCGGTGAGGCCGGTCTGACGAAGAACCACCACGGCGTGCTCGCGGCGTTGATCGAGGCCGAGGGCATCACGCAGGCCGATCTCGGGCGGCGGTTGGGGATCGACCGCAGTGACGTCGTCGCGATGATCAACGCGCTGGAGGAGGAGGGCCTCGTCCGGCGTACGCCGGACCGGACCGACCGGCGCCGCAACATCGTGGTGGCGACGCCCCGGGCGCACGAGGTACTGCGCCGGGCGAGTGCCGTCGTCGACGAGGTCAACGAGATGTTGCTCGAAGGGCTGTCCGACGACGAGCGCGCCACGCTCCTCGCGTTGCTGACGCGCATCACCGGGATGCCCTGCCGGTGAGGGTGGTCAGCCCTTCGCCGGTGTGAGTCCGGCTTCCCGGAACGCCTTCTGCTGTGCGGGTTCGAGCAGGAACTTCTGGAACGACTGGGCGGCGTGCTGCCGGGTCCCGTCGGAGTGTTCGCCCGCGAGCGCGAGGAAGGGGTAGTCACCGTCCGGGCCCGAGGCGACGGTCAGGCCCGAGGAGCCGATCAGTTCCGGATGCTGGTCCGCCAGCGCGTCGATGCGCTCCGGGGAGTCGGGAATCCAGGCTGCCGGGTAGCCGCCGATGGTGGCGGGATCGGAGTCTCCGGTGAGAACGGCCGCGACGTCGTCCGACGGCGCGGCGTGGACCTCGACGTGGATGCAGTGTTCCCGCACGACGGTGCCCTTGCGGTTCCACCGGTCGGCGGCGCTTCCGACCGGGCCGTCGAGCGCGGGGTCGACCGCGACGCGGATGGTGGCGTCACCCCCGGGACATGCCGCCGCCTGTGCCGCCGCACGGCTTTCGAGTACGCCGTCCGCCCAGTTCCAGCCGAACCACCCGGCGACGAGGAGACCGAGCAGGACGACGCAGGCGATGGGCCATGCCGCGACGCCCCGGCGGCGTCCTACGGCCCGGTGGGTTCCCGTCGACGTGATCGACGACGTGGTTTCCGTGCGCCGGCGGATTCTGTGACGACCTCCATGCCGCCCCATCTCGCGTGTCCCCCTCAACACAATAATTACTCTCCGTAAAAGAGGTCAAAATACTACCACCTGTTCAGGTGGGTAAGTAATCAAAATGTGATCAGACTCAACACGAAGAGTGATGATTCTCGGTGAGAAGGGTGCGGCAGAGCGTGATCAGTCGTTCTCGAAGCGGCCGGGCCCGCCGGGCGAAGGACGCCTGTGCTCGCGCGTAGACGGCTCGTCCCTCGGCCTTCTCGATCGGGACGGGGGAGTAGCCGTAGGCCGACAGGTCGTAGGGGCTGGCGCGCATGTCCAGCTCCCGAATCTCCACGGCGAGGGCGAAGCAGTCGCCGAGCAGCTCCGAGGGAACGAACGGGTCGAGCTTGTAGGCGTGCTTGTACAGGTCCATGCCCACGTGAAGGCAGCCGGGCTGGTCGAGCTCCCGCTGGCGTTCGCGGGTGGGCGTGAACTGGTTGAGCGGCCGCGCGTCGGGGGTGAAGAACCGGAACGCGTCGAAGTGACTGCACCGCACGTTCAGCGACTCCACCACCGCGTCGGTCCCCGCGTGGCCCAGACGCAACGGCACCTGCGCGTGACGTACCTGCTCGGGCCGCGTGCGGTAGACCATGGCCCATTCGTGCAAGCCGAAACAGTCGACGCGAGCCCGGCGGCTGTGGATGGCCTCCAGCAACGACAGCGAGTATCGAGCGTTGCGGGCGAGCCGGTCGGAGAAGGCCGAGAGATCGAGTGTCACGCCCTCGGCCGTCTCGCGGTATCCGGGCCGGTCGAGGAAACGCCGGGCACCCGGCCCCGTGAGGACGACTCCGGGGCCGGGTTGCCACCGCTCCAGGCGCGTGGGGGGAAACGAGTAGTAGGTGAAGAGGAAATCCAGCACCGGATGTTTCTCCCCGCGCGAGCGGCGTTGTCGATGCGGCTCCGTCCACGCTCGCATCCGGTCGGTGTGGGCGGCCTCCCGCGCCCGCCACTCCTCCTCGGAGAGGATCTCGACCTTCGTCATGACCTTCCCATGAGATGCGTGCCGTCGCGCACGGTACCGACGTACTCCTCCAGCAGGTCCTCCAACGCCACGATGCCGACCACGCTGCCCTCGGCGTTGACGGCGATCGCGAGGTGGCTTCCCTCCCGGCGCATGGTCGACAGCGCCTCGTCGAGTCTGGCGTACAGGGCGAGCTGCGTCAGCTTGCGGGTCTTGGCGGTGGGCACCACGACGGAGGGGTCGCCGTCGAGCTGGGCGAGGATGTCCTTGACGTGGACGTAGCTCGTCAGCCTGCCGCCGGCGTCGCGCACCGGGAAACGCGAGAACCCGGTGGCCGACACCGCCCGTTCCACGTCTCCGACGGTGGGCCGTTCTGGGAGGGTCGACACCTCGTCCAGCGGCACGAGCACGTCGGCGACGGTCTTCTCCACCGAGGACAGGGTCTGGCTGAGTCGGCGGTGCTCCGACTGCTCCAGCAGCCCCTCCCTGCGTGACTCGCGCAGGAGCGCGGCCAGCTCGGCGGAGGTGTAACCGGTCTCGACCTCGGCCTTGGGCTCGATCTTCCCCAGTCGCAGGATGCCGTTGGCGACGCTGTTGAGCAGCCAGATGAACGGGTGAGTGATGCGCACCCAGGCCACGTGCAACGGCACCAGCCACAGCGCGAGCCGCTCCGGTTCGGCGATTGCGAGGTTCTTCGGCACCATCTCGCCGATCAGCACGTGCAACAACGTCAGCGCCACCAGCGTGACGGTGAAGGCGACGGCGTGCACCACGTAGGTCGGCAGCGGTATCCCGAGGGCACTCACCGCGAGTTCGAGCTGGTGCGCCACCGCGGGTTCCCCGAACTGCAGCAGCAACAGGGAGCAGACCGTGATGCCGAGCTGCGCGCCCGCCAGCATCAGCGACACGTTCTTGCCGGCCTTGATCACGATCCCGGCGCGGGTCTTGCCCTGTTCGAGCAGGGCTTCCAGGCGATCCCGGCGCGACGAGATGAGCGAGAACTCGGCACCGACGAAGAAGGCGTTGGCGAGCAACAACACCCCGATCAGCGAGATGGACAACCAGTCGCTCATGAGATCGCCTTCCTGCGCCGCAGGGTGACCTCGGCGATGCGGTGCCGGTCCATGCCGGTCACCTCCAGCTGCCAGTCGTCGATGTCCAAGGTGGCGCCCACCTCGGGAATCTCACCGAGTCGGTCCAGCAGTAGACCCGCGATCGTCTCGTAGTCGCCCTCCGGCATCCGAAAGCCCGTGACGTCGAGCACCTCGTCGTCGCGAAGCTGCCCGGAGACCACCCAACTGTCGGGGGTGAGCTGGTGCGACGCGGGTTCTTCGTGGATGTCGTGTTCGTCGCGAACGTCACCCACGATCTCCTCGACCACGTCCTCCAGCGTCACGAGCCCGGCCGTGCCGCCGTACTCGTCGACCACGATCGCGAGCTGGAACCGGGAGTCGCGCAGTCGGTCGAGGACGGCGTCTCCCGGAAGCGACTCGGGGACGGTGGGAACCGGCCGCATGAGCGAGCTCACCGGGGTGGACGTCCGCTCGGGCGCGGGCACGGTGAACGCCTGCTTGATGTGCACGGTGCCCTGGATGTCGTCGAGGTCCTCGCGGTAGACGGGGAAACGGGACAGGCCGGTACGGCGCGCGAGCGCCACCATGTCCGCCACCGTGTCGTCGACCTGCAGGGCCTCCACCCGCACGCGGGGGGTCATCAACTCGGCCGCCGTGCGGTCGCCGAAGCGCAGCGACCGGTCGAGCAACTGCGCGGTCGCCCTGTCGAGCAACCCCGTCTCGGCGCTGGCGCGCACGATCGAGCCGAGCTCCTGAGGGGAACGCGCCGAGCGCAACTCCTCCTGCGGCTCGACCCCGAGCTTGCGTACGACCCAGTTCGCGCTGTTGTTCATCAGGTTGATGAGCCAGCGGAACAGTATCGAGAACCGCGTGTGGTAGCCGGCAACGGCGCGGGCCGTCTTCAGGGGCAGGGCCACGGCGAGGTTCTTCGGCACCATCTCGCCGATCACCATCGACAGCGCGGTGGCCAGCAGCATGGCCACGACGAGCGAGGTGCTGCCCGCCGCGGACTCGGACATGCCGAACCCGGTCAGGATCGGGCGCACGATCCGGCCGAGCAACGGCTCGGCCACGTACCCGGTGACCAGAGTCGTGAGGGTGATGGCGACCTGCGCACCCGAGAGTTGGAACGACAGGGTGCGGTGCGCCTTCAGGACGATCTTCGAACGCTTGTCACCGACCTGTCGGACGTTCGCCTCGACCGTGCTGCGTTCCAGCGTGGTGAGCGAGAACTCGGCCGCGACGGCCAGACCGGTTCCGATGGTGAGCAGGATGACGAAGCAGACGCCGAGAACCGTGAACAGGATGTCCATCAGTGGACACCGCCGAGGTCGCGGCAGGCGGAGGGATAGCCGGGTTTGTCACCCGGCTCGGTACTGTCTCCGGGTGACTGCGCATCGCGCACGGGTGTGGTCACTCCTCCAAATCGGGTTGTGTGGAAAGTGGCGCTATCTTAACCACGATTAACGAGCACCCGAGATGTTCTGTTCCTCATTCTCGGTGCCGCTCCGCTCGTCGGCCGCCGTCGCGGCGCGGCCGCGGTGACGGCGCACACTCTCCTCGACGACGTCCAGCACCGGTTCGAGATCGTCGGCGGGCAGGCCCATCGCGAGGTGGGAGACCAGCCCCTCGAGCACGAGTTCGAGGTACGAGGTGAGGACGTCGATGCTGACGTCGTCGCGCAGGTTGCCCGCCTCCCGCTGCCACAGCAGACGTTTGCGGGTCGCGGTGGTCAGCTGCTGCGAGCGCTCCGCCCAGCGAGCCCGGAACTCCGGGTCGGTCCGCAGCCGCCGCGAGACCTCCAACCGGGTGCCGAGCCAGTCGGCGGGATGCTCCCCGGTGCTCGACAGCAGGTCGCGCATGACCTGGACGAGCCCTTGTTCGGCGACGACGTCGGCCATCCGACGAGCGTCGTCCTCGGCCAGAGCGAGGAACAGGGACTCCTTGTCACGGAAGTGGTGGAAAATGGCTCCGCGGGACAGGCCGGTCGCCTCTTCGAGCCGTCGGACGGTGGCACCCTCGTATCCGTACCGCGTGAAGCACATGCGGGCGCCGTCGAGGATCTGTCGGCGGCGCGCCGCGAGGTGGTCCTGGCTGACCCGTGGCATCCCACGATCTTGACATCGGTCCCGAGGACTCGCAATCCGTACGTACGTACTGTGACGCTGCTCCCGAGATCAGGGGATCGTGAGCACCTGATCGGGTGATGGGATCGCGTCGCGGGCCGTCACGAACTCCCATGCCGTCCTCCGGGGCGGCACCCCGTCGGCGTTCCAGGCGGACAACAGCAACGCCACCTTCGCCCGCATCTCGGTGCGCAGCTTCGCAAACGAGTCGGTCGGGTCCGTGCCGAGTTCGCCCAGCAGCAACCACCACGCCCACGCCGCGGCGCCCGCGTTGGCCACGAAGTCGGGGATCACCGGTACGCCCCGCGCGGCGAGCATGGCCTCGGCCTCGGGTGTGGTCGCCGCGTTGGCCGCCTCGACGACGGCCGCCGCCTTCACGTCGTAGGAGTTGTCCGGGGTGAGCGCGTACGAGACGGCCGCGGGGACGAGGATGTCCGCCTCCGTGGCGACCACCGACGAACGCGGCAGCCGTCGAACGCGCTCGGGCACCCTGGTCCGGTCGATCTCGCCGTAGGCGTCGCGGGCCGCGAGCAGCACGGGCACGTCCAGACCGTCGGGATCGTGGAGAGTGCCCGCCGCGTCGGCGACGGCCACGACACGCACCCCGGCCTCGTGCAGATACCACGCGGCACCCCCACCCATCGTGCCGATGCCCTGAAGCGCGACGGTCGTGTCCTCGGGCCGCCGTGCCAGGGCCGACGCCACCCCCAGGCATGCCTGGGCCACGCCGTAGCCGCCGATGACGTCACCGAGCAACAGACCGCCCGGAACGGGGGTGGAAAGGCCCGCGCGCACGCGGCGCAGCGTGCGTTCCGGGTTCGCCGACCGCCGGATGGCCGCGTGGTACGACTGACCGAGCCCCAGCTCGGCGAACACCTCGTCGACGAGGTGCTGCGGCACCCCGAGGTCCTCGGCCGTCACCCAGTGCGCGTCGAGCCACGGCCGCGTCGCCTCGTAGAACCGGGTCAGTACGCCACGGGCGCGCGGGTCCTTGGGATCGAAGTCGATCCCGCCCTTCGCGCCGCCGACGGGAAGATCGAACGTCGCCGTCTTCGCGGCCATGCCCCGCGCGAGGTCCTCGACCTCGGCTAGCGTGCAACCGGGCCGCATCCGCGTGCCCCCGGTCGCCAGCCCCGACACGAGGTTGTGCACGACGAGATAGCCGTGCGCGCCCGTCACCCGGTCGGTCCACGTCAACCGCAGCAGTGGTTCGGCAGCATGCTGAAGACCCACTCGACCCCTCCTCGAAACGCCCGCCCGCTGGTTCGCGCGCGTCGTGACGCGCACCTCCAGGCTGGGGTCGCGCCGGCGATCACGTCCAGTTAGGAACCGTGCACGATTCCTTTTACGGTTGGTGAATGGAACTGTCGGTGCATCGGTTGCGGATGCTGCGGGAACTGCGCCGCAGGGGCACGGTCACCGCCGCGGCGGCGGCATTGCACTACACGGCCTCCGCCGTCTCGCAGCAGCTCGCGCAACTGGAGCGCGACGTCGGAGCCAAGCTCTTCGAGCGGCTGGGACGCCGGGTCCAACTCACCGAACTCGGCGTGCTGCTCAGCGAGCACGCCGAGGAGATCCTGGGCGCGGTGGAGCGCGCCACCCTGGCACTGGAGGAGGCGCAGCAGACCCGGTCGGTGCGGCTGACCGCCGGAGTGTGGGCGTCGGTGGCCTCCGGACTGTTGCCCACCGCGCTCGCCTCGCTCGCCGAGGAGCATCCGGGCATCGAGGTCCGTACCCGCGAGCTGGCCCCGGAGGAGACGGCCGACGCCGTGCGCGACGGATCGCTGGACTTCTCGTTCGTGCTCGACTACACCGACGCGCCGACGCCATGGGACACCGGACTGGAGCGGGTGGCGGTGGCCGTGGAACGGCTGTACGCCGCGATGCCCGCCGCCACCGCCCCGGCGAGCTCGGTGAGCTTGTCGGACCTGGCCGACCAACCGTGGATCCTTGCCAGCCCGCGAAGTCACTTCGGCAGAGCGGTGCGGGTGGCGTGTCAGCGAGCCGGATTCCAGCCCGTGATCAACCACGAGGTCGAGGAGCAGGCCACGGCGATGGCGATGGTGAGCGCCGGGCTGGGCATCACCTTGGTGTCGGACCTGGGGCTGACGTTGCGCCCCGCCGGGGTCGACATCGTGACGCTGGCGACGCCGGTGATGCGCACGGTGTCGGTGGCCTACCGTCGCACGGCCCGGCGCAGACCGGCGTTGCGACTGGTGATCGACGCCGTGCGGGCCGCCGCGGCGGAGCTCGGGCTCGGTGCCTCGGCGACGGTTCCGGGCTGAATCAGGTTTCACTCACCCGAAAGCGTCGTACCCCTTCCTTAACGTCCGTGGGCCATCGACGTCGATGGGGGAGTGTGGGAATGACAGCGACATCCGTCGCCCGGCCGAATCCCCGTGATCCTCGGCACCGAGGCGTACCCGACACGAGGACGGAGCCCGAGGAGATCGCCGCCCGAGTGATCTCCGATCGCGCGGAGGGGGAGGCCTACGTCGCGGCGGTGTGCTTCAAACACGGCCCACCGCGGCTGCTCGGCGTCGAGCTGGAATTCACCGTCCACGACGTCGTCGATCCCACCCTCCCCCTGACACCGGCGCGCCTCGCCTCCGCCCTGGGCCCCCATGCCCCGCCCACTCTCGTCCCCGACAGCCCCGCGCTGCCGCTTCCGTCCGGTTCCGCGCTCACCCTCGAACCCGGAGGCCAGGTGGAGATCTCCACGGCCCCCGCCTCGTCGTTCGGGGCCCTCATGGAGGCGGTGGACGCGGACCTCGCTCACGTTGACGATCTTCTCGGCGCGGCGGGCCTGCGGCTGGGCTCGTACGGAATCGACGCCTTCCGTTCCCCGACGCGGCTGCTGCCGACCCCGCGTTACGCGGCGATGGAACGCCGGTTCGCCCCGCTCGGGCCCGGCGGCATCACGATGATGTGCAGCACGGCCGCCATCCAGGTGTGCGTCGACGCGGGGAGCGCCCACGAGGCACCGCGCCGGTGGGCCGCCGCGCACGCCCTGGGGCCGGTGTTGCTGTCCCTGTTCGCGAACTCCCGGCGGCACGCGGGCGCCGACACGGGGTTCGCGTCGGCGCGTTGGCGTTCCGTGATGGACACCGAGCCGTGCCGCACCAGAGCCGAACGCCCCTGTGACGATCCGGCGGCGGCGTGGGCACGGCGAGTGCTGGACACCCCGTTGCTGGTGTTGCGGCGCCACGGAACGAGGTGGGACGCACCCGCCGGCCTAACGTTCGCCGACTGGATCGAGGCACGGGGGCCCGGTGCCGGACTGCCCCGGCCGACCTTCGGTGACCTGGACTACCACCTCACGACGCTGTTCACCCCCGTACGACCGCACGGCTACCTGGAGATCCGCTACCTCGACGCGCAGCCGCCCGAGGACTGGGCCTGCCCCGCGGCACTGCTGGCGGCCCTGCTCTCCACACCCTCCACAGTGGATTCGGTACTGGAGCTCTGCGAGCCGGTCGCGGGCCGGTGGGCCGAGGCCGCGCGATCGGGAACGGACGACGCGGCCCTGGGCGCCACCGCCCGCGCCGTCGGCGAACTCGGCTGCGCCGCGCTGTCGAACCTGAACCTGCCCGATCACACGATCGCCGAACTCGCCGACGCCGTCGAACGTCGGTGGCGACGGCGGGAAAGGGAGTGACGTCCATGACCCGTGCACACCACGACGTCGACACTCTGCTCGATCGTCGAAAGGAGCCGGACCACCCGTTGCGAGAACTGTCCGAACCGGCCCTGAAGGCGTACGTCGCCGAGGTCCTGGACCGGGCTCGCGCCCGCAGCCTCGCCCTGACCGGCGCCGTGGACGACGACGATCTCGTCAAACAGCATTCCGCCTTGATGTCCCCGCTGGTGTGGGACCTCGCCCACATCGGAAGCCAGGAGGAGATCTGGATCCTCCGGGAGGTGGGAGGTCTCGACCCGATGCGTCCCGACATCGACGACCTCTACGACGCCTTCCAACACCCTCGCGCCACCCGGCCGTCGCTACCCCTGCTCGGGCCGTCGGAGGCTCGCCGTTACGTCGAGGAGGTGCGGCGCAGGACGTTCGACGTGCTGGCACGGACGCCCCTGTCCGATCGAGCCCTGACGCGCGACGCGTTCGCCTTCGGCATGATCGCGCAACACGAACAGCAGCACTGCGAGACGATGCTGGCCACCCACCAACTGCGCAAGGGCGATCCCGTGTTGCACGCGCCCGCCCCACCTCCCGCGACGGTGCGCGACCTGCCCGAGGAGGTCGTCGTTCCGGCGGGCTCGTTCACGATGGGGACCTCGGTCGAACCGTGGGCGCTGGACAACGAACGACCCGCCCACGAGGTGTTCGTCGACGCCTTCGCCATCGACACCACGCCGGTGACGAACGCGCGGTACGCGGAATTCGTCGACGACGGCGGCTACGCCGACCCACGCTGGTGGAGCGACGCGGGCTGGGCGTACCGCAGCGAGCACGGCATCGTCGCCCCTCGGTTCTGGAGGCGCGAGAACGGCCGGTGGTGGCGTACTCGCTTCGGGGTGTACGAGCCGGTGCCCGGTGACGAACCGGTGCTCCACGTCTCCTACTACGAGGCGGAGGCGTTCGCGGCGTGGGCGGGCAGGCGACTGCCCACCGAGGCCGAGTGGGAAAAGGCGGCCCGGTACGACCCCGCCACGGGCCGCTCCCGCCGGTACCCGTGGGGTGACGACGATCCCACCCCCGCCCACGCGAACCTCGGGCAGCGCCACCTGCGGCCCGCCCCGGTGGGCGCGTATCCGGACGGTGCGTCCGCGCTCGGTGTGCACCAGCTCATCGGCGACGTCTGGGAGTGGACGAGCAGCGACTTCCGGCCTTATCCGGGTTTCACCGCCTTCCCGTACCGGGAGTATTCCGAGGTCTTCTTCGGACCCGACTACAAGGTGCTGCGCGGCGGGTCGTTCGGCAGCGACCCCGTGGCGGTGCGGGGTACGTTCCGCAACTGGGACTTCCCCGTCCGCCGGCAGATCTTCGCGGGCTTCCGCTGCGCGCGGGACGTGCGGTACGGAGACGCCGTTGTGTAGGCACCTGGCGTACCTCGGTCCGGCCACGGCACTCGCCGACCCGGTGCTGCGCGCCCCGCACTCGCTGGTGGTCCAGTCGTACGCGCCCGAGAACATGAGGGGCGGCGGCACCGTGAACGCCGACGGGTTCGGTGTCGGCTGGTTCGCCGACGACGGGTACCCCACGTGCTACCGGCGAGCCGAGCCGATCTGGACGGACCCGGCTCTGGAACGGCTGCTGCGCCCGGTGCGGTCGCGCTCGTTTCTGGCCGCCGTGCGGTCGGGCACCGTCGGCATGCCGGTGACCGCGGAGGCGTGCGCGCCGTTCGCCGACGACGACTGGTTGTTCAGCCACAACGGCGTGGTGTTCGGCTGGCCCGAGTCGGTCGCCGGACTCGCCGCGGGCCTCCCCGTGGTGGATCTGCTGCGCCTGGCCGCGCCGACCGACTCGGCGCTGCTGTGGGCGCTGGTGCGCCACGCCCTGCGCGGGGGAGCCGATCCGGTGGAGACGGTCACCGACCTCCTCCACCGCGTGGTGGCGGCGGCACCGGGGTCACGCCTGAACTTCCTGCTCTCGGGAAGGGCAGTGCTCGTGGCGACCGCCTGGTCGCACTCGCTGTGGCTGCGTCCCCACGGAGCCGGCGTGCTCGTGGCCTCCGAACCGTGCGACGAGGAGCCGGACTGGCGTCCCGTCCCGGACGGCGGGCTCCTGGTGGCGCGGACCACCGACGGCGGGGCCTCGACGGCGTACGAGGTCACGAAGATCGGACAACCGGAAGAACGGAGTCTGCCGTGAGCGAGGTGTCGATCGACATTCACCGGGACGGCACGGAGGTGACCGAGTCACTGCGGCGGGATGTTCGCGAGGGGCTGTCGGCGCGACCGAAGTGGTTGCCGTCGAAGTGGTTCTACGACGCCACGGGCAGCGAGTTGTTCGACCGCATCACCACCTTGCCGGAGTACTACCCGACCCGTGCCGAGCGCGAGATCCTCGCGAGGCGGGCCACCGAGATCACGGCCACCAGTGGGATGCGGACGTTGGTGGAGCTCGGGTCCGGGTCGAGTGAGAAGACCCGGCTGCTGCTCGCCGCCGGCACCGCACACGGGACCCTGCGGGAGTTCGTGCCCCTCGATGTGTCCTCCTCGGCGCTGTCGGCCTCGGCTCGCGCCGTCGCCGCCGAGTATCCGCGGGTGGCCGTCCACGGTGTGGTGGGGGACTTCACCGCCCACCTGGAAACCCTGCCCGGAAGCGCTCCGAGACTGGTGGCCTTCCTCGGCGGCACCATCGGCAACCTCGTCCCCGCCGAACGCGCGAAGTTCCTCGCCTCGGTGCGTGCGGTGCTGGGCTCGGGGGAGTGGCTGCTGCTCGGGACCGACCTCGTGAAGGACACCGACACGCTCCTGCACGCCTACGACGACTCGCGGGGAGTGACCGCGGAGTTCAACCGCAACGTGCTGCGCGTGGTGAACACCCATCTCGGCGCCGACTTCGATCCTTCGGCGTTCGACCACGTCGCGCACTGGGACGACTGTCGGGAGTGGATCGAGATGCGGCTGGCCGCCCGCCGCCCCATGACGGTGTCGATTCCCGACGCGGACCTCACGGTGCGGTTCGAGCGAGGCGAGTACGTGCGGACCGAGATTTCGGCCAAGTTCCGCCCCGAGGGGGTGCGGGCCGAGTTGGCCGACGCCGGTTTCGCGGTGCGGCGCTGGTGGACCGACCGAAAGGGGCGGTTCGGGGTGTGCCTGGCGCAGGTGCGCGACTGACATGAGCGTGCGCGGGGCACTGGCCCGGTTCCTCGGGGCCCGCCGCTGGGTCATGCGCCTGGCCCCGGTGATCGTGCGCGCCGATCGGCGGCTGCACCGGATCACGGCGGGGCGGGTGACGCTGCTGCGGATGGCGGGGGTGCCCACGGTGCGACTGACCACCGTGGGGCGACGCAGTGGGATACGGCGGGAGACCCAGTTGCTGTGTCTGCCGTTGCCGGGCGCCGTCGTGGTGGTGGGCTCCAACTGGGGCAGGCCCCGTGATCCCGGCTGGGTGCACAACCTCCGGGCGTGTCCCGACGCGACGGTGACGATCGGGGGCCGGACCACCCCGGTACGGGCTCGGGAGGTGACGGGCGCGGAGTACGAGCGACTGTGGCCGCGATTGCTGCGGTACTGGCCCGGCTACGGTGCCGAACGCAAGTGGGCGGGGCGACGACTCCCGGTGTTGGTGTTGGACTTCGTCTCACCGCGAGGTGCGGCCGACCCGCGGTCGGTCGACGTCGCAGTGGCCGACGACCCGCGGCCGGGTGGAGTCGAGCGCCGGAACCCGTGACTCGCTGTCGGCAGCGCGCCGAACGACGGCTCAGCCCAGCGCGCTGCGGACGAGCAGGGCGAGCGCGCTCCCGGCGGCGACCGTCAACACGGCCACGCGCATGCGTCCTCCGTGCAGGAGGCGCCGGACGGGACCGGAGAGCAGGAAACCCGCGACCAGGAACGGCAGCAACCACAGCACGGTGACGAGATCGTCGACGTGGAGCTGTCCCGCGAACCCCAGGGCGGCCAACGACAACGACGACCCGAGCGCGAAGCAGGCCGCGAGCGTGGCCCTGATCCGCGGCCCCGATTCGTTCTGGTACAGCAGCGCCAGCGGAGGCCCTCCGATGGATGAGGCCGTGCCGAGGGTTCCGCTCGCCACGCCCGCCGTCAGCAGCGCGCGCGGGGTCGGTCTCGGCGTCCACGACACCACCGACAACAGCACGCACACCAGCACGGCGCCCCCCACGACGGCGGCGAACGGGCGCTCCGCGAGCAGCACGACGGCCAACACCCCCAACGCCGTACCGGGCACCCGGCCCGCCGTCACGAACCCCACACCCCGCCAGTCGACGTCCCGGTACTCGCGGGCCACCGACAACAGCGCGTGGGCGAGCGCGACCATCAGCAGCGGAACCGGAACCAGTCGCGGGTCCACCAATGCCAGCAGGGGAGCGGCGATGAGGTTCATGCCGTAACCGACGGAGCCCTGCACCAGCGCTCCCGCGAACACGGCCGCGCCCGCCGACACCACCTCCAGCAACGCCCAACACCTCCCGTCACGACGACGGCCCACCACGCGGGTGGCGCGGTGGGCCGTCGTTTCTCGGTCGTCCCGCTCGTGGGGACGGCGGTCGCCGACTCAGGCGTTCGTCATCTTCCGCAGCACGTACTGCAGGATGCCGCCGTTGCGGTAGTAGTCGGCCTCGCCCGGCGTGTCGATGCGCACGACCGCGTCGAACTCGACCTTGCTGCCGTCGTCCTTGGTGGCCGTCACGTGCACCGTGCGCGGCGTCTCGCCCTCGTTGAGCTTGGTGATGCCGCTGATGTCGTAGGTCTCCGTGCCGTCGAGACCCAGCGAGTCCGCGGAGGCGCCCTCCGGGAACTGCAGCGGGATCACGCCCATGCCGATGAGGTTCGAGCGGTGGATGCGCTCAAACGACTCGGCGATCACGGCGCGAACGCCGAGCAGGCGCGTGCCCTTGGCCGCCCAGTCACGCGACGAACCGGAACCGTACTCCTTGCCGCCGAGCACCACCAGCGGGATGTTCTGCGCGGCGTAGTTCTGCGCGGCGTCGTAGATGAACGCCTGCGGGCCGCCGGGCTGGGTGAAGTCCCGCGTGTAGCCGCCCTGGACACCGTCCAACAACTGGTTGCGCAGGCGGATGTTGGCGAACGTGCCGCGGATCATCACCTCGTGGTTACCGCGACGCGAACCGTAGGAGTTGAAGTCCTTGCGGTCGACACCGTGCTCGGTGAGGTAGCGGCCCGCGGGGGAGTCCGCCTTGATGGCACCGGCCGGGGAGATGTGGTCGGTGGTCACCGAGTCGCCCAGCTTCGCCAGCACGCGAGCGCCCGAGATGTCGGTGACGGGCTCCGGCTCCTTGGTCATGCCCTCGAAGTACGGGGGCTTGCGGACGTAGGTGGACTCGGGGTCCCACGAGAACGTCTTGCCCTCCGGGGTGGGCAGGGACTTCCACCGCTCGCCGCCGTCGAACACGTCGGCGTAGTCCTTGGCGAACATCTCCTGCGTGATCGCCGAGTCGATGGTCGCCTGGATCTCCTGCGGCGACGGCCAGATGTCACGCAGGTAGACGTCGTTGCCCTGCGGGTCCTGACCCAGCGGCTGGTTCTCGAAGTCGAAGTCCATCGTGCCGGCCAGCGCGTAGGCGATGACCAGCGGCGGCGACGCCAGGTAGTTCATCTTGACGTCGGGGTTGATGCGACCCTCGAAGTTGCGGTTACCCGACAGCACCGAGACCACCGACAGGTCGTGCTCCTGCACCGCGGCCGAGACCTCCTCGGGCAGCGGACCCGAGTTACCGATGCAGGTGGTGCAGCCGTAACCGACCAGGTGGAAGCCCAGCTTCTCCAGGTACGGCCACAGACCGGCCTTGTCGTAGTAGTCGGTGACGACCTGCGAACCCGGTGCCATCGAGGTCTTGACCCACGGCTTGGTGGACAGACCCTTCTCCACCGCGTTGCGGGCGAGCAGCGCGGCGCCGAGCATCACCGACGGGTTCGAGGTGTTGGTGCAGGAGGTGATCGAGGCGATCACCACGGCACCGTGGTCGAGGACGAACTCGCCGCGGTCGGCCGAGGTCACCTTCACCGGCTTGCTGGGCCGACCGTTCGCGCCGTTGGCCGCCGAGTGCACCGGCTCCCCGCCGCGGTCCTCCTGGACACCGTCGGCGATGTAGCCCGGCGAGTCGCTCGCGGGGAACGACTCCTCGGAGGCCTCGTCGACCAGCGAGGTGGTCTCCTCGCCGGACGCGTCGCCCACGTAGTCGGGCAGGGTGGCGCGGAACGACTGCTTGGCGGCGCTGAGCTCGATGCGGTCCTGCGGGCGCTTCGGACCGGCGATCGACGGCACCACGGTCGACAGGTCGAGCTCCAGGTACTCGGAGTACTCCGCCTCCCGGCTCGGGTCGTGCCACAGGCCCTGCTCCTTGGCGTAGGCCTCCACGAGCGCGAGCTGCTCCTCCGAGCGGCCGGTCAGCTTCAGGTAGCGCAGGGTCTCGTCGTCGATCGGGAAGATCGCGGCGGTCGAGCCGAACTCGGGGCTCATGTTGCCGATCGTGGCGCGGTTGGCCAGCGGAACGGCGCCCACGCCCTCGCCGTAGAACTCGACGAACTTGCCCACCACACCGTGCTTGCGCAGCATCTCGGTGATCGTCAGCACGACGTCGGTGGCGGTGGCACCCGCGGGGATCTCGCCGGTCAGCTTGAAGCCGACGACGCGCGGGATCAGCATCGACACCGGCTGGCCCAGCATGGCGGCCTCGGCCTCGATACCACCGACGCCCCAGCCCAGCACACCGAGGCCGTTGACCATCGTGGTGTGCGAGTCGGTACCCACGCAGGTGTCGGGGTAGGCCTGGCCGCCCCTGGCCATCACGGTGCGCGCCAGGTGCTCGATGTTCACCTGGTGCACGATGCCGGTGCCCGGAGGAACGACCTTGAACTCCTCGAAGGCGTTCTGGCCCCAGCGCAGGAACTGGTAGCGCTCGCGGTTGCGCTCGTACTCGATCTCGACGTTGCGCTCGAAGGCGTCGGCGCGGCCGAAGACGTCGATGATGACCGAGTGGTCGATCACGAGCTCGGCGGGCGCGAGCGGGTTCACCTTGTCGGGGTCGCCGCCGAGCTCGGCGACCGCTTCACGCATCGTGGCGAGGTCCACCACACACGGAACGCCGGTGAAGTCCTGCATCACCACGCGCGCGGGGGTGAACTGGATCTCGATGGACGGGTCCGCCTTGGGATCCCAGTTGCCGAGCGCGCGGATGTGCTCGGCGGTGATGTTGGCGCCGTCCTCGGTCCGCAGCAGGTTTTCGAGCAGGATCTTCAGGCTGTACGGAAGGCGCTGCGACCCCTCGACCTTGTCCAGGCGGAACACCTCGTACGAGGCGTCACCGACCCGGAGCGTGTCGCGGGCGCCGAAGCTGTTTTTGCTGGCGGGTGCAGTCACGTTCACTCCAGTGGCGGCGGTTGTTCGGGTAGGAGCAGGCTGAGTGTCGCCCACCCCCGTCACGCCCGCAGAGATGAGCTTCCCTTCAGCCCGGCCCACTAAACCGTACGCTTGTCCTTTTTCTGTTCAAGGTCAGGATAGCCGAAGGGCCCGGCACCGGGTGGGGTGCCGGGCCCGTGGTCGTCCCCACGATCACTCGGAGTCGAGCATCGCCTTGAAGTCCTCCGGGCTCAGTTGCCCGTAGAGGCTCAGGCCGAGGTGGCCCAGGGACCGCAGCGGGCTGACGTAGTGCTTGCCGTCGACCTGGGTGGTGACCACCCCGAGCCCCTTCCCGGCGAGTGTTCGGGCGATCTTCTCGGTCACCTCCGGCGGGGTCGTGCCGTCCGAGTTCTCGGCCATCATCTCGCCGAGTTCGGCGCCGCAGACGCGTCGGCTCTCGCCGGTGGCGGCGGTGACGGTGTAGCAGTCGCCGTCCTTGGCGACGGAGAAGTTCCCCTGTCCGGGAACCTCCAGCTCCACCGCGGTGACGGTCGCCAGGGTGCCGTTGGCGACGGGGGTGTCCTCCGTCCGCAGGTCGAGCACCTTCACTCCCGTGGGGCTCGCGCCCTCGGTGGCGAGCATGTCCACCAGCAGCGGGCCCACGTCGTGCAGCACGGCCATCTCGTCGGGCGGCAGCAGCTCGATCACCCGGTTCAGGTCGGCGTCGAGAGCGGCCTGCAGCGTCTGCCGCACAGCCTCGGTGGGGGAGTCGGCGCCGTTCGCCGGGATCGACGTCCGCGGCCACGACAACCGCAGCTCGTTCAGGAGGTTGTCCGTGAACGTGTAGAGCAGGCTCGGGTACCACGCGCCGTCGACGTTCACGGTCGCGATACGGAGGGGCCCGGAGAGTCGCGTGATCGTGCCGATGTCGAGAGTCCGGCTTCCGGTGGTGACGCCCTCGACGTCCGCGGCCGCGAGCATCGGCTCCAGGTACTCGCGGGCCAGCGGCAGTGTGGTGAGGTCCATGTCGAGCGTGAGCGTGCCCCCGGTCAGCTTCGTGATGGTCACGTGATCGTTGACTCGTTCGGCGCTTTTGGCGTCGAACGTGAGGTTCGAGGCGGTGACACGAAGGCCGGAGAAGGCGGAGAGATCGGCGTCCGGGGTCAGCACGCCCAGCCGCTTGAGCTCCTCCGCGCTGTCGGCGAGCAGATCGCCGAGCGCCGCGGCCTCGCCGGGAGCCAGGGACTGGGCGACCCCCACCAGGTCGCCGTTGCCCAGCGCGGTGAACAGTTCCCTCGCGGCTTCCTCGGGACTGTTCGCCCCCGAGGCCACGGACTCGCGTTCGGACAGCACCCACCAGGTCGCGCCACCGCCGAGGGCGAGGACGAGGGCGATGACCAGGCCCACGACGAGTCCCCGCTTGCCCCGTGGCGGCCGCGGACCGGGCGCGTTGCCCGGCTGAGGCTGGGGGAAGGGGAACGTCTGCTGATTCGCGTCGTATCCCGCCCCCGGCGCGGGATACCCGTACGGCGCCGTACCGGGCGGGGCGCCGAGAGGCTGCTGTGGATGCTGGGGGGCCTGCTGGCCGAGTTGGTGGTCGTATTCCGGCGTACTCACTTGTGTCACCCGTCCCGAGCGTGAGTGGTCGTGGTTCGGTGAGCCGCGAGGAACAGTCCGAGCCCACCGGAAAGCGCGACGAGCGAGCCGACCGTCGAGGTCGCCGGGCCCGTGAAAGCGACCCTGACCAGGCCGGCCACGTCGACGCCTTGGACGGTGAGCAGCGCCGAAACGGTTCCTACTGTGACGCCGATCACGGACGCCAGGGTGGCGGCGGTGCGCCACAGGCCGAGCACGAGCAACACCAGGCACAGGGCGGTGGCGACCACGACACCGTTCCAGGCGCGCAGCGCCAGGTGCGCGAGGGAGCCGAGGGAGAACAGGCGTTCGACCACAGCGGCCGCCTCGTAGCTGTCCCGGTTCACGAGCCCCGACCGTAACCAGGGCAGGAACGTGCCGACGGCGGCTACGACGAGTCCCGTCGCGGTGAGGGCGCTCCATCCGACGACCGCCCGGCTCGCCGTCGTCCCCCGAGGTAGTGACCGCATCTCGTCCTCCTCGCCTGTCGCGTGGTGTGCGTGGATGTTCCTCCCGAGGACGGGGTGTGCGGACCGGACACGGAAGCGGGGCGGCGTACCGAATGTCGCCGTGGGGCTCGGGAGTGTGGTGATGGTAGCGACGTCGGGGCGGGTCGATCGGCCGCGTCGCCGCCGTCACGGCGATACGCTGGGACGATCCGTTCCGCGACCCCGTTGGTGAGGCAGTGACCGATCCCCGCCCCGCGCGCCCCCGACCGGCCGGAGTCGTGCTCGCCGGGGGAGCGGCGCGCCGGATGGGCGGCGGGGACAAGGTGATGCTCCGGGTCGGAGGAATCCCCTTGCTGCACCGGGTGGTCGCGGCGCTGCGGGACACCGATCCGGTGATCGTCGTCGGCCCCCGGCGCGAGGGAGTGCCGGGGGTGCGCTGGACACGAGAGGACCCGCCGGGCTCCGGTCCGGTGGCCGCGCTCGCCGCCGCGCTCGCCGTGCTCGACGCTCACGTCGACACCGTCGCGGTGCTCGCCGCCGACCTGATGGGCGTAACGACGGACACGATCTCTCGGCTGGTGGCGGCACTGGACGCGGCCGGGGAGGCGGACGGCGCCGTGCTCGTGGACTCGACCGGCCGGAGACAGTGGCTCATCGGGGTGTGGCGCAGAAACTCGCTCGACACGGCCGTGCCGACCGATCCCCGTGGCGCCTCGTTACGTGGCACCCTGGGAATGTCGTCCATTGTGGAGGTCCCTGCGCTCACGGGCGAGGCTCGTGACGTGGACAGCCCGGACGACCTGTGCCCCTGACCGTGAGCTTCACAGCCGTCACACCGGCGGAGGTGTTTGCTTGGCTCGGCATGGTCGTGATCAGCCACGCTTCGGCACCCGGTACGGTCACGGGGCACGCACCACAGGTCGCCAGCGAGGAGGTTAGGTGTGACCGAGCCCGGCACCCCGGCGGGGGACGCGCAGTTGCTGGAACGCACCGTCTTCGAGGTGAAGCGCGTCATCGTCGGGCAGGACCGGCTTGTCGAGCGCATGTTGGTGGGCTTGTTGGCCAAGGGGCACTTGCTGCTCGAAGGTGTACCCGGTGTCGCGAAGACACTCGCGGTGGAGACGTTCGCCCGCGTGGTGGGCGGGTCCTTCTCCCGTGTGCAGTTCACGCCCGACCTCGTGCCCGCCGACATCCTGGGCACCCGGATCTACCGGCAGTCGAGTGAGAAGTTCGACGTCGAACTCGGTCCGGTGGTGGCCAACTTCGTGCTTGCCGACGAGATCAACCGCGCGCCCGCCAAGGTGCAGTCGGCGATGCTGGAGGTCATGGCCGAGCGCCACGTGTCGATCGGCGGCGAGACCTTCCCCATGCCCGACCCGTTCCTCGTGCTGGCGACCCAGAACCCCATCGAGAACGAAGGGGTCTACCCGCTGCCGGAGGCGCAACGTGACCGCTTCCTCTTCAAGATCGTCGTCGAGTATCCGACGGCGGAGGAGGAACGCGAGATCATCTACCGGATGGGCGTGACGCCGCCGGAACCTCAGCAGGTCCTGAGCCCGGACGAACTCGTCCGACTCCAGGACGCCGCCTCGAAGGTCTTCGTCCATCACTCGCTCGTGGACTACGTCGTGCGCCTGGTGCTGGCCACCCGCAAACCGGGGGAACACGGCCTCGCGGACGTCGCGGGCTGGGTCTCCTACGGTGCCTCGCCGCGTGCGAGCCTGGGCATCATCTCCGGGGCCCGAGCGCTGGCCCTGGTGCGCGGTCGGGACTACGTGCTTCCGCAGGACGTGGTGGACATCGTGCCGGACGTGCTCCGGCACCGGCTCGTGCTCTCCTACGACGCGCTGGCCGACGGGGTGCCGCTGGACCACATCGTCAACCGCGTGCTCCAGGCCGTCCCGTTGCCCCAGGTGTCGGCCCGGCCTCAAGGGCCGGGCACGGGCCCCACCGTGGCGGCGGGTGTGCCCGGTAGGTAGCGGGCGGCGATGACCGAGCGAAGCGACGCCGGGGACCGGCCCACCTGGGCCCCTCCGATCCTGCGCGGGGACCGACTGGAGGCGGGGCTGCGTACCCTCGAACTGGACGTGCGCCGGCGACTCGACGGCCTCTTGCAGGGCAACCACCTGGGACTCGTCCCCGGTCCGGGATCGGAGCCGGGGGAGGCGCGGCCGTACCAGCCGGGGGACGACGTGCGGCGGATGGACTGGGCCGTCACCGCCCGGACCACCACCCCGCATGTCCGCGAGACCGTCGCCGACCGCGAGCTGGAGACGTGGGTGGTCGCCGACCTGTCACCGAGCCTGGACTTCGGCACGGCCGCCTGCGAGAAACGCGATCTCGTGGTGTGCGCCGTCGCCGCCGTGGCACATCTGACCGGCGGCGGGGGGAACCGGATCGGCGCTTTGCTGTCCAACGGCACGCAGACGGTGCGCATCCCGCCCCGTGGCGGGCTGGGGCACGCCCGTGACCTCGTGCGCCGGGTCGCGACGCTGCCCCGCGCGGAGGAGGGCACCCGTGGTGATCTCGCCGCGCTCGTGGACAAACTACGCAGGCCACCGCGTCGGCGGGGGCTCGTGGTCGTCGTGTCCGACTTCCTCGGCCCCGTCACCTGGGAACGTCCCCTGCGCGCGCTGTCGACGCGACACGAGTTGCTGGCCGTGGAGGTGCTCGACCCCCGCGACGTCGACCTGCCCGAGGTGGGTTCGGTGGTGCTCGCCGACCCGGAGACGGGGCGGCAGCGCGAGGTGCACGTCTCGGCGTTGCTGCGCAAGGAGTTCGCCGCCGCGGCGCAAGCTCATCGCGCCGAGGTCGCGCGGGCGATCCGCCAGGCGGCGGCGGGACACCTGGTGCTGCGCACGGATTCCGACTGGATCGCCGACGTGGTCCGATTCGTCGTGGCCCGCAAACGAGGGTGGTCGGGGGCTTCCTCATGAGTGTGTCGGGATTCTCCGCGCCGTGGTGGTTTCTGCTGCTACTGGTGCTCGCGGCGCTGGTCGGGGGCTACGTGCTGGCGCTGCGTTCGCGCCGCAAGCGCATCATGCGGTTCACCAACCTGGAACTGCTCGAACGAGTCGCGCCCCGTAGCCAGGGACGCGTGCGGCACGTGCCCGCCGCGCTGTTGGCGGTGTCGCTGCTGTTGTTGACGTTCGCGCTTGCGGGGCCCACCGCCGAGGAGAAGGTGCCCCGCAACCGCGCCACGGTGATGCTGGTGATCGACGTGTCGCTGTCGATGGAGGCCACCGACGTCAAGCCGACCCGGCTGCGGGCCGCGCAGGACGCCGCTCGCTCGTTCGCGCAGAACCTCACGCCGGGGGTGAACCTCGGTCTCATCTCGTTCGCCGGGACGGCGACCGTCCTCGTGGCACCCACCACCGAACGCGAGGGCGTCATCCACGCGATCGAGAACCTCAAGCTCGCGCAGTCCACCGCCACGGGTGAGGGAATCTTCGCCGCGATCCAGGCGATCGAGAGCTTCTCCGCCGTGGTGGGCGGGGCGGAGGGACCTCCTCCCGCGCGCATCGTGCTGATGACCGACGGCAAACAGACCGTCCCCCAGGACGAGTACGCGCCGAGGGGAGCCTTCACCGCCGCCGGGGTGGCGAAGCAGAAGAACATCCCCGTGACCACGATTTCGTTCGGCACGTCGTACGGCAGCGTGGACATCGAGGGCAAGCAGGTGCCCGTCGAGGTCGACGACGCGTCCATGCGGGAGATCGCCCGCCTGTCCGGCGGCGACTTCTACAAGGCCGCCACCGCCGAGGAACTCAAGAAGGTCTACGACGACCTCGGCGAGCAGATCGGGTACGAGATCAAGGAGGTCGACGCCAGCAGGCCGTGGGTCGCGCTCGGCACCATCGTCCTGATCGGAGCGGCCGTCAGCTCGTTGCTCATCGGACAGCGACTGCCGTAGCCGAGGAAGGGGGAGCCGACTATCCGGCGAAGGGCCCACAACCGCGGAAGTCGTGCTGCCGCCATGCCTCGTACACGGCGATCGAGGCCGTGTTGGTGAGGTTCAACGACCGCGAGGTGGGCAACATCGGCACGCGGACCCGTTCGGTGATCCGCGCGTCGGCCACGACCTCGTCGGGCAGGCCCACCGACTCGGGCCCGAACAGCAACACGTCGCCCTCGGCGTAGGAGACGTCGGTGTGGGAACGCCGCGCCCGCGTCGTGAACGCGTAGACGTGCACCGGGTCCAGGGCCCGCCACGCGGCGTCGAGGTCGCGGTGGACCCGCACGTGCGCCAGGTCGTGGTAGTCCAGCCCCGCGCGCCGGAGGTAGCGGTCCTCCATCGAGAACCCGAGCGGTTCGATCAGGTGCAGTTCGCAGCCGGTGTTGGCCGCCAGCCGGATCGCATTGCCGGTGTTGCCTGGGATCTCGGGATGGAAGAACACGATCCGGAACACGAGGCGATTCTCTCGCGCCACGTTTTCCGGGACACACGGGGTCACGGTCCCTGCCTCGGCGCGGCCGAAGGCGAACGGATAACCTCGGCGCTGCAGGAACACGCAACGCGGTACGAGGAGTGACACGTGGGACGGTCCGTTCTGGTCACGGGCGGCAATCGCGGCATCGGCCTGGCGATCGCACAAGAGCTCGCCGAGGCGGGCCATCGAGTGGCGGTGACCCACCGCGGTTCCGGCGCTCCGGAAGGGCTGTTCGGCGTGAAGGCCGACGTCACCGACGCCGAGCAGCTGGACACCGCGTTCAAGCAGATCGAGGAGCACCAGGGCCCGGTCGAGGTGCTGGTGTCCAACGCCGGCATCAACGACGACACGCTCCTGATGCGCATGAGCGAGGAGCAGTTCACCCGCGTGCTCGACACCAACCTGACCGGCGCCTACCGCGTGGCCAAGCGGGCGTCGCGCGGCATGCTGCGCGCCCGGTGGGGACGGTTCGTGTTCATCTCCTCGGTCATCGGCCTGTCCGGGGGCGCGGGTCAGGTGAACTACGCCGCCAGCAAAGCCGGGCTCGTGGGGCTCGCCCGCTCGCTGACCCGTGAACTCGGCTCCCGCAACATCACGGCCAACGTCGTGGCTCCCGGCTTCATCGTCACCGACATGACGAACGAACTGACCGAGGAGCAGCGGGCCGCCGCCCTGAAGCAGATCCCGGCCGGCCGCTACGGCGACCCCGCCGACGTGGCGCACGTCGTGCGGTTCCTCGCCTCCGACGAGGCCGCCTACGTCAACGGGGCCGTGCTGCCCGTGGACGGCGGCCTCGGCATGGGCCACTGAAGAATTCCCCGCCTTTCCCACCCACCCGAACCCCCGGAACTGGAGGACGACTGTGTCCGGACTGCTCGAAGGTAAGCGCCTGCTCATCACGGGCGTGATCACCGACGCGTCGATCGCGTTCCACGCCGCGAAGGTGGCGCAGGAACAGGGCGCGCAGGTGGTACTCACCGGTTTCGGGCGAATGTCGCTGGTCGAGCGCATCGCCAAGCGCCTGCCCGAGCCCGCGCCCGTGTTGGAGCTCGATGTCCGGAACTCCGAGCACCTGGACACGCTGGCCGACCGTGTGCGGGAGCACGTCGACGGGCTCGACGGGGTCCTGCACTCGATCGCGTACGCGCCGCCGAGCTGCCTGGGTGCGCCGTTCATGGACGCTCCCGCCGCGGACGTCGCCACCGCGGTGGAGATCTCGGCGTACTCGTACAAGGCGCTCGCCGCCGCCGTGCTTCCGTTGCTGGGTCGGGGCAGCTCGATCGTGGGCATGGACTTCGACGCCCGTGTCGCCTGGCCCGCCTACAACTGGATGGGCGTGGCGAAGGCGGCACTGGAATCGGTCAACCGTTACCTGGCCCGCGACCTCGGCCCGCGGGGCATCCGTGTGAACCTGGTCGCGGCGGGTCCGGTGAAGACGATGGCCGCCAAGTCCATCCCCGGATTCAGCGAGCTGGAGGAAAGCTGGGGCGACCGGGCTCCGCTCGGGTGGGACACCTCCGACCCCACCCCGGTCGCGAAGAGCATCTGCGCGCTGCTGTCGGACTGGCTGCCCGCCACCACGGGGTCGATGGTGTGGGTCGACGGCGGAGTGCACGCCCTGGGGGAGTGACCTTTCGATCGCCGGGCGGCTCACCGCGCCACGAGCCGCCCGGCGACCTCCCTCATGTGCTCGTGGTGCCGACGGGCGAGCGGAGGGCAAACCGGATGAGACGGGCGTCGCGACCGGCCCACCCCGCTCTGCGGCGGCCGAACGGCGGCGGGAGGATGGGCGCGTGAACTACGACGCGTTGCTGTGGCTGTCGTTCGGCGGACCCGAGGGGCCGGACGACGTCATGCCGTTTCTGGAGAACGTCACCCGAGGCCGGGGCGTGCCGCCGGAGAGGCTCGCCGAAGTCGCCGAGCACTACCACCACTTCGGCGGGGTGTCCCCGATCAACCAGTTGAACCGCGACGCCATCGCGGCGGTCGAGCGGGAGCTGGCCGCGCAGGGGATTGAGCTGCCCGTCTACTTCGGCAACCGCAACTGGCACCCCATGGTGGAGGACACCGTGGAGCGGATGGCCGAGGACGGTGTCAAGCGTGCTCTCGTGTTCGCCACCAGCGCCTACGGCGGCTATTCGGCGTGCCGGCAGTACGACGAGGACATCCTGCGGGCGCGCGCCGCGGTCGGCCGGAAGGCCCCGCAGTTGGTGAAGCTGCGTCAGTTCTTCGACCACCCGCTGTTCGTCGAGGCCGTCGCCGACGCCGTCCGAGCGGCGTACGAGCAGGTGGGCGACCCCGAAGCGCGACTGGTCTTCACGGCGCACTCGGTGCCCACGGCGGCCGACGCCGCCTCCGGACCGCCCGAGGAGGGCGGCAACCGCTACTCCCGCCAGGTCGCCGAGGCCTCGCGGCTGGTGGCCGAGCGGGTGGGCGCCGAGACCTACGACGTCGTGTGGCAGTCGCGGTCCGGTCCCCCGCAGGTGCCGTGGCTGGAGCCGGACATCGTGGACCATATCGAGGCGTTGCACGGCAAGGGCGTGCGCTCGGTGGTGTGCTGCCCGATCGGGTTCGTCTCCGACCATCTCGAAGTGATCTGGGACCTCGACAACGAGGCCGCCGACAAGGCCGCCGAGCTCGGCATGCGATTCGCGCGTTCCGCGACGCCCAACGCCGACCCGAGGTTCGCGCAACTCGTCGTCGAGCTGATCCGCGAGCAGACCGAGAACGCGCCGGTCCGCAAGCTGTCCACGCTCGTCACGGGCGGGGACACCGCCAACGGTGCGCCCTGCGCGACCCGCTGCTGCGAGCCCCTCAAGCGCCCCGCGGCGGCCCCGGCGGGGAACGCGTAGTCCCGGCCTCCGCGACGGAGTCGGCGGTGTGGGTTTCGTGATGCTCGGGTGAGCGGGCCCGCCGTGCCCTAGGAGTTCTCGGACGTGCGGGCGAGCAGGCGCACCGCCTCGTTCACGGCGGCGCAGCGGGCCCGCCGCACCGCGTCGTCCAGCGGGCGCAGGGCCTCGCTTCTGCGCGCCGCTGCCGACGCCGAGACCGCACCGCCCGGTTCGTCGGCCCTGGCCAGCTCCAGGATCGCCCCGACCTCTTCGGCGCGCTGCAGCACGCGCAGGGCCCGGCCCGGCATCCCGGTCGGCCAGTGCGGGCGCGGCCGGGACCGCAGCCGCGCGGACAACTCCGCCCGCACGCCGGGACGGTCGCGTGCCACGTCGAGAGCCTGCAGCGTGCCGGCGCTCTCGCGGACTGCCTCCGTCAGGCCGTGCTCGGCCTCCCCGAGCGGCACGTACTCGGGCGCTGGCGTACCCGAGATCGGGTGACTGGCCAAGGGGAACACCGTCCAGCGCCACAGCCCCTCCGCGAGGTGCCGGGGAACGACTCCGAAGCCGAGACCGGGGAACACGAGGGCCTCACCCGCACGGAGGGCGGCCGAGGCGAACGGCCCGCCCGCACCGAGACCACGCACGTCACCCGCGACGGGCAGCACCAGCAGACCGTCGGTGGCCCCGAGCCGTCGCAACGCACTCAGCAGTTGGGCGGGCGCGGCCGGGACCTCGCCGTTCACGGGCACCTCGAACACGTCGGCGGTGGCTTCGTCGTGGGCCACCACCTCGTGAGCCTCACCCCACGCACCGAGAGCGTCGAGCACGTCGTCGGGGGCGGCGGCACCGGACAGCCAGGCCGAGGACCACACGGCGAGAGTCGCACTGGGACAACACACGAAGTCCGAGCCTACCGGTATCCGGTCCCTGTCGACGGGGGACGAAGTGAGCAGTAGCGTCGTTGCTGTGACGTCTCAGGAGACTCAGTTCCGTCCCCAGCCTCCCGACGACCTGCCCCGCACCGTGGGGGAACTGCGAGCCGCCGGACATCGGCCCCGGAGCGTGAAGTCCGAGGTCCACGACAATCTGGTGGCCGCGTTGCGAGCCGGGGAGAACCCGTGGCCGGGAATCGTCGGTTTCTCCCGCACCGTGCTGCCGCAGCTGGAACGCGCGCTGCTGGCCGGGCACGACGTGATCCTGCTCGGGGAGCGGGGACAGGGGAAGACCCGGCTGCTGCGCACCCTCACCGGTCTGCTCGACGAGTGGACGCCCGTCATCGAGGGGGCCGAGCTGGCCGAGCACCCGCTCGCGCCCATCACCCCGGCCTCGCGGCGCCGCGCCGCCGAACTCGGTGACGACCTGCCGGTGGCGTGGCTGCACCGCTCGGAGCGCTACACGGAAAAACTCGCCACCCCCGACACCTCCGTCGGCGACCTCATCGGCGACGTCGACCCGGTGCGGGTCGCCGAGGGACGCAGTCTCGGTGACCCGGAGACGATCCACTACGGGCTCGTGCCCAGGGCCCACCGGGGCATCGTCGCCGTGAACGAGCTGCCCGACCTCGCCGAGCGCATTCAGGTCGCCCTGCTGAATGTCATGGAGGAGCGCGACATCCAGATCCGCGGCTACACGCTCCGGCTGCCGCTCGACGTGCTCCTGGTCGCCACCGCCAATCCCGAGGACTACACGAACCGGGGGCGGATCATCACACCGCTGAAGGACCGGTTCGGCGCCGAGGTGCGTACCCACTACCCACTCGACGTCGCCGCCGAGGTGGAGGTGGTGAAGCAGGAGGCCCACCTGGTGGCCGAGGTCGGTGATCCGCTGCTGTCGGTGTTGGCCAGGTTCGTGCGGAACCTGCGTGCCTCGACCGTGGTGGACCAGCGTTCGGGAGTGTCGGCCCGGTTCGCCGTCGCCGCGGCCGAGACGGTGGCCGCCGCCGCCCTGCGGCGCTCCGCGCTCACCGGCGAGAACCCGGCCGTGGCCCGGCCCATCGACCTGGAGGCCGTGCCCGGAGTGCTGCGCGGCAAGGTGGAGTTCGAACCGGGTGAGGAGGGCCGGGAGAACGAGCACCTCACCCACCTGCTGCGCCGCGCGGTCGCCGAGACCGCCGGCGAACTCTTCGCGGGCCTGAACCTGCGGCCCCTCGCGGACGCGGTGGCCGACGGACACCTCGTGGCCACCGGTGAACGGGTGACCGGGGCCGATCTCCTCGCGGCACTGCCCGAGCTGCCGGTCCTGCACGAGGTGGCACAGCGCGCGGGCGTGTCGGCCGACGAGCCCGCTCCCCGCATCGCGTCCGCCGTCGAACTTGCCCTGGAGTCGTTGTACCTGGCCCGCCGCCTCGCCAAGGACGCCGACGGCACCACCACGGTCTACGGCCCCTGATCGAAGGGAGTGGGGCATGACCCTTCCCGAGTCCTATTCGTACGGTCCCTACCACGGCGGGCCCGACCCCCTCGCCCCGCCGATCGACCTGCGCGAGGCGATCGACGAGATCGGCGAGGAGGTCATGGCGGGCGCGTCCCCGCGATCGGCGCTCGACGAGCTGCTTCGGCGGGGCACCCGGTCCACCCCTGGCCTGGACGAGCTGACGCGACGCCTGTGGCAGCGCCGCTCGGAGATCCAGCGCAGGCACCGGCTCGACGGCACGCTGCAGGAGGTGCGGCGTCTGCTCGACGAGGCCGTGGCGGCCGAACGGCGCGCCGCGCTCGCCGAGGACACCGACGAGGCCCGATTCCGCCGAGCCCGGCTCGACGCCCTGCCCACCGGTACGGCCGCCGCCGTGAGTGAACTCGCCGACTACCAGTGGGCCACCGAGACCGGGCGGCAAGCCTACGAACGCATCCGCGAGCTTTTGGGACAGCAGTTGCTGCGGTCGCGGTTCGAGGGGATGGCCGAGGTGCTGCGGTCGACGACTCCACGGGACGTGGAGCGGATCAACCGCATGTTGGCCGATCTGAACGCGTTGCTCGCCGCGCACGCGCAGTCCTTCGGCGACGTGGAGCAGCGGTTCGCCGAGTTCATGCGCAGACACGGCGAGTTCTTCCCGGAAAACCCCCGCGACATCGACGAGCTGATCGACGTGCTCGCCGCCCGAGCCGCGGCGGCGCAGCGGATGCTGAACTCGATGACGCCGGAACAGCGGGGGGAACTGGCGGAGCTGTCCCGGCAGGCGTTCGGGGACCCCCGTATCGCCCAACAACTCTCCCAGCTCGACGACCAGCTCCGCGCCCTGCGGCCGGGGCAGGACTGGACCTCGTCCGCCCGCTTCCGCGGCGACGACCCACTGGGTCTGGCCGACGGCGTTCGGGCGATGACCGATCTTTCCGAACTGGACGCGTTGGCCGAACAGCTTTCCCAGGGCTATCCCGGAGCCAGCCTGGAGGACATCGACCTCGACGCGTTGCAGCGGCAACTCGGCCCCGACGCCGTCGTCGACGCGCGCCGACTCGCCGAGCTGGAACGCGAACTACGACGGCAGGGCATCGTCGAACGAACCCCCGACGGGGCCCTCCGGCTCACCCCGAGGGCGTTGCGCAGGCTCGGGGAGACCGCGCTCGCCGACGTCGTCCGTTCCCTGCGCACCCGTACCGGTCGGCGCGACACCGCGTCGGCGGGTGCGGCGGGGGAACCCACCGGGGCCACCCGGCCGTGGGAGTTCGGCGACAGCGAGCCCTGGGCCGTTCCCCAGACGGTGCGCAACGCGGTGCTGCGCACGGCGGCGGCCGACGGCTCCGGACGTGTGCGGCTCGACGTGTCCGACGTGGAGGTCGTCGAGACCGAGCACCGTGCCCGAGCCGCGGTGGCGCTGTGCGTGGACACGTCGTGGTCGATGGTGACCGAGGGCCGCTGGCTTCCCATGAAGCGCATGGCGCTGGCACTGCATCATCTGATCTCGACCCGGTTCCGCGGGGACGCGCTGGAGGTCGTGACGTTCGGCCGCTACGCCCAGTCGGTGCGGATCGAGGAGCTCGTGGGTCTGGAGGGCACCTGGGAACAGGGCACCAACGCCCACCACGCGTTGCTGCTCGCCGAGCGTCACCTCAGACGGCACCCCGATGCCACGCCCGTGGTGTTGATGGTCACGGACGGGGAGCCGACGGCGCATCTCGAATCCGACGGCGTGGCCGAGTTCGACTACCCGCCCAGCCCGCGCACACTGGGCAAGACACTGTCCGAGGTGGACCGGATCGCCAAGCTGGGGGCGGCGTTCACCGTGTTCCGCCTGGGTGACGAGCCGAGGTTGGAGGCGTTCGTGGACCTGCTGGCCCGCCGGGCCGGGGGCCGAGTCGTGGCCTCCGACCCCGACGGCCTCGGAGCGGCGGTCGTGGGCGACTATCTCCGCCACCGCCGAGCGCGCTGACCCACAACCGGCGTGTCCGCAGCCTACGTACGCGTGTCCGCACTTCTCGTACGCGTGTCCGCATCCGGTGCACGCGTGTCCGCATCCGCTGTGTCGGCGGTGGCCCCGATACGGGTACGACCGTGAAATGCGGGTGCGGTTCTTCGGTGGCGTTCCCAAAGTGCACGGCGTGCCGGGTTGGCTTCTCGTTCTGGGCGCGGGCGCGCTTGTGTTCTACACGGACGACTACGTCATCGCGGGCATCATTCCGGAGATCGCCGACGGCCTCGGTGTGAGCACCGCGACGGCGGGGCAGTTGGTGACGGCTTTCTCGTTGACCGTCGCGATCGCCTCACCGGTCATCGCGATCGGCGCCGCGCGGGTGCCTGCTGGGTGCGGCGGCGACGGTGTTCACGGCCGCCAACGTGCTGGCCGCGTTGGCTCCGGCATATCCGGTGCTGCTGGTGCTCCGGGTACTCGCCGCTTCGGCGGCCGCCGCAGCGACACCGGTGTTGTTCAGCACGGCGGCGTCCCTCGCGCCGCCCGAACGCGTGGGCCGGTACGTCGCGGTGGTGGTGTTCGGGGTGACGGGCACGATCGCGGTGGGCGTGCCCGTGGGCACGTGGATCGGTGGAGCGTTCGGGTGGCGAGCCACGTTCGCTCTCATGGCCGTGGCGGGAGTGGCTTTCGGGGCGGCGGTCCTGCTCGTGCTTCCGTGTGGCACGGGCGTGCGGGAGGCGTTGCCGGTGCGGCGACAACTCGCCATCCTAGCGCGGCCGGCGGTGTCCCTCGGGCTCGCCGCGAACCTCGTCCTCATGCTCGGCTCGATGATGGTGCTGACCTATCTCGCGCCGTACGTCGGGGCGTTGGCGGATGCCGGACCGGGGGAGCGCGGCGTGCTCTTCGCGGTGTCGGGGGTCGCGGGAATGCTCGGGATCTGGGCGGGAGGCGCGGCGACCAATCGATGGGGTCCGGATCGGACGCTGGTCGCCGGCGTGGCGGCGTTGCTCACCCTGTGGCCGTGGCGCCCGGTCTCCCTCGGGATGTTGCTGCCGGTGGTGGTGTGGGGTGGCGCGGCTTTCTGGAACTCCCCCGCGGTGCAGGCACGTCTGCACTTGTTGGCGGTCCGGTCGCCACCCAGGCGCTCGCGCTCAACCCGTCGGGCACGTATCTCGGCGTCGCGGCGGGTGGGGGCGTGCTCGGCGTCGATGGCCTGGCCCAGCTTCCCGTGGTGGCGGCGGTGGCGGCGTTGGGGCTGTTCGTCCTGGCGCGGCAATCCATCGAGCGAACGTCAACCATTGGTTGACAAACGATGAGTCGTCAACCTAACGTTGACGCATGGCGGAAACTCCAGTCACCATCAAGCTCGACGACCTCATCAACGCGATCAAGAAGACGCGCACCGACGTGCTCGAACAGCTAGCGGATGCCGTGTTGCTGGCCGAGCATCTCGGGGAGGTGGCGGATCACCTCATTGGCCACTTCGTCGACCAGGCGCGCCGGTCGGGGGCATCCTGGACCGACATCGGCAAGAGCATGGGCGTGAGCAAGCAGGCGGCGCAGAAACGGTTCGTCCCGAAGGGCGACTCCTCGACGTTCGACCCCTCCGAGGGGTTCCGGCGCTTCACTCCTCGCGCGGAGAACGTGGTCATGGCGGCTCAGGAGGAGGCTCGGGCCGCGGGCAACCCCGTGATCGCGCCGGTTCATCTCGCGCTCGGGCTGCTCAGCGAGCCGAGGTCGCTGGCGATCGCCGTCATCGAGGGGCAGGGGGTGGCCCTCGACGACATGCGCGAGGCGTTGGTCGCGGTACTGCCGGAGCGGCAGGATGAGGTCCCGGACCTTATTCCGTACGACCGGGACGCTCGCAAGGTCCTGGAGCTGACGTTGCGACAGGCCCTGCGGCTGGGACACAACTACGTGGGTACCGAGCACATCCTGTTGGCGCTGTTGGAGGAGGAGGCGGGCAGCGGCCCGCTTTCCGGACTCGGCCTCGACAGGGAGACGGTCGAGCGGGTCGTCGTCTCCCACCTGGAAGCCATAACGGCCGCCAACTGAAGACCGGCGTGTCCTCAGATTGTGCACGCGTGTCCGCAGTCCACGTACGGGTGTTCGCACCTGGTGTACACGTGTCCGCGCCGCAGGCCGCGGACACGTGTACGGGATCTGCGGACACGTGTACGGGATCTGCGGACACGTGTACGGGATCTGCGGACACGTGTACGGGATCTGCGGACACGGTGTTTAGGGGGCTTGGACCAGGCCCGAGCCCACGTCGGTGGACGGGAGCGGCAGGCGGCGCGCCGACTGGCCCAGCCGGGCCCAGAGTTCCCAGGCACGGGCGCCGTACTTCTCGGCGAGCAGCGCCGCGACACCCGCCACGTGCGGCGTCGCCATGCTGGTTCCGCTGATCGAGTTGTACTTCTCGGGCAGCGTCCAGCTGGAATGGACGTTCACGCCGGGGGCGACGACGTCGATGGCACGTTCCGGATCGACCGTGCCGCACGAGAAGTTGGCCACCGCCATCGAGGCGTCGACGGCTCCCACGGAGAGGATCGACGGGCAGTTCGCCGGATGGCTCACCGGAGCCACGACCCCTCCCGCTCGATCACTTTCGTTCCCCGCCGCGGCCACGATTAACGTGCCCCGGTTCATGGCGCGCCGGGCGACCTCCTCGAAGGTCTCCGAGTGCGTCTCGCCGGGCCGGGTGGGCGCCCCCAGGGACAGGGACACCACCGCGCAGCCGTTGCTGACCGCCCACGCGATCCCGGACAGGATGTCGCCGTCGGTGCCGGTGCCCGCGTTGCTCAACACCTTGCCCGCGTAGATCTCCGCCTCGGGGGCCACGCCGTATCCGGGACCTTCCGAGGGGGCGCGCGGCCCACACGCCGTGCCGATGCAGTGGGTGCCGTGTCCGTGCCCGTCGGCGACGTCCTCACCGTCCACGAAGGACCGTGCCTCGACCTCTCGGTCGGCGAAGTCCGGGTGGTCGACGGTGAACCCCGTGTCGAGCACCGCCACCCGGACTCCGGCGCCGGTGGCCGTGCTCTCCTCGGCCCCGACGGCCCGCAGGCCCCAGGTCAGTGTCGCCTCGGCGAGATCGGTGTCCTCGCCGCTCTCGCCGGGCTCCACCGGTGGGGCGGAGTAGGCCCTCACCAGGCGTTCCGGTTCCACCCGCGCCAGTGGTCCGTGTTCGGCGGTGGCGCGCGCCAGCGCGTCGGCCTGGTCGCGCGCCGCCGTGATCACCGCTACCCCCAGGTCGTGCAGCAACAGCCCGTCGGCCCCGCTCAACGCGTCGGCCGTACGGAAACTGGTGAGGTCGGCCGTGCTGGCCGCTCGGACTCCCGCCACCCGCGCCATCGTGCGCAACGCCGCCGCGGCGGAGTTCTCCTGCAACAGCACGAGGTACCGGCCGGTCTCCGTGCCACCGTCGCCGGTGGTGTTCGTCGCGGTCATGACGCGCCCCTTTCTCTCGGCGGACCTCGATGCCCGTGTGGGCCCCTTTCCGCCCAGCCTATGTGGGGAACGTCACTATGTCGTTACGCTATGTGGGTTGACTTGTCACTTTCCGTATCAACCCCGTGGCATGGCGATGATCCGCGCGCCACGCGCGGGAATCATCGTGACGTTGCGGGGCTTGGGAGGCTCCGGGCGCGGACGATCCGTCGTGACGTGGTGCCGTGTCAGCACCGCTCGCAGCATGACGACCGCTTCGAGCAGGGAGAATCCCGCGCCGAGACACCGCCGGACCCCACCGCCGAACGGGAACCACGTGCCACTCGCGGGCCCGCCCCCGAGGAACCGTTCCGGTCGGAACCGCCGGGGCTCGGGGTGGTGTTCGGGATCGGAGTGGACCAGCGTGATGGACGGCATCACCGTGTGTCCGGCCGGAATCCGCACGTCACCGATCTGGACGTCCCGAGTGAGCCTGCGAGCCACCTCGGAGACCACCGGGTGCAGGCGCATGGCCTCCTTGACGACGGCTTCGAGGTACTTCTCGTCTCCCTCGTCGGCGGCGCGGGTGGCCTTCGCGTGTTCGACGGGATCACGGGCGAGCTCGTGCAACGTCCAGGCCAATGCCGTCGCCGTGGTCTCGTGCCCCGCCAGCAGCAAGGTGATGAGCTGGTCGCGCAACTCGGCGTCGGTCAGGGGCGGTTCGTCCCCCTCGGTGGAGACGGTGAGCAGGCGGGAGAGCACGTCGCGACGCCGGTCGAGGTCGGTGGCCCGTCGTCGGTCGGCGATCTCCGCGTACAGGAGCTGGTCGACCCGCCGTTGGGTGGAGGCGTAGGCCCGCCACGGTCCCACGCGCTGCAGGCGTGGGTTGTGCCAGCCGATCAACTCGATGGGGCCGACGTCGACGACCCGCCGCAGCAGGTGGCGCAGCTCGTCGAGCCGGGGGCCCTCGGCGACGCCGAACACGACGCGGAGGATCACCTCCAACGTCAGCGCCTGCATGCGCGTGTGCGAGGAGAACGGGCGATTCGCGGGCCAGCGTCGCACCTCCGCCTCGGCCAGTTCGGTGATCATGTCGCGATACCCGCGCAGCGAGGCTCCGTTGAACGCGGGCATCAGCAGCTTGCGTGCCCGAAGATGGACATCCTCGTCGGTGAGCAGGACGGAATGCTCGCCCATCGCCGGTTTGAGGATGGCGTTGCCCTCGCCCGCGTGGAACACGGAGGCGGGGCCCGCGAACACGGCGCGGATGTGGTCGAGGTCGGACAGGACGACGACCGACCGCTCGGGATAGATGCGCAGGCGGACGATGCTGCCGTACCGGCGACGCAGCCACGGGAGCCAGTACTGCCGGAACATGCCGAACAGCGCGGTCTGGACTGCCACGGGCAGGCGGGGGCCGGGAGGTTCGCGGGTGGCCGTGAGGTCGTCGAGGCGCAGGACGGGAGATGTGAGGTCGGTCGCCATGGCGGTTTTATACGCCCGTATAGATCCGGTGTCCAGGGGCGTGTCGTACGCTCGCGACGTGGGCCATCGGCAAGACCTGCTCGCCGCCGCGCGGCGGTTGCTGCGTACCAAGGGGTACGCGCGCATCACGGCTCGGGACCTCGTGGCCGAGTCGGGCACCAACCTGGCCTCCATCGGTTACCACTTCGGTTCCAAGGAAGGGCTGCTCAACGCGGCCATCGGCGAGGCGATCGAGGAGTGGACGGAGCAGCTCGCTCGCGTGGCGATGGCCGACCCCGCCGCCACTCCCGCGGAACGCGGTTTCTCGGCGTGGTCGGCGATGCTCGATGGCGTGGCGGCTCAGCGCGAACTCGTCGTGTCCTACCTGGAGGCACTGGCCCAGGCCGAGCGAGCTCCCGCCCTACGGGAGCAGTTCGCGCGGCAGTACCGCCGCTGCCGGGAACGGGTCGCCGAGCTCGTCGCGGAGTCGCTCGGCGACGGCACCACCCCCGACGACCCTCAGGTGAGGGCGCTCGCCGGTTTCGTCATGGCCGTGTGCGACGGCTTCGCCGTGCAGTGGGTGCTCGACCCGGAGGGCGTTCCCGCCGCCGACGAGCTACGGCGGGGAGTGGAGCGCGTCTGGGGTCCTGCTCACCACACGGAACGGTGACGAACGAGCGCGCATAGGGTTGAAGCTATGCAGACTTGGTCCTCGGTCGCCGTACCCCGTGTACCCGGAACCCCCCGTCCGCTCAGGCTCTACGACACGGCAACCGGTCAGCTCCGGCCCACCGCACCGGGCCGTACCGCCCGGATGTACGTCTGCGGCATCACGCCCTACGACGCCACCCACATGGGCCACGCCGCGACCTATCTGGCGTTCGATTTGATCCACCGGCTCTGGCTGGACGCCGGGCACGAAGTGCACTACGTGCAGAACGTCACCGACATCGACGACCCGCTGCTGGAGCGGGCCGAACGTGACTCCGACGACTGGGTCGTGCTCGCGCTGCGGGAGACGGCGCTGTACCGGGAGGACATGGAGGCCCTGCGGGTGCTGCCCCCGCACGACTTCGTCGGCGCGGTCGAGAGCATCCCCGAGATCGTCGAGGCGGTCGAGAAGCTGCTCGCCAGTGGTGCGGCGTACCGGGTCGACGACCCGGAGTACCCCGACGTGTACTTCGACCGCTCGTACACGGGCCGGTTCGGCTACGAGTCCCGCTACGACGAGGACACCATGCGCGCGCTCTTCCCCGAGCGGGGCGGGGACCCCGACCGGTCCGGCAAGCGCGACCCGCTCGACGCGCTGTTGTGGCGTGCCGCACGGCCGGGGGAGCCGTCGTGGGAGTCGAGCCTCGGACGGGGCCGACCCGGATGGCACATCGAGTGCAGCGCCATCGCCCTCAACCGTCTCGGCATGGGTTTCGACGTGCAGGGTGGAGGATCGGACCTCATCTTCCCGCACCACGAGTTCAGCGCCGCCCACGCCGAGGCGCTCGTGGGGGAGCACCCGTTCGCACGCCACTACGTGCACGCCGGGATGATCGGTCTCGACGGCGAGAAGATGTCGAAGTCGAAGGGCAACCTCGTCTTCGTCTCGCGGTTGCGGGCCGACGGGGTCGATCCCTCGGCCATCCGCCTGGCGCTGTTCGAGGGCCACTACCGCTCCGACCGCTCCTGGACCGACGAGCTGCTGGCACGGGCCGAGGCACGGCTGGCACGGTGGCGGGAGGCGGTGTCGTCGGACTCCGGTCCCGGTGCCGAGGCCACGATCGACCGACTGCGCGATCACCTGACCGACGACCTCGACACCCCGAAGGCGCTGGCCGCCGTCGACGCGTGGGCCGACGAGGCGTTGCGGCACGGAGGGGCGGACGAGTCGGCGCCCGCGCTGGTGCGTTCCGCCGTCGACTCGCTGCTCGGCGTGGTGCTGTAGCCGCCCGCCTCACGCCGAGGGAAGCGCCAGCTCGGCGCCGTCCCACCGGCGACGCAACCACCGGTCGTGCGAGGCGAGCACCACCGCTCCGGGCGTGGTGTCGAGGGCTTCGCACAGCTCCTCGGTGAGCGTGAGGGAGATGTGGTTGGTGGGTTCGTCCAGCAACAGCACGTGGGGCGGCCGGGCGATCAGGAGGGCGAGCGCCACCCGACGCCGTTGTCCCACGGACAGCGTTCCCACCGGGCGGTTCAGCTCCCGCGGTGCGACCAGACCCAACGACGTCAGCGAAGGGGCCGATCGGCCACGGATCGCGGCGTCGTAGAGCTGCTGGGGCGTGCGTTTCGGATCGGCGAAGCGCACGTCCTGCTCCAGCAGTCCCACCCGGACGCCTTGGGCGCGTTCGACCGTGCCCCTGCTCGGGGTGAGCCGTCCCGCCAGCAGCGACAGCAGAGTGGACTTGCCCGCGCCGTTGCCACCGGTGACGAGCAGCCGGGTGGCCGACTCTCCGCCGATGTGGACGTCCAGGGCGGGAACCGGCCGCAGCCGACCGGCCACCGCCGCGTCGCGCACCGCGAGGGCTCTCCGGGGTTCGTCACCGACCTCGTCGGTGAGGACGGCCGCGAATCTCAGGGGAGCCGGTGGCTTGCGCACCCGATTCCGTTCCAATTCGGACAACTGCTGCCGGGCGGCCCTGACCCGTCGGGAGATCTGCTTTTGCACGCGTCCGCCGGAGTAGTCGTAGGCCATCTTCGCGTTGTCCCGTGGTGCTCCGCCCGACGCGACTCGGCGGGCGGTCACGCGCACCGCGTGACGGAGTTGGTCCAGCCGTTTCCGCTCCTCGGCGTAGCGTTGCTCCCAGCGTGCGCGTTCGGCCCGCTTGTGCGCCAGGTACTCGGAGTATGCGCCCCCGTATCGTGTGGGACCGCCCGGAGCCGGGTCGAGGTCCACGATGTCCGTGCACACCGCGTCGAGGAACACGCGGTCGTGCGAGGAGAGCACGACGATGCCGGAGGTGGCGGACAGGTGTTCCTGCACGAAGTCCAGGGCGTCGTCGTCGAGGTGGTTCGTCGGCTCGTCGAGCAGCAGGGTCTCGGGGGAGCGGATCAGCAGCGCCGCGAGGGCGAGCCGACAGCGTTGCCCTCCCGACAGCGTGGAGATCGGGCGGTCGCGGTCGATGTCGGACAACCCCAGTCCGTCACAGACGAGTTCGGCACGCCGGTCGGCGTCCCAGGCCTGGTGTGCCAGGGCCCATTCGAGCGCCCGACCGTAGGCGTCGAGTGCCTCCGAGTCGTCGGGACGGTCGTGCAGCCGTTGACCGAGTACGTCGAGCTCGGCGAGGACCCGTCGGATCTCGGCGAGCGCGTCGTCGACGACGTCCGACAGCCGTGCGGTGTCCGGAAACGGCAGCTCCTGGTGCAAAAATCCGATGTCCCCGCCGCCTTCCACCCGGCCGGCTCGCGGTCGTTCCCGCCGGGCCAGCAACCGCAGCAACGTCGACTTGCCCACGCCGTTCTCGCCGACCAGACCGACACGACTTCCCGCTCCGAAGGTGAGGTTCAGGCCGTCGAAGACGACACGGTCGGGGTAGGAGAACGACAGGTCGTGGACACGCAGGGAAAGAGAGGAAGACATGGTCGACCACCGGTCCGTGGGAGAAGGGAATCACCCGCCGGGTAGGTCCTCGGACGCGGGTGCGGACTCGGTGTCAGTTCTTCATGGCGAGGCCGAGTGTAGCGGCCGACGGAAAGCCTTCGCCACCGCTTTTCTCGGCGAAACGGGCGTGTCGTCCGCCGAGAGTTCCTCCCTCGACGGACGACACGCCGGGTCCGGCACCTACACCGGGCGGTGACTCAGGAGTAGCGGTACCAGCTCTCCCACTCGCTCGAACTGCAGGTGTTGGTGGTCAGGAAACCGTTGTGATCGGTGGTCAGACACCGACCGGTGGCTTGGTTCTGGAACTGCCACGTGCCGTCGTTCCAGCGGTGGGGGCTCCAGATCTGCCAGACTCCCCCGTTGCAGGGGAACGCCCGAAGGCCGTAGACACTGTCGTCGAGGCAGCGCTCGGTGGCGACGTTCTGGAAGAAGGTCGGAGTGTACGGGTTGGGCCAAGAGGCGTCGATGTACCACTTCTGGTAGTCCATCCCGTTGCAGCTGAACAGCCGCAAGCCGTACGCGATGCTGTCGTCGATGCACATCGTGCGCAGGGCTTGGTTCTCCAGAACGTCGTACGGTGCGTTCTGGGCGGCGGCGGGAGCGGCGGGAACTCCGATGCCGAACAGCACCGCCAGGGCCGCGACGAGGGACGCCAGTCTTCTTCTCATTGCACTCTCCGTTGTCGAGTTGTCCTGCCGTGGATCAAGTGAGTGGGAAGGGACGCTCAGGGGCTGCTGTGCGACGGGTCCGGCGGCAAGTTCACGTCGAGACAGAACGTGGCTCCGTCGGGATTGGCCCCCGGCGGGTCCGCTATCGCGATCGCCCAGGGATTGCCGTTGCGACCGGAGGTCGGTCCGCAGCGGTTGTAGGGCGAATCGGCGTGGATCGGGGTCTGGCTGAACGTGTGGAAGTCACCCTTGACCACGGGAAGGTTGCTGCCCGAGTAGTTGCCGTCCAGGTCGATCGCCGAGCCGTTGTGGTAGAGGTACTGGTCCGGCATCCAACTGGACCGCAACAACGGCAACCCGGAGACCTTGCGAACGGAACCGTCCGCGCACAAGCGCAGGTTCAGTTCCTGCCAGATCGGAGGGGCGACGTTGAACAGGCTCGACTCAACCACGGTGAACAGCCCGTCGTCGAAGAACATCTCCCTGACGTCCTCGACGAGGTCCGCCAACGGTTGCGCGATGCGGTCGTCCGCGTCGAGTCGGGCGCTGAACTCCTCCATCGCGGTGGTCGGGCCTTCCTGGCTCAACATGGGCCGGTAACCGATCGACCCGCCGGCCACGGTCAACGCCGCGACGCAGTCGGCGCCGGTTTCGGTGATCTCCCCGTCGTAGTTGGTCAGCACCGGGGCCTTCCCGGCGTAGGCGTAGGCACGTCCCGGCAGGACACCGTCCTCCATCGGGTTGGCGGTGGTCCAGGCACCGTTGTGGGCGTTGAGGTCCCGCATCCGGTAACTCAGGTTCGGTTCGCCGATCCCCCAGGCGCCGTAGTCCTCGGCGAGCGCGCGGACGAAGTCCAGGAAGAACCTCGGAAGGTGGGTGTCACCGGTCCGGTGGTCGTACACCGCGTACTCGGTACCGGGGATGATCTTGTCGTTCTCGTCCGTGACGAAGGAGACGGTCACCTTGGTGCGGATCTTGAACCTGCCGTCGTCGTCGAAGTGGTCCGGTCGCCGATCGGAACTCGGTCTGTCGAGATAGGAGTTCGCGAACCCGATCCACCTCGCGATGCTGGTGCCGTCCGGGTGGTCGACGGGATCCGTTCCGGCGGTGATCACCTCGTCGCGCCACTCGCGGATCGCCTGTTCGGTCCTGGGCATCAGACAGCCCGCGGCCGGGATGTCACACGTGGGCAGGGCGAGGATGCGGTCGGCGGTCGCGACGGCCCAGTCGTACAGGGCTTCGCGGCTCACGAGCGGAGTTCCGGAAATTCCGCCCAGCCACGACTCCGGTGCCGCGGTGTCGATGTCCTGGTCCTCGTCGAAGACCGCCACCGCCTCGACGCTCTCCTCGTGGTAGGTGCCGTTGATCGGGACGAAGGCCACCGCGTCGAAGGCGATGTCCTCCTCACCCGTGCCGTCCGGCGTCACGGAGGTGAGCGTCACCTCGGGAACGCCGTCGAACGGGAAGGCACCGATCCGCACCCAGCGATTGCCCTCGCCGGGTTGCCGCACGATCCGGACGCGGTCCCCGTGCGCGGTCTTGACGACGTAGCGCGCGTAGTTCGTGTGGGCCCCGTGGTCGGGAAGCGCCACGTAGATCGACATGGGACCGGTGTGGGAACGATCCAGCTTCCAGCTCGCGTTGACCTCGAGCCGTCCGCCTTCGTCCGTGGCGGTTCGGGTGTGGGTGAACCAGAAGTGGCCGCCGAACCCACCACCGATCTGGTGCACGTCGATCTTGCCGGGATACGTCCCGTCACTGTCCTGTTTGAACGTGAACTCGAAGGTGCCCGCGTTGCTCCAGGAGCGGGGACAGTCGGGGCGGATCGAGGGCACGTCGTCGGGGACGTCGTCCACGATCAGCGCGTTCGACGGCAACCCGCTGAGATCGCAGCGCGGCGGATAGCTGGTGGCGTCCTCCTGGTACTCGTAGCCGGGGTCGAAACGCAGCAGTTCGTTGCCGCAGCTGTAGTCGCAGTCCTCCTTCCAGGTGGAAGGCTCGTGATACCAGCACTGGAGGTCGTAGTAGCCGCTCGCGTTCCGGTGCGAGCAAGGCCCGGCGGGTTCACCGATGACCTCGGGGTCGTCGGGAAGGAACTGTTCACCGGGAACGCAGTCGTTGCTGGCGTCGCAGAACTGCGTGACGGGCGGCTTGACCCGCTGGCGGTTGAACGCTCCCTCCGAGGTGCCGCCGTTCCACCAGGCGGGGCGGAAGCCCGCCACGAGTTCGCCCGGCGCTTCGAGCACCTCCACCGGATGGCCGGCCCAGCCCATGACCTTCTCCGGATATGGCCAGTCCTGGGGGTGGGCGGCGTCTTCGTAGGTGAACTCCAGAAACGGTGCGCGGTTCGCGGGGTAGATCGGGTTGACCGGATTGTTGAGCCAGCCGACGCCCCAGGGCGAGCCGTCGCCCTTGTCGGGATGGAAACCGGAGTTGTAGGCCCAGACGGCGAAGAACCAGTTCTCGATCTTGGAGGGATCACCGTTGTTGACGATCATGCCCGCTTCGCGGGTCTCGTTCCACTTGGTGGCCAAGATCTGCAGCCCGGCGGCGATGTTGGCGGCGAAGTCGAGTGCGACGGCACGCTGTTTGTCGTAGTCCATCGCGACCTCACCCGGCCGCTCCTTGCCCGCCAACCGCATGCCGTCGGTGACCTGGGTGACCCCGTAGCCGCAGTCGGCTTCGGCCCAGTTGATGGTCCAGTCGTCGGCCTCAGTGTCGTTGTAGTAGTCGATGCCGTAGTAGTTGCCGATCAGCGGATTGCCCGTCACGCCGGGCACGGCCGAACGGGCGGCCTGCCAGAGGTTGGACTCCTGCGCCGCGACACCGAGCATGACCTGCGCGGGCACGTAGCCTCCCCCGGACAGTTCCACGTACGGGAACAACCCCTGGGGGGTGTAGGCGGGCATCCCCAGGTTCTTCCAGTTCGCCGGGCGGTACACGTCCAACGCGTTGCGCACCGCCTGGTCCACGGCCCACTCCACCTGCCGGGGCTTCGGTTGCATCGCCTGGTTCCGAGGGTCCGATCTGGGCACCGAGCAGTACCGCTCGTCGAAATCCGCCGGGTTGTGGGGATCGCTCATCGTGCGGGGCTTTCCCGAGCCGAGGGCCGGGCTCGGGGCCCGCCCGGCGGTCGGACCCTGCTCGCCGAACTCCGCGTCGGCCGTGGTGACGGAGAACTCCACCGACTTCCCGGTTGCGAGCACGGTGGCCTCCACGGCGAGCGGCTGGGGGCGTGCTCCGTCGACGACGGCGGCGGTGACGTCCGCTTCCCCGGGCCGGGGCGCGCGAGCCTTGGCCACCGAGGTGACCGCCAGGCTTCCCCGCATCGACATCCGGGCGCGCACGGACACGTCCACCAGGGCCACGCTCGAAGGCAACGACCGCGCGACCCGTGTCGTCTCGCCGGTGACGAACACCCGGCCGCCCTTGCCCGAGGTGACGTTCACGGACATGAGCTCCCCGGTCGCCAGGGTCGTCACGCTCGTCGCCCGCGAGGTGTCCTTCACGGGAGCGACCACGGCGCGGCGTACCCGTGCCTGCTCCTTCCCCGTTCGCTCCATGAAGACCACGCCGTCGTCGGAGTCTGCGGCGACCCGGAAGGGCACGCCGGTGGCGGAGGCGAAGATCCGTCTGGTTCCGTCGTCGTCGACCCGGACGAGGCCACCCGAATCGGCCGCGACGATCCCGTGTTCGGTGGGAACCGGCGACGTCAGTTGCCCCTCGACCTCGATCCGTGACGTGATCTTCCCGGACTCGGTGTCGAGTCGCAGCAGCCGAGTCCGTCCGAGGTCCTCGTCGCCGCCCTGGGTGAGAATCACTTCCTCGCCCGTTCCGCAGCCCGGATTGAAGTAGGCCAGGCTCGTCTGCACGGGCAACTTCGTGACCGTGCCGTCGGTCAGGTCGACCGTCGCGGTGAAGGCGCCTCGCTGCATCAGTTTCGGGTCGTTCGTGAAGGTACGAGGCGCGTACGCCACCACGGCGCGGCGACCGGAGCCGGTGACGCAGGCGTTGCCGATCCAACTGTCGACGGAGAAACCCGGCTCCGACAGGCTGGCGATTCTCCGCCAGCGAAAACCCTCGTCGGCGTCGGCGATCAGTACGTGGAAACCGTTGCCGTCACCGGAGGTGAGGAAGGCTCGGTCTGTGGATTTCTCCCAGTGCGCTCCGAGTATTTCGCCGCGTTCGTTCTCGGGGATCGAGGCCGGGGCGTCCGCTGAGGGTGGTTCGGCGGTCGGTTGATACTCGGGGTCCGACGAGGACGGTGTCGTCGCTCGTCCCGCTGGGGTGAACTGCAGGGTCGATATCGCGAACAGAGCGGCGAGCCCGAACGAGACACTACGTAGTCTCGCTCGCCGATGTGATCTTCTTCGCATGGCATCCCCAGAAATTCGAGTCGGCGACAAGCGAATTTCTCGAAAGGTTTCATTCCTTTCGAGGATCGGTTTTTCCGGTATGGTCTTAGTCGGTTTTGGTGGGAACCGCGCTCGCGTAACCGGGGAAAACCCCGGAAACAATCAGGGTTTTCGGGAGAACGTGTGTCGAGCGAAGCTCCTTCTGGCCGGCTCCTGTTTGAAAGCACGTAAATTCAACGTGGTGTGGACGACGGTGGGCAATACGACCTTGGAGTGATCATCTTCTCCGGTTCGCGACTCCCGGTCAGTGCTCACCGACCGATCGGCCTATTGCGTCTCGGGCGGTGATCGAGTAATCGATTTCTCGCCGTGGGCGGGAGTGTCGCGACATTTGCCCGCGCGGCTACCGTGGGGCGCGTGCCCAACTTGTATGCGACCAGCGACCTGCACGTCACGCACCGGGGTAACGAGTCCTTCGTCGACCTGATCAGGCCGGAGAGCCCCGACGACTGGCTGATCGTCGCCGGGGACGTGGCGGAGCGGATGGGGACGGTCGTCGACACGCTCGCGAGGTTGCGGGAGCGGTTCGCGACGGTGGTGTGGGTGCCGGGCAACCACGAACTGTGGACCACTGCGCGGGACCCCGACCAGCATCGCGGCGAGGACCGCTATCGGGAACTCGTACGTCGATGCCGCGGCATCGACGTGCTCACGCCCGAGGACCCCTTCCCGGTGTGGCCGTACGCGGAGCGCCCGCTGACCGTTGCCCCCCTGTTCGTGCTCTACGACTACAGCTGGCGGGCCGCGCCCGCCGAGGGCGTGCCGTTGGCCGAGGCGTTGCGGCAGGCGCGGGAGGCGGGCGTCGTGTGCACCGACGAGTTCCTCCTGCATCCCGACCCGTACCCGAGCAGGCAGCAGTGGTGCGCCCGCAGGCTGGAGTACAGCGAGAAGCGCCTCGCCCGGATTCCCGCCGACCACGGCACCGTGCTGGTGTCACACTGGCCCCTTCATCGCCATCCCACCGAGCCGCTCATCTATCCGGAGTTCGTGATGTGGTGCGGCACCGAGGAGACGGCCGACTGGCACGTGCGGTACCGAGCGGAGCTCGCCGTCTACGGGCACCTGCACATTCCCCGCACCACCGAGGTGGATGGGGTGCGCTTCGAGGAGGTCTCGCTCGGCTACCCACGGGAGTGGCAGCGCCGCGCTCGGGGCGCGGTGCCGGTGCGACGCATGCTGTGACGGCGGGAGGCCCGCTCAGCCGCCGGAGGAGTCACCCGGCCCCGCCGTACCTCCGGGGCCGTGTCGGCGCAGGTACCGCTCGAACTCGGCCGCGAGCTTGTCTCCACTGTTCTCGTCGAGCACGATCTCGGCGTCGCCGCGTTCTTCCAGACTGCGGACATACTCGCTGATCTCGTCGTCCTCGTCGGTCATCTCGGTGACCGTCCGCTGCCACTCCTCGGCCTGTTCCGGCAGCGCTCCCAGGGGGATGCGCACGTCGAGGACGTCCTCCAGCTTCCGCAGCAACGCCAGGGTCGTCTTGGGAGACGGGGGATGAGCGACGTAGTGGGGGACGGCGGCCCATACCGACACCGCGGGGACCCCGGCCTTCACGCAGGCGTCCTGGAACACGCCGATGATGCCCGTGGGGCCTTCGTACCGGCTGCGTTCCAGACCGAAGCGCACCGCCGCGTCGGCGTCGTAGGCGGTGCCGCTGACCGGAACTGGACGGGTGTGCGCCGTGTCGGCCAACAGGGCACCCAGCGTCACGACGGTGGACACGCCGAGGCGATCGACGTGGGAGAGCAACTCGTCGCAGAACGCCCGCCAACGCATGTTGGGCTCCGGGCCGTACACCAGCACGACATCGCGGTCGTAGCCCTGCGGGCGGCACACCGACAGTCTCGTCGTCGGCCACTCCACCCGCCGCGTCACGCCGTCGACCAGCCGCACGGTGGGTCGATTGACCTGGAAGTCGTAATAGTCGTCCGGGTCGATCTCGGCCAACGGCTCGGCGTCCCAGTTCAGCTGCAGGTGCTCGATCGCCGTGGTGGCCGCGTCACCGGCGTCGTTCCAGCCTTCGAAAGCGGCAATCATCACCGGTTTCGGCTCGGACCGCTCCCGTGTCGTGTCATCGAAGGGCGTGCTCACACTCACCAGCCTACGGCGCTGTCCGGGTACGGCCCGACTCCGTCGGGGTTCGTTGTGCTCACCGTAGGCTGTCGGTGGGCGCGCGGAGTTCCGCGCGCCGTCGACAGGCAGCGTGGCCGGTGTCGGAGCGATCGTCTGAGGAGCGAGGAGAAGACGTGGACAAATCGTCCGCTGTAGACGAAGTCGCCGCTGTGCTGTGGGACATGGACGGCACGCTCGTCGATTCGGAGAAGCTGTGGGACGTCGCGCTCTACGAGGCGGCGGAATGGCTGGGAGGGTCGCTCTCGCCCGAACAGCGTTCCACGCTCGTCGGCTCGAACATGGCCGCCACGTGCCGTTACCTGCTGGAGGTGACCGGGAAGCCCGCCGACGACGACGCCGTGGCGAAGGTCGCCGACTGGGTGCGCGCCCGGACGAAGGAGATGTTCGCCGAGGAACTTCCGTGGCGGGACGGTGCTCAACAGGCCCTCGACGCCGTGCGCGCGGCGGGGGTGCCGTCGGCTCTGGTCACCTCGACCGAGCGGGAGCTGACCGAATTGGCGTTGCGCACCATCGGGGCCGAGAGGTTCGACGTGACCGTCTGCGGTGACGAGGTCGACGGACTGAACAAGCCGAACCCCGAGCCCTACCTGCGGGCCGCGCGGGCGCTCGGAGTCGACCCGACCCGATGCGTGGCAGTGGAGGACTCGCCCGTGGGAGCGGAGTCCGCCGCCGCCGCGGGCTGCACGGTGCTCGTCGTCCCCAACGAGGTTCCCGTGCCGCCCGGACGACGAAGGGTGTTCCGTTCGTCGCTGGTCGGCGTCGACGCGACGGTGCTGGCGGAGCTCGTACGCTCCGTCTGAAACCTCCCTCAGGCCAGCAGCTCGGCCGGGATGTCGGCCTGCTTCGTGCCCACCAGGGCGACGTAGTGCAGCGGTTCGCCGCGCACGTTGAGCCGGTGCCGGTACCGCTCCGACAGGTGGACGTTCAACAGCCCCGACTCCCTCGCGCGCTCGATCAGACGTGCGAACCCGGAGGTGTCGGCCTCCGACAGGAAGCGGTCCTTGATGGTGAACGCGATCCACCCGCCGTCGGCGACGAAGTTGAACGCGGTCCGGAACGCCTCGGGCGGGATGTCGCCGTAGCCGAGGGCCGCCACGCAGGAAAGCGCGTTGAACTCGTGTCCGGCGAGCTTGTCCCGATCCTGCTCGGACAACCGGGTCATGTCGACCACGAGGTAGTCGTCGTAAACCTCGGGGCGGTCGCGAAGGGCCGCGTCCTTGGCCTCCGGGATGATGTCGACACCCACGAGGTGGCCCACGCCCACCGTGCGCAGTTGTGCCCCCACGAGCCCGTTCCCCGCTCCGAGGTCCAACGCCCGCAGTGACGAGGCACTCACGTTCTCCCGTTGGAGTTGTTCTTTCAGAAGCTTGCCCACGACGTCGGGAGAACGACAGTCGAGAATGTCGTGGAATAGCTGTTCGTAAAGGCCGGGAATAGCAAAGATTTGATCGTAGTCGTGAAAACGGATCTTCCTCCACGAGCCGTCGATCAGGACGGAACAGTATTCCATGTCCTGGTCGATGTGCTCAACATGATCGGGTAACCGCACCTGAAGCTGCCCGTGCCCGGGCTGTGAGCCGATCATTTCGCCAGGTAGCCTCTCGTTATCCATACCACGACCTTCCGTAGCCGCACGGTCACGAGCGGAAATCAGCAAAGTGGATTTCGTCGAGTAAGTCAACTACGCGACCGACCGCACTCTTCCCAGTGGTACCGGGTCGCCCGACGGGAAACCAGGCGAGGATGCGAGGATCACTGCTGTGAAGACCTTCGACGAGTTGTACGCCGAGCTGACCGAGCGCGCCCGCACACGACCCGAGGGGTCGGGCACCGTCGAGGCACTGGCGGCCGGGGTCCATGCCCAGGGTAAGAAGGTGTTGGAGGAGGCCGGAGAGGTCTGGATCGCGGCCGAACACGAGTCGGACGAGCGGCTGGCCGAGGAGATCTCCCAGCTGCTGTACCGCGTGCAGGTGCTGATGCTCGGCCGCGGCATCACGTTGGAGGACGTCTACCGGTATCTGTGAGCGTTGTCTCGTCTCATCGGGTGGCGCGGTCGCTTCGAAACCGGTGAAGTGAACGGTGCCGGTGGCCGCCGTGACCGCGTGGCCACGGTGCGATGTTCGATCGGTCAGTGAGGAAGGACACCAACATGCTGCGGGTCGCAGTGCCGAACAAGGGAGCGCTGGCGGGACCGGCGTCGGACATGCTCGGCGAGGCGGGCTACCGGCAGCGACATGAGCAGCGGGACCTCACCGTGCTGGACCCGGTGAACGAGGTGGAGTTCTTCTTCCTGCGTCCCAAGGACATCCCCATCTACGTGGGGTCCGGTGAGCTGGATCTCGGCATCACGGGGCGGGATCTCGCGCTCGACTCGGGTGCCGAGGTGGAGGAGACACTGGCGCTGGGCTTCGGTGGCTCCACGTTCCGCTACGCCGCTCCCGCGGGCCGCGAGTGGTCGGTTGCCGACCTCCGGGGCAAGCGGCTCGCCACGGCCTACCCGAGGCTCGTGCGGGACGACCTCGCCCGCCACGGTATCGAGGCGGAGGTCATCCGCCTGGACGGCGCCGTGGAGATCTCGGTGCAGCTCGGCGTGGCCGACGCGATCGCCGATGTCGTCGGTTCGGGACGCACCCTGCGGCAGCACAACCTCGTCGCGTTCGGCGACCCGATCTGCGTGTCCGAGGCCATCCTCGTGCGCCGAAAGGGCGGCGAGAAGTCGGCGAGGATCGACCAGCTCACCGCGCGACTCCGGGGCGTGGTGTTCGCGCAGCAGTACATGATGCTGGACTACAACTGCCCGAAGGAGCTGTTGGACAAGGCCACCGCCATCACACCCGGCCTGGAGTCCCCGACGGTCGCGCCGCTCGCGCACACCGACTGGGTCGCCGTACGGGCGATGGTCCCCCGCAAGCGCGTCAACGCGATCATGGACGAGCTCGCCGCGATCGGGGCGCGGGCGGTTCTGGCCTCCGACATCCGCGCCACCCGGCTCTGACGGTCGGCGGCAGGGTACTTGCGCGGTACGGCACCGCCCCGGACGGTCAACTGGGGCGGTGCCGTTTCGGCAGCAGGTCGTAGAGACGACGTCGAGCGCCGCTGTCGTTGGCCGAGCGCGTGCTCGACACCTCGGCGATGAACTCCTCGAACACGAATTCCTGCTCGGGCGGGTTCGGTGGGGTGGCCGACGCCGCCGTGTCGGTGTCGAGCACCCGCGCGATCTCCCGGAACGCCGCCGCCTGGGCGGTCTCGGGAGCGAACGTGGTCACCGGCACGCCCCTGGAGGCGGCCTCGTTCACCACGACGCCGAGCGGAACGTGGGCCAGGATCGGAATGCCGAGGGTCTCCAGCTCGCGCAGCGCCGCCGCCGCGTACGCGGAGACCGGCCTGCGGTAGAGACCGGGGACGAGACCGTGGTAGATGAGGGGTGGTCGTCCCACGGCGGCTTCGAGGTAGCTGATCTGTTCCCGCATCAGGCGCAGCGCGCGGATGCTCGTGCGGTCGGGCTGCACCGGGACGAGCACACCGTGACTCGCGACGAGCGCGTTGTTGGTGAGGACGTCCAGCGCCGGCGGACAGTCGATGATGACGTGGTCGTAGTTGGCGAACTGGATCACCCGCGCGAGTTGCCACCCCGGTACCCGGAACTGGTCCAGCCGCCGGATCAGGTCGAACATGCCCGGCGAGGTGGGGATCACGTCGAAGGCGCCGCCCCGCCCCACGTTGCACCGGGGATGGGCGACCACCAGCTCCTCGATCGGCCCGCGCCAGGTCTTGGTGAGCGCCTTGGCGAGGCTCGGTGCCTCCGGAGGTGGTTCCGACAACCCCAGCATCTCGGTGGTGGCGTGTCCCTGCGGATCGAGGTCGATGAGCAGCACCCGTCGACCGCGTTCGGCCAAGGCAGCGGCCGTGCCGACGCTGAGCGCCGTCTTACCGACCCCGCCCTTCTGATTGACCACCGAAGTGATCTGCACAGTGCCCTAGCTCCCGTCTCCTGGTTTGCGAGCAGGTTAGTGGATCAACGATGCCAAAGTCAGCTACGGTGTCGGCGCGAGTCGGGGAACGGTCGGATCGTCCGGCGTCAGCGACGGCGCACCAGCAGCGCCTGCGCGCCCGAGGCGACCGGCCCCTCGACGTCGTGCAGAGTGCTCAGGGCCGTGGCCGAACCACGTGGTCCGACGGTGGTGGCGGCGTCGAGACCGATCCACTCGCCCACGGGCTCGCGGTGGAGGTGCACCGTGAGTTCGGTGTTGATGAACAGCCAGTGTCGTGGGTCGAGCACGTTGGACACACCGCTGCCGGAGTCGGCGACGGTGAACACCCGTTGCAGCGGGCTGGGCTCCTCGTCGTCCACGAGAGCCACCCGTTGCCGTGCCCACACCGCGGCGGGGCCCTCGGCGTTGACGGCTCCCCGTGCCGCGCGCCACTCCAGAGCGTCGAGGTAACCGCCGTGCCAGCCCTTCGGCCAGCGGGCCGGCGGGCAGTCGACCACGGCGGGCAGGGGAGAGGTGGTCGCCGAGGTGGCGACGTCGGTGGTGTCGGTGACGGCCAGGCGCCACGCCGACGCCCGTGCCACGACCCGGTCGTTCGCCGCCAACGACGCCGACAGCAGTTCCACCGATCGTCCGGGCCGGACGACCTCGGAGGAGACGGTGAGTTCGGACAGGGGAGCGGGGCCCAGGATCTCCACGGTCACCCTGGCGAGCCTGCGTTCGCCGTCCTGCGGAAGCGCCTCCAAGGCTCGGACCAGCAACGCCGAGGGCGGGCCGAAGTGCTGGGCATCGGGGGTCCACGGGCCCGCGGTGTGCTCGGTGGGCAGGTACCGGCCGTCCCCCAAGGACAGATAGAACGTTTCCGCCACGTGTCGTCCTCTCCGTTCGTCAACCACGATCAGTCCGCGCGGTCCAGCGCCGACTCCTCGCCGGCGTCCGGTTCGGGCCAGCCCGGATACTCCGGCGGGGTGCCGCCGAACGACGGGCACAGCTCCTTGTGCGAGCACCACCCGCACAGCTTGCTCGGGTTCGGCCGGAAGTCGCCCGTCTTCCCCGCCCGCAGGATCGCCTGCCAGATGGCCTCCAGCGTGCGTTCGAAGCGGGCGAGTTCGGCCTCGTCCGGCGTGTAGGCCAGAGCCTGGCCGTCGCTGAGGTACAGAAGCTTGAGCTGGCGAGGCACGACGCCGCGAAGCCGCCACAGCACCACGGCGTAGAACTTCATCTGGAACATGGCCTTCGCCTCGCCGATCTCCCTCGGCGCCGCTCCGGTCTTGTAGTCCACCACCCGGATCTCGCCGGTGGGGGCCACGTCGAGCCGGTCGATGTAGCCCCGCAGCAGCACGCCCGAGCTCAGTTCGGTCTCGACGTGCAGCTCACAGGCCTCGGGGTCGAGGGTGCGCGGGTCCTCCAACGCGAAGTAGGAGTCGAGCAGTTTCTCTGCCGCGCCGAACCATTCGGCGAGTTCGTCGGCCGACTCGGGGTCGGTGAACAGCTCCCTCCACTCCGGACTCTCCTCCGCGAGCTCCGACCAGGTGGGACGGAGAAGTTCCCTGGCGGCCTCGACGGTGCGTTCGGCGCGCGGCAGCGCGAACAGGCGTTCCAGCACCGAGTGGACGAGAGTGCCCCGCACCTGTGCCTTGGTCGGTGTCTCGGGGAGCCGGTCCACGGCGCGGAAGCGATAAAGCAACGGGCATTGTTTGAAGTCGCTCGCTCTGGACGGGGACAGCGCGGGGCGGCGTACCTCCGTGGTCGGTGCCGCGGCGCCGGTGGGGTCCGCGTGTGGGGTGCCGGTGGTTGTGCTCCCGTTCGCCATGCCGGGCAGCGTAACCGGACGCCACGACAACGGTGCGTGCGCGGCGACTCGGCGCGTCCACTCCCGGACGAGAGGTGACCGGCGACACGCCGCACGTAACGGCCTCCTGACGCGTGACGTTCTACCCTCGACGGGTGCGCGCGACGAGCGAGTACGCAGACGAGTGGTCCCGGAGCCCGAGCTCCGCGGACGGTGGCATGCTGCTCTTCCGCATCGGCGGCGTGCCCGTGCTGCTCGCGCCGTCGTGGTGGGTCGGTTCGCTGCTCGTCGTCGTGCTCTACACGCCGCTGGTGTCGAGGATGCTGCCCGACGCGGGACCGATGCTGTCGGCCGTGCTGGCCGGGGCCTTCGCCGTACTCCTCGGCGTGTCGGTGCTCGCGCACGAACTCGGGCACTGCGTGGTGGCGTTGCGCCTGGGAATGCCGGTGCGACGTCTTCGTCTGTTCCTGCTCGGCGGGCTCTCCGAGGTCGTCCGGTCACCGCGGCGTCCCGGCCAGGAGGCGCTGATCGCGGTGGCGGGGCCGGTGGTGTCACTCGCCCTGGCCCTGGTGTGCTGGTTGCTGCTGCTGGCGGTACCCGCCGACGGAGCGGTGTGGCTGCTCGTGGCGCAGTGCGCGGTGGCCAACGTCGTGGTGGGGGTGTTCAACCTGCTTCCCGGCCTGCCTCTCGACGGAGGGCGGCTGCTGCGGTCGGGGGTGTGGGCGCTTCACGGCACCCGCGCCCTCGGTACTCGGGTGGCGGTCGTGGGCGGAGCCCTCGTGGCGGTGGGGCTGCTGGGCTGGGCCCTGTGGGGCATGGCGCAGGGCAGTGACGACCGCTGGCTGCGGCTCGGGGTGGGCCTGGTCACCGCGTGGTTCGTGGCGATGGGCGCCACCACGGAGTTCGCGTCGGACAACCGGATGAGCTGGCCCGAGGGGCTGTCCCTGACCGACCTCATGCGCCCCGTCCTGCAACTTCCCGCCGAAAGTCCGGTGTCGGACGCCCTCGCGGCCTCCGCGGGACGCGGCGTCGTGCTCGTCCGCGCCGACGGTGTGGCCGCCGGGTTGCTCGACTCGGAGGCCGCCGAGCGGCTGGCCTCGTCCGCTCCGCACTCCCCGGCCGAACTGGCGGCGGAGCCGATCCGGGCGGAGACGGTGCTCCTCGTCTCCGACCCGCCCGACGAGATCGCCGAGCACGTGGGCGAGGCGGCCACCTGGCAGTTCCTCGTCGTGGACGGTGACGGCAAACCGACGGGGGTCCTGCGCAAGGATGACGTGCACAGCGCGCTCACGGCCTCCGAGGGGTACGGGACGGGCCCCACCTTCCGGACCGGGTGAGTGGGCCTCGGTCGCGATCTGCGACCATCGCCTGCGGTTCTCGCCCCGCGGCGGGAGCGGGACGAGTGTGAACTGGAGGTGCGGTGTCAGCAGGGCCGTTTCGCGCGGGTGACCGGGTGCAGTTGACCGATCCGAAGGGACGGCACTACACGATCGTCCTGGCCGAGGGACAGGAGTACCACACACACCGGGGAGCGGTGTCCCACGACGATCTGATCGGTGCGCCCGAGGGCTCGGTGGTCACGTCGACACGGGGCACCGCGTACCTCGCGTTGCGGCCGCTACTGCCCGACTACGTGCTGTCGATGCCGAGGGGCGCGCAGGTCATCTACCCCAAGGACGCCGCGCAGATCGTGATGTGGGGCGACATCTTCCCCGGAGCGCGCGTGCTGGAGGCCGGTGCCGGTTCCGGAGCGTTGACCTGTTCGTTGTTACGGGCGGTCGGCCCGGAGGGCAGTGTCACGTCGTACGAGGTGCGGGCCGACCACGCCGAGCACGCCCGGCGCAACGTGAAGAAGTTCTTCGGAGAGCAGCCGGCCAACTGGACGCTGCACGTGGCGGACCTGGCCGAGCACACCGGCGAGGTAGATCGCGTCGTGCTGGACATGCTGACCCCGTGGGAGGTCCTGCCGACCGTCTCGGCGGCGCTCGTCCCCGGCGGGGTCCTCGTCGGCTACGTGGCCACGGTGACGCAGTTGTCGACGTTCGTGGAGGCGCTGCGCGAGCAGAAGTGCTGGACCGAGCCGGAGGCATGGGAGTCGCTCGTCCGGCCGTGGCACGTGGTCGGACTCGCCGTGCGCCCCGAACACCGAATGATCGGTCACACAGCCTTTCTTGTGACCGCCCGTCGGCTCGCCGACGGGGTCACACCGCCCCGGCCGCAGCGTAGGCCGAGCCGGGGCTGAGCCGCCCCACGCATCCCGACGGGAGCCCGGATCTTCCGGGCTCCCGAGGTGATGACTCACGTGACGGCAGTCGCAGGAGCGCGGTCACCGGCTCGTCAGAGGTCGAGGCACCACTCGCCGCCGTTCTTGCGAGCGAGGAACTGACCTTCTTCACGTCGGCTCCCCTGCGCCTTGGCCAGCGGAATCGTCGCGGTGTCGCCATTGACGACCACCTCGCCGGTTCGTTCCAGCACCACGCCGTCCGGAACGTTGCTGAAGCCCTCCTCGATGGGGCTGCACGCGATGTTGTTGATCGTGTTCATGTCACGGGCGTTGAAGGCCTGCACCAGCTGGTCCGCGAGCGCGGTCACCTGGTCCTGGTCGCTGCCGCCGTAGCTGCCGCTGCCGCCGTCGCCGTCGTCGTCGCCGGTCAGCAGGAGGATTGCCGTGACGCCTCCCCCGATCAGGAGTACGGCGGCGATGACGAGGCCCACGATGAGGCCGGTCTTCTTCTTCGGAGCCGGACCTCCGGGGTACTGGCCGAACTGCGGGCCGGCATTCCAGGCGCCGGGAGGTTGCTGACCCTGGTACGGGAACCCCCCTTGCGGACCCGGCTGGCCGGGGTAGGCCTGAGGATCGGGGAACCCTTGCTGGGGGGTTCCCGGCTGCCCCGGAAATCCTTGCTGCGGAGTGCCTTGTTGTCCCGGAAAACCTTGTTGCTGGGGGTAGCCCTGGGGGCCGCCCGGATACTGGGGTGAAGTCACGTCATCCTTCCTCGATCACACCGCCGACGCCCGGTGCGGGCGGAAAACCTAGACGGCAGCAAACGGTGTTCTACACCTTTTGGGCACCGACTTCCCGTTCGCCCCATGGTCGTGCCCGTCACTCGTCGTGAACTCGGGGAGTTGTCCGCGTGCCGAGAGGGCGTGAGCAGAGGTGACCGGTGAGCCGGCCGGAGCACGGGACCAGCGTGTATGGGGAGGAGTCGGCCGTGTGTGGCGACCGCGCGGCGGTTCGCCGACGGCGCGCGTCGCCCCGGTCGCGGTGTGGTCCGGGCCGGGGCGACGCGAGGTTCGGTGTCATACACCGAGGCACCAGGTGCCGCCTTCCTTGCGTGCGGGGAAGCTTCCCTCCTCGGTCTCACCGTCGAAGGTGGCCTGCACCGGGATCGTCGCCGTGTCCCCGGTCACCGTCACCGCGCCTCCCCGGCTGAACGTGGCGCCGTCGGGGACGACGTCCATGCCGAAGACACCGCCTTCGTCCGGACACAGCAGGGAGTCGGCGGTCTCGGCGTCTCGGTTGTTCAGAGCCTCGACGAGGGTGTCGGCGAGGGCTTCGACGGCTGCTTCGTCTCCGGTCGCACCGATGCCGCCGGTGTCGCCGGTACCGCCCGGTGCCGGCACGTCTTGCGAGGGTTGTCCCGGCATGTTCGGGGCGCTGGAGTCCGCGGGCAGGCCGTTGGAGGGTGCGCCGGGGGCCTGGGGTGCGCTTTGCTGTGGAGGCGAGGCGACGTTGGAGTCCTTCTCGTCCTCGTCGTCGTTGCCCAGAAGCAGGATGAGCGCTGTCACCACGCCACCGATGACGGCCACGGCGGCGATCGTCACCCCGACGATGAGGCCGGTCTTCTTCTTGGGAGGCTGCTGCCCCGGTCCGCCGGGGTACTGGCCGAACTGGTTCGGTCCCGCAGCGCCGGGGTAGGCGCCGGGCGGCTGCTGCTGGGGCAGGGGGCCGGAAGGCGGCATCGCCGACTGCTGGGGCTGTCCCCACGCGCCGGGCTGTGGGCCGGGCTGTCCGGGTTGAGGTGGGTAAGTCACACGAATCCTTTGGCGTTTCGGTTCTGCGAAGAAAATGTCGGTGTCGCATCCGGTGGCGAGGTGACACCGGATGCGACAAGGTCTCGGCGGGGACTCGTTGCCCGGCCGAGACCGGTGGACGGAAGTCCGGCGCTGCTGCCGTCAGGGGGTGCCCATGCCGGGCATCTCCGGCATGTCAGGCATCTTCGGGATATCGGGCATGTCCGGCATATCAGGCATCTCCGGAATATCCGGCATGTCAGGGATCTCCGGCATGTCGGGCATGTCGGGCATGTCAGGCATGGAAGGCATCTTGGGCATGCTGGACGGGTCCAGTTCGGAGCCGTTGATGCACCAGTCGTCTTCCTTCTTCGCGGTGAAGATCACCTTCACCTCACCGCTGCCGCCCGGTGAAGCGCCGCTCTCGGCTGACAGGGAAATGGGGATCTTGGCCGTGTCGCCTTCGATGGTGATGTCGCCGCCTCGGCTGGCCTTGACGGTCGGGACCTCCACGTTCATGTCCGACGGGAGGTTCTGCCCCATCTGCATCATCTGGGTCACCTGGTCGGCCATGCCTTCGCACATGATCGACATGGCGAGATCGGTGTCCTGCTCGTTGGTGGCGGTGACGAGGTCGTCGGCGAGTTCGTTTACCTGGTCCTCGTCGCTTCCGCCGCCGTTGCCCAGCAGGAGGAAGAGCGCGATGCCGCCGCCGACGAGGACGACGAGGCCGGCCACCAGACCGACGATGAGTCCAGTCTTCTTCTTCGGCTGTGCCGGTGCGCCGAAGCCCGCGGGCGGGTACGGCTGGCCGAACTGCCCCGGTTGGCCCGGCTGACCCTGTGGGCCGGGCTGAGGTGGATACGTCATCGTTCCCCCTTGTGGTCAGGTTTGCGAAATTTGGCTCCGGAAACGAAGTAATCGGTTACCGGGCGCACGCAAGATCGTAGAGGTAACGGTTGGGCCGATTTTTTACACCTCCGAGTGGCGGCTTCTTCGGTCGGCCTAGGGGGAGCGTGACGGTTCGTCACTGTGCGTCACCGTCGTTGTGACATGCGGATGAGAGCGGCATAGCGGAGTCACTCCGAGCATCAGCGGGTACTCCGCCGCAACCGGACGACGCGCCGATTCCGTGACACGGATAGGGCTTTTCATGTCGGTGATCGCCGGTACCGTGGAAAGAAATGCATTCCGAGGAGGTGCCGCAATGCAACACGACCTTCCCGGAGGTCGGCACAACGAGGCCGACTCTTCAGAGATGGGCGGAGCCGGAGGCACGGACACCCCGTCGAGCGAGCAGGCGCGTCAGATCCGCTTTCTCGAGGAGGAGGTGGCGCTGCTCCGTCGAAAGCTCACCGACTCGCCGCGCCAGAACCAGGTGCTGGAGCAGCGCTTGGCCGAGGCGAACGAGCGGGTGAGTCAACTCACCGAGCGTAACAACAAGCTGGTCGAGACTCTGCGCGAGGCGCGGAGCCAGCTGTTGGCGCTGCGGGAAGAGGTCGATCGGCTCGCGCAACCTCCGAGTGGATACGGCGTGTTCGTCGCCGCCTACGACGACAACACCGTGGACGTGTACACCTCGGGGCGGAAGATGCGGGTCGCCGTCTCGCCCGCCGTCGAGGTGGAGTCCTTGCGGCGTGGGCAGAGTGTCCGGCTCAACGAGGCGTTGACCGTCGTGGAGAGCGGCGGCTTCGAGAGCACGGGCGAGGTGTGCACGTTGCGGGAGCTGCTTCCCCCGGACTCCGAGGGAGGAAGCGCTCGCGCACTGGTGGTCGGGCACGCCGATGAGGAGCGCGTCGTCTGGCTCGCCGACCCGCTGGCCGAGCAGACGTTGAAGTCGGGCGACTCGCTCCTGGTCGACTTCAAGGCCGGCTACGCCTACGAGCGCGTGCCCAAGGCCGAGGTCGAGGATCTGGTGTTGGAGGAGGTGCCCGACGTCCGGTACGAGGACATCGGTGGCCTGTTCCGGCAGATCGAGCAGATCAGAGACGCGGTCGAACTGCCGTTCCTCCACGCCGACCTCTACACGCAGTACCGGTTGCGTCCGCCCAAGGGAGTGCTCCTCTACGGGCCGCCGGGATGCGGTAAGACGCTGATCGCCAAGGCGGTGGCGAACTCGTTGGCCAAGAAGGTCGCCGAGGCCAGGGGAGAGGCGGACGCCAAGTCCTACTTCCTCAACATCAAGGGCCCGGAACTTTTGAACAAGTTCGTCGGCGAGACCGAGCGGCACATCCGGATGATCTTCCAGCGGGCCAGGGAGAAGGCGTCCGACGGCACCCCCGTCATCGTGTTCTTCGACGAGATGGAGTCGATTTTCCGGACACGGGGCAGCGGGGTGTCGTCCGACGTGGAGACTACGATCGTGCCGCAGTTGCTGTCGGAGATCGACGGTGTCGAGGGGTTGGAAAACGTCATCGTCATCGGCGCTTCCAACCGCGAGGACATGATCGACCCCGCGATTCTCAGGCCGGGGCGACTGGATGTGAAGATCAAGATCGAGCGGCCCGACGCCGAGGGCGCGAAGGACATTTTCTCCAAATATCTGACGCCCGACTTGCCGATCCACGCCGACGATCTGCGGGAGTTCGGCGGCGACCGGCAAGCCACGATCGACGCGATGATCCAGCACACGGTCGAGCGCATGTACGAGGAGACGGACGAGAACCGGTTCCTCGAAGTCACCTATGCCAACGGGGACAAGGAAGTGCTGTATTTCCGCGACTTCAACTCCGGCGCGATGATCCAGAACATCGTCGACCGGGCGAAGAAGTCGGCCATCAAGTCCGTGCTGGAGACCAACCAGCCGGGTTTGCGGGTCCAGCACCTGCTCGACGCCATTGTGGACGAGTTCGCCGAGAACGAGGACCTGCCCAACACCACCAACCCCGACGATTGGGCGCGAATCTCGGGCAAGAAGGGCGAGCGCATCGTTTACATCCGCACGCTCGTCACGGGCAAGAACCAGGAGTCGGGTCGCGTCATCGACACGGCGACCAACACCGGCCAGTACCTCTGATCCGGGCTTCGGGGCTCTCGCGGCGGAGACGCCGTGGGAGCCTCGTTCGTGCGGGCGACACGCTCGGAGCGAGAACTGGAGCGGTGTGTATAACGTCCTATACGCTGGGGTGTATGGCAGAGGACACCGCACCCGCGTCACCGAAGACCCCGAAAGCGCCCATCACGGCCGCGGACGTGCTGGCCTGGCTGGAGGAGACCGCCGAGGCGGCACGGTCGGGCGAGTTGGACGCGCCCGCACTCATCGACCTGCTGGGGCAGTTGCGGCAGGCGTCCACGGCCTGCGCGAACGCGTCCGACTGGGCGCTGCTCGCGGCCAGGGAGGCCGGAGCCAGCTTGCGTCAGATCGCGCCCGTGTTCGGCAAGGGCTACGTGCGCGCGCCCGCCGCACGGCTGGAGAAGCTGCATCGGGAAGTGCTGTCGTCCGAGCAGTTCCTGGAACTCATGCGACGGCGTATGGGCTCGGCGTGACGACTACGGTGACGGTCATGAAGTCAGTGGACACCGTGGCGCGGACGGCCGTGGGGCTCGCCGCGATCGGCAGGCCGGCCTACATCAATCTCGGCCGTACCGCGGCCCTGCCCGCCGACCGGGACGTGACCGCCCTGCGCGAGCACACGTTCGCCGTGCTGGACGCGGCGTACGCCGCCGGTGTCCGCCGGGTGGACGTCGCGCGCTCGTACGGGCGAGCGGAGGAGTTCCTCGCGGACTGGCTGGCCGACCGGCGTCCCACCGATGTCGTCGTGTCGAGCAAGTGGGGCTACGCCTACGTCGGCGACTGGCGGCTCGACGCCGAGGTGCACGAGGTGAAGGAACACTCGCTGGCCCGCTTCCGAACCCAGTGGGAGCAGACACGGGCTCTGCTGGGTGACGCCGTGTCGCTGTACCAGGTGCACTCCCTGACCCCGGACAGCCCCCTGTTCGACGACCCCGCGCTGCTGGGCGCCCTGGCGGAGCTGGCGGAGTCCGGCGTCCGGGTGGGGTTTTCCACCTCGGGGCCGCGGCAGGCCGAGACGGTGCGGCGGGCCCTGGGGCTGCGGGTGCGGGATCGGCCGGTGTTCACCGCCGTGCAGTCGACCTGGAACCTGCTGGAACCTTCCGTGGGACCGGCGTTGCGCGAAGCGCACGAGGCCGGGGTGCTGGTGCAGGTCAAGGAGACGCTGGCCAACGGCAGGCTCGCGGTGGAACCGCCCGACGCGCTAACCGAGGTGGCTCGGCGGCACGGTGTGGGAAGCGACGCGGTAGCCCTGGCCGCGGTGTATGCCCAGCCGTGGGCGGACGTGGTCCTGGTGGGGCCCGCGAGCGTGGACCAGCTGCGGTCGAACATCGCGGGCGCGGTCCTCGAACTCGACGCGGACGAGTTGGCCGCGCTCGACGCGGTGGCGTGGTCTCCCGAGCGGTACTGGGAGCAACGGTCGGCGCTCGAATGGCGGTGACCGTTCCGCCGGGGGCGTGGTCGAGGCGGTGTAATCCGCTCGGCGCCGTTTTTCGACGGGGTTTTTGTGCGCATGACCCGTAGGCTTGGGGTATGCGCCGGATCATGGGAACCGAGGTGGAGTACGGGATCGCGGTACCGGGTGACGCGACCGCGAACCCCGTGTTGACGTCCACCCAGGTGGTGTTGGCCTACGCCGCGGCCGCGGACATCCCGCGGGCGCGCCGTGCCCGCTGGGACTACGAGGTCGAGTCGCCGTTGCGTGACGCGCGGGGTTTCGACCTGACCGGGCCCACCCAGCAGGGGCAGGACTCGGACATGGAGGATCTCGGGGCCGCGAACGTGATCCTCACCAACGGTGCCCGGCTCTATGTCGACCACGCCCACCCCGAGTACTCCGCTCCCGAGGTGACCAACGCCAGGGACGCCGTCATCTGGGACAAGGCGGGCGAGCGGGTGATGGAGGAGGCGGCCCGGCGTGCGGCGACGGTGCCCGGCCAGGCGCCGTTGCAGCTCTACAAGAACAACGTCGACGGCAAGGGCGCCAGCTACGGTACGCACGAGAACTACCTGATGGCGCGCTCGACGCCGTTCACGGCGGTCATCGCGGGGCTGACGCCGTTCTTCGTGTCACGGCAGGTGATCACCGGATCCGGTCGGGTCGGCATCGGGCCCCAGGGCGAGCAACCCGGATTCCAGCTCTCGCAACGCGCCGACTACATCGAGGTCGAGGTCGGGCTGGAGACCACGCTCAAGCGCGGCATCATCAACACGCGGGACGAACCGCACGCCGACGCGGACAAGTACCGCAGGCTGCACGTCATCATCGGCGACGCGAACTTGGCGGAGTACGCCACGTTCCTGAAACTGGGCACCACCGCGCTGGTGATCGACATGATCGAGCACGGGATGAGGTTCGACGAGCTGAAGCTCGACGAACCGGTCCGCGCGGTGCACGAGATCAGCCACGACCCCACCCTGAAGACCACCGTCGCGTTGGCCAACGGGCGCAAGTACACGGGCCTCGACATCCAGTTCGCCTACCACGAGCTGGCGTCCCGGCACCTCGAACGGGTGGGGGCCGACGAGCAGTCCAAGGAAGTGCTGCGGATCTGGGGCGAGGTCCTCGACGCCTTGGCCCGCGACCCGCAGGAGTGCGCCGATCGGCTCGACTGGCCCGCCAAGCTCCGCCTGCTGGAGGCCTATCGGGAACGCGACTCGCTCGGATGGGGCGCGCCGCGCCTGCACATGATCGACCTGCAGTACTCGGACGTGCGGTTGGACAAGGGCCTCTACAACCGTCTCGTCGCGCGCGGCACGATGAAGCGGCTCGTCAGCGAGGAGGAGGTGCGGGCGGCGATGACGACGCCGCCCGCGGACACCAGGGCCTACTTCCGCGGCCGGACACTGGAGAAGTACGCCGCCTCCATCGCGGCGGCGTCGTGGGACTCGGTGATCTTCGACGTCGGCAGGGAATCCCTGGTACGCATCCCCACCTTGGAGCCTCTGCGGGGTACGAAGTCCCACGTGGGGGAGTTGCTCGACAACGCCGAAACCGCCGAGCAACTCGTGGATGCCCTGACCTCGGGCGGGTAGGTCATGTCCACGGGGTGGCACGTCGGTCGCGGGACTCGACGTGCCGCTCCGGCGGGTGGTTCGACTGGATCGGAAAAGATCATCGGACGCTCGGCCACGCCGGTGACGAAGGGCCCGGATGTCGGCGACTCTGGGTAGGCTGAAGACAAGCGGCCCGACACGGGAGGCGAACATGGCTCAGGAACGCATCGAGAAGCACGGCGGCGGGGACTCCGACGACGAGGTCGAGGCCGCCCCCGCAGGCCAGGAACGTCGGGAGAAGCTCGGTGAGGACGTCGACACGATCCTCGACGAGATCGACGACGTGCTGGAGGAGAACGCGGAGGACTTCGTGCGTGCGTACGTGCAGAAGGGCGGCCAGTAGCGGACGTACGGCCATCTTCTAGGCTTGTCGATCACGTAAGCGGTCGATGAGTACTGCTGTCCTGTTCATCCTCGGCGAGGGGAACCACGAGCACGCATGGAACACACGCCGCGCACCGCGGGCTTCACGCTGCCCGCTGCCTACCTGTCGACCACGACGTCGTCGTTCATCGATTTCCTGAAGGTGCAGGCACCCGAACTGCTGCCCCGCACGCGCGTGGAGACGGCGTCGGGGGCGAACACCCGGTTCGAACCGCCGCACGGCACCACGATCGTCGCGTCGACGTTCGACGGTGGGGTCCTGATCGCGGGTGACCGCAGGGCCACCGCGGGCAACACGATCGCCAGCCGGGACCTGGAGAAGGTGTACGTCACCGACGACTACTCCGCGGTTGGCATCGCGGGTACCGCCGGGATCGCTCTGGAACTCGTGCGCTTGTACGCGGTGGAGCTCGCGCACTACGAGAAGATCGAAGGCGTCTCGCTGTCGTTGGACGGTAAGACCAACAAGCTCGCGAACATGGTGAAGGGACACCTGGACGCCGCCATGGCGGGCTTGGCCGTGCTGCCGCTCTTCGTCGGCTACGACATCGACGCCCCCGATCCGAAACGGGCCGGCCGCATCGTGTCGTTCGACGTCACCGGCGGGCGGTACGAGGAGAACGCCGGGTACCACGCCATCGGCTCGGGTTCGGTCTATGCGAAGTCGTCGCTGAAGAAGCTCTACGACCCCGACGCCGACGCCGACGCTGCCGTGCGGGCGGCCATCGAGGCGTTGTACGACGCGGCCGACGACGACACCGCGACCGGCGGTCCCGACCTCGTGCGCAACATCTACCCCACGGTGGTGACGATCACCGCCGAGGATGGCGCGGTGAAACTGCCGGAGTCCGAGACCGCGGCCATCGCGCAGGCGGTGGTGCGGGACCGGTCCGAACGACCGGGTCGGCTCGGCTGACGCCGCGGTCGTCCGATCGCCGCCGAGAAACCGTAGTCCTGTAGTCGATCGAGCAGAGCGGAGCCAACGCCAGTGACGATGCCGCTGTACGCCTCACCGGAGCAGTTGATGCGCGAGCGTTCCGAGCTCGCCCGCAAGGGCATCGCTCGGGGACGCAGCGTGGTCGTGCTCAAGTATCGGGGCGGTGTGCTGTTCGTGGCCGAGAACCCTTCGCCCACCCTGCACAAGGTCTCGGAGATCTACGACCGCATCGGGTTCGCCGCGGTGGGTCGCTACAGCGAGTTCGAGAGCCTGCGGCGTGGTGGCATCCGGCACGTCGACCTCCAGGGCTACATGTACGACCGGCGGGACGTGAACGCGCGGGCGCTGGCCAACGTGTACGCGCAGACGCTGAGTACGATCTTCACCGAGCAGCTGAAGCCGTTCGAGGTGGAGATCTGCGTGGCGCAGGTCGGCGACAACTCCGACGAAGACGAGCTCTACCGCCTGACCTACGACGGCTCGATCGTGATGGACGAGCCGAAGTACGTGGTCATGGGCGGTCAGACCGACGCCATCAACGCCAAGCTCAAGGACACGTTCTCCGACGGCATGGAACTCGACGCCGCGTTGGCCGTCGCGGTGGAGGCGCTGCGGGCACCGTCGGCGAGCTCCTCGGGCAGCGGCAGCGGTGGTTCCACGGCCAACAACGAGCTGGAGCCGGGGAAGCTGGAGGTCGCGGTGCTCGACCGCGAACGCCCCGGCCGGAAGTTCCGTCGCATCCGGGGCGCGGCGCTGGAGGCGTTGATGCCGAGCACGCGACGGGACGACGAGGCCCAGTCGGAGGAGAGCGCCTCGGGTTCGGGCGCCCCATCCGAGGGCGGCGACGAGACGAGCTGAGTTCCGGTGGCGCGTGTCGCGAGCCTGTTCCACTACCCGGTGAAGGGATGTGCGGGCGTCGAACTGCGTGAGGGCGTTCTCGGGCTCGCGGGCCTGGAGCACGACCGGACCTTCATGGTGGTGGACTCCGAGGGGCGTTTCCTCAGCCAACGCCGGGACCCGCGTCTCGCGGTGATACGGCCCGCCCTCGGGGAGGACGCTCGTCGGTTGACACTGGCCGCGCCGGGCATCGAGCCGATCGACGTGGCCGTGGACACCGGCGAGGACACCGGGGCACGAACGGACGTGTGGATCCACGGCGAGCCCTACCGCGGCGTCGACCAGGGTGATCGGGTCGCCGAGTGGTTGTCGACGTGGCTGGCGCGTCCGTGCCGGCTGGTGCGGGTACCTCCGGAACACGATCGGGTGACCGGAGGGGAGACGTCGGGAACGGCGGGGTTCGCCGACAGCACCGCCGTGCTGGTGGTGTCGACGCGCAGCCTGGAGGAACTCAACACCCGCCTGGCGGGCAAGGACCTGCCCGCGCTGCCGATGAACCGCTTCCGTCCCAACGTCGTGGTCGAAGGCTGGTCGGAGCCCCACGAGGAGGAGCGGGCGCGCCGGGTGGAGGTCGGCGAGGCCGAACTCGGCTTCGCCAAGGTCGCCATCCGTTGTGTGGTGACCACGGTCGACCAGGCCACGGGTGAGCGCCGGGGCCCCGAGCCGCTGCGCACGCTGGCGGAGTACCGCCGGGTTCCCGGCGGGGTGGTGCTCGGGGCCAGGTTCGCGGTCACCAGAACCGGAAAGCTCTCCGTCGGCGACGAGGTGCGGGTGACCCGGTGGGCGGCTGCTCCGGAGGAGTGAGGGTGTCCGACACCGCCTTCCGGGGCCGGTAGACCGCCAGGGCGCTCGGCCGGGAGCGGAAGCGGAACCGATGGCCGAGCGGACCCACCTCGCCGTCGGTGGCGATTCGGCGGTTGCCGTCGAGGAGGGTGACGTCCAGCTCGGACAGGTCGCGTTGGCTGTAGACGTGACTGGTGCTCAGCGTGTTCGTGAGGACGGCGAGCAGGAAACGGGTGCGGGAGTACGGACGGTCGGCTCGCAGGTACCGGACGTCGAGCAGACCCGTGTCGAGCGCGGGTCGCCGGGAGGGGATGACACCTTTCGGCGCGTAGGTGCCGTTGCCGACGAACAGCAGCCACACCGCCAGGTGCTCGCCGTTCAACCGCACCCGCAGGGGACGGGCGTGCCGGAGGGTCCGGACCATGGCGATGACGGCCGAGGGCCACTTCGGGTGATGCCGTTGGATGGTCTCGCGCAGCCGCACCATCTCCGGATATCCACCGAGACTCGCCGTGTTGACGAACCAGCGGCGGGTGGTGCCGTGGTCGCTGTCGATCTCCACCTCGCCGAGGTCGATGCCGACGGCGTTACCCGAGCGGACCGCGGCGTCCGTGTCGGTGAAGTGGCGTAGCCCGAGGTCACGGGCGAAATGGTTGAGGGTACCGGCCGGGATGAGCGCCAGGGGGAGACCGGCGTCGGCGGCGACCGAGGCCACGGCCGCGGCGGTGCCGTCCCCACCGGCGACACCGAGCGCGCGCACCTCGTCGGCGCGACGCCGGAGTTCGTCGGTGAGTTGGTCGTGGAGGTCGGCGCCGGATTCGGGGGTGAGGACGACGGCGCGCGGCCACAACTCGCGGAGCTCGGTGGTCGGGTCGTCGTCGGGGTTTCCGGAGTGGGGGTTCACCACGGCGAGGATGTGGGCGCCCTCCCGCAGGGCGGGAGCGTCGGCGGGGGGTGCGGTGTGGGCTCGGGCGTCGTCGGGGCGGGGAGGCCACCAGTGACGGGTGGCCAGGGCCACGAGGGCACCGAGGACGGCCCCCGCGCCGATGTCGCTCGGCCAGTGCACTCCGGTGTGCACACGCGAGTAGGCCACCGCGGCGCCCAGGGGCGCCAGGGCGATGCCGAGCCGCGGCGATTCGAGGGCGGCGGCGGTGACGAACGCGGCGGCGGAGGCCGCGTGGCCGGACGGGAACGACGAGGACGTCGGACGCTTGTGCAGCCGCCGCGCCTCGGGCACGGCCTCGGCCGCGGGCCGCCGGCGCGGCAACAGGGGTTTGCCGACGAGGTTGGCGGCGACACTGGCACCCGCGAGAGCCGCCAGGCCCCGGAACGCCGCACGGCGGGTCGGGCCCCGGCGCGTGGCGAGTCCCGCGGCGACGAGCCACCACAGGCGGCTCTTGTCGGCGGAGCGGGAGAGGCGGGACAACGCCGGGTCCCACAGCGTGTGGGGGAGGGCTGCGCTGTAGCGCATGGCGAGGCGGTCGATCGTGGTCACATGGTGCAGTCGGCGGGCCAAGTAGGTGATGACGGTGTCGATGATTAGGCCACCTCGGTTCTCCGGGATTTTCATTCACCGTACCGTGGCGAAAAGCGCCTACCCTTGAAGGATGCAGCGGCGGATCTTTGGGATCGAAAGCGAATTCGGGGTGACCTGCACCTTCCACGGGCAACGCAGGTTGTCCCCCGACGAAGTGGCGCGGTACCTGTTTCGGCGGGTCGTGTCCTGGGGCCGGTCCTCGAACGTGTTCCTGTCCAACGGCTCCCGGCTGTATCTCGACGTGGGATCGCATCCGGAGTACGCCACCGCCGAGTGTGACGACCTCGTTCAGCTGGTGACGCATGACAAGGCCGGTGAGCGGATCCTGGAAGATCTGCTGATCGACGCCGAACGTCGCCTCGCCGACGAGGGTATCGGCGGCGACATTTTCCTTTTCAAGAACAACACCGACTCGGCCGGAAACTCGTACGGCTGTCACGAGAACTATCTCGTGACGCGGGCGGGTGAGTTTTCCAGGGTGGCCGATGTGCTGCTGCCGTTCCTCGTGACCCGGCAGCTCATCTGCGGCGCGGGAAAGGTGCTGCAGACACCCCGAGGCGCGGTGTACTGCCTGTCCCAGCGTGCCGAGCACATCTGGGAAGGGGTGTCGAGCGCGACGACGCGGTCGAGGCCGATCATCAACACCCGCGACGAGCCGCACGCCGACGCGGAGCGCTACCGCAGGCTGCATGTGATCGTCGGTGATTCCAACATGGCGGAGCCGACGACGCTGTTGAAGGTCGGTTCGGTCGACCTCGTGCTCCAGATGATCGAGGAGGGAGTGCAGTTCCGCGACTTCACGCTGGACAACCCGATCCGGGCGATCCGGGAGATCAGCCACGACCTGACGGGAAGGCGGCAGGTGCGGCTGGCGGGCGGCCGGGAGGCCTCGGCCCTGGAGATCCAGCGCGAGTACTACGCCAGGGCGGTCCAGCACGTGGAGACCCACGGTGGCACCCCGGCGACCCACCAGGTGATCGACCTGTGGGGCCGGGCGCTGGACGCGGTGGAACAGCAGGACTTCTCCGGCATCGACACCGAGATCGACTGGGCGATCAAACATCGACTGGTGGAGCGGTACCGCAGCAAGCACAACCTGGTGCTCTCCGATCCGAGGATCGCTCAGCTCGACCTGGCCTACCACGACATCCGGCGCGGGCGAGGCGTGTTCGACCTGTTGCAGCGCAAGGGGCTGGTGCGGCGTATCACCGACGACGGCGAGATCGAACTCGCCAAGGACACCCCGCCGCAGACCACGCGGGCGAAGCTGCGGGGCGACTTCATCGCCGCGGCCCAGCAGGCCGGGCGTGACTTCACCGTCGACTGGGTGCACCTGAAGTTGAACGACCAGGCGCAGCGCACGGTGCTGTGCAAGGACCCCTTCCGTTCGGTGGACGAGCGGGTGGAGCGCTTGATCAGCTCGTTGTGAGTGGCTCGCCGGGCCGGGTGTGCGAAGGGACCTGGCCCGAAAGGGTGCCACCGGGTGGGCGGTAGGGTTACCGGGTGTCCACAGCCCGTGCCGAGCGCTTGGTGAACTTGGTGCTCGCTCTGTTGTCGACTCGGCAGTACCTGACGTCCGAGCGGATCCGTGGCATCGTGCCCGGCTACGCCGACGCCGCGAGCGACGAGGCGTTCTCGCGCATGTTCGAACGTGACAAGGCGGAGCTGCGCGAGCTGGGGATTCCGTTGGAGACCGGGCGCAACTCGGCGTTCGATCCCGTCGAGGGGTACCGCATCGCCCGCCGGGACTACGAACTGGGAGACATCGAGCTGGCCCCCGACGAGGCCGCCGCGGTCGCGCTCGCCGTGCGATTGTGGGATTCGCCGGAACTGACCGGCCAGGCCCAGGGCGCGTTGGTGAAGCTCCGGGCGGCCGGCGTGGAGGTCGATGAGAACGCGGCCACCCCCGTGGAGCCGAGGGTGCACGTCGAGCCCGCGTTCGCCCCGCTGCTGTCGGCCGTGCAGCAGGGCAAGGTGGTGCGGTTCGACTACCGGCGTTCCACGTCGCCGGAACGGCGGCCCCGCACGGTGGAGCCGTGGGGCGTGGTGTCGTGGCGGTCGCGCTGGTACCTCGTGGGGCACGACCGCGACCGGGACGCTCCGCGCTGCTTCCGGCTGTCCCGTATCACCGGTCCAGTGCGGACCCTGGGACGCGCGGGAGCCGTGACCCGCCCCGCCGACGTGAACCTGCTGGAGTTCGTCGCGGGTGTCGGAGGCGGGGAACGAGAGGAACCCCAACCGGTGATGCGGGCGCGGTTATGGCTCGCCGAGGGACGCGCGGCCGGCATCCGGCGCCATGCCACGGTGGTGGGTCGCCGTGCGGTCGCCGACGTCGACGGCGACGTGGTGGAGCTGGATCTCTGGTCGCCCGAGAGCGCGGCCGACTGGATCGCGGGCCACGGTCCCGACGCGCTGGTGCTGGAGCCCGACGTGTTGGCCAAGGCGGTCGCCGACCGCTGGGAACGAGTCGTCCGGGAGGTGCCACGGTGAGTGGATCGGGGGATCGGCTGCCCAGGCTGCTCGCGCTCGTGCCGTATCTGCTGGCCCGGCCGGGCATCCGGATCGAGGAGGCGGCCCGTGACTTCGACGTCACGCCGCGGCAGCTGCGCAAGGACCTGGAACTGCTGTGGATGTGCGGTCTGCCCGGCTACGGCCCCGGTGATCTGATCGACCTGTCGTTCGACGGCGACACCGTGTCGGTGACCTATGACGCGGGCATGCGCCGTCCGCTCCGGCTCACGGGGTCGGAGGCGAGCGCGCTGCTGATCGCGTTGCGGGCGTTGGCCGAGACTCCCGGGGTGGTCGACGCCGACAGCGTGCACCGGGCCATCGCCAAGATCGAGGTCGCGTCGGGTGACGCCCGTCCGTCCGGCGTGGTGGTGGGCAACGGTGTCCGGGAGGCGGCGGCCACGGCGGAGACCCGCGAGACGGTGCGGCGGGCGCTGCAGAAGCGCCGCGCGTTGTGGCTGCGTTACTACAGCGCGTCCAAGGACGCGATCACCGAACGTACGGTGGACCCGATGCGGCTGCTGATCGTGGAAGGCATCAGCTACCTGGAGGCGTGGTGCCGGAAGGCCGAGTCCGTCCGGCTGTTCCGGCTCGACCGGATCGACGAGCTGACGGTGCTGGACGAACCGGCCGCTCCCCCGGAGACCGCGACCCCGAAGGATCTGTCCGAGGGCGTCTTCCCCCGGCGGCCCGAGTACCCGGAGGCCCAGCTCGTGCTCGAACCGGACGCCCGGTGGGTCGCCGAGTACTACCAGTGCGAGGAGCTCGACGAGCTCGACGGCGGTCGCCTGCGGGTGCGCATGCGCTACGCCGACGAGTCGTGGTTGGTGCGGTTGGTGCTGCGGCAGCGGGGGCAGGTGACGGTCGAGGAACCCGAGTGGGTGGCGCGGGCCGTACGACAGCGGGCGGCCGAGGCGCTGGCACGTGCTCGTCACCTCGCCGCAACCTCGGCTGGCTAGGGTGGGCCCGTGTGGTACGTGGTGAGTGCCGCCCTCGTCGTGGCGGCGGTGGCCGGTTTCGGTCTGGTCGCGTTCCGTGTGCTCCGGCTCTTGCGCACGTTCCGCGCGACGGCCAGCATGGTGTCGGCTCGTGCCGGTGATCGGGTCGGGTTGCTGCGGGCTCGATCGGCGGCGGTCGGCGTCGCGCTCCGGCGGAGTCGGCGGCACTGACGCGACATCGCCGCAGCACAGTACGATCGACCCTGAGCGAGTAAGGAGGCCAGGCGATGAATGCGTTGCAGCCGTGGCATTTGATCATTCTGGTGCTTGTCGTGGTCCTGCTGTTCGGTGCCAAGCGCTTGCCCGACGCGGCCAGGTCGATCGGCAAGTCCATGAAGATCTTCAAGGCCGAGACCAAGGACATGCGTGAGTCCGGCCAGACCTCCGACTCGGCGACCACCGCGCGGACCGAGCCCGCAGTGGCCGAGCCCGACACCCGCCAGTTGCCGCAGTCCACCACGCCGGCCGCCTCCCAGCCGGCGGGCACCTCGGCGATGAGCACCGAGGAACAGGTGGAGCAACTCCAGCGTCAGCTCGACGAGCTGAAGCGGCAGCAGGCCGCTCAGCAGGCGCAGAAGAACGCGGGCTGAGTCCTTCCGCGGGCACAAAGACGTCGCCCATTCGGCTTGACTCATCGACACGGGACGGAAACGGACACGGTTCGTGGCGGATTCCTCGAACGACCGCATCAGCAAGCGGCGTAAGCGCAGCCGTCGGCACAACCCCGACGGCACCATGACGCTGATCGAGCACATCTACGAGTTCCGCCGTCGTCTGGGTTTCGCCCTGATCGCGCTGGGTGTGGGCGGCGTCGTCGGGTTCCTCTGGTTCTCCAACCGGGTGGGACCCATCCCATCGCTCGGGGAGATCGTCACCGGACCGTACTGCGCGATTCCCGCCGAGCACCGGTTCCCGAAGGAGCCCCCGTGCCGGCTGTTGCAGACCGTGCCGTTCGAAGCCTTCATGATCCAGTTGAAGGTGGGGCTGACGGCCGGTGCGGTGTTGTTCGCCCCGGTGTGGTTCTACCAACTCTGGGCCTTCGTCGCTCCGGGGCTGTACGCGAAGGAACGCAAGTACGCGCTCACGTTCGTCGGGTTCGCGAGTGTGCTGTTCGCCACGGGCGCGGTGCTCGCGTACGCGATGGTGCCGTTCGCCCTGGAGATCCTGGTGAACTTCGGTGGCGGCGCGTTCGACACCTGGTTCACCGGTGACAAGTACGTCTCCTTCGTCCTGTCGCTGCTGGTGATCTTCGGGGTGAGCTTCGAGGTCCCCCTGCTGGTGATCATGCTGAACCGCGTGGGCGTGGTCAGCTACGCCCAACTCAGCAAGTGGCGCCGGGGCCTGATCTTCATCGCGTTCGTCTTCGCGGCCTTCGTGACACCCGCCGACCCGTTCTCCATGCTCGCCCTGGCGGGTGCGTTGACCGTGCTGCTGGAGCTGTCGCTCCAGATCACCCGTATCCACGACAAGCGCAAGGCACGACGACGCGGCGAGGAAAACTGGGACAAGCTCGCCGACGACGAGCCGGCGCCCTTCCACTACACGCCGAGCACGATCGACGACGAACCGCGCGCCGGTGACGGCAAGCCCCGCACCGAGGACATCACCTGACGCATGGGGTGGCGACTGGGGTTGGCCGTGCATCCGGATTCGGGGCGGGGCGCGGCGGCGCGGATCGCGGGCACGGTGGCCGAGCGACTGCGTGCCGAGGCGGATCATCTGGAGTTGATCACGGCGACGTCGTTCGAGCGGTTCCGGCAGCGCGTGGCCGAGTGCCGGTCGGCGGGGCTGGACGCACTCGTCGTCCTGGGCGGTGACGGGGCCGTCCACCGGGCCGTCCAGTGTTGCGCGGACACGGACGTGGCCCTCGGCCTCGTTCCCTGCGGAACCGGCAACGACTTCGCTCGCGCGCTCGGAATTCCCCGTGACCCGAGTACCGCCTTGGCCACCCTGGTCTCGGCGCTGCGGCACGGCCGTCGACGTCGACTGGACCTCGGGCGCGTGGACGGCACCGACCCGGCGGAGCCACGCTGGTTCGGCACGGTGCTCTGCACGGGCTTCGATGCGGCCGTCAACGCGCGCGCCAACAGCCTGCGGTGGCCCCACGGCCCGCACCGTTACGACCTCGCGCTGCTTCGGGAACTGGTGTCGTTGCGCCCCCGCCCGGTGGTGGTGGACACGGACACCGGACGCCTGACGACGCAGGCCACGCTGGTGGCAGTGGGTAACACCGCGTTCTACGGCGGCGGCATTCCCATCTGTCCCGCCGCGACGTACGACGACGGGATGTTCGACGTGACGATCGTGGGCCCGGTGAGCCCGTGGCGGCTCGCCCGCATCCTGCCGAGGCTGCGAACCGGCACCCACGTGCGCAACCCTTCCGTGCACACGCTGCGGGCCTCACGTGTCTTCGTGGCGGGCGACCCGGGGTGGCCGGTGTTCGCCGACGGCGACCCCTGCGGCGCGCTGCCGGTGACCGTGACGTGTGTGCCGGGTGCGTTGTCGGTGCTCGGCTGATCCTTCGGGTCAGCGGGTGGCGGGACCGCCGTTGGCCGCGACGGTGTCTTCCGCGGCCCGAACGAACGCGCGCACGCGGGCGGTCGCCGAGGCGGTGCGCCAGACCACGGCCACGTCGGTGGGTGGCACTCCGTCCAGTGGGACGAACACGACGTCGGGCCGGTTGTGGTAGATCCGCACGGATGCCGCCAGCGGGGACACTCCGCGCCCCGCAGCGACGAGTGCGAGCAGTTCCTGGAAGGTGCTGACCGACTCTCGACGGCGGATCGGCCTGCCGTCGGCCGTGGTGGGTGGCACGTGGAAGTCCCACCAGTAGTCGGGCGCGGCCCCGGCGACGCCGAACGTCGTCTCACCGGCCAGTTCGTCGAGGGACACGCGTTCGCGCCGGGCGAACCGGTGTCGGGTCGGCACGGCCAGCACCCTCGGCTCGGACAACAGGACCGGTCCGACCGTCAGGTCCGGTTCCTCCACGGGCAGTCGCGTGAGCAGCAGGTCGACCTCGCCGGAACGTAGTGGTCCCAGCGGATCGTTGAAGTGGGTCTCCCGCATCACGACTTCGCAGCGCGGGTGGCGTTGCGCGAACGTCTCCAGCAGTTTGGGGGTGAGTTCGCCGGCTGCCAGACCGAGGAACCCGACGCGCAGGCTGCCGTCGACTCCGCGAGCGGCGGCCTGTGCCCTGGCCAAGGCGTTCGCGAGTTCTCGGTGCAGCGGGGCGAGGTCGTCGCGGAACCGCTCTCCGAGCGGAGTGAGGGCCACCCGACGGCTGGTGCGTTCGAACAGCGGCGCTCCGATGCGGCGTTCGAGCTTGCGGATCGTCTGGCTCACGCGTGCCTGAGTGAGGTGCAGGCGCTCAGCGGTGCGTCCGAAGTGCAGTTCCTCGGCCAGGACGAGGAACGCGTCCATCTCGTGCCGCTCGGGCACCGGACCAAGAACCATAAGCCTAGCTTATCGATCGGTGCGCAGTGCGTCGTTGTTCCGGCTCCGGCCCGGAGTGATCGTTTCCGGTGTCCGAAACGGCAGGACGAGGAGACGACGATGAGTACGGAGACCGGGCCACGGTCCGTCCCTTCGGGGGAGCGGGGCGACCGGGGCATCACCGGATCTGGATGGTGGATTCTCGGGATCGCGCTGGCGGGGACGTTCCTGGCGATCATGGACTCGTTCATCGTGAACGTGGCCGTTCCGTCGGTACGCGCGGAGCTGAACGCGAGCTTCGCGCAGATCGAATTCGTCGTCGGGGGCTACGTGCTCGTGTACGGGCTGTTGCTCGTGCTCGGCGGCAGGCTCGGCGATCTCCACGGGGTCCAGCGCATGTTCGTGGTGGGGGTGGGAGTGTTCACCCTGGCCTCGTTGGCGGCCGGGCTCGCGCCGGACGCGACGTCGTTGATCGTCGCTCGGTTGGTGCAGGGCGGCGGTGCCGCGTTGTTCTACCCACAGGTGCTGGCGATCCTGCGCACCGCGTTCGACGGCCGGGCCGGGGCGACGGCGTTCGCGCTCTTCGGCGCCACCATCGGGTTGGCGTCGATCGCCGGGCAGCTCGTGGGAGGGTTGCTTCTGCACCTGGACGTGTGGGGGCTGGGTTGGCGCCTGGTCTTCCTGGTCAACGTGCCCGTGGGCGTCGCCACCGTCGTGGGCGCCCTGCGCTTTCTGCCCAGGGGGGAACGCACCTGCAGCCGCGTGCGGGGTGCGCTCGACGTGACCGGTGTCGGACTGCTCTCCGTGGCGCTGCTGGCGCTGTCGGTGCCGTTGGTCGAAGGCAACCACGCCGGATGGCCGTGGTGGACGTGGGTGTCGCTGGTGTCGTCGCTGCCCCTGCTCGCGGTGTTCGTGGTGTGGGAGCGGCGCCTGAAGAGGCGAGGTGGCGCGCCCCTGGTGGACCCCGACTTGCTGGCACTGCGTGGTTTCGCGGCGGGAAACGGCATCGCGGTGGTGTTCTTCGCGGGCAACGCCGGGTTGTTCTTCGTGCTGACGCTGACGTTGCAGGACGGCCTCGGCTACTCGCCGCTGACGGCGGGGCTGGTGTTCGCTCCGCTGGCGGTGACGTTCGCGGTGGCGTCCCTGATCGGTCCCCGGCTGTCCGTCCGGTGGGGCCACCACGTACTGACGCTCGGGTACGGCGTCAACACCGTCGGCACGGCCGTGTTGCTGGCGACGGTGTGGCTGGACGGCGCCGAAACCACGGGCTGGGAGCTCGTGGCACCGCTGGCGATCGTCGGTTTCGGTCAGGGTCTCGGGGTGAGTCCCCTGTTCGGTGCGGCCCTGGGGGAGGTCCCCGAGCGTGCCGCCGGTGCCGCCGGAGGCGTGCTGGAGACCGCGAGCCAGCTCGGCATGTCACTGGGTGTCACGGTCCTGGGACTGGTGTTCTCCACGGCGTTGGGCGACGGACCGTCCGTCGCGGTAGCGCATCTGAACGCGTTCACGACCGCGCTCGTGGGGAACCTGGCGCTGGCCGTGGCCGCCCTGGTGCTGTTGCGGTTCCTCGTCCGGCCCCGTGTTCAACCGAACGGTTGACCACGTTTCGAGCTGGTCCCCGTGGGTATTCAACCGACTGGTTGAGAATCGGGAGAAGTTTCAGTGGCCGACGATCAGCTGTCGCGCATGTTCGCCGCCCTCGGGGACCCGATCCGCCGTGACATCGTGGCCCGGCTCGCCACCGGTGACGCCACGGCGACCGAGTTGGCCGAGCCCTACGACGTGTCGCTGCAGGCGGTCTCCAAGCACCTGCGCGTGCTGGAGGACGCCGGGTTGATCAGCCGCGGCAGACGGGCCCAGCGCAGGCCGTGCCATCTGGAGACGGCCGGGCTGGACCTGATGACCACGTGGATCGAGCGTTCCCGGCTCGCCGCCGAGGAGCGGTTCCGTCGCCTCGACGCGGTGCCGGAGGACCTCATCGACACCGGCGCCGGAACTTCCGGAGCCGCCCAGCAGGAGGCATCATGACGACCAAGACCCGAGACACCCTGATCGAAGCCGTTCCCGACCTGCCGTCGGTGCGCATCGTGCGGGAATTCGACGCCCCGCGGGACGAGGTCTTCCGGGCCTGGACGGAGCCGGAGCTGGTGGCTCGCTGGCTCGGCCCGAAGGAGCTGGAGATGCACCTCGACACCTGGGACGCCCGCACCGGCGGAAGCTACCGCTACACCGCGGTGCGGGACGGGCGGGAGATCGCGGAGTTCTACGGTTCCTTCCACGAGGTGCGCCCGCCGTCACGGATCGTGCAGACCTTCGGCTACGTCGGCATGCCCGACGCGGTGAGCCTGGAGATCGGCACCTTCGACGACCTCGGTCGCGGGCGGACCCGCGTCACCAGCTTGTCGATCGTGGACACACTGGAGTCCCGCGACGCGATGCCGGCCAGCGGCATGGAGGTCGGCATCGTCGAGGGCTACGAGAAACTCGACGCGCTACTGGCCTGAGCCGGCGGCCAGCCGTTCGCGCCGATACTTCGGCAACCCCGCCACCACCAGGTCGTACGACTCGTGCACCAGGTCGACCACGAGGTCGTCCGGCACGGAACCGTCCAGCACCACCGTGTTCCAGTGACGCTTGTTCAAGTGGTAGCCGGGGGTGATCGCGGGGTAGGTGTCGCGCAGGTACAGCGAGTGCTCCGGATCGCACTTCAGACTCACCGACAGGGGGTGGTCGTCCAACGCCGACAGCGCGAACATCTTGTCCTCGACGAAGAACACGCTGAGCTCGGGCGAGAACGGAAATCGTTCCTCGGTCCCCGGCAGCGACAGACACAACGATCGCACCCGTTCCGCGCTCCAGGCTTCCATGCCACGCAGCGTAGCGGCGGTCACCGACAAGACGGGTTCGACCGAACACCGTGGCCTCCCGAGTGTTGGGGCCCCCACCCCGTGCATGCCCACGGCGGGGTGTGAAACCCTGGCGATCGTGGACTCCTCCACTTCATCTCTGAGCCCTGCCGAGGCCTACGCGGCGGCGCGCCGTCGCGGACGGTACCCCCAGCTCGCGCGATTCGCCGCCGACGTGGCGTTCGACTTCGACGACTTCCAGATCCGAGGCTGCGAGGCCCTCGAGGACGGGCACGGCGTGCTGGTGTGCGCGCCGACCGGCGCCGGGAAGACCGTCGTCGGCGAGTTCGCCGTGCACCTGGCCTTGGCCGAGGGCCGCAAGTGCTTCTACACCACCCCCATCAAGGCGCTGTCGAACCAGAAGTACGGCGACCTGGTGGAGCGGTACGGCTCCGACGCCGTCGGTCTCCTCACCGGCGACACGTCCGTCAACGGCGGCGCGCAGATCGTGGTGATGACCACCGAGGTGCTGCGCAACATGCTGTACGCGGGGTCCACCGCGCTCGACGACCTCGGCTACGTCGTCATGGACGAGGTGCACTACCTCGCCGACCGGTTCCGGGGCGCGGTGTGGGAAGAGGTCATCCTGCACCTGCCCTCCTACGTGCGCGTGGTCGGCCTCTCGGCCACGGTCAGCAACGCCGAGGAATTCGGTGAGTGGCTGATGGAAGTGCGCGGCGACACCAGCGTCGTGGTCGACGAACACCGCCCCGTGCCGTTGTGGCAGCACATGCTCGTCGGCGGTCGCATGCTCGACCTGTTCGCCGGGAGGCACGCGGACACCGGTGAGGCCAGGCTGAACCCCCAACTGCTGCGCCGGGTCGAGGACACCGCGCGGATGCATGCGCCCGCCGGGCTTCGGGGCCGCGGCCGACGCGGAGCGCCCTACCGGGGACCGCGTTACCGTCCACCGTCCCGCGTCGAGATCGTCGATCGTCTCGACTCGGCCGGCCTGCTGCCCGCGATCGTGTTCATCTTCTCTCGCGCGGGCTGTGACGCCGCCGTCACCCAGTGCGTGCGTTCCGGACTGAGGCTGAACACTCCCGAGGAGGCCGAGGAGGTCCGCCGCATCGTCGACGAGCGCACCGCCGACCTGCCGCAGAACGATCTCGCCGTGCTCGGTTACTGGGAATGGCGGGAAGCCCTGGAACAGGGAATCGCCGCCCACCACGCCGGGCTGTTGCCCGCCTTCAAGGAGACCGTGGAGGAGCTGTTCGTCCGCGGTCTCGTCAAGGTCGTGTTCGCCACCGAGACGCTCGCGTTGGGCATCAACATGCCCGCTCGCACCGTCGTGCTCGAACGGCTCGTCAAGTACAACGGCGAGGCGCACGTGGACCTCACCCCCGGTGAGTACACGCAGCTCACCGGTCGGGCCGGAAGGCGGGGGATCGACGTCGAGGGGCACGCCGTGGTGGTGTGGCAGCCCGGAGTCGACCCGAGGCAGGTCGCGGGGCTGGCCTCTACCCGGACGTATCCGTTGAGGTCGTCGTTCCGCCCCGGCTACAACATGGCCGTGAACCTGGTGGGTCGGTTCGGGGCGGCCAAGGCGCGGGAGCTTCTGGAGCAGTCGTTCGCACAGTTCCAAGCCGACCGATCGGTGGTGGGCCTGTCCCGCCGCATCGAGCGCAACACCGAGGCGCTCCGCGGGTACGCCGACGCGCTCACCGGTGACTTCGACGAGCTGAGGTCGTACCTGGCCCTGCGCAAGCGAGTGTCCGACCGGGAGAAGGTGCTGGCACGGCAGAACACCGCCGCCCGGCGTGCGCAGACCGCCCAGTCGCTGGAGAAGCTCCGTAAGGGTGACGTCATCGCCGTCCCCCAGGGGCGGCGCGCGGGCCTGGCCGTGGTGGTCGACCCCGGAGTGGACCAGTTCGACGAACCGAGGCCCGTCGTGGTCACCGAGGACCGGTGGTCCGGCGCGCTGTCGCTGTCCGACTTCCCGGCCCCGGTGGAACCACTCGGCAGGTTGCGGTTGCCCAAGCACGTCGAGCTGCGTTCCCCCAAGACGCGTCGTGACATCGCCTCGTCACTGCGTAATCTGGGCCTGCGTCCGCCCCGGCGCCGGAAGTGGCGTTCCGACGCCCACTCCGACGCGGAGCTGGGGGAGCTTCGTCGTGAACTGCGTGCTCACCCGGTGCACGGGATGGCCGACCGGGAGGCCAACCTGCGGTGGGTGGAGCGCTACCTCCGGCTGGAGGCCGAGACCGAGCAGCTCAAGCGCAAGGTCGCGGCCACGACCCACTCGCTGGCGCGCGCGTTCGACCGCATTCGCCGGTTGCTGTCCGAGCGCGGCTACCTCGACGCCGACGGCGACACCGTCACCGAACACGGGCGGCTGCTGTCGCGCTTGTACAGTGAGTCCGACCTGCTGGCCGCCGAGTGCATTCGGCAGCGGTTGTGGCACGGACTCGCCCCGGCGGAGCTGGCCGCGGTGGTCTCCACATTGGTCTACGAGGCGCGGCGGGACTCCCCGGCCGAGTCGAAGCTGCCCTCGGGGCCGGTGTCCACGGCATGGCAGGAGACCGTGCGGGTGTGGACGGACCTCGTCGAGGACGAACGCAGGCACCGACTCGACCGCACTCGGGAACCGGACGCCGGATTCGCCTGGCCGGTCTACCGGTGGGCGCGGGGCGAGAGCCTGGAGAAGGTGTTGACCACCGCCGAGATGAACGGCCAGGAGCTGTCGGCGGGCGACTTCGTGCGCTGGTCGCGGCAGGTGGTCGACCTGCTCGACCAGATCAAGGACGTGCTCGGCAAGGAGCATCCCGTGGGGGGCGCGGCGGGCAAGGCGTCCCGCCTGCTCCGCCGCGGCGTGGTCGCCGCCGGAGAAGTCTGAGAAAGCACCGGGCGGACGTGCCGACGCCTCGGCCGATGTGGTTGGATTCGGCAAGCGGCGGCCGTGTGGGCGGTGACTGCCGTGAAGTGCGACATCAGGGCTGTGATACGCGGAAGGGCAACACGATGAGCGCGCCGTACGGAGGTAACAACCCCGCGCAGTGGGGGCAGCAACCACCCGCGAACCCCGCGTCCGGTGGATTCCCTCAGCCCGGCGGGTACGGTCAGCAACCCGCTTACGGTCAGCCCGCCTACGGCACTCAGCAGCCGCAGTACGGCCAGCAACCCGCCCCGAACCCGTACGAGGGGGCGGGCACCTACGGCCAGCAACAGGCCACCTATCCGCCGCAGCAGCAGGGCCAGTACGGCGCCTACGGTCAGGGCTACGGGCAGCAGCCGGGTGGGGTGCCTCAGGGCACCTCCGGCGGCGGCAAGAAGCTCCTGATCGGTCTCGTGGTGGCGGTGGTCGTGATCGCGGCCGCGGCCGTGGTGTTGTTCTGGAAGCCCGGTCTGCTCGTCTCCAAGACCTTCGACGAACAAAGCGTCGAGCAGTCGGTGCAGAAGCTACTGGTCAACTCGTACGGGGTCTCGGAGAACAGCCAGGTCGACTGCCCCGGCGACCAGCCGGTCGAAAAGGGCCACGTCTACACCTGTGACGTCACGGTGGACGGTGAGCAGCAGACCGTGAAGATCACGGTCACCAGCGATGAGGGGCACTACACCGTCGACAGGCCCACGCCGAAGGGCTGAGCCGAGAACCACTGGTCCCCACCGCGCCCGTTCGACAGGATCGATTCGATGACCGACGTTGTAGTCCGCGCCCTCCGCGACGACGAGTTCCGTACGGCGCACACCTTGTTCCGTGCCGCTCTCCACTCCGGTCCCGCGACCGACGAGCAGTGGGAGCGCCTCCGGGAGGTGCACCAGCCGGGGCGGGTACTCGGGGCGTTCGACGAGCGGCTGATCGGTACCGCGAGGTCGACCGACGCCGAACTCGCGGTACCGGGTGGGGCCAAGGTCGCGACGGCGGCGGTCACCGGGGTCGGGGTTCGCGCCGATCGCACCAGGCGCGGTGTGCTGACGGCGTTGATGCGCCACCAGCTCACCGACTTCGCCGAGCGCGGGGTCACCGCCGCTGTCCTGTACGCCACGGAGGGCGTGATCTACGGCCGCTTCGGTTACGGCGTCGCCAGCCGGATACGGGACTGCGTCGTGCGCCGGAGCCGGGCGCGACTGCGGCCCGGCGTTCCCGAGGGCGGTGAGGTGGAGCTGATCACAGTCGACGAGGCCGAGCGGCGCCTGCCCGACGTGTACGAGCGGGTGCCGCTGCGGCCGGGCATGATGACCCGCCCCGCGCGGTGGTGGCCCGGCCTGTTCGCGATGCTGCGTCGAGGCGACGGGCACGCCGTCGCGGCCGTGCACCACGGCACTGACGGCCCCGATGGGTTCGCCGTCTATCAGGTCGACCGCGAGGGCGGCAAGGCCGGGACGATGCGCGTGATCGACCTCCACTACGCCGACGCCTCCGCGTTCGCGGGGCTGTGGCGGTTCTTGCTCTCGGTCGATCTGGTCGACGAGATCGTCGTTCGGCACCGTGGTTTGGACGAGCCGCTAGAGCTGTTGTTCACCGATCCCCGTGCCTGCGAGTCGAGCCAGCTCACCGACGAGGCCTGGCTACGATTGGTCGACGTCGAGGCGGCACTGGCCGCGCGGACCTGGCGCGGTGAGCCGCTGGTCCTGGAGGTCACCGACCCGGTCCTGGAGCGCAACACGGGCCGCTACCGCGTCGGGCCCGCTCGCGTGGAGCGCACCGACGCGGCCCCCGACGCCGTCCTCGACGTGGCCGCCCTGTCGATGGTCTACCTGGGTGGATGGTCCCCGTCCGCGCTGGTGGCCGCCGGGAGGATCGGGGTCGAGGACGACGCCACGGCGGAACGGTTCGACGAACTGGTCCGAACGCGACACGCACCGTGGTGCGGTACGTTCTTCTGACCGGTAGCGAAGTCGAGTACGGGTGGAGTGTCCTGTCGTGCGGGTGCGCGGTGTCGGAGGACTACGGTGGGTCGTCGTGGCGGCCGGTGTGACTCTGACGGTGACGGCCTGCGGCGGTGACACCGAGGAGCCAGGGGACCGGGAGGTCTCCCCGACGGTGGTCACCGAGAGCTCGGAGCCGTCGACGAGCTCACCGACGACCACTTCCTCGCTGTCGTTGACGCCCGTACCGAAGGCACTCGACGGGGACGCCGTGGAAGAGGCCGTGCGGTCCGTGCTCACCGGCAGCTACGGCATCGCCGACGTCGAGAGCGTCCGCTGCCCCCAGCAGCCCGCCGTGATCGAGGGCGCCACATTCGACTGCACCGCCATCATCGCCGACGAGAGCAAACGCATTCCCATCAAGATCGTCGACGAGGAGGGCCGCTACGAGGTGGGCCTGCCCGTCTGAGCCACGACCGCACCGGCCGGGAGGCCGTCAGCCGGGCAACGCCGCCAGCAGGCGATTCACCGATCCCCCGAGGTTGTAGCGTTCCACCAACTCGGCCACGCGCGCCGGGTCGGCGGGAGCCGCCGGAACGCGGTCGTCGGCGAACCCGGTCACCGGGGCGTCGGTGACCACCCGCACCACACGGGGAGCGGCCGCGAGATAGTCGCTCGCCTCGGTGAGCTTGGTCCGTACCCTCGGCGGCACGTCACGATCGGCGTCGCGGGCCGCGGCCAGCAGGCCCTCCAACGACCCGAACCGCGTGACGAGCTTCGCCGCCGTCTTCTCACCGATCCCCGCCACTCCGGGCAGACCGTCCGACGGATCGCCCCGCAGTATCGCCATGTCGGCGTAGGCGGCACCGGCGTTCTCCAGCGGTAGGGCGTAGCGCTCGGCGATCTCCTTCGGCCCCAGCACCTCCGCCTTGGCCCAGCCCCTGCCCACGTAGACCACGGACACGGGGGTCGGGTCGTCCCGCACCAGTTGGAAGAGGTCACGGTCGCCCGTGACGATCTCGACGGGGTGCTCCGACTCCCGCGAGGCCAGCGTGCCGATCACGTCGTCGGCCTCGTAGCCCTCGGCCTCGGCCACGGCGATCCCGATCGCCTCCAACAGCTCCAGGATGATCGGCACCTGGGGCGTGAGGGTGTCGGGGACCTCCTCGGTGTCCGGGCCCGCCTCCGAGGGCTCCGCGACGCGGTGGGCCTTGTAGCTGGGAAGCGCGCGCACCCGGAACTCGGGCCGCCAGTCGGCGTCCAGGCACGCGACCAGCCTCGCGGGACGACGGTCGGCGAGCACCCGTGCCACGGTGTCGGCGAAACCGCGCACGGCGTTCACCGGCGTGCCGTCCGGAGCGGTCAGCGACTCGGGCAGCGCGAAGAACGAACGGAAGTAGAGGCTTGCGGCGTCGAGCAGCACCAGACCGGTCACGCGCTCAGCCTGCCACACCGGGCCGGTGGGTGTGCGGGCACTCGGTCCGTCGCGGGGCTAGGCTTTCGGCCATGTCGCGTCGTTCACTGCACACCCCCGCTCCCGATGCCGCCACGCTGCGCGCTCGGATCGACCGTGCCCGCGCCGCCGCGGCCGACGCCGCCACGGACGCCCTATTGATCGGCCCCGGTTCCGACCTGCGGTACCTGATCGGGCAGGCCGGCGGTTCCTTCGAGCGCCTGTCCGTGCTGCTCGTCCCCGCGACCGACGCTCCACCCACGCTGGTGCTGCCGGCGTTGGAGGCCCCCGGCTACGCCGACGTGCCCACCGACGACCTCGGGGTCGACGTGGTGACGTGGGTCGACGGCGAGGACCCGTACCGGCTCGTGGCCGACCGGCTCGGCAAGCCCGGCCGGGTGGCGGTGAGCGACACGATGGCCGCCCTCCACGTGCTGCGGTTACGCGACGCCGTGGCCGGTGCCGAGCAGACGCTCGCCGGTCCCGTGATGCGGGAGCTGCGCATGTGCAAGGACGCGGCCGAACTCGCCGCCCTGCGGCGGGCCGCCGAGGCCATCGACCGCGTCCACGCCCGTGTGGGCGAATGGCTGCGGCCCGGTCGCACCGAGGCCGAGGTGGGAGCCGACATCACCGAGGCCATCGTCGAGGAGGGCCACACGCACGCCGACTTCGTCATCGTCGGGTCCGGCCCCAACGGCGCCAGCCCGCACCACGACGTGTCCGACCGCGTGATCGAGCCCGGTGACGTCGTCGTGGTCGACATCGGCGGGCCGCTTCCCGAGGGCTACAACTCCGATTCGACCCGCACCTACGCGGTCGGGGAACCCGCCGCCGAGATCGTCGAGGCGTACGAGGTGCTCCGGCGCGCCCAGGAGGCGGCGGTACGGGCGGTGCGGCCCGGCGTCACGGCCCACGAGGTGGACGCCGCGGCACGCGACATCCTGACCGACGCCGGGCTGGGCGAGTTGTTCATCCACCGCACCGGCCACGGCATCGGGCTCGACGTGCACGAGGAGCCCTACATCATGAGCGGCAACGACCTGCCCCTGCAGCCCGGCATGGCGTTCAGCGTCGAACCCGGCGTGTACCGAGCGGGGAAGTGGGGCGCACGGATCGAGGACATCGTGGTGGTCACCGCCGACGGTGTGGAGCCGTTGAACACGCGCCCGCACGAACTCGTCGTGCTGCCGGCATGACCGGGGGAGGACTGGAGCCGCTCGACCGGGCCATCGTGCGGGAGCTGGCGGCCAACGGCCGTTGCAGCTTCACCGACCTGGCCGAGCGGGTCGGACTGTCGGTGTCGGCCGTGCATCAGCGGGTCCGCCGGTTGGAGCAGCGCGGTGTCATCCGCGGGTACACCGCTCGGCTCGACGGGGAACAGATCGGGCTGCCGTTGACGGCGCTCATCTCGTTGACACCGAACGATCCCGCGGCCCCCGACGACTACCCCCAGCGGCTGGAGCACATCCCCGAGATCGAGTCGTGCTACTCGGTGGCCGGCGACGAGTCCTACGTGCTTCTCGTGCGGGTGGCCTCGCCCTTGGCGCTGGAGGATCTGCTGCGGCGCATCCGGGAGGCGGCCAAGGTCTCCACCCGCACCACCGTCGTGCTGTCCACGCCGTTCGAAGGGCGGTCGCCGACCTTGTGAACCTTCCCCCACAGGGGGAGGGTTCCGCGTACCATGGCCGACATGGCAACGCGGAAAGTGACGGTCTCGCTGGACGACGGCGTGCTGGCGTTCGCCGAACAAGCGGCCAAAGCCACGGGGATCTCGGTGTCGGCCTGGTTGGCCAAGGCCGCGCGTCGGGAGGCCGTGAGGACCGGTTTCCGGGCGCCCGACCCGGCGGACTGTCGCCGGGCCGCCGAGGAGGCGGCGTTGCGGGACGAGGCCGAACTGGTCGCCGCGTTGGAGGACCTGCGTGCGCAGGGGTGAGATCTGGACCTACTACCCACCCTCCGAACAGGCCCGAGCACGGCAGATGGTGCTGCTGTCGTCCGACGGCATCAACGACTCCGACCGGCCGTGGCTGCTGGGCACCGAGCTGCTGGACCGTGATCCCCACGACATTCTCGGGGTGGCCGTCGACGGGCACTACTGGGTCTCGACGGTCAATGTGATGCGGCTGTACCGGCCGTGGCTGCGGGAGTACGTGGCCGAGATCGACACCGAGGTCCAGGAGCAGATCGACCGGGCCCTGCGAGCCGCCCTCGACCTCTGAGAATACGACCGCGGGCGCGTGTCCGCGGTCGTATTCTCAGCTTCTCGCGAGCGACTGGGGCGACGGGGCGGCGTGCAGGTGGCCGTCCTCGCCCTCCAGGCACGCGGCCTCCCGGTCGTCGGTCGCGAGGAACTCGCTCATGCACCGAGCTATCTGTTCGTGTCCGGCGGCGTTCGGGTGGAACGACTCCTGAATGACGTGTTTGGCGCGGTCCACGTCCTGAAAGTCGTCCCAGCGCACCGTGAACCGGGTGAACCACTCGTCCTCGGCGTTGTCGCCACCACTGCAGGCCTCGTGCCCGGTGCCCGCGCGGGAGAGGTCGAGGAACCGCACGTCGGCTTGCTGGGCCGCGCTTCGCAGCGCTTCCGACAACTCGATCGCGCCGGTCTCGGCCACCCACCGCAGGTCGTCGGTGCGGAACGGGCAGCCGTTGAGGTTGCGCCACTCCTCGGGAATGTCGGGTCCGATGGGAGAGGCGTACGACTGGAGGACTATCTCGTAGTCCGACCGCTCGTAGCCGGCTTCCTTCAGCACCTGCTTGACGTCTTCGAGTGCGGCCACGACCTTGGGGGTCATGGCGTCGAGCCGCTGCTGCCAGTCCCGCTTGATCTTGGCGTTGCAGGGCGAGTCCTGCTGCAGGAACCACGCGGTGAAGCACTCGGAGATCAGCCGGGAGAAGTGGGGGTCGTCGTTGGCGCCGATCGCGACGATCACCGCGGCGACCCGGTGGTCGTCGAGCAGCTCGCGCAGCTGACCGGCCTGGGAGGGTTCGGTCCACTGCTCCACGTCGCCGAGCGCGACGTGCCCCGACGGCGCCCCGGAACAGGCGAGGTTGATCGACTCGGTGACTCCGGTGAGCTCGATTTGGTGCACCATCGCGTGCGGGGAGCGATGACACCAGTTGCCGTCCTTGCCGTCGGTGTCGGGCGTGTAGTCGCCCGCGCCTTCGCCGGACAGCGTGCTGTCCCCGAGCGACACCACGGTCAGGGGACCGGTTCCGGGAGGCCCCGGTCGATCGACGGGGGAGTCGGAATCGGAGCCGGTGAGGACCACCACGGCGACCAGAACGGCAACGGCTGCGAGTGCCAACACCCCGAGCACCCACCGAGACCTGCGCACGGTGGAGCATTCTACGCAAAAAGATGTCGTCGAAGCCGGGGCCGTCATGGCAGCATCCCGAAGGTCGCGCCCGTGCCCGCGTCCGGGGGAGGTTCCCGCCGTGTTCGGTCAGCGATCCGTGCTGATGTTCGACGCCGACGACACCCTCTGGGAATGCAACGTCGTGTTCGAGCGCGCCATCGACGACTTCTGCGATTGGCAGGCCCGGCCGGGACTCGACGCGGCGGCCGTGCGGAAACTGCTCGCCGAGGTCGAACACGCCAACTCGGCTCGTTACGGCTACGGCGCCGCGGTGTTCCTGCGCAGCCTCACCGACTGCCTGGAGCGGATCCACCGACGACCCGCGACCGAACGGGAACGGGAGCACCTGGGGCGGCTGGCGGAAGCGGTGCTGGAGTGCCGTATCGAACTGATCCCCGAGGTGGCCGAAACACTCGAGGCGTTACGGGAGCGCTATCCGCTCCTCCTGCTGACCAAGGGCGTCCCGGAGGACCAGTGGCGCAAGCTCGACAACTCGGGGCTGCGCGAGTACTTCCGAGCCGTTCACGTGGTGCGGGAAAAGGACGTCGCCACGTACTCCGGGCTCGTCGAACGGTACGGATTGGATCCCGCGTCGACGTGGATGGTGGGCAACTCGCCCGCCTCCGACATCCTGCCCGCACTGGCCGCCGGCATGGGGGCCGTGTACGTGCCGAACGCCAACACGTGGGTGTTGGAGCACGCCGATCTCGACCTCGGCGCGGAGCGCCTGGTGACGGTGGAGCGGTTCGGGCAGTTGCTCGACCACTTCTGACCTCCGGCGCCGCGGTCCGGCCGGAGCGGGGCGAGGGCGGCCGCGCCGCGTCCCCGATGCCGTCTCGTCAGTCGGTGGCCTCGTCCCCGTCACGGGAGTGGAAGCCACGCTCGCGGGTGCGGGGCACCCGTAGGTTGTAGCGGACACCGAGCATGCGGATGACGAAGGCCACCGCCGCCGGGACGAGCGCACCGACGAGTCCGGGGATTCCGATGCCGAGGGCCACGGCCGCGAGGACGGCGCCCACGAGAGCGGGAACGGCGTAGAAGTCGCTGGTCAACACCGAGGGGACCCGCTGGACGGCGATGTCCCGCAGGGTTCCCCCTCCCACCGCCGTGATCACGCCGAGGATCACCGCCTGCACGCTTCCCAGGCCGGCGTCGAGGGCCTTGCTGGTTCCGGTCACGCAGAACACGCTCAACCCGACGGCGTCGAAGACGGTGATGAGCCGGGTGTAGCGCTCCAGTTCCACGCTCAGCAGGAAGGCCACCAGCGCTCCGCCCGCGGCCGCCGCGAGATAGCGTCCGTCGCCGAAGGTCGCGGGTGGCACGTTGATCAGGATGTCCCGGATCACCCCGCCACCCAACGCGGTCATCATGCCCAGGACCAGCACCCCCACCAGGTCCAGCCGAGCGGCGCGGGTGGCGGTGAGGGCGCCGTTCAGGCCGAACGCGAACGTGCCCAACAGGTCCAGGGTGAGGATGACGGGGGATTGGAACATACCGCCAGTCTGGGGGCCGGTCGTGGCTCCGCGCCTCGCGGGTGTCCGGTTCCGAAGTCCGGGTCACGGCTCGGGGAGGACGTCGAAGGCTCCCGTGACCTGAGTTGATCAGCGACGAAGCTCATAGATACAAGCTTGTATCTATTTCCTACAGTGGGGGTGTGTCGACTTCCCGAACCCGCCAAAGCGCCGCCGAGCGGGCGTACGCGCTGACGAAGGAACTCGTGCTCTCCGGCGAGCTTCCCGGAGGACATCTCTTCAGCGAGGGAGAGATCGCCGAGCGCCTGGGAATCAGCCGTACCCCCGTCAGGGAAGCGTTCCTGCGGCTCCAGGCCGAGGACTTGCTGAGGCTGGTGCCGAAGCGGGGTGCGATCGTGGTCCCGGTCTCACCGGGGGAGGCCGAGGACGTGCTCGACGCGCGCGAGGCCGTCGAGTGCGCGGCGGTACGCAGGTTGCTGCGCACCCCGGAGCGGGTGCCGTCGGTGGTGGCGGAGCTGCGGTCCGTGCTGGAGGTGCAACGCGGCCATGCCGAGCGGGACGACCTGCCCGCCTTCGCCGAGACCGACGAGATCTTCCACCGCACCATCGTGACGGCCGGGGGCAACGCGCTGTTCCAGCGTTTCTACGCGTCCTTGGCCGACAGACAACGCCGCATGAGCATGTACGCCCTCGGACCGGTTCCGGAGCAGCTTCCCGTGGTTCTTCGACAGCACGCCGAGCTGGTGTCCACCATCGAGGCGCGCGACGAGGCCGCGTTCGCGGCCACGTTGCGGTCGCATCTGAACGAAACGCATCGCTCATGAGGCCGGCCGCGTGGAAGTCGGCGGTCGCTGCGATCTTCGTCTGTGGGTGGGGCGGCAACCAATTCACCCCACTGCTCGTGATGTATCGACAGGCGGGCCACTCCGCCCTCATGGTGAACACGTTGCTGGGCGCCTACGTCCTCGGGCTGTTTCCGGGGCTGTTGTTCGCGGGCGGTCTTTCCCAACGCTTCGGGCGCCGAGCGGTGATGATCGCGGGTGTCGTGGCGTCGCTGACGGCGAGCGTGTCGCTCGCCGCGGGCGAGTACGGCGCGGGCTGGCTCGCCGCGGGACGGTTCGTGACCGGATTCGGCGTCGCCGCGGCGATGGCGGTCGGCACCACCTGGGTCACCGAACTGTCGGCGTGCTCGGGTAGCGACTCCCGCACCGGCGCGGGACGAGCGGCGCTCGCGCTCACGACGGGTTTCGGAATCGGCGCGGGGGTCGCGGGTGCCCTGGCGCAGTGGGGGCCCGCCCCCATGGTCCTGCCGTACGTCGTGCATGTCGTGCTCGCGCTCGCGGTGCTGCCGCTGCTGTACCGACTCCCGGAGACCGGCTGCCTCGGTGGGTCGCCCCGGCCGCGGTGGGGAGGGGTGAGGCATCCGCGCTTCCGGAAGGCCGTCCTCCCGATGGCGCCGTGGATCTTCGGGGCGGCCGGGGTCGCCTACGCGATCATGCCCCAGCTCGTGGGCGATCGGCTCGGCTCCCTGGCGCTGGCCTACTCGACGTTGCTGACGGTGGGCACGCTGGGAGCCGGGGCGCTCATCCAGCCGGTGGCCAAGCGCTTGGACCGGCCGACCAGTGCCCGTGCGGTGGCGGTGTCCATGGGCGTCATGTCGGTGGGGCTGGCGCTCAGCGTGGTCGCGGCCGTGGCGGGATCACCGGTGCTGGCCCTGGTGGCGGCGCTCGGACTCGGCTGCGCGTACGGCCTCGCGGTGGTGTCGGGCCTGCTCGAACTGCAACGCTTCTCGCGCCCGGAGGAACTGGCGGACACCACGGGGGTGTACTACGCCTTCGCCTACCTCGGATTCCTGCTGCCCGCGTTGCTGAGCTTGCTCAGCGCCGTGGCGACCTACCCCGTCCTGCTCGGGGGGCTCGTGGTCCTGGCCCTGGCGGCGACCGGTGTGATCCTGCGCTACTCCAAGGCCGATCTCCCCGCCCGCGAGACCGCCGAGCGGCAAGCCGAGCCGGTCGGCTGACCGCGACCCGCACGGCACCCCGGAAGGTTCGACGACGGCGTGGCGGGTATCCGCCGCGCACGAGCGTCGGAGCGACCGGGGGGAGACACATGGCCGACCGCATCGCGGACCTTTGGGGAACCCGCACACCGTACGCGAAGGACACCTCGTGGCCCGTTCGGGTGGACCGACATCTCGACGAGGGACTCGCCCCCTCGGACGTCGACACCTGGGTGCGGTCGGCGTGCGTGTTGTGCAGCAACGGGTGCGCATGTGACATCGCGGTGAAGGACGGCCGCATGGTCGGGATTCGCGGGCGGGCGGGCGACGTGGTCAATCACGGGCGGCTGGGCCCCAAGGGACTGTACGGTTCCCGGCAGTGGCACCGAACGGACCGGTTGACCCGACCGCTGGTCCGGCGGGACGGGCGACTACGGGAGACGGACTGGGACACGGCCATGGACCTGGTCGTTCGCCGCTCACGGGAATTGCTGGCCGAGACGGGGCCTTTGTCCCACGGTTTCTACACCAGCGGTCAGTTGTTCCTGGAGGAGTACTACACCCTCAGCGTGATCGGCAAGGCCGGGCTGGGAACGCCGCACATGGACGGCAACACGCGGTTGTGCACGGCGACGGCCGCCGCCGCTCTGAAGGAGAGTTTCGGCTCCGACGGCCAACCGGGCAGTTACTCCGACATCGACTCCTGCGAGGCGTTGTTCCTCTTCGGACACAACATGGCCGAGACGCAGACGGTGTTGTGGGCTCGGGTCCTGGACCGGCTCCACGGCGCGGACCCGCCCGTCGTCGTCGCCGTCGATCCCCGGCGCACGCCGGTGACCGAGGCGTGCGCGCGGAGCGGGGGAGTGCACCTGGCTCCCCTGCCCGGCACCAACCAGGCCCTCATGAACGGTCTTCTTCGCGAGGTGATCACCCGCGGGTGGGTCGATCACGACTACGTCACCGCGCACACACTCGGCTACGACGAACTCGCGGTGACCGTCCAGCCGTACACGCCGGAACACGTCGCGCGCATCTGCCGCGTCGATCCGGACGACCTGCGGAGGGCGGCCGAGATATTCGGCACCTCCGGCCGGGTGCTGTCCACCGTGTTGCAGGGTTTCTACCAGTCGCACCAGGCCACCGCGGCGGCCTGCCAGGTCAACAACCTCCACCTGCTGCGGGGACTCCTCGGCAAGCCGGGGTGCGGGGTCCTGCAGATGAACGGACAGCCCACCGCTCAGAACACCCGCGAGACCGGCGCGGACGGAGACCTTCCGGGATTTCGCAATTGGGACAATCCCGAGCACGTTCGGCAGCTCGCCGAGTTGTGGAACGTGGACCCGGCGACCATCCCGCACTGGGCTCCGCCCACCCATGCCATGCAGATCTGGCGGTACGCCGAGCAGGGCTCCATCAGATTCCTGTGGATCTCCGCCACCAACCCCGCCGTGTCACTGCCCCAGCTCCCGCGGGTCCGAGAGATCCTCGCCAAGGACGACCTGTTCGTTGTCGTGCAGGACGGCTTCCGCACCGAGACCACCGAGTACGCGGACGTGGTGCTGCCCGCGGCGCTGTGGGGAGAGAAGCAAGGCACCTTCACCAACGCCGACCGTACCGTCCACCTGTCCGACAAAGCGGTGGAGCCGCCCGGCGAGGCACGCTCCGACCTGGAGATCTTCTGCGACTACGCCCGGCGGATGGACCTGCGCGATCGCGATGGCGCGCCGCTGATCACGTGGAACGACCCGGAGAGCGCGTTCGAGGCGTGGAAGGAGTGCAGCCGAGGCCGGCCATGTGACTACACGGGACTGTCCTACGAGAAGCTTCGCGGGGGCAGCGGTGTTCCGTGGCCGTGCAACGACGAGTATCCGAACGGTCGCGACCGCCTGTATGCCGACGCCGTGTTCCCCACCCACGCCGACGTGTGCGAAAGCTACGGCCGCGATCTCCTCACCGGCGGCATCACCTCTCGGGAGGAGTACCACGCGCGGAACCCGGACGGCCGGGCGGTTCTCAGGGCGGCGGAGTACGTGCCGCCGCCCGAGGAACCGGACGGAGAGTATCCGCTCGTGTGCACCACGGGGCGTACCGTCTACCACTTCCACACCCGCACCAAGACCGGCCGCTCCCGGCAGCTCCGTCGCGCGGCACCGAAGCCGTGGATCGAGATGTCCCGGAACGACGCGGCCGCGCTCGGGCTCACGGAGGGGGACCCGGTCCGCGTCGAGTCCAGGCGTGGTCGGGTGGAGCTGCCCGTGCGTGTCGGCGGAGGCCGCGACGGCGTGGTGTTCCTGCCCTTCCACTACGGCTACTGGGACAGCGACACGGACGACCGCGCTCGGGCGGCCAACGAGCTCACCCTCACCGCCTGGGACCCGGTGTCCAAGCAACCCCTCTACAAGCTCGGCGCCGTGCGCGTGACCAAGCTCGCCGACGGAAAAGGGCCCGCCCCCGCTCCCACCACCGCGGCCTCCGCGCCCCACGATCCGGCGGGCGTTCCGGCGACCACGGGAGACGACGACGTGTGGGAGGACGTGGCGGCCACGAGGCCACCACCGGCGCCACCGAGTCCCGACGTGCCGCACCATTCGTGAACGGACGAACCCATGTACCTGACCATCTACCTGGGATTGCTCCACACGTCGTTGACCACGCTCGCCGACGCGTTCCGTGAGGTCTCCCGTGGGCACGGTGACGAGCCCGACGTCGCGCAGCTCTGTCGTCTCCTCGCCGGACGGACCGACCGCCAGGCAGAGGCGTTGAGCCCGATCGTGGAGCGCTACGGCGAAGACCGCGAGGCCGAACCCGAACGCCTGTACGCCGTGGGGTTGGAACACACGCGCAGCGGACCCGTCGGACTGCTGCGCGACCTGCAGGACCTCCACATGCTGGCCGGCCTCACCGACATGACATGGACCGTCGTGGGACAGGCCGCGCAGGGACTACGCGACGAGGACCTGCTCCACGTGGTCGACACCTGGGAGCCGGAGACCGCGCGTCAGCTCGTCTGGTTGCGTTCCCGCATCAAGCAGGCCGCGCCACAGGCCCTCATCGCGGCGAGGTGACGAATCGATCCCGACGACGCCGTCGCCCTCCACGTTCGGGACGTGCCGCCGACGAGGTCTCCGAGGCTCCGGAGCCGGCGTGAGCGCCCTCCGCCGTGGGTAGGCCACACGAGGACGTTCGGCCGGTGGAGGTGGGGATGCTCAAGAAGAACGTCGCGGACGGTATCCATTGCGTCGAGGATTCCTATGTCAACTGGTTCCTCGTCGAGGCCGGGGGCAAGCTGACCGTCGTCGACGCCGGATTGCCGACGTCGTGGCGTTCGCTGAGGCGTGCCCTCGACGAGCTGGGGCGCCGCGAGGAAGACATCGAGGCGTTGGTGTTGACCCACGGTCACTTCGACCACCTGGGGTTCGCCGAGCGATTACGTTCCGAAGTGGGGGTGCCCGTCTACATCCACGAAAACGACCTCCCACTGACCCGGAATCCCCGCCGATACGGCCGAGCCCGCTCGCTGACGTGGTACCTGCTGACGCAGTACAAGGCATTGCCCATGGTCGCCGCCTTCGTGGCGCATCGTGCCTGGTGGCCCAAACCCGTCAAGCGAGTGCACCGAATCCGTGAGGACACGTTGCCGGTGCCCGGCGAACCACGGGTGCTGTTCACGCCGGGCCACACGATGGGGCACTGCGCGTTGCACTTCCCCGACCGGGACGCCGTCATCGCCGGGGACGCCGTGGTGACGCTCAATCCGTATCGGGGGACGAAGGCGCCGCAAATCGTCTCCGCGGCGGCCACCGCGGACCCGGAACGTGCCCTGGAGTCACTGGATGCCATCGCGGCGACCGGGGTGAGCACGGTGCTCGTCGGCCACGGCGAGGCGTGGACCGACGGTGCGGAGCGGTTGGTCGAGCTGGCCCGTCGGAATGGGCCTTCCTAGCGTGGCGGTCACGACGAGAACCTCGTACGAACGTCGAGTCCGCCACCCCGTCGATGTTGCCCGGATTGTCCGAAATTTGCCGACGCGGGTGCCGAGGAGAAGGCCCGCGGTGTTCCTCTCGTGCTCGTCGACGTCGCGTCGCGGGGTCCTTCTCACAATGGCGTGACCTCGAACCGTCCTCGTCTTATTCTCTGTCGATCTCACCCGCTCGACCTGACCGAAGGAGTCGACATGGAGGAGTTCCTCACCAAAGTCAGTGATGTGGTGTGGGGCCCGTTCCTCCTCATTCCGCTGTTGTTGGGCACGGGCTTGTACCTGACGGTCCGACTAGGTGGGGTCCAATTCCTCAAACTCGTTCCGGCGTTGCGGCTCGCGTTGTTCAAGCGTCGGGACGAGGACGCGGACGGCGACATCTCCCACTACCAGGCGCTCACCACCGCTCTTGCCGCCACGGTCGGCGTCGGCAACATCGCCGGGGTCGCCACCGCGCTCTACCTGGGCGGTCCCGGTGCGCTGTTTTGGATGTGGGTCACGGCCCTGGTGGGTATGGCGTCGAAGTACTCGGAGGCCTTCCTGGCGGTGCGGTTCCGCACCAAGGACGCTCGTGGTGACATGTCCGGTGGCCCGCAGTACTACCTGGCGAAAGCCATCCCGAACGGCTTCGGGCTCACGCTCAGTATCGCGTTCGCGGTGTTCGCGGTCCTGGCGAGCTTCGGCATCGGCAACATGACCCAGTCCAACACGGTCGCCGCCTCGCTGGAGAGCTCCTTCGGCGTGCCGACCTGGGTGGTGGGCCTTGTCGTCACCGTCGCCGCCGGCGCGGTTCTGATCGGTGGGATCAAGTCGATCGGCAAGGTCACCGCCGCGTTCGTGCCCTTCATGATCGTGCTCTACGTCGTGGGTGCGCTGGCGGTGTTGCTGCTCAACATCACCGACGTTCCCGCGGCGTTGAAACTGGTGTTCACGGACGCGTTCACGGGAACCGCGGCCGTGGGTGGCTTCTCCGGTTCGGTCTTCATCATCGCGCTGCAGTACGGCGTGGCCCGAGGCATCTTCTCCAACGAGTCGGGCCTGGGGTCGGCGGCTATCGCCGCCGCGGCGGCGCAGACCCGGCACCCGGTACGTCAGGGCCTGGTGTCGATGACCCAGACCTTCATCGACACGATCATCGTGGTGTCGATGACGGGCCTGGTCATCATCACCACCGGTGCCTGGCAGACGGGGCTCGACGGCGCGGAGATGACGGCGGAGGCTTTCACGCGCGGCCTGCCCGGCGAGTGGGGCCACTACATCGTGACCCTGAGCGTGGTGTTCTTCGCCTTCTCGACCATCCTGGGCTGGTCGTACTACGGCGAGCGCTGCGTGGAGCGACTCGTCGGCGTCCGGGGTGTCCTGCCCTACCGGTTGGTGTTCACCGTGGTGATCTTCGTGGGTTCGACCACGGAGCTGAGTCTGGTCTGGACCTTCTCCGACGTGATGAACGGGTTGATGGCGCTGCCCAACCTCATCGGGCTGGTGCTGTGCGCCGGCCTGATCGCTCGGGAGACCAAGCAGTACCTCGCGGTGGACCCCGACCTGCTGACCCCGCCGGCCGAGTCGACCCTGCACGGCACGGACGCGCTACGGAGGCCCCGCGACACGGCGTGAACCGGCCGCGGTGCGTGCGACGGAACCGGCGTCGATTCACCCCTCGCACGCACCGCGCCCGCCGGGGCTAACGCCACGGCAGGTACGGTCCCGGCCGACGCGCCGTGAACGTCGCGCCCCGCACCACCATTTCCTTGAACCGGGCGGCCGTGCGCCCGGTGAGGATGCGCTCGCGCGGTCGGTCGTGGGCGTCGACGAACTGGATCAGGCCGTCGCGTCGCCCGAGACTGAGGCACCGGATGACGTAGCGGAATCGCCGGGGCCGCGGTTGCTTCCCGTTCGCCCGTGCGGCGATGACGTCACCGACGTACTGCCCGAGTGGGAGTGCCGTGGCGCACGCCATTCGCAACGGTGAGCCGTCGGTGTGGCCGACCACCGCGCTGTCACCGACGGCGTAGACGTCCGGATGCGACACCGAACGAAGGCTGTCGTCCACGACGACCCGCCCGATGGCGTCCACGGCGAGGGAGCTGCGGGCGGCCAGGTCCGGAACACCGAACCCGGTGGCCCACACGACGAGGTCCGCCGTCACGGCGTCCCCGTCGGCCAGTCGCACGGCACCGGGGCGCACCTCGACGGCCTTCGCATCGCCGCGCACCTCGACGCCCAGCCGCTCGAACGACCGCAGCAGATGGGAGCGCCCCCGTTCGGACAACGTCGCCCCCGGCTTCCCGTCCGTCACCAGCCGAACCCGAAGCCGAGGGTAGGTCTCGGCCAGTTCCGCGGCGGTCTCGATACCGGTTAGCCCGCCTCCGACCACCGCCACCGTCCCCTCCTCCCGAGCGACGGTGGCGACCCGGTCGCGCAGGGCCCGCGCCTCGGCGAACTCGGCCACGGTGGCGGCATGGTCCGTCACACCCGGAGCGTTCGTGTCGGCCACGCTGCCCACCGCGTACACCAGCGTGTCGTACCGCATCGGGGCCTCCAGCGAGTCGACGACCAACCGCCGGTCGTCCGGGTCGAGCTCCCGGACCCGACCGAGCACGAAGTCGACCCCGGCCCTGCCGAGCACGTCGGCCAAGGGGTGCTCGCGGAGTTGCTGCCCCGCCGCGAGCTGGTGCAAGCGCACCCGTTCGACGAAGTGCGCACGGGGATTGACCAGCGTCACCCGTGCGTCGCGAAGTCGCCGGGCGGTCCGCAGCGCGGCTGCGAGTCCGGAATAGCCCCCGCCTATTACCACGATGTGTCGGGTCACCGGTTCCTCTCCTTTCGTCGAAGGTCACCGGTTGAACCGCGCGGAGTCGCCATTCCTGACAGGCGTGAGAGTGACATCAGTCACGGTCGGGAAGTTGCGAGGCGAGGAAGGCGAGTTTGTCCGGGTTGGCCACGATGCGGATGTCGGTGATCCGGCCGTCGCGGATCTCCAGCACCACGACCAGTATCACCTGAGCGCCCACGAGGGCCACGAAACCGGGCTGGCCGTTGATCTCCGTGAGTAAGACCGTCAGGTCCGGGACGGGCCAACTCATCCAACCCAGGTACCGGGCCACCCGTTCCACGCCGCGGATCGGACGGCGGGCCGCCGTGGCCTTGCCACCGCCGTCGGCCCACGCGACGACGTCGTCGGCGAGCAGCTTCTCCAGCGCGGCGATGTCGCCACCCCGTGCCGCGGCGAGGAAGCGCCGGGCGATGCGGTCGCCGTCGGCGCGGGAAGCCGAGAACCGTGGACGCTGTTCACCGATCCGCTGCCGTGCCCGGTGATGGAGCTGCTGGCAGTGGGATTCGCTCAGGTCGAGGATCTCCGCGATCTCGCGATGGCGGTATCCGAAGCACTCGCGCAGCACGAACACGGCACGTTCCGGGGGAGTCAGGCGTTCCAGGAGTAGCAGGAACGCCATCGACACGGAGTCGCGCTGCTCGACGGTGTCCAAAGGCCCCAGGGCCGAGTCGGCGGTCACCACGGGCTCGGGCAACCACGGCCCCACGTAACGTTCCCGGCGGGCGCGCGCGGAGGTCAGGCGATTAAGACAGAGGTTGGTGACCACCTTGGTCAGCCAGGCCGCGAGGTTCTCGATCGCGGCTCGGTCGGCGTCGTTGAAGCGCAGGAACGCGTCCTGGACGACGTCCTCGGCCTCCCCGGCGGAACCCAGGAGCCGATAGGCCACGGAGAACAAGCGCGGTCGCTGCCGTTCGAACTCCCGCGCGACCTCTGACTGGAGCACGCGTCGAGCATACGAAAGCCCGCCGGGGGACACTATGGACGAGCCGGGGGAGAGCACATGAACACCGCCGCATCGGCGTTCGGCACTCGACGAGGCTCGGGGCCGTCGAGCCGTCACGATCACCATCCGGCCGTGTCGTCGGCGCCGCAGTGCGTCCGTCCGGTCGAAGTCGTACCGCGGCGCCGACGGCTTTTCCCGTCGGGGTGGCGGGGAGTTCTCTCAGCCGGTGAGCGAGCCGCGAGCCACGGGGAAGTCGAAGTAGGTGTCCGGGAACGGCTCGTCGCGCAGGGTGTAGTGCCACCATTCGTTGGGATAGTTCTCCATCCCCACCGCGGCCAGGGTCTCCTTGAGCAGGGCCCGGTTGCGTTTGGCCTCCCCGGTGATCCGGGGGTCGTCCGTGTGCGCGAGGGTGTCGAAGCAGTCGAAGCCGGTTCCCATGTCGATGCTGTTGTCCCCGAACCGTTCGCCGACCGGGGCGAAACACGGGCGCAGTGGATCACCGGGACGGTAGTGCTCCTGTGGGCGCGGCGGGACGCGGACCAGGGTCAAATCCACCGTGCTGCCGCGGCTGTGCCCGGACTGCTCCGCGATGTAGCCGTCCTCGAACAGAGACGACTTCTCGACCCGCGGGTAGAACTCTTCCTTCATCCGGTCGTCGTTGAGCCGTTGTGCCCACCGGACGAAGCTGTCGACCGCCTGCTGGGGACGGTAGCAGTCGTAGACCTTGAGCGAGTATCCCAGGGGCAGCAGCTGCCGCTGGGCCTCTCGCAGGGCCAGCGCCGTGGGCCGGGTGACGATGCACAACGGCTCCCGATAGCCCGGTACCGGCCGGCCGACGAAGTTGTGCGACCCGTGGTAACGGATCTCCTCGATGATGGTCGGCGCGACATCACGCAGGGCGACGAACTCCGGTGGGGCGGTCGGACGTCCGGGAGGTTCGGCGACGGCGACCGGTGTGGAAGCGAACAACACCGTGACGGCGGCCAGGGTTGCCAGGAGAGTCCGACGGAACGTGAAACGCATTGCCTCGTCTTACCCAAGAGGCCGGAGAGGATCAAGACGTCTTCCGTGCTTGGTGATTGACCGGTCGTGACGGCCACCACGGTGGATAGCACGTGGCCTCGGCCGTGCGCATGTGGACGCTCGCGCACGGGAAGGCGGGTCGACCGACGAAGGCCGACCCGCCTCGCGGTTGCCGTGACTACTTGACGGCGGCCAAGGCGTCGACGAGCCCGTGGCCGTAGAACGAGTTGTATGCGGCGGGGCCGGTGCAGGCCTCGGCGTCACCACAGGGCACTCGATCCGCCTTGGCCCGCAACAGCGCCGAGACGGCCTGCGGTGGGAGGTGAGGATTCCTGCTGGCGATCAGCGCGGCCACTCCGGCGGCGTGCGGGGAGGCCATGGACGTGCCGCACTTGGTGCCGTACTGCCCGTCGAACACGGTGGACAGAGTGCATCCCGTCGTCGCGCCCGGCGGCAGTTGGGCGGTGTCGCCACCGGGGGCGGTCACGTCGACCTGACGGAGCCCGTAGTTGCTGTAGGAGGACTTGGTGCCCTCGTAGCCGACGGCCGAGACGGTCACCACCCCGTCGAGGCTCTTGGGCAGGATGGCACAGCTCGAATCCACCGGGTGCTGCCGGTTGGGGTCGGTCGCCGGGGGATCGGTCAGGTCGAACCCGCTGTTGCCCGCCGCGGCGACGTTGAGCACGCCCTGCCGCTGGGAATAGGCGACCGCACGCCGCACGGCCTCGTAGGCCGCGGAGTCACCCGGCTGATTCGGGCAGTAGAACATTCCGGGGTCGACGTAGTAGCTGTTGTTGGTCACCTCGAAGCCCTGCTCGGCGGCCCACATGAAGCCGCAGACCGCCGCCTCGGGGAAGATGTAGCCGTCGTCGTTGACGACCTTCACCGACGCCAGGCGCACACCGGGAGCGACGCCGGTGAAGCCGCGGTCGGGGTCCTTGCCCGCGATGGTGCCCGCGACGTGCGTGCCGTGGTCGGACGTCGTCGGAGCCCACGCGGCGGGATCGGGGTCGGGGGCGCCGGTGTTGCAGCCGACGGAGGCCGCCGGGTCGAGCGCGTGAACCAGCGCCGGATGAGTGGGCTCGATCCCGGAGTCCAGCACTCCCACCGTCACCGAGCGACTGCCTTCGTTGATCTTGTTGGCTTGGGGCGCCTTGATCATGCGCATGTCCCACTGGGCCTCGGAGAGGTCAGCGGTGGTGACCACCTGGGTGGTCTCCTCGGTTTCGATCTCGGCGCGGGCGGTGGCGCGGGCCGTCGCGGCCGCGGAGGTGGTCGGGTCGGCGACCTCCCGAGAACCGGAGTAAGCGCGGTAGCTTCCGATCCTGTCGGCGAAGTCGGCGTTGCGGGAGCTGGCCACGGCGACGCCGATCTCCGGGTAGTAGGCGATCCGGCTGCCGCACTTCGCCGCCAGCTCGGCGTCGACCGTGGCCTGCGAGGTGTACGGCTGGTACAGCACCACGTAGTTGTACGGCGTGCTCGTCGCATCACACTCCACCGTGGCGGGTGTGGCGCTCGCCACGGGAGCGGTCAGCACACTGCCGAAGCCGATCGCCAGCGCGGTGGGCAGCGACAAGGATCTGAGACGGGACATGCAACCTCCGGAGCGGGGTTCGAACGGTGACGTTCGAACTCGTACGTTCGGGCGCACTGTAGACAAAAAAGTGGCGATTGCCTGCCGCCGAAAGTCGTAGTCCAAACGGACTAGTCGTGAAAGAACGCGGAGAGACGTCGAACGAAATTCACGGCCACGAGGCATTTCCCATCGGTTGGGAACACTGCGGTCCACAAAGGACGAATTGGACCTTCTCGTCTCAGTCGGGGTAGCCCTCGGTGAGCAGTGCCTTGGCCAGCTCGATGCGGGAGGTCAGACCGGTCCTGGTGAACAGCCGGCTCAGCTTGCCCTCCACGCTCTTGGTGCTGGTCCGCAGAGTTCGTGCGACCTGTTTGTTGCTCAACCCTTCGGCCACGAGCCTGCCCAGGAGGCGTTCGTTCTCCGCCACGGTCTGACGACGGCCCGGTACCGGGATCTCGTGCTCGCGCATCAGGTTGCGCAGCCACGCTCGCTCCAACGTCGCTCCCAGCTTCCCGAACAGGTCGTATGCCTCCGAAAGCCGTTTCGGATCGCCGACTCCGTGGCGGACCAGCCGGGTGATCACGGTGGCCAGCTCGAAGGGTTGACCGCGTTCCCTCCCGAGACGCAGACAAGCGGCGGCCGCCTCCTGGTCCCCGTTCACCGTGGCCCGCACCAGCAGCGCGTGGGTGGCCGCCCTGCCGGTGGGCATCGCGGTGGCGACCCGCTCGATCTCGGTGAGACACCGCCCGGCCTCCTCCCGGTCCCCACGCTCCAGCGCGAGCTCCGCGAGCTGCGACCAGCACAGGTCGGCTCCCACCAGCAGCCCTCGCTCCCGGCCGCCGGAGAGCGCCCGACGGAGTCGCCGCGTCGCCTCGTCCGGCTTACCGAGGGCGTGGTCGACCAGGGCTTCCGCGTAGTCGAGCAGGTGCGCCAGCGGCGTCCCGGCCGAACGGACGTTCGCGAGCAGCTCCCCGGCATCCGTGATCCGGCCCCGTGACACCAGAAGTGTCGCGACCGCTTGCGCCATCGGAGCTCGTCCGAGCCCGCCGCCGTGCAGGGGAGGGGTGGCCAGGCACTGGCGACCGAGCGCGACGGCGACGTCCGCGTGCCCGCGAAGGGCGGCCAGATGAGCTTGCTCGGACGGATCCAGTTGGTCCCCCGACAGGTTCGCGCAGGCCAGCGTTTTCTCGGCTCCGCTGAGGTTGCCGACGGTCAGCAACACGGTCGTGTGGGCGTTGACCATCCGCGACCACCACCACGTGTGGGGCGGATACGGGCCGCCCTCGTCGTCGTAGAGGGAATGCGTGAAATCTCGCCTTCGCCCCGTCCAGAACTCGCAGACCGCGAGCAGGTAGTCGCGGAGGAGGGCCCCGCTTTCGGCCCGCCGGTGTCCCGTGGTGGTCGCGAGCAGCTCGCGTGCCTCGTCCCAGCGATCGAGCAGCACGAGCGCCGTGGCGGCACTCACCGGGTCGGGGCCCTCGTCGGACGGGGTTCGGCGTCGCTCGGCGATGGTGCGGACCGCCTCGGAGTCTCCCACGGCGTGCTGCGACAACAGCCTCAGGAGGTGAGCACGATGGATCGCCTCGGCGGGGAGGTACTCCGGGTACTGCTCCAACAGGGAGGTGCTCACGCGGAGGCAGCCCTCGGAGTCGGCGGCCAGATAGCAGGCGATCGCGCGGTCGAGCAGAATGCTCGCGTACTGGGCGAGGTTCTCGGCGTTCTCCGCGGCCGCCCGCAGCCACCGGCCCGCCGCGCCGGGATCGTCGGTCATGGTCGCCTTCGCGTGTGCCAGCAGCTCCGTGCGGGAGCGACGTGGATCGACCAACCTGCCCGCCTCGGCGATCCGGTCGGCCCGGTAGTGGGGATCGTCGCAGTACGCGGTTCCCGACCACAGCGCGGTCACGGCGATCGCGGCGAGGTGCTGTCTTTCGTAGGGGCCCAACGACGCTCTCAGCGCGATGGCCACGAGGGGGACCGGAAACCGCCAGGAGGCACCCCTTCGGCCCCGGTGGAGCACACCGGCCCGGCACAGTCGGACCAGCCGTTCCTCGGCCTCGACCTCCGGGCATGCCAGGGCCTTCGCCAGCAACCGAGGCACGGCCGTCCCGAGCGGATGAAGGACGGCCACGGCCTTGGCGGCGGACCAGTCGTCGGGTCCGAGCTCCAACATGACGGCGTTCAGCCTGCGATACCGGGTGGCGCCGGTGGGCCAGTCGCCTCCGGTCAGATAGGCGTGACCGGAGGCGAATCGGATCGTCCCCGACTGCTCCAGTTCCTCGACCGCGTCGTGCACCGCCGCGCGCAGGCCCCGGCTACTCGTCGCGATGTGGGAGACCAGGGCGGGGTCGGGGATGTGCCGTAGTGTCCTCGCCAGCTCCCCGGCGATCTCGTCGTCACGCAGGCCACGCAGTCGAACGTCGTGCACCAACCCCGCACCGCGAAGCCGACGCAGGATCGTTCGACCGGTGGTCGCGAGTTCGTCCGTCGGACCGGGTGCGGGAACCCGGACCGCGCACACGCACTTGGCGGTGCTGCCCGCCAGCGTGTGAGCGAGTTGTTCCAGCACGGCCATGAAGTCTCGGTCCATCCACTGCACGTCGTCGATCAGCAGCACGGCGCGGTCCGCGGTTCGCAACGGTGCCGCCAAGGCGACCGCCGCCCCCGCGGCGATCGCGGGATCGTCGTACGCCCCGGTGACGGTCACGGGCACCGGCCACGACGAGGTGGGGCAACCGAACACGCGGCTCGGCGAGGACTCGGGAAGCACGGCCGAGGCCGGATCGAACCGCATCGTGGCGGTGTGCCAGCCGCTCGCCGCCAGCTCCTCTCGTAGGGCCGCCAGCAGCGAGGTCCGGCCCACGCCGGTCGGTCCCGTGACCACGATCAGCGGCGGCCCGTCACGTCGGCCGATCACTTCGCGTAGCGCGTGCATGCGTCGATGGTGAGTCGGACCGCGCGGCGAGTGTTCGTCCTCGTGACATCCGTTCCTGTTCGGACCAGCGGATGTGTCCGTTCGGATGGGCTCGGGCACGACGGAGCCGGACGGACGCGGGCGGAGTTGCCCGTATGAACCACGGGCGGTGGCCGAAGGACACCGAACTCCCCCGGAAGGCTTTGTGCCGGTGGAACGGGGCGGCTAAATGGAGTTCGAGCGCCATGATCGGGCCCGCCCCGGTTCGGAGGGGCCCGACCGGTGAACGGAACGGGGAGGAAGGCCGCCGATGGTACGGTCACGCGCGGGATTCGTCGGCCGCCGAGCACAGCTCACCGAACTGCGCCGACTCGGAAGCCGCCCCTTCGTGACCGTCGTGCGTGGCGACGTCGGCAGCGGGAAGTCCGCGACACTGGCCCGGCTCGGACGCCTTCTCCGCACGGACGGGATGACGGTTTTCGAGCTGACCGGACACGGGGAACCAACGTGGGACCCCCTCGGAGTCCAACCGCTGCTTTCGACGTTGCGGGAGCGGTTCGAGGAGATCGAGGCGGGCCGACGCCTGTTCACGGCCCTGCGTCACCTCGGTGGCATGTGGACCGACGAGCCACGACGCTCCCCACACTCCCGCAACGCGGAACGAGACGCTCTGGAAGCCCTGCTCGGGGCGCTCGCCGAGCGGAACCGGACCGCGTTTTTGATCGACGACGCCGACCGGATTCCCCGGCCTTCGCCGTTGGTGGCGTTGGCGCGACGAGCCGGGATCGCCGTCGTCCTCACGGCGACGAACGCCGAGGTGACCACGACGAGATCGAGGTGGCCCGCTTCGCTCGCCGACCGGGTCGTCGACCTCGCTCCTCTCACCGACGAGGACGTGGACAAGGTGATCCGGCACCGCGCGGGAGCCCCGGCCGACCCGGCTTTGCCGCGTGCGCTGCGAGCCGAGCTGGGGGACCTGCTGGGCAACCCCGGAACCCTGGTCTCCGTGCTGGCGGAGCTGCGTGCCGAAGGCAGGCTCACCGTCGTCCACGACCAACTGTGTCTGCGGGACCCGGCCGCGCCGATCCCGTTGCCGTTGGGGCATCCGCTCGTCGAGCGGGTCCGCTCGTACGGCGACACCGGCGTCGACCTGGTCCTGTTGGCCGCGAGCGAGGCCACGTTCGGGCTGGCCCAACTGCCCGCGTTCGCGGTGGCGACCGCCACCCCGGTGCCGCGCTGCGGGCGGACGCTCGACCGGCTCGTGCTCGACGGTGTGCTGGGGGCCTCCTCCGCCGGGCACCTGTACGTGCGGCACCGGGCGCTCGGCGCCGCGATCGCTCGGCAGGCGGGTGCCGACCGTGCCCGACGGCTCCACGCCGCGATGGCCGAGGCCATGCTGAACACGAGTTTCCTCGGCAGGGCGGGGGAGACGATCGCCGTCGAGCACGCGGCGGCGGCCGAGGAGGCCATGCCCGCGCATCCCCGGTTGCGTTCCCTGATGACCACGGCCGTTCCGATGGCGCCGCGCTCCCCGGAGAACCTGATCGCCCGCGGCATGGTTCGCCGACGACAGGTGGGGCTCGACTCCCCGGCGCGGTCGGAGCTGATCCGGTTGTTGATCCGCTCCGGGCGCTACGAGCGGCTGGCCGCGCTCGTAACCGAACTCGTGTCCGAATCGGCCTCGGCGGGACGGACGACCGATCTCGCGGAACTGGCCGCGGCGGGAGCGTTGGCGGCGATCCACCTCGGCCGGCGACTGCCGTCGCGAATCCGGGAGGTCCTCGCCACCGGGAACGGCGCGACGGCGTCCGAGGTGTGCGACCGCTGGTTCACCGGCGCCCCGTTCTCGCCCGCCGACGTCGAGCGGGCGTTCGCCGTCCTCGCCCCGGACGACCCCGCGCGGCGGGGGGACGACGACGCGGTGGCGACCGCGTGCGCGATGCGCGACCTGGTCCCGGTGTTCGAGGCCACGTTGGGCGACGCCTACGGCGCCCCCACCACCGGGCCGCTCGCGGCTCACCATCGACTGTGCCGGGCGTTCGCGGAAGGCCGCTGGTCGGAGGGTCTCAGTGCCGCGCGGGAAGTGGTCCTGAACGGAACCGGTGACCGGCGCGGTACGGACGTCGCCCGGTTGCTCGCCGCGGAGATGTGCGTCTGGCGGGGAGCGGACCGACAGGCGGTGGGGTGGTTGGACTCCGTCTCCACCGACACCGCGCTCGGCGCGCTACGCGGCTGGGTCGACAGCGGACGTCGTTACCGCGCCGGAGACGCCGCCGGCGCGATCGTCGCGGGATGGTCCGCGCTCCGGCGGGACGACGGCAGCGGCCCCGGAAGAGCGGAGCTGCTGTCGAGGCTCGCGGTGATCGCGGTGGAGCAGGGGGCGTGGCCGGTCGAGCGGTGGTCGCTCGCCAAGACGGCGGCGGACTGTCGGAGGGAAGGCGGTGCCCGGATGCGAGAGGCGTGGTTGCTGGTCCAGGGACTGCTCGCGGGCGACACCGCGCGGGTGCGGGAGAGCGAGCGATTGGCTCGGCGCCGTGGACACCGACCCGACCGCGTGTGGGCGTCGTTCGCGGCGGGACTGGTGGCCGACGAGCCGCGTGGGTGGTTCCACGAGAGCTACCGGCTCGCCGGAGCGTTCGGAGCCCCGGTGCTGCGGTCGAGGTTGCGGCAGGCGATGACCGATCGGGGTGTCGCGGTGCCGGCCACCCGTGCACGGCCGGACGAGTTCTCCGAGGTGGAACGACGAATCATCGAATTGGTCCGAAGTGGAAAGTCTAATCGGGAGATAGCGGCCACCGTGGTGATCAGTGAGAAGACGGTGGAGAAACACCTCACCAAGCTGTACCTGAAGACCGGGTGCCGGAGCCGCCACGAACTCGCGGCGGCCAGCCTGGGTGGCCGTCTGGAGCGGGTGAGCGCATGAGAACGCGGGCGGGAGGTGTCGAGGCATGAGTGGAAACACCGTCAAGGTGTCCACCGCGGGGTACGGGTATCGCAGTATCGGCGAGGCCGTGGCCGACGCCTCCGAAGGGGCGGCCGTTCTCGTCGAACCGGGCCGGTACGTCGAGAACGTGGTGCTGGACAAATCCGTGACCGTCACGGCGGAGGAAGGACCGGGGACGGTCCGGATCGTGGCGCGGTCGGGCCCCGCGATCCTGCTGGCCGCCGAGTCGGCCACTCTGTCCGGGCTGTCGCTCGCCTCGGAGGACGACTCCACGCCCGCGATCGCCGTCGCCGACGGGCGACTCGGGCTCACCGAGTGCGAGATCCGGGCCACGGGCTGGACCGCCGTCTACGCGTACGGTCGCGGAACCGTGCTGATGCGGGAGTGTTCCGTGCACAACCCGAAGGGTGCCGGAATCGTGGTCACCGCGACCGACGGCGGGGTTCTGGACGCGTGCACGGTGTCCGAGTTGGGCACGTCGGCGGTGGTGGTTGCCGAGCAGGGCAGCTTGTTGCTGAGGGCCTGCACGTTGGGGCCCGCCGAGGGCAACGGCATCTTCCTGAACGGCTCCGCGACGCTCACCGTCGAGGACAGCACGATACGAGGGGCGGGCAAGCCCGCCGTCGCGGTGGAGCAGCGGGCGCGCCTTTCCGCCACCCGAGTGGTGGTGTCGGACACCCGTGCCATCGGCTGGTACCTGGCCAGTCCCGAACCCGTCGTCCTTGAGGACTGCCGGGTGCACGACGGCGCGGCGGAGGCCGTGTTCGTGGCCGAATCCTGTTCGCCACGGCTGAACGGATTCCGGGTGCGGGGTGCGCGGGGCGGCGGACTGTACTTCACCGGTCGCTCCACGGGCGTGGTCAACGGCTGTGAAGTATCCGCCGTGGACGGTGTGGGGATCGGGGTGGCCGATCGCGGGGCACCCGAGTTCGACGGGGTCTCGATCGAGGACTGCGTGGCCGGCGTGTACCTCACCGAGGGAGCGGACCCCTTCCTGCGGCGGTTGCACGTCCGGAACAGCGGGGACACCGCGGTGACCGTCACCGGGGAGGCCCGAGGACGACTGGAACGGGTCGAGATCGACGGCGCCGGTGAATCCGGGCTCGTGGTCGGCGGCGCCGCGAGACCCGCGGTGAGCGGACTGAGCGTCCGAGGAGTCGCGGGGTCGGCGGTTGTGGTCTCGGAGGCGACGTTGGCGCTCGCGGACGCCGACATCGTCGGCACCGGCGGGGACGGCGTGTTCGTCGGGGCGGGTGGGGACCTCTCCCTGTCGCGGGGCAGGGTGCACGACAGCGGCGGAGTGGGATGCCGGTTCGAGCGGGGTTCTTCCGGCAAGGTGAGCGACTCGGAGTTCTGCGGCGGTGCGTCCGACGGCATCCGGGTGGACACGGAGGACGTCGTGTCGATCTCGGGCTGCGTCGTCCGGGACAACCACGGCAGCGGTGTCCGGCAGACGGTGGCCAACTCCGCCGTGGAGGTCACCGAGCTCGTCAGCAGCGGCAACGTCGGCCCCGACTCCTACGGCGGCGCGGTGACCGCGGCCGCGAGCCACGGAGCGGCTTCCTCCACCCCCATCTCACCGTCCCCCGAACCCGGCGACTCCGGGACGGAGGACGACCCGCTGGCCGAGCTGCACTCGCTCGTCGGGCTGACCGCCGTCAAGGCCGAGGTCACGTCCCTGGTCAATCTCAACAAGATGGCGAAACGGCGGCTCGACGCGGGGTTGTCGGCGCCGCCGATGGCCCGGCACCTGGTGTTCGCGGGCGCGCCGGGGACCGGCAAGACGACCGTGGCGCGCCTGTACGGGCGCATCCTGGCACAGCTCGGTGTGCTGCGCTCCGGGCATCTCGTGGAGGTGGCCAGGGCGGACCTCGTCGCCCAGATCATCGGTGGCACGGCGATCAAGACCACTGAGGCGTTCAACAAGGCCCTGGGCGGCGTGCTGTTCATCGACGAGGCGTACACGCTCAGCAGCGGAGGTGGCGGCACCGGCCCGGACTTCGGCAGGGAGGCCATCGACACGCTGGTGAAGCTGATGGAGGACCACCGGGACGACGTCGTGGTGGTGGCGGCGGGTTACTCGGCCGAGATGCAGCAGTTCCTTTCCGCGAACCCCGGAATGGAGTCCCGCTTCAGCCGCACGATCGAGTTCGCCAACTACACCCCCGAGGAGCTGGTGACCATCGTGCGGTCGCTGTGCCAGCGCCATGACTACCGACTGGACGAGGGCGCCGCCGAGGCCTTGCTGGAGTACTTCGAGAAGATCCCGAAGGACGGCACGTTCGGCAACGGACGCACCGCCCGCCGAGTGTTCGAGCGGATGACCGACCGGCAGGCGTCCAGGTTGGCCGCGTCCCCCGTCGTCGCACCGGCGGAACTCACCAAGCTCACGGCCGAGGACCTGGTCATCGAGTCCGGACAACTGGCATGAGTCTGACGGCGCAGTGGCACGGTTCGCACATTCTCGTCCGGCACCGGGACGAGCCGGGGTGGACTCGCGCGTTCCTGACGTGGGCCCCCACGGTGCGTGGAGAACCTCTGGTGGTGGCCTCGGAGCGGGCCGAGGGCGAGCCGGTGACCGGAACCGAGCTCGGCGCGATGCTGCGCCCGTTGTTGAGCGACCGGGAAAGGACTCCCGAGGTCAAGGCCGTGTGGCTCGGCATCGCCGGACTGGCCGGCGACCCCGAACGCGTGTGGACGGTGTGTCGCGAGCTCGACGTCGAGGTGCTCGCGCCGGACGGCACACCCGTCATGAAACCGGGTGCCGCCCTGTACGCCGGTCCCGGCACGGGCGGGACGGGGTGGTACCGGTTCCGGGCGGGGCTGCCGGGCAGACCGGCGGCCAGCCGTTACCCACCCCCGAGGTGGGAGGTCGGGTCGCCCACCGAACCGGTGAACGTGAACGGTGTCGTGGCGATGCCGATACCCGCGGGATGGGTGGTCCGGCACCGCTGGGCTCCGGTTCCCACCCCGGAGGACGACGTGTTCACGGTGCCGGTGGACCACCGATTCCCCAAGATCGTCGTCGGTGGCGCGGGACCGGTCCCGGAACCCACGCAGGTGGCCGCCGTGGTCGAGTACCTTCGGCCCGATCGGTTCCTCGTGGTTCCCGCGAGCCCCGAGGCCGCCACACACGTGTGGCAGGCGGAGCTGGCCGTGTCGCTGAGACGGGAGATCGTGTTCAGCGCAGGTATCCAGAGCGGTTCGACCACCGGCCTGGTGTCCACCTTCGTGCCGGGCTCGGCGGGGGCGCGACGGTTCCGGCCGTGGGCGACCGTGATCCGACAGCCGGCGGGAGGAGGCGACCAGGAGGTCCTGGAAGCGGCCGCCCCACCGGCGGGATGGGTCCGCCACGGGCCCCGGTCCTACCGGTGTGCCGACGAGGACGGGCGGATCGTGGTCGACGTCGTGCCTTCGGGAGTCGTGATCCGCCGGGCCACCGCGTCCCGGACGTCGCAGCCCCTGCCGTTCGACCCGGAGCGGTGGACCCTCGACCTCGGGGTCACGGGGGAGCGAATCGGGTCTCCGGTCCTGCGTGCCGCCGAACGCCTGTTGACGGGGCTGGACGCCGAGCGGCGTGCGTCCGTCCGGGTCAGGGTCGTGGGCACGCTGGAGGAGAGCGTCCGCACCGGACTCACGCTGACCACCACCGAGCTGCGGGACGCCGTGGCGGCGGTCACGGTGCGGGCCGAGCCCCCTCACCGGAGCGAGGCCGGCACCGAGGCGCCGGACTCCCCGCCTGCGTCGTCACGCGGAGAGGTCCCGTCGGGGGCGGCCGCGTCGCTGATCCCGGTGCCGACCGTCTCCTCCGGGCCGGTCGGCTCGGGAAGCCTTGTCGAGGAGCTGCCCGGACTCCGGAAGGAAGCGGTTCCGGAGTCCGTCGCCCCGGAGAACCCGATCGAGGCCGGGGTCTCGGAGCCACCCGTGGGGGAGACCGACTCCGCGCGGGCGGCCGCGTCCGTCGTCGCTTCCGTCCCACCGGACAAGGCGTCCGCCGCCGACCCGCCCACCGGGGAAGCCACCGCCGACCTCGCGCTCTCGGAACCCGAACCAGCCGAGTCGGCCACCCCGCCCGAGGAACCGGTCGTCGTGGACCGGCCCAGTACCCCCGCCGAACGAACCCGGTTCGCCACGGCCGCCGGGGAACAGTTCACCGAGGCCCTGGCGGCGACGAACGCGTCGATGGCCACCTGGCCTTCCCTTCGACAGGAGAACGACCACGGCGTCAAGACCGACTATGCCGCCGTGCTCCTCTACTTCGGCACCGGTGACGGGGCGGCGACGCGGGTCAACCACGCGATGCGCGCCGGTGAGGACACACCACTCGACGGACACGTACCGTGCCTGGTGTCCGGCATTCGCCGGCTTCCGATCCACCGGCGCCCCGTGCTGCGACAGGGATTGACGGAGGACGCGATCGAGCGCCACGGAAAGCCGGGCACGGTGTTGGTCGAACCCGGCTTCCTCAGTGCCAGCATGGATCTGGACGTCACCGTTTCCGACGCGCTGTTCGACGTGCTGATCTGGCCGAACTCCGCGCGCCGGACCACCGAGCTGTTGCGGGGCGAGCCGATCAACGAGGCGATCTTCATGGCCGGGGCGCGTTTCAAGGCACTCGCGTTCCGCGCGATGGACGATCCACCGGAGCCCGAACCGGGAAAGCCCGTCGTCCCCCGGAAGGCGGTGTTGCTGCGGGAGCTCGCCCCGCAGGAGTCATCGGACTCCACCGAACTGACCGACCGGGACCTCACGGTACTGACCAAGCTCGATCGGGAACTGGCCCGACGGCGGCAGGCGGCTCTCCGCGCGGTGGAGGACACCGGGGTGATCTCCCGGCTCACCGCGCCCCTTCTCGAATGGCGAGCTCCGGTCGCTTCCCCGAACCGGGACCGGGCGCCCGTGGAGATCACATGAGAAGTCGTCGACTGAGCTGTCTGGTGGTGGCCACGGCGCTGTTCGGAATCGCCGCCGGGCCCGCGCACGCTCAGCAGGAGCCGGAGCAGTTGCCCGAGCAGCGAGAGGGGTGCCTACCCGCACCGACCGCGACGGCGGTGCGGACGCCATGGCCGCTGGAGTACCTGCGACCCCGCCGGGTGTGGTCGCTCACCGAGGGAGCGGGAGTGACCGTCGCGGTCGTGGACACCGGGGTCGACGCGGACACGCCCCAGCTCGTCGGCCGGGTTCGCGAGGGGATCGACGTCACCGGGAGCGCCGGTTCGGCCGACGAGGACTGCCTCGGCCACGGCACCTTCGTGGCGGGCATCATCGGCGCGGCCCCGATGGAGGGCAGCGGATTCACCGGGGTGGCTCCCGCCGTCACCATCCTGCCGGTCCGCGTCGCGACGTCGCTGGAAGCCGACCAACCCGGATCGCTCACGCCGGAAAGACTGGCGACGGGAATTCGCCGAGCGGTCGACGCCGGTGCGGACGTCGTCAACGTCTCCGCCAGCACCACCGTCGACGACGCCGCCCTGAAGGCCGCCGTCGACTACGCGGAGCGGCGGGACGTGGTGCTCGTCGCCTCGGGTGGACTCCCCGACACCGTGTTGGGTCTCGTCGAAGGCGCGAACGAGGTGGTGGAGGCGGCGCGGGAGTTCGACCGGACGTTGCGTGACGAACTGCGGCACGGCATGACGGTTCTCACGGAGCTGGCCGCCGACACCGGGAGGTTCCTGGTCGAGATCCGCGACATCGACGACGAGAACGCGCGGGGGATCGAGAGACCATGAGCCTGACCGACGAGCTCTCGGGGCTACCGGGAGGTTCGGGACTCGCCGAGACCCTTCGCGTCGTCGACTCCGCCGCGCCCACCGAGGCGGAGGACCTCGCCGAGAACTGGCGAGCCACCGGTTCCCGCTGCGCCGACGCCATGCCGGCGCTGTGGCGGGCGTGGCGGGAGAACACGGCTTCCTGGGCGGGGCTGAGCGCGGAGGTGGGTGAACGATTCTGCGGCAGGATCGTCGCCGCCGGCGACGAACTGAACCGAGCCTCCACGAGCGCGGCCGCGGCGTTGGACCGAGCCGCCACGGCCGTCGCGCAGGCGCGGAACTTCGCCAGATCGAGGTCCGAATGGTTGCTGTCCTGGGTGCGCAGCCAGGACGCCCTGTACCCGAACGTCGCCCACGAGGCCCGCGATTCCGCGATCTCCGCCGTCGCGAACCACATCGCCGACGAGGTTCGTTCCGTGCTGACCACGACGAAACGGGAACTCACCGACGCGGTGGTCACCTTGCACGAGGCCACCGACGCGGCGGTCACGTTCTCCGAGTTGAAGCCCGTGAGGAGAAGGCACGGCGGCCAGGGGTGGGAGAACCGGAAGGCGACGGCGGAGGACCCACCGGGCGGCGAACGGGAAGACTCGCGTCGGGAAACCGCGAGCGGGGGACGGGCGCCCGGCCGAGGAACGAGTTCCCCCGTGGAGTGGGGAATCCTCGAAACCTGGTCGGACCCCGCGGGGGACGGTGGCGCTTCGGGCGACACCGACAGCGGATCGTCGGCCGGAGTCGACACGGCGAGTGGTCCGCCCGTCACCGTGCCGCCGCTTCCCGGCGAGGTGGACGACTGGATCGCCGAGGCGCTACGCATCCTGGCCGAACACGGCGTCGACGTCAGTGCGATCGACCCGGAGGACATCGCGACGATCATCCACCACGAGTCCGGTGGAGATCCCTACGCGCAAAACAACTGGGACTCCAATGCCATGTCCGGGCATCCCTCGATGGGAATAATGCAGACCATTCCGCAGACTTTCGAGGCATACAAATTGGCCGGTTACGACGACATCTGGAACCCCGTGCACAACATCATCGCCGCGGTACGGTACGCGCTCGATCGTTACGGGTCGATCGACAACGTTCCGGGCTTGGTCGCTTTGGAGAACGGTCAGGGCTACGTCGGGTACTGACCGTCCGCTGATCCGGGGAGGTGACCGGGATGACGCTCGACGCGCCCGTGGTCTCGAACGACGGTGCCCCGAGTGGCACGACGATCGGCAACGCGCTGGTGATCGCCGTCGGTGGCGAGACCAGCGATCACGCTCGTGTCCTCGCGGAGGACCTGGTCGCCGACCCCGCCCACGATCTGGTGGTGGTCGACCTGCCCGCCCACCCCACGAGCCCGCTGTGGGAGCTGTGGGAGCGGGTGGCGGAGGCGATTCCGCCGGGCCGCCGCGGACTCCGGTTGATCGTGCCGGAGGACCACGGCGAGGTGACGACGCTGGCCGGACACTGGCTGGCCGAGCGGCTGGGACGCACCGTCGTCGTCCCCGACGGTCCGGTGCGACGGGGAGCCAACGGTTGTCTCTTCGTGCATTCCCGGCAGGAGAGCGGGTGGTTGACGTGCCGACCGGGAAAGCCCTCCGAAAGGGAGGCCAAGCGCTTTCCCCGGCCGTCGTGGGACGGTCGGGTGGTGAGCGAGGTGTTGGCCACGGGATCGAGCGGCATCACCGAGCCCGTTCCGGCGGGCTTGTGGCTGCACCCCGCGGTCGAGGACGAGACCGTGGCCCGGCACCGGGAGCGACTACTCCGCGAGATCCCCTGCCAGCCCGACGTCATGACCGTTCTCGTCGGCTGCCCCGGCATGGCCGCGATCCCGGTGGAGGACGTCGCGTACCTGTGGAACTGCCTGCCGGACGAACTCCGGTCACGGGTCCGCTTCGCCGCGTACGGGCCGATCGCCGTTTCCGGGGACGGCCAATTCGGACAGACGCTCGCGGAGCTGGTGCACGAACCCGTGGTGTGTTATCCGGGCGTCCCGATCGGAAGGCCGGAACGGCCCGACATCCACACCCTGCACCCCGACGCGCGGTTGGGCTGGCGCACCTACGCCCGTGAGGTCGAGTACTCCCCGGACGCCTCCCCGAGGGTCCGGAGCCACTGGCTGCCCTTCGAGGGCGTGACACCGGCCGGTGACGCCACGTACTGGTACACCCCCGACGCGATCGTGGAGATCGTCCCGGCGGGACTGTGGCTGCGCCCACCGGACGACTTCGGTGACGCCGATGCCGTTCGCGCACGACCGTGCAATCCCGCCGGACCGACGGTGTTCTTCGACAATGCCACCGAACGAAGCGCGCTGCGCATGCACTGGCTCGCCCGCGACGTCATCACCCGGATGGAGACCGACGTCCGAGCCCGCACGAGCCTGATACCCGCCTCGCCGAACGGGGCCGGCTCACCTCCCGGACTGGTGAGCGCGCCGAGAGCCGAGGGGTGGCACGCGCGGCCCGCCGAGCCCGGCGAGCACCCACCCGCCGCGCCTCGTCTCCAGACCCCGCCCGTCCCGGACGCCGCCGTGGTGTTCCCGGCGGACGACCTCACCGAGGAACGACAGTGGTTCCGCGACCACTTCGGTCCGGAGATCGACGCCGTGTCGGCGTCGGTGGCCCGGTCGATCGGCGAACGGAGCGGTCGGTGGACGCTCGGCGCGGCAACCGAGGAGGACGTTCACACCGACGCGGTCGCGCTCCGGCTGTACCTCTCGGTGAAAGGGGAGAAGATCGACCGAGCCCTGCGGTTCGGCGAGACCGGACCGCACGTGCCGTTGGCGCGGTGTGCGGCGGCGGCGCTCTCACGGCTGCCGGTGCACCGCGGCGCGGTGATGTACACGATCCCGGCCACCGCGGACCTCCTCCGGTACTACCGCGAGCACTCCGTGGTCACCGACTGGGGATTCCTCGCCGCTCTCGTCGAGCCGGGTGCGGATCGGCGAGGCGACGTGGACGTGCTGTTGTGGTCGATGACGGCGCGCTCGACACGGGACCTCGAACCCGAGGGCGACGAGTCCGTGCCGGGACGCGTGCTGTTCCTCCCCGGAACCAGATTCAAGATCCTCGATGTCGGGGAGCCACGATCGGAGGAGGGGACTCGGGGCCGGGTGCTGTTGAGGGAGTTGGCGGAACGGGAGGCCGAGGGGGCCGGTGAGGTGAGTTCGCTCGACGAACTCGCCGCCACGTCGTTGCGTACCTACGGACAACGATGGGAGACGGTACCGGCCACCGGAACAGTCGGAGTGGCCGCCCGTGAACGCTTCACCGCTCTTCCCGGTCTGCTACCGCGATAATGGGGGAGAAACATGTCCGAGCGTGACGAGCGCGCGATCGAGCCCGTGGAATGGGCGATGCTGGTCGATCCGGCATGGCGGCCTTCCCCGAAGGAACCCGAGGCGCCGATCGACAAGATCATGGGAGTCTGGCCGATCGACGCCCACGGCGTTCGGCAACGGTTCCGACCGAATCCGGCCTACCTGCCTTTCGACCCCGAGGGGGTCCTGGACCCCGTCGACGGTGTGCTGCGACTCCTCGCCGAGGGAAAGGAGGTCGCCGAGTACCTGCCCGAGGTTCTCGCCGACGTGCTCCTCGACATCGCCGTGGACGGAGAGGGAACCGCGGTCGTGGTCCCCGCCCCGGACGGCGTGCCGTCGGTGGTGGTCGCCACCGCGCCGGGACACCGACTTCGGGTCGACGTGCCGGGCTGGAAGTCTGTGTCCACTGTGGAATTAGCGGAGGCCTTGCCCGAACGCGGGGTCGACGTCCTGCTCAATCCCGGTTCGGCGACGTCGATGCGGGTCGATTCCGACGTGATCCGGCGATCCGCCTCCTCGCGTCGCTGACCGAGATCGTCCCTCTCGGGCAAGAAGAGCGGGCCGATCGAGCAAGGCCCGCGCCGAGTGGTTGGCGCGGCGTCCGGCCCGGTGAAGACTGGATGGGGAAGCCGCCGTCGCCGTGACGGGCGAGAGGTTCCGATTCTCGCCCGTGGCGAACGAGGGTGGGGAACAGCTCGCGAAATGAGGGAGAAATGGCAAGGAAGCTCGGTCGGACGCTGGTGACCAGTGGAGTCGCCGCTGCTCTCGCGATGGGCCTCGCCGGTGTCTCCGCCGGGGTGGCGCAGGCCGCGACCCCGGGGAAGATCACGGTGTGCCACGGACCGGGATTCGTCCTCACCGTGAAGTTCCCGGAGCGGGGCCTCAGCATCACTCCCCCGGTGGTCCCCGATCCCAATCCCGGAGGCGACAACGGTGGGGTCATCTGCACCAACAGTCAGGTCGGTGGCGACCGGAACGAACGGATCGACGTATACGCCGACGGGAAGTTCATCGGCTCCGCCATCTACAACGGACTCAGGGGCGCCGAGGTCCGGGGGATCGCGGGCCCCGGCTTCGTCGTCTCGTAGGACCGAGTGAAAGCTGCTGACGGAGAACCGCACCCCGGTGTTCGCTGCTCATGGTATTCCCTCCTTCGCTCGGTGAGTCGGTACTCGGGGTAGGCACTCCCGAAGCGAGCCCGCGTCGCGTGGAGCTCGTGCTCGACGCGACGCGGGCCCACCACGTGATCGACGCTGTCGAGACCATCGAACCCCACGGTGCGGGAACGGACGGATGCGGTGATGTTCGTGGACCCGACGACGGATCGGTCGTCGTCGCACTGGCGTTTCGCCGACGTCGAGCACGGGACCTCCGGGGGCGCGGCCGACGAGTTCGAACTCGCCACGTTGATCGCGCTGGTGAGCGCGGAACCGGCCGTCAAGGGGATGTGGCGTGCACGGCAGGTGCCTTTCTCGTCGCCGGATGACCATGAGGGGCGATGGGTGTATCTCGTCGAGGTCGACGGCACCGAGTTGACCATCGACCCGGCCACGATGTCGACCGCCCTCGAACGCTCCCCGGTGGAGGTGGCGACGACCGGCGGGGGCGTCTCGCCGTACCAGAGGATGATCAGGGCGTACGGCGAGCTGGTGTGGGCGGCGACCCCCGAACCGGTGCTGACCGTCGCGCGAACGTTCGACGGCGTCCACGACGACGGGAGCCCGTTTTTCGCCCCGGACCACCCCAGGATCGACGACGCGGGGGAACGCGCCCGTCTCCTGGCCTACCTGCGTTCCGCTCCGACGATCGTGACCACGACGGCGACCGCGCGGGACGTCGCCGCTCCCGAACGCGGAGCCGTGGTGCCGCTCAACTTCCGTACCGACGGAGTCTGGATCTGGCCCGACACGATCGAGTACTACCTGGAGCAACATCGGTACGCGCCGGACTCCAGGTTGCTCGCCCACATCGGTGAGGGCAAGGACAAGGCCCCTCCACTCGACGGCGTGGCGATCCATCGAGCCACGGCGGCCCTGTTCCGCAAAGAAGGCTGACCCCGGCGTGTCCGCAGATTACGCACGCGTGTCCGCAGATTACGCACGCGTGTCCGCAGGCTGTGCACGCATGTTCGCAGAACATGCACCGTCCCGATGACCGATACCGGGCTTCCCGAGCACTCCCCGTTCGTCAGCGTCCGTCGATAGGGTGGGGAAAGTGACCGCTGCCGTGTTGAGCTCGCCCACCCCCGTCGAGCGGCGAGCGCGTTTCGCCGTTGCCGTGTTGTTCTTCACGAACGGGGCCCTGTTCGCCAACCTGCTGCCGAGGTACCCGCAGATCAAGGCGGATCTCGAGATCGCCAACGCCACCTACGGGCTGGCCGTCGCGGCGTTTCCGGCCGGTGCCATCACGGCGGGCCTGGCGGCCGGGACGCTCATCCGCAGGTGGGGCTCGGCGCGGGTCGCGGTCGGTAGCACCCTGTTGGTCGGGGGGAGCGTCCTCGCCGCGGGGCTGGCCGAGTCTGTGCTGCTGTTCGCCGGTGCGTTGTTCCTGGCGGGAGCGATGGACGCGATCACCGACGTCGCGCAGAACGCCCACGGCCTACGAGTGCAGCGCCGGTACGGACGTTCCATCATCAACTCCTTCCATGCCATCTGGTCGATCGGCGCCGTCACCGGCGGTGCGATGGCCGCGGGAGCGATCGCGCTCGACCTCTCGCGCGGGACCCACCTGTCGATCGCGGTGGTGTTGTTCGCTGTCGTCGCGTTCCTCGCCCTGCGGTTCTGCCTGCCCGGCCCCGACACCGAGCCAACGTCGGAAGCCGACCGCGGTGACGAGGCGGGAGGGTCCCCGCGTGCGGTGGGAGGGGCGCGCATCGCATGGCTGCTCACCGCGTTCGTGCTCATCGCCACGGCGGGCACGCTGGTGGAGGACGCGGGCAACTCCTGGGCGGCCCTCTACCTTTCCGACGCGTTGAGCGCGTCGGCGGCGCTGGCCGCCTCCGGCTACATCGCCCTCGTCGGGGCCCAGTTCGTCGGACGGCTCGTCGGAGACCGGCTCGTCAACCGGTTCGGTCAGCGTGCGGTGGCCCGTGCCGGGGGGCTGATCACCGCGGTCGGCATGGGGACGGCGCTGGCGGTGCCCACGGTCCCCGGAACGATCGTCGGCTTCGCCGCCGCGGGCCTGGGGGTGGCGACGTTGGTGCCGGCGGCCATGCACGAAGCCGACGAGTTACCCGGCCTCAAGCCGGGCACGGGGTTGACCCTCGTCTCCTGGCTCATGCGCCTGGGCTTCCTGCTCTCCCCGCCGGTGGTGGGGTTGATCGCCGACGCCACGAGCCTGCGTGTGGGCCTGCTGGTGGTGCCCTTCGCCGGACTGGTCGTGCTGGCACTCGCCGGTGCGCTCCGGGCCCGGAGCCGCTGAAGTGGTACCCGCGGTCGTGGTCTCAGCGATCGCCCTCGCCCCGCGCGGCGAGGGCTTCGCCCAGTTCGTCGGCGTGGCGGAGGGTGCGTACCAGGAAGGGGACGGCGAACGCCGTGGGGGAGCGGTCCGCTCCTCGGGCCTTGGCCGCCTCCCGTACCTGGATGGCGGTGTCGGAGAGGACGGCGATGGCCCGCAGGGTGAGCCCGACGAGCAAGCCCAACCGCTCGGGCCGCAGTCCGAATCGTCGTAGGGGACGGCCACCGCGTTCGACCGCGGCCACTACGTCGTCGACGCGGGTGGTCAGGGTGAACAGGTTGGCGGCGGCCAGGGCCGTCACGATCCGCAGACAGACCACGAGCGCGCCGTACGCACCGAGCAGCCACCACTGCAACGCGAACACGAACGCCACGAGCAGGGCGAGGCCCCGGGCGAGTCGCAGGCACCGGCCCACGGGGATTCGCGCGACGGCGTAGCCCGCGGCCACCACGGCGCAGAGACCGCCGAGCCAACCGGGGGAGGACAGCACCAACACGACGGTGGTCAGCGCCAACAGGACGAGCAGCTTGGGCCCGGCGGAGACGCGATGCAGCGGGCTCGTCCCCGGCTCGTACCAGTTCATGGCGTGTCCTCGATCAGTCGACGAGTTTCCGGTAGTGGCGCAGGGCGGGCTGGGGAGCGTCGTCGGCCACGACGTGGCCTTCGTCGAGGACGACCACTCGGTCGAAGTCGTCGAGCAGGTCCAGATCGTGGGTCACCAGGACGACCTGCTGGTCGAGCTCCTTCAACACCTCGACGAAGCGGCGTTTGTTGCGCAGGTCCAGCAGCGTGGTGGGCTCGTCACACACGAGCACGTCCGGTTCGAGCACGAGCATCGAGCACAGCGCGAGGAGTTGCTTCTGTCCCCCGGAGAGCTGGTGGGCGGGGTGGTCGGCGTACCCGTCGAGCCCGTACGCGGCCAACACCTCCGCCGCCCGTGCTGCCCGCTCCTTTTTGGGCAAACCACTGCGTCGCAGGGAGAAGGCGACGTCCTCCCCGGCCGTGGGCATGACGATCTGGCTGTCGGGATTGGTGAAGATGAACCCGACCCGCCGCCGTACCGCTCGGCCCTCGTGGGCGGTGTCCAGCCCGTCGACCAGCACCCGGCCGGTGGTGGGCAGGACCAGACCGTTGATCATCCGGGCCAGCGTCGACTTGCCGGAACCGTTGGCACCCACGAACGCCACGCGACGCTCACCCAGCCGGAGCTCCACCTCCGACAGCACGAGGCGGTCGCCGTAGCGGTGTGTGACACCGTCGAACTCGATCACTTGATCGCCTCCCGCGCGGGCGACGCGGCCGTCGAATGTCCGGGAACGCGGGGTTCCGGCACGAGGACCCGGACGGTGTTCGGGGTGGTCATTCGGTGCGAATCTCTCGTTCGGCCGCCATCCGGCCGGGCAACGCCCGGTGCGCGACGGCCGCGATCGTCGCGGTGGCCACGGCCTTCACCGCGTCACCCGGCACGAACACCAGCGACTGCACCGCCGCCGCGGGCAGCCCCGTGTACGTCGCCAGCCACGGAATGCCCACGGCGTAGTCGGCGAGCACCCCCGCCACGCCGGCGAACAACAACACGGGGAGTCGGGGCCCGCGAAGCCGTGTGGCGACGAACCCGGCGACCGCCGCCGAGACGAGCCAGCCCACCAGGAACCCGGCGGAGGGACCGACGAACGACGCGAGACCCCCGCGACCGCCGGACAGCAGAGGCAGCCCGATGGCGGTCAGGGCGAGGAACAGCAACACGGACGCGGCGCCACGACGCGCGCCGAGGACACACCCGGCCAGCAGCGGACCGGCGTTCTGGAGCACGATCGGCACTCCGGACCCGCCGATGTGGATGCCGGGGAAGAGCCCCAGGACGGCGATGAACGCGGCGAACACGACCGTGCGCGCGAGGTCACCGGCGGTGGAGGGGGCGCGTCCCTTCGGCGTGGCGCCGCTCACGGCGACACCACCGGCGCGTCGCCGTCCTTTGTGACTTCCCGCTCGACGGTGAGGTACGACACCTTCCCGTTCGGTTCGCCGGGGGTCGGAGGCTCCGTGCTCACCGTGTCGGAAGTGACCGCCGCCATATCGGTTCTCGTTGCCGCCACGCCACAACCCGTCCTGCGTCGTCGGCCACCGCGCGGTGTTCCCGAGGAACCGGGAAGCCGGTGCGGTGGCTGCCTTGTCGGAACGCGCCTCAGTCTACAAGTCCACGTCGTGGACGCCGCCCCGCGGCGGCCGGGGTCGGCGGTGGGGACGTCGCGGACGACCTCGGCGAACCCGGCCGTCCGCTCGGCGAGACGGCCGGGACGGGGTGTCGCGTCAGGAGTTGACCGGAGTCCCGGTGCTCAGCTTCCTCCCGGAGCCCAGCGCGTGGTCGACGCTGAAGCGGCCGCCGTTGAACCCGAGCGCCAGCGCGGCGGCGGCGAGCAGGAGCACGAGTTCGACTCCGCCTTCGGAGGCGAAGAAGCCCTGCGGAAGGTGGACGAAGACCATGGCGCCGACCATGACGGCGGCCAGTAGCACGCCGGCGACGGGTAGCGCGAAGCCCACCAGCAACGCGAGGCCGCCCACGGTCTCGACGAGTGCGGCGATCCACGCGGACACCTCGGGCAGGGGCACGCCCATCTGCTCGAACGAGGCAGCGGTCCCGTCCACTCCCCACTCCAGGAACTTCTGCAGACCGTGTGCGATGAAGACGACCCCCACCGCGATCCGGGCCACGAGCGGGATCAGGTCGCGGACTGTCTGTGTCGGCTGTGGCATCACGTGTCTCCTCGGTCGTGAGTGACGTAGGTGGTGCGAGGTCGTCGCGCTCGGTGTTGGTGTTCGAACGCGGCGTAGTGGTTCAAATTTGAACTTTCAGTACGGTAGCGTGTGGTTCAAATTCGAACAAGTGGTGACGTCTACGATGTCCCGTATGGTCGAACCCCGGTGGCTGAACCGACAGGAGATGAAGGCGTGGAAAGCCTTCCTGGCGGCGAGCCACCTCGTCGAGCGGCGAGTGGAACACCAGTTACGGGAACGCGCCGGGCTGTCGCACCCGCAGTACGAGATCCTCGTGCGCCTCGCCGACGCGCCGGACGGTGCTTTGCGCATGACCGAACTCGCCGACTCGGTCGTGACCTCCAAAAGCGGAGTGACCTACCAGGTGGCCAAGCTGGAGGAATGGGGACTGGTGCGCCGCTATCGCTGTCCCACCGACGACCGGGGCGTCAACGCGGCGATCACCGAGGCCGGGCGAGAGAAGCTCCGGGAGATCGCGCCGGAGCACGTCGCCGTCGTGCGCGCGTCACTGATCGACCTGCTCGACGAGACGCAGCAGCGGGCCATCACCGAGGGCTTGGAGACCGTGGCGCGGACTCTTCGTGCCACCGGGGGCGACGGAGTCCGGTGAGGTCGGCGCGCGGCTAGGAGCGCCGACGTGGCTTCCGGCGCCGTCCGCCTCGTCCGACGTTGGGGTGGCGTGTCCTCCGGACGGCACGGCGGCCGGTCGTCCGGGACTCCTTCCCGGTGCCCTTCCCGCCACCGGCCTTCTTGCCGCGTTCCTCGGCGCGGGAGCGCGTGGCCGGAGCGGGCCGGCGACCGCGTGTGCTGTTGACGGTGCGGCCACGGACGATGCCGATGAACTGCTCCATCAGGTCCGTGGTCTCCTCCTCCGGCCACACCAGCGCGACACGGGACTGTGGCGCGTCCGTGACGGGTCGGTAGGTGAGGTCCTTGCGATGGTGCAGCCGGGCCAGCGACTGGGGCACGACGAGCACCCCCACCCCGGCCGCCACCAGCGTGACGGCGTCCGCGGTCGTGGCCGGACGCTCGATGGCCGGACGTCCGGGTGGTCCCTCCCAGTCGAGGGTGTCGTCGAGAGGGTGGAGCACGATCTCGTCGGCGAGGTCGTCGAGGGACACCTCGTCGGCCGCGGTCACGAGGTGGTCCTTCGGGACCACGACCACGGTCGTCTCGGTGTAGAGCGGGATCGCGTGCAGGCCCGTCCGGTCCACCGGCAGCCGCAACAGCACCGCGTCGACGTCGCGGTCTCGTACCAGGGTGGCGGCGTCGGCGGCGGGGGTGTGGACGAGGTCCAACGGGACCGAGGGAAACCGCTCCCGCCACCGTCGCACCCACTTGTCCGGTGTGACACCGGGCACGTACGCGAGGGTGAACGTGGGTTGTTCGTCCGGCACCCGGCCAGCCTACCGACCGGGCGGGGTGCGGGCGCGGCACCGGTCGGACGGCGCGGGCCCCGAGTCCGGGAATAGTCACGGTGGGTGCCGGGTTGTGACGGACATGTCTTCGCCAATTCAGGTTGACGTCTGGTCCGATGTCGCGTGTCCGTGGTGCTACATCGGCAAGCGCCGGTTCGAGGACGCCCTGGCCGGATTCGACGACGCCGACGTCGCCGTGACCTATCACAGTTTCGAACTCGCCCCCGACACCCCGGTGGACTTCGAGGGCAGCGAAGTCGATTTCCTCGCCGAACACAAGGGAATCCCGCCCCAGCAGGTCGAGCAGATGTTGCGGCGGGTGTCGGAGATCGCCGCCTCGGTCGGGCTCGACTACGACTTCGACGCGCTGCGCCACACCAAGACACTGCTGGCCCACCAGGCTTTGCACCACGCCAAGGAGCGAGGCAAGCAGCTCGACCTCGTGGAGCGGTTGTTCCGCGCCTACTTCACCGAGGGGCGGCACGTCGGGCGGGCCGAGGAACTGGCCGAGCTGGCCGGCGACGTGGGGCTCGACCGCGACGAGACGCTTCGGGTGTTGAAGGAGCAGGCCTACGCCGACGCCGTCGAGAACGACCTGCGGCAGGCCCGGATGCTCGGCATTCGGGGCGTACCGTTCTTCGTGTTCGACGGCCGGTACGCCGTCTCCGGGGCGCAGGACCCCGACGTGTTCCGCGAAGCACTCCGGCGGGCCCACGCCGAGAGGAGGACCTCGTGACGGACTCCCGAACGACGTCGGACGCCACGGCGTTTCGGCCTCTCGACGACCCCGGCGAACAACCCGATCCCCCTCGGGACGCCGGTCCGTTCCTCTCCCTCGGCGCTTCGGACGCCGCGATGTGCGTGGGCGACGTCTGCTTCCTGCCCGCCACCGACGAGACGGCGGGGAACGACCGGGACGACTGACCTCCACCGCCGGGAACTCGAGTTCCGCTGAGCGCGAGAAGCGCTGCCCTCACCGAGCTCGATGCGCGAGCCTGTGCTCGGTGGGAGGCAGGCCGCGCGATCACGAGCGACGATCACGAGTGACGACGGGGTCCTCCGATGTCGCTGCCCGTCCACAGCGGAGGCAGGTGGGCGTGGTGAGCCGGGCCTGCCCGCTCCGTTTGGAAGTGGCGCGTGTCCGCCACGCGCCAGTGGGCTCGGATGGGCAGTGTGGAGGCCTTGTTCCGTGAACGACATGTCGACCGCGACCGGTGATCCCGGCCTGCTCGCGGGGGTTCGGGTACTGGACGTCACCAACGTGCTGGCCGGACCGTTCGCCGGCTACCAGTTGGCCCTCATGGGGGCGGACGTCGTCAAGGTGGAGACTCCGGGCAGTGGTGACCTCGCTCGCCAGCTCGGCGCCAGCCGGGAGCTGAGCGAGAGAAAACTCGGTGTCTCCTTCCTGGCGCAGAACTCGGGCAAACGGTCGGTCACGGTCAACCTCAAGTCACCGGGCGGACGCGAGGTCTTCGAACGGCTCGTGGCCGACGCCGACGTGTTGATCGAGAACTTCCGTCCCGGCGTGCTCGACCGGCTGGGCTTCGGGTGGCCGCGACTGCGCGAGATCAATCCACGTCTGGTCTACTGCGCGGTCTCGGGCTTCGGGGCCACCGGGCCGATGAGCGACCGGCCCGCCTACGACCAGGTCATCCAAGGGCTGTCCGGGATGATGTCGGTGACCGGGACCCCGCGGACCGCCCCGCTGCGCGTGGGCTTTCCGGTGTGCGACAGCTTCGGTGGGCTGGCGGCCGCTTTCGCGATCGCTTCGGCACTGGTGCGGCAGCGCGCCACCGGCAGGGGTGCCTACCTGGACACCTCCATGCTCGACGCCGCGATCACGTCGATGGGCTGGGTGGTGTCCGATCACCTCGTCGCGGGCCGCGAGCCGACACCCATGGGCAACGAGAACGTCACCTCGGCCCCCTCGGGCACGTTCGAGACCGGCGACGGGGAACTCAACATCGCGGCGAACAAGCAGGAACAGTACGAGGCCCTCTGTGTCGCCTTGGGACGTGAGGAGTTGCTCACCGACCCGCGGTTTCGCACGAGGGAGGACCGGAAACGCAACCGCGACGTGCTCCGCGCCGAGCTGGAACGGACGTTGAAGGAGAAGCCGGCGCGGGAATGGGACGAGATCCTGCTGGCCAGCGGAGTCCCCGCCGCGCCGGTCGTGTCCGTGCCGGCCGCGCTGCGGTCCGAGCAGATCCGACACCGAGGGCTGGTCAGCGAGGTGGAACTGCCCACCGACGACGGGCAGACGATCGAGGTTCTGGGCGCACCCACCAGAGTGGACGGACGGTCCGTCACGCCACGGTCGCGAGCACCCCGGCTCGGCGAGCACACCGACGCCGTCCTCGCCGAACTCGGGTTCACCGAGGCCGAGATCGCGTCGCTGCGGGAACAGGGGGCGGTATGAGCGACTCCGCAGCGCGGGACTGGCTCCGGCCGCTTCCCGGCCATCCCGGCACGTGGTACGTCAGCCCGGCGGCGGCGCAACGACACCTCGGCGTCGACATCGGTTCGTTGCCCCGCTCGCTGCGGGTACTCGCCGAGAACCTGCTCCGTAACTGCGTCGACCCGGCCGCCACGATTCGGCACCTGCGGGCCCTGGCCGCCGGGGAGGAGAACTCGTCCATCCCGTTCCATCCCGGACGAATCCTGCTGCAGGACGCCTCCGGCCTGCCGGTCCTCGCCGATCTCGCCGTCCTCCGCGAGCGGGTGGCCGCCGAAGGACTGCCCGTCGAGTGGGTGGCCACGCGGAAACGCATGGACCTGGTCGTCGACCACGCGGTCGAACTCGACGCGGCGGGCAGTGCCGCCGCGCGACGGACGAACGAGGACCGGGAGTACGAGCGGCACGCCCGCCGTTTCCGGTTCCTGCGCTGGTGCGAGAACCGCATTCCCGGACTGCGGGTCGTCCCTCCCGGCGTGGGGATCTGCCACCAGCTCAACCTGGAGGTGCTCGCCGACGTCGTGCACGTCGAGCGAGACGGGGAACGGAACATCGCCGCGTTCGACACGATGGTGGGCACCGACAGCCACAGCACCATGATCAATGCGCTGGGCGTGGTGGGCTGGGGTGTGGGTGGCATCGAGGCGACCGCGGCGGCTCTCGGTCAACCGTTGTTCGTCCGGGTGCCCCCGGTGGTCGGGGTTCGCGTGACGGGACGGATGCGGCCCGGCGTGGTGGCCACCGACGTCGCGCTCCGGCTGGCCGCGATGTTGCGCGAGCACGGTGTGGTGGAAAAGATCGTGGAGTTCCACGGGCCGGGGCTGGCGAGTTTGTCCGTGGCCGACCGCGCCACGATCGCCAACATGGCCCCCGAGTACGGCGCCACCATGGCCTTCTTCCCGCCGGACACTCGCACGCTGGAGTACCTGAGGGCCACCGGTCGTCCGGCCGACCTGGTCGCCGACTACCTGCGTGCCCAGGGCCTGCTGTCCGAAGCGGGCGAGCCGGAGGAAACGATTCGCTTCGCCGAGACCTGCGAACTCGACCTGACGCGGATACCTCGGACCATGGCCGGGCCGATCCGGCCACACCAGGCGGTCTCCCCCACCGAGGTCGCCGAGAACACCCGTACGACCACGCCGGGCCGGCCCGGCGGCCGCGTCGTGATCGCCGCCATCACCAGCTGCACGAACACCGCGAACCCGAGCGCGTTGGTGACCGCCGGACTGCTGGCTCGCCGGGCCCGCGAGCACGGGCTCCGAGTCCCGGACTGGGTCAAGACCTCGTTCACACCCGGTTCCCGCTCCGCCGCGGACATCCTGGCCGCCAGCGGACTGCAGGACGACTTGGACGCCTTGGGCTTCCAGGTCGCCGGTTTCGGTTGTGGCACGTGCATGGGCAACTCCGGGCCCCTGAAGGACGGCGTGTCCGCTTCCCTCGCGGAGACGGGGGAGCGTGGAGTCGCCGTGTTGTCCGGCAACCGCAACTTCCCCGGCCGCATCCACCCGGACGTGGCCGACAGCTACCTGGCCTCGCCCGCCCTCGTCGTGGCCGCGGCGTTCGCCGGGAACATCGGGACGAATCTCGACACCGACGCGCTCGGGCACACGCCCGACGGAAAGGCGGTGCGGCTTTCGGACCTCTGGCCGAAACAGGAGGAGATCGACGAGATCGTCCGCGAGTTCGGGACCGACGCGCTGCGGCGGGCGGCCACGAACGCGTTGACGACACGGCGGTGGCGGGAGCTGTCGTGTCCGGACGGCCCCGAGTACGAGTGGGAGGACGAGGCCGGCTCCATCCGGCGTCCCCCGTTCGCGGACGAGCCGTTCACCTCACCCGCCGTCAGCGGTGACATCCACGGCGCCGCGGCCCTGCTCGTGCTCGGGGACGACGTCACCACCGACCACATCTCCCCAGTGGCCCGGATCACCCGCGACTCCGCCGCCGGGCGGTGGCTGTCCGAAAGGGGCGTCGCCGCCACCGACTTCGGCAGCTTCAGCTCCCGCCGACTCAACCACGAGGTGATGCTGCGCGGTGGGTTCGCCAACCCGCGGCTGGAGAACCTGCTCGTCCCCGGCCGGACCGGCGGATGGACTCGTGGGCTGAGTCCGACGACCGGAGAACGTCCCCCGGAGCCGGTTCCCGTCCACGAGGCGGCGGCCGACTTCGCGCGTGCCGGGGTGCCCGCCGTCGTGGTGGCCGGACACCGCTACGGGGCCGGGTCGGCGCGGGACTGGGCGGCCAAGGTCACCCGCCTGCTCGGGGTCCGGGCCGTCGTCGCGCGTGGCTTCGAACGGATTCACCGCACGAATCTCGTCGCGATGGGGGTGCTCCCGGTCGAGTGTCCGGACCTGGACCCGGCGGAGCTGGACGCCGGCGACCGCCTGGACCTCCTCGGTGTGGCCACCGACTCCCCGACGGTCGAGGTTGTTCTTCGCCGTCGTGATCGCGTCGTGCGCCGCTACCGGGGGCGCAAGCGGCTGGACAACGACGTCGAGGCGTCCTGGCTGCGGCACGGGGGAGTGGTCGGACAGCTGCTGGCCCGGCTGCGAGCGGCGGCGAACACGGCCGTGACCGACGCCTGACCACCACGAAAGACCGACGGCCCGCCTCCTTGCCGAAAGGAAGCGGGCCGTCGTTTCGCGTGCCGTGCTAGATCGCGACGGTGGTCGCGTCGTAGGAGTACAGCCACTCGTAGCGGTCGGCGATCGGTTCGTTGCTCCATTCCCGCGCCAGGTACTTCTCCGCGGACTTCTCGTCGGCGAGTTCCCGGCTGTGGAAACGTTCGGTGTTCGACCGCGCGCCGCGGACCATGCGGCTGGTCCGGTCGATCCGCGCTCGCTCGTAGCGCTGGAGCGCGTGCGCGGGGTCCGTTCCGTACTGTTCCAGCGCGCGGGCCAGCACCAGACCGTCCTCCATCGCGTGGACCGCGCCCTGCGCGAGGAACGGCAACGTCGCGTGGGCCGCGTCGCCGACGAGACTGACCCTGCCGGACGACCACCGGGGGATCGGGTCCCGCTGGCGGAGCGCCCATTTGGACAGCTTCGGCGCGAGGGTGATGAGGGTGTGCACTTCCTCGTGCCAGCCGGCGAAGTCGGCCAGGCACTCCTCCGCCGTTCCGGGTTCGAAGCCCCGGTCGGAGGTCCACTCCTTGCCCTCGATCGTCGCGACGAAGTTCATGATCTCGCCGTTGTGCAACGGATAGCTCACCGCGTGCCCACCCGGACCGATCCACGTGGTCCCGACGTTGGTGGCCAGGTGGTCGGGCAGGACCTCCATCGGCACCAGACCGCGCCAGGCCACCATGCCGCAGAACTCCGGTGTGGTCTCCTCGCCCCACAACTGGTTGCGGACCACCGAACGCCAGCCGTCCGCGCCGAGCAGCACGTCACCGCGAACCCGCTCCCCGCTTTCCAGGAGCAGGGTGACGCCGTCGTCGTCCTGGTCGAACCCGGCCGCGCGGGAACCCAGGTGAACGCTGTCCGGCGACGCGGCGCGCACGGCCCTCTCCAACGCCCCGAGCAGGTCGGGGCGGTAGACCGTCAGGTACGGGTAGCCGTAGCGCTCGACCGCCTTCTCGCCGAGGGTGAACATCGGCCAACGGCGCCCGGTGTCCCACAGCCGGAGCTCCTTGCGTTCGGGGTCGCACGACAGTGCCTGGAGTTCCTCGAACAGGCCGAGCGCGTCGAGGACCCGGTTGCCGTTCGGGCTGATCTGGATCCCGGCGCCCGTCTCGGTCAGTTCCGGTGCCTGTTCGTAGAGGTCGACCCGGAACCCTCGGCGCAGCAACGCGAGTGCGGTGGTCATGCCCCCGATCCCGCCGCCCGCTATCAGCACGTGCATGTCGTCCACTCCTCGGAAGGTCAGGCGGTGGTGGTGCGCAGCAGGTCGAAGGCCCGCATCACCGGTTCGTCGCTCGCGCGGACGAGGTAGGCGTCGGCGCTGACTCGGTGCCGGTACGGCCGCCACGCGGGCACGGCGATGATGTCGCCCTTCTCCCAGGAGAAGACCTCGCCGTCGATCTCGGTCTCCCCGCTGCCCCGCAACACGGTGAAGATCGAGTTGGCCGTCGTGCGGGAGGTCGCCGACCGGAACCCCGCCGACATCTGCTGCACGTGCAGCGCGATGGTGCGCAGTGCCGGGTCACCGAGTTGGATCTCGCGTTCGGCCATACCGTGTTCGGGAGCGGTCCGTTGCGCGGCCAGGCGTTCGAGCGAGTCCTCCCACCGGAAGGCGAGAGGGGATTCCTCGGCGTCGACCACATCGGACTCCAGCTCGTCCGGGTGACGTTCGAAGAACATGGGCTCCAGCAGGTGGATCAGCGGGACGTCCAGGATGTCCACCCAGTAGCAGTCGTCGGGGCCGGCGGCCGAATGCGAGTGCCAGGCGTAGCTGGGGGTGAGCAGGACGTCGCCGGGCCGCATTTCGAGTCGCACCCCGTTCACGACGGTGGACGTCCCCCGGCCTTCGAGGATGATCCGCAGGGCGCTGGGGGTGTGCCGGTGGGCGTCGGCGGTCTCGCCCGGACGAATCAGTTGGTACGCGGCGACGAGGGTCCGCACGGTCGGGTAGATGTTTCCCTCGGCGGGATTCGTCAGGGTCACGTTACGCCGGTCGGCCATGCTGTGGTCGACGAGTCGGCCCGCGGCGTCCAACACGGACTTGATGTCGGCGTAACTCCACCTCGCCGGTAGCAGGTTCTTGCGCGGCTCGGGCCACAGCGCGGGGCTGCGGCGGTGCCAACCGCCTTCCATGCTGAGCTCGTCGAACAGGGCGTACAGCTCGTCGAGCGAGGTCACGGACGCGGGATCGGGCAGTCCCGTCGCGGGGGTCGTGGTCATCGGTGCTGGTTCTCCTTCGGCTACTTGGCGATGTCCGGGGTGTAGGGCTTGTCGAAGACGGGAGTGGCGCCCAGCTCGCCCCGGCGAACCGGAACGGACATCTCACCGACCCGGTCGATGTGGATGCGGATCACGTCGCCGTCGGTGACGGGACCGACCCCGGCCGGTGTGCCGGTGGCGATGATGTCGCCCGGATGAAGCGTCATGACCGCCGAGGCCATCTCGATCATGCCGGGGATGTCGAGGACGAGGTCGGCGGTGTTCGCGTGCTGCCGCAGTTCGTCGTTGACCCACAGCTTCATCTCCAGCGCGGCCGGGTCGCCGACCTCGTCCGCGGTGGTGAGCCACGGACCGACCGGGCAGAAGGTGTCGTAGGCCTTGCGGAAGACCCGCTCCTCCCGGCCCCGCACGACCATGTCGAGCAGGCACGCGTACCCGAACACGTGCTCGCGCCAGTTCTCCCGCGTGATGCCGCGGCCACCACGGCCGATCACGATGGCGAGTTCCGCCTCGTGGTGGACCTCCCGGCCGGACAGGGCGGGCAGTACCACGGGCTCGGCGGGGCCGGACAGCGAGGACGGCGGTTTGAGGAAGAAGCCCTGGTGGTCGGCGCGGTAGTCGGCCCGCATCTCCCGGCCGTGGTCGTGGTAGTTGACCGGAAACGCGACGATCTTGCTCGGCCACGGCACCGGGGTGAGCAGGCGGACCGAACTCAGCGGTACCCGGTCGCCGACCTCGGCCGCCTTCTTCAGCGCCTCGGCGTGGCGCTCGAAGTCCGCGATCATCCGGAGTGGACCGACCGGCGGCCACTGCTGCGGCTCGACGCCGATCTCGTCCGTCACGTCCACGACGTGGTCGTCGACGACAAGGCCGATGCGGCCGTTTTCGAAACGGGCGATCTTCAAACTTGCCTCCTTGGTGCCGACCGGCACGGACGCGGGCTCCGGCCGACGGTCCTTTCCCCAGAATTCGGTGGCCCGACGTTAGGAACGCCGACCGCCCCGACGGAAGTGGAGTTCCGCTGAGTGCGATGACGAGCGGGAAGAACGGGCGTGACGGAATCGGCGTTCCGGTGGGTGCGAGAACCGATTCCGAGGTCCCGCGCGTTCCGGAACGCTTCCACTCGTCCGCCGCCACGACCCCCGTCGCGGGGTGTTCGGGAAAGAGGAGTGTCGTCCCGTTGCCCACCACTGTTCGAGATGCCGTCCTCGACGTGCTGCGTGCCCGTGGAGTCGACCGGATCTTCGCCAATCCCGGCTCCACCGAAGTGGGCCTGCTCGCAGGACTTCCCGACGACCTGGAGCTCGTGCTGGCCCTGCACGAGGGCTCCGTGGTCGGGTTGGCCAGCGGGTATGCCGTGGCGTCGGGACGACCGTCGGTCGCCCTCCTCCACACCGCCGCGGGCTACGGCAACGCCGTCGGAGCCCTCTCCACGGCTCGGGCCAACCGGATACCGCTGGTGACGCTCGTCGGCCAGCAGGACCGACGGCATCTCGCCAGCGAACCGTTCCTCACCGGCAGACTCGCCGCGTTGGCGGGTGACTACCCGGTCGGGGTGGAGGAGCCCGCGCGAGCCGCGGACGTGCCCGCCGCGGTCGCCCGCGCGTTCCACGCCGCCGTCCTGCGTCGGGGACCCGCCGTGGTGATCGTGCCGATGGACGACTGGGCCGAGCCCGTGGGCGAGGTCGACCTGGCCCCCGCCGCCGAGCGAATCACCGTCGCCACCGCCGCCGACCCCGAGGCACTCAACGAGGTCGCCGCGCTGATCGAGGACGCGAAACGACCGACACTGGTGCTCGGGGCGCTGGCCGACGACCCGGACACCTGGGAGTCGACCCACCGGCTGGCCACCGCGCTGGACGCCCCGGTCTGGCAGGAGGCCTACGCCTACCGGATGGGGTTCGACCAGACCTCCCCGCTGTTCGCGGGCCACCTCCCGCCGGGGCGGGCCGCGCTGCGCGCCGCGCTCTCCGGCCACGATCTCGTGCTGGTCCTCGGAGGCTCGGCCTTCCGGCAGTACCTGTACGAACCGGGCGCCTTCGTCGAGCCGGGGACGTCGGTGGTCGTCGTCACCGACGACGCGGAGGATGCGGCGCGGAGCGCCGCCGAGCTCGTGGTGCTGGCGCCGGTCGGCTCGACCGTCGCCGGCCTCGCCGACCGGGTGACCGTACGAGCCCCGCGTCCGAGGCCGGAGGGAACGTCCCGTCACCCGGCCGACGAGAAGCCCGCGACGACTCCGCACGGACGAACCCCGTCGCCCCGCGACGTCTTCACCGCGTTGGCGGAGCGCTTGCCCGCCGAGTCGACCTACTTCGAGGAAAGCCCGTCCACACGACGGGAACTGCTCGCGACCCTGCCCGTGCGCACGCCGTCGGGATTCCTCACCGCCGCCATGGGTGGACTCGGGTTCGCGTTGCCCGCCGCGGCCGGAGTGAAGCTGGCCCGCCCGAACCGTCCCGTGGTGGCGGTGGTCGGCGATGGTGCCTCGCTGTACAACATCCAGGCCCTGTGGAGCGCCCGGAAGTACGGTGCCGGGGTCCTCTACCTCGTGTTGTCCAACGGCGGCTACGCCGTGATGGACCGTCTCGCGGCCAACGCCGGGGTCAAACCTCCGTGGCCCGGCTTCGAGGAGGTCAGCATCGCCACACTCGCCTCGGGGTTCGGGTGCGAGGCTCGCCGGATTGAGACCACCGACGAGCTGGTCGCGGCACTCGACGAGGTCGTTCCCGGACTCGCCACCCGGAGCGAACCCCTGGTGCTCGACGTCGCGGTGACCACCGACTGAGGACCCCTTCCCCGCGGCTTTCGTCTCACCCCGTTTGTTCCCACCGCACGAGAAAGGTTTCGTCATGGCCCAGGACTGGCTCGCCGAGGACCTCCCGAAGGAGATGGAGGAGCTGCGCGACGCGGTCTCGGACATCCTCGTCAACTACGACCGCGAGTACTGGATCAAAGTGGACGAATCGGGGGAGTACCCCCAGGACTTCGTCGACGTGTTGCAGGAAGGCGGATGGTTGTCGATGCTCATCCCCACCGAGTACGGCGGGGGAGGGGCCACGATCCCGGAGGCCGCGCTGTTTCTGGAGACCTGCAACCGTTGGGGCGCTCCGGGAACGCTGATCCACGCCCAGATGTACACGATGGGCGCCATCCTGCGACACGGCAGTGAGGAGCAGAAGAAGAAGTGGCTGCCGAAGATCGCCGACGGCACGTTGCGTCTGCAGTCCTTCGGCGTCACCGAACCGGACGCGGGCACGGACACCACGCGTATCCGCACCTTCGCCCGGCGGGAGGGCGACCACTACATCGTCAACGGTGGCAAGATCTTCACCTCGCGGGCCAAGCAGTCCGATCTGCTGCTGCTGGTCTGCCGCACCAAGAAGTACGAGGAGGTCGAGAAGAAGACCGACGGCGTCTCGGTGCTGCTCGTCGACATGCGGGAGGCGTTGGCCGAGGGGACCCTCGACATCAAGCCGATCAAGGTGATGAGTGGTCACCACACGAACCAGCTCACGTTCACCGACATGCGGGTGCCCGTCGAGAACCTCATCGGCGAGGAACACAAGGGGTTCAAGGTCACCATGTCGGGGATGAACGCCGAGCGGATCCTCGCGGCGAGCGAGTACGTCGGTTCGGGACTGTGGTTCATCGACCGGGCCGTCGAGTACGCGAAGGAGCGAGTCGTCTTCGGGCGTCCCATCGGCCAGAACCAGGGCATCCAGTTCCCGATCGCGCAGGCCTTCGCCAACCTGCGGGCGGCGAGTGCGCTGCGGTGGCAGGCGGCGGAGAAGTTCCAGGCGGGGAGCCGGTCGGGTACCGAGGCCAACATCGCGAAGCTGCTCGCCGCACAGGCCCAGTGGGACGCCGCCAACGCGGCGATGGACACCTTCGGCGGGTACGGGTTGGCGTCGGAGTACGGCGTGGAGCAGAAGTTCCGTGCCGCCCGAGGTCCCCTCATCGCGCCGATCAGCACCAACATCATCCTGGCCGGGATCGCCCACCGAGACCTGGGCATGCCGAAGTCGTACTGACTCGTCCGGGACGACGCCGATGTCCGACACACGCAGTCCGGGAATCACGGAGACCGTGGCGCGCTTCGCCTGCGGGCGGAGCCACCCAACCGAGGACCGGGTGGCCGCCGCCACTCGTAGTCTGGTCGACGTGGTCGGCGTGGCACTGGCCGGCCGGGAGACTCCCGCGTTCCGGGCCGTGAGCCGCTGGGCCGACTCCGAGCCCACCACGGGCACCTCGGTGGTGTGGGGGGCCGGCATCCGCCGAGGTGCCGCACAGGCCGCGCTGCTCAACGGCACCGCGGGCCATGCCCTGGACTTCGACGACGCCTGTCCCTCGATGCCGCTGCACCCGAGCACGGTGCTGTGGCCGGCGTTGCTGGCCGTGGTCCGCGACGACGGGACCGAGCCGGACCCCACCTCGGTGTCCCAAGCCCTCGACGTCGGCAATGCGGTGCTGCGGGCCATCGGCGAGGCCCTGCCGATGGCGACCCACTACGAGCGCGGCTGGCACAGCACCTCCACGGTGGGGCGCCTGGCAGCCGTCGCGGCCCTGGCGCGACTGCGAGGTCTGGACATGACCACGACCCGGCACGCGCTGGGGGTCGTGGCCTCCATGGCGGCGGGAAGCCTGGCCAACTTCGGCACCGCCACCAAGCCACTGCACGCCGGGCTGGCGGCACGGGACGCCGTCGTCGCCGTCTCCCTGGCGGAACACGGTCTGGACGCCGCACCCGACCAACTCGAACACCGGTCGGGGTTCCTCGCCCTCTTCGGCGCCCCGGACCGCACCGCCGGGGAGCGCCTCGGAGAACGGCTGGAGCACTGGGAACGCGACTGGCCGCACGACTGGTCGCTCAAGCGCTACCCGTCCTGCTACGGCACCCACCGTTCCCTCGACGCCGTCCTCGAACTACGCGAGGAGATCGACCCGGCCGAGGTCGAGTCGGTGGAGGTGTGGGCCGGACGACGCTCGCTGCGGCCGCTGCTCCGGCGACTGCCCACCAGCGGGCTGGAGGCGAAGTTCAGCCTGCACTACACCGTGGCGACCACCCTGCTGCGCGGGGCGCCGGGCATCACCGACTTCACCGACGCCGCGCTGGCGGACCCGACCGTTCGCGATCTCATGCGCCGGGTCCACGTCCACGGCGAGGACACCCCGCCGGACCGTCCCGACCTCGCCGGCCAGCCGTACGCCTTGGTGCGTGTGCGGTTGACCGGCGGTGCCACCGCGCAACGACTGGTCCTGCACACGCGAGGAGACGCGCGCAACCCGCTGACCGACGCCGAGATCGACGACAAGTTCCGAGCCGCCGCCGGTGCGGGCGGCTACGCGAAGGACGCGACCGAGACGCTTCTCGCACTGCTACGACGTGCCCTCGTCGAGCCGGGCGCGCTCGCCGGGGCACTCGCCGCGCTCCGTGACAACGATTCCCGTTCCGAAAGGCATTCGAGTGAGTAGTACCGAATCGGCGGGCCTGCCCACCGTCGTCATCCACGAGGAAGGCATGCGCGAGGGCATGCAGATCGAAAGCGCCGACATCCCCGTCGAGGACAAGGTGAGGCTCCTCGACGCGCTGTCGGCCACGGGGCTGAAACACATCGTCGTCGGCTCCTTCGTCAGTCCGAAGTGGGTTCCGCAGATGGCCCGTGTCGAGGAGGTCATCGCCGGATTCACCCCGGTGGAGGGGGTCGAGTACACCGCGCTCGCCCTCAACGCCCGAGGGGTCGAACGCCGCGCCGAACACACCCCACCGCTGTCGCCGCCCCGACCGGTGCAGCGCACCACCGTGCATCTGTGCGACGTGTTCGTGCAGCGCAACACGGCTCGTACCCAGGCCGACGAGATCGCGGCCCTGCCCCGTGTCGTCGCGAGCGCGGTGGAACGCGGGATCACCGACGCGATCGTCGCCGTCAACGCCGCGTGGGGCTCCAACTGGCTGGGCCCCTTCACCACGGACCAACGAATGGAGGTCCTCGACCTGCAGTTCGCGCACTGGCGCGAACACGGCGTCGAGCCCCGCACCATCTGGCTCGGGGACCCGATGAGCTGGAACACGCCGCGGGCAGTGGAGGAGACGTTGCGGGCCTGTCTCGACCGTTTCCCCGACGTCACCACCTACCACCTGCACCTGCACGACGGGCGGGGCAGCGCGCTGGTCTCGGCCTACCAGGCGCTGCGAGTCCTGGGAGCGCAGCACACGCTCGCGCTGGACACGTCGATCGACGGGATGGGCGGCTGCCCTTACTGCGGCAACGGGCGTGCCACCAGGATGATCCCGACCGAGGACCTCGTGGACCTGCTGGAGGAGGAGGGCATCGACACGGGCGTCGATCTCGCCGCGCTCATCGAGGCCGCTCACCTGGCCGAGGAGGTCGTCGGACACGAGTTGTACGGCCACGTCAGCAAGGCCGGGCCGCGACCGCGGGGCGAGGCGCTCTACGCGATGGACATGCCTTTCGTGGAGACCTTCGACCAGGCCCAGCACTTCCGGCTCGGCCCGAAGGTCTACGACGGCTGCCGTGCCCCGTGGAAGAAACCGATCACCTCACCCGCGCGGGACGCCGTCGAGGCGGGACGGCCGATCGCCCTGCGTCGTCCCGAGAACGAGGCCTGAAGGCAGCGGAGGAGCTTTCGAGAAGAAACGTGGCACGCCACGCCTTAGCGAAGAGAGGCAGACATGTCAGCCAGCACCAGCGGATCGCTCACCGGTCTTCGGGTCGTGGAGATCAGCACCTCCGTCGCCGGACCGTTCGTGGGGCAAATCCTCGGCGACCTCGGCGCCGAGGTCATCAAGGTCGAGCGGATCGGCTCGGGTGACGACACCCGTGCCTGGGCGCCACCGGACTGGGACGGGAAGTCCATCGCGTTCCTGCACCTGAACCGCAACAAGCGGAGCATCGAACTCGACTACAAGCACCCACGGGGTAAGGAGATCCTCACCGAACTGATCGCCGGAGCCGACGTCCTCGTGCAGAACCTCCGTCCCGGCGCGCTGGCCAAGGCCGGGTTCACCCCGGAGGTCCTGCGCGAGGTGAACCCCCGGCTGGTGTACTGCGACATGACGGGTTTCGGTCGCACCGGGCCCAAGGCCGAGGACCCGGCGTACGACCCGTTGCTCCAGGCCTACACCGGCATCATCGACATGATGAGCACGGGGGACGGGCCCCCGAGACGAGTGCCGCTGTCGGTGCTGGACAAGGGAACCGCGATGTGGGCCGTCATCGGCATCCTCGACGCGCTTCGCCGTCGGGACCGGACCGGTGAGGGGTCCCACGTCGGTGTGTCCCTGCTGGAGACGGCGATCACGTGGGTGCACGCGAACGTGATGGGGGCCCTCGCGGGTAACGGCAAACCCCGCAATCTCGGCTCCGGGCACGCGGGTGTGGTGCCCTACGGGGCCTTTCCCACCAGCGACGGCTGGATCTTTCTCTCCGCGGGCAACCAGACGCTGTGGTTGCGCTTCTGCCGCGCCACCGGGGCGGAGGAACTGACCACACGCGACGGTTTCGGGTCCAATCCCGAGCGTGCGGCCAACCGGGCCGAGGTCGAGCGTGCCGTCGGCGAGGTGACTCGTGGCTTCACCACCGAGAAACTGCTGCACGTGCTCGCCGAGGCGGGGGTGCCCTGCTCGCCCGTCAACAGCGTTCCCGACATGGTGCGGGACGAGCAGGTGAAGGCGCTGGGGCTTGTCGAACCGATGGAACACCCGGCGGTGAAGGACTTCGCCGTCGTCAACCTGCCCATCACGATCGACGGCGACTATCCCGATCACCAGTGCCCGCCACCGGAACTGGGGGCCGACACCGACGCCGTCCTGGAGCTGCTCGGCGTCCCCGAGCCGGAGCGGGACGCCCTGCGGGCGGAGGGCGTCGTGGGCGGGGGACGGGCATGAGCGTGCTCGACGAAGTCGCGTGGGAGGGATGCCTTTTCGACGGGGAATGGCGGCCCGCCACGCGGCGTACGGAGGCCACCGAACCCGCCACGGGGAAGCCGATCGGCACCGTCGGAACGGCCACGCCCGAGGACGTCGAGCACGCCGTGGCGACGGCGCGCTCCGCGCAGCGCGACTGGGCCGCGCTGCCGTACGACGCCCGCGCACGGGTCCTGCGGTCGGCCGCGGCGATCTTCGTCGAGCGGGCCGACGAGATCGCGGAGCTGTTCGCCAGGGACGCCGGCGCTCCCCGCCGCGTCGCCGCCCCGCAGGGACCGATCGCCGCCGAGGAATGTCACGAGGCGGCCGCGTTGGCCGCCGTACCGCACGGCGACGTCCTGCGCACCACCCAGCCCCGGCTGTCGCTGGCCCGTCGCGTGCCCGTGGGAGTCGTCGGGGTCATCGCACCGTTCAACTCCCCGATCCTGCTGGCGCTGCGGTCGCTGGCTCCCGCGCTCGCGCTCGGCAACGCCGTCGTGCTCAAGCCCGACCCGCGTACCTCGGTCGTCGGCGGGGTGCTCTTGGCCCGCGTGTTCGAGGAAGCGGGCCTGCCGCCGGGGCTGCTCCACGTGCTTCCCGGCGACGCGGACGTGGGAGCCGCGCTGGTGGCGCACCCGCACGTTCCGGTGATCGCCTTCACCGGCTCCACGGAGGCGGGCCGTGCGATCGCCGAATCGACGGCCCGACAGCTCAAACGCGCCCACCTCGAACTGGGTGGCAACTCCGCGACGATCGTGCTCGACGACGCCGACGTCGACGCGGCCGCCTCGGCCGGGGCGTGGGGCAGCTTCCGCCACGCCGGTCAGATCTGCATGGCCACCGGGCGGCATCTGGTCCACGAGTCGGTGGCCGACCGTTACGTCGACGCGCTGGCCCGCCGGGCCGAGTCGCTGCGCTCGGGCGATCCGGCCCGCAGCGACGCCGAGATCGGGCCGCTCATCGACGAGGCCCAGTGCACGAGGGTCCACGACCTGGTGACCCGCAGCGTCGACGTCGGAGCGCGGCTGGTCACCGGAGGTACGTACGACGGCCCGTTCTACCGGCCGACCGTGCTGGCCGACGTCCCCCTCGACGCCCCGGCGTATCGCGAGGAGGTCTTCGGCCCCGTCGCGCCCGTGGTGACCTTCTCCGACGTGGACGAGGCCGTCGAGCTGGCCTCCGACTCGGCCTACGGCCTGGCGGTGAGCGTCTTCGGCCGGGACGCCCTGCGTGCGTTGGCCGTGGCGGAACGGGTCCCGGCCGGGCTGGTCCACGTGAACGACCAGACGATCAACGACGAACCGGTGGCTCCGTTCGGCGGAGTCGGCGCGTCCGGCAACGGGGCCCGGCACGGCGGCCACGCGGTGAATCTCGACGCGTTCACCGAACGGCAGTGGGTGACGGTGCGCGGACAGGCGCCGTCGTACTGGTGAGAAGCGAGCCGTCCGAACCGACGACACGACGAGGAGAACGATCCCGTGAACGACCCCGTCCTGCGGGTGGAGACCCGCGGCCGCGTTCGAATCCTGACGCTCAACCGGCCCGACCGGCGCAACGCGCTGAACCGGGCCCTCAACGACGCGTTGGTGGACGCGATCATCGAAGCCGACCACGATCCGGAGGTGTACGCGGTGGCGATCACCGGTGCCGGTACGGCGTTCTGCTCCGGAGCGGACCTGACCGAGGCGCGGGAACGCGCGGATCGGGGCGAGACGTGGTACGGCCCTCTGCACAACCGATACCGCAGTCTGTTCGAGGTGCTTGTAGACAGTCGCAAACCGACGGTCGCGGTCGTCAACGGCCCGGCCGTGGCCGGAGGGTTCGAGCTGGCGCTCGCCTGCGATCTTCGGGTCGTGGCCGAGGGAGTACACTTCGCCGTTCCCGAGTCGAGGCGCGGTCGCGGCGCCCACTACGCCTCGGTGGCGCTGCCGCGCATGGTTCCGCCCGGTATCGCCATGGAGTGGCTCTACACCGGACGCCGCGTCGACACCTCCGAGGCCCTTCGGTGGGGGTTGATCAACCGACTCGCCCCGGCCGACGCGTTGTGGGAGACCGCCAACGACCTCCTGAAGGAGATCACCGCCGCGGCGCCGTTGTCGTTGCAGCGACTCAAACTCACCTACCGCCGCACCGAGGGCATGGACCCGCATGCCGCCATTCGGCTCGACATCGGACCGGACGTCTATTCCTCCGAGGACCAGAAGGAGGGCGCACGAGCATTTCTGGAAAAGCGGGAGCCGCGCTGGACGGGACGCTAGCGCGGTGGCGGTGAAGCGGCGACATGGCGTGGCGTCGGGCGGAACGGACGCCGACGACCGGGCGAGGAATGGCTCGCGAATGAGGCTTGTGCCGGGTCGGGGGGGGGGCCGACTTACGATCGCCTCGTTCCAAATACCTGAATGCCATTCCATTTTTGGAGGTATGGGACATGGCCCCGGTCACCGCCGACCCGCGCCGCCGCTCCGTTCTGGGACGTGCGTTCGACATCCTCGAATGCTTCACCGGTGACGAGCCGGAACAGACCATCGGTTCGTTGTGCGCTCGCACCGAACTCCCACCGGGGACGGTGCACCGCATGCTCGCGAATCTCGCCGAGTGGGGGGCCGTCGAGCGCGCCGCCCGAGGCCGTTACCGGCTCGGCAGGTGGTTGTGGCGGTTGGGCTGGGACGTGCCCGACGCCCGTCGTCTCAAGGACGTCGCCCGGCCCCACCTGGTGGACCTGCACGCCGCTTCGGGTGAGGCGACTCTGCTGGCCTCCCGCGACCGCGATCAGTTGGTGGTGGCCGACGTCATCGCCGGCAACGCGAACGTGCGGCGTGAGCAGTTGCCACGCCGGCTCGGAGTGACCGATTCCGCGCCCGGTTGGGTGTTCCTGGCGTACCTGCCGTCCGAGGAGGCCGCCGACCTGGTGAGGGCGGCCGGAGGAACCGTGGACTTCGAGTTGTGGCGAAAGTTGGCGGAGATCCGCCGTACGGGCGTGGCCGTACGGCGTGGTTCCGGCCCCGGAACCCTGTCGTGGCTCGCCGCGCCGCTGTTCGACGACACCCGTTCGATCCGTTCCACGATCTGCCTCGTCGTGCCCACCGAACGCCTCAACGTCCTGGGACACGGACGTGCGGTCCTCGCCGCGGCGCAGGCGGTCACCAAGGGGCTCGCAAGCCCGATGCCCTCGGCCGGCTAGCGCATGTCCGTACTCGAGAAAGCCGTCCAGGTCATCGACACGCTGGGGCGCGCCAGCGCGCCGATGCGATTGGGTGCGGTCGCCGAAAGCGTTGCCATGCCGAAGTCGTCCACCCATCGGCTGCTCACCGAACTGGCGGCCCTGGGCATGGTCCGCCGCGCGGGTGACGGCGAGTACGCCCTGGGGTACCGGCTCGTGCAGTGGGGCCACCTGGCTGATCGCTCCCTCGGTCTTCGCGCCGTCGCCGAACCGATCATGACCAGGTTGCGGGACGAGGTTCGCGAAAGCGTTCACCTGTACGTCCGCGAGGAGAGCCACCGGGTGTGCGTCCTGGCCGTCGACTCGCCGCACACGCTCAGGCCCGCGACGTCGGTGGGCACGCCGTTGCCGCTGGGATACGGCGCCGCGGGCAAGTTGCTGCTCGCCCACGCCGAGGAGCGAGTGCTACGAGAGGTGGAGAAGACGTTGCCCCGGTACCGGGGTAGCGAGCTGCCGACCGCGGAGGAACTCGCCCGGCTTCGCCGGGAGGGCGTCGCCGTGTCGGTGGGGGAGATGGAGGACGGTCTGACCGCGGTGGCCACGGTGCTGAGGGCCGTCGGCGGGGGAGTCTTCGGGGCGTTGTCGGTGGCGGGCGCGAGCAGCCGGATGCCCGCTGAGAGACTGCCCGAGATCACGGAGAAGGTGACCGACGCCGCGAGTCGGATCGGTGCCGCGCTCGGTGGGTGACGCCCGGCGGGTCGCGGGTCGGATTTCCACAGGGTGCGAGAAAGGGCTGCGTCACTCGTCCTCCGCGGTGATGCTGAGTCCACCGCAGCGAACGATCACGTCGAGCGTGATCGGAGAAAGGATGGCAGGTGCGCGTCGTGGGCAGGCTCCGACCGCTGTTCCCCCGGAGCTCGCTGCTCGCGATGTGCCCTGCCGGGTGCTCGGCGACCGGGGTGCGGGCCGGGGACGGAGCACCGGCTCGCCGGGTGAGAGGTGGCCCTCGCCCGGCGAGCGCTCGCCGCTTCACCGGACGAGCCGGGAACGCCGCCCCGGTGGCCGAGACGGGATCGCGATGTGGTGACGCCGGTGCTCGTCGCGGGCCGGACCCACTACGAGTAGAGAGATGCATGATCAATGAGGATCACCATCGAGAACCTTCAGCTCCGCTACGGTGACGTCACCGCGGTCCACGACCTGGATCTCGAGATCGGGGACGGGGAATCCGTCGCGCTGCTCGGTCGGTCGGGCTGTGGCAAGACGAGCACGATGCGGTGTATCGCGGGACTGGAGGAACCCACGGCGGGCCGCATCACCATCGGCGACACCGTGGTGTTCGACGCCGAGGCGGGCATCAACGTCCCGCCGAACAAGCGCAACGTGGGCATGGTCTTCCAGTCGTACGCCGTCTGGCCGCACATGACGGTGTTCGACAACGTCGCCTACTCTCTCAAACTGCAGAAGGTTCCCAAGGCGGAGATCCGGCAACGCGTGCTCCGGACCTTGGAACTCGTCGGTCTGGAAAGCCTCGCGAATCGCGGGGCGAGCTTGCTGTCCGGCGGCCAGATGCAGCGGGTCGCGCTCGCCCGGAGTCTGGTCATGCGGCCGTCGGTACTACTGCTCGACGAACCTCTGTCCAATCTGGACGCTCGATTGCGCGACAGGCTCCGCGTCGAACTCCGCGAGATCCAACTACGGCTGGGACTGACCGCCGTCTACGTGACCCACGACCAACTGGAGGCGTTCTCGCTCGCCGACCGCATCGCGCTCATGCAGGACGGCCGGATCGTGCAGATGGACCGACCCGACGCGATGTACCACTCGCCCGTGAGCGCCTCGGTCGCGCACTTCCTCGGGGTGGCCAACGTGTTCGACGTCGTCGGCACGGAAGCCGGGCGCTGGAACATCACGGGCACTGATCTGGCGATCGCGTCGACGTCCGAACCGGGCCTCGGCGAGGGTGGGCTCAAGGCTTGCGTGCGCAGCGAGGACGTCCAACTTTCGGCGGAACGGCCCAGTGGTCCGAACGCCTATCCCGCGACGGTTCTCGTGTCGGGTTTCCAGGGTACGAGCACCCGGTACACGGTGAGCATCGCCGGAACGCTCGAACTCGACGTGGTCACCTCCGCCCGAAGCGGCACCCGGTTCGCGAACGGGGAACGGGTGTGGGTCTCGATCGCACCGGACGCGGTCCGCGTCCTGCCCGAGAAGGCCGTGAGTCCCGCCGTGTCGGGCGACACCGCGATCCGGGAACGGGTGGCGTCGTGAGCACCGCCCGATCGATGCTGACCCGCGTCCGGCGAGAACTTCCCTCCGGCGTCATCGGCGCCCTGTTGGCACTGCTGGTCGCCCTGCCGGTGGCGTTCATCCTCGTCGCCGCGCTGACGACCGAGGTGCCCCGGCCCGGAAGCACGGGAATCGGGTCGTTCACGACGGAGAACTTCGCGATCCTGGCGACCTCGAACGGGCTGGGGAGCCTGCTGAACTCGGTCGTGATCGGGGTGGGCGCGGCGGCCGTGTCGCTCGTCGTCGGTGCCGGTCTGGCGTTCGTCGCGGCCCGCAGCGACGCTCCCTGGCGCCGTTTCGTCTTCGTCGCGGGGATGGCGCCCATGTTCCTGCCCGCGATCGTCGGCGCGTTGGCATGGGCGCTGCTGGCCAGCCCCACGTCCGGATACCTCAACATCGCCCTGCGCGACCTCGGCATCCCGATCACCGTGGACGTCTACTCCTACGCGGGTCTCATCTTCGTCCTGGGCATCTACTACGCGCCGTACACGTTCATGCTCACGTACAACTCGTTCTCCATGATGAACGCCGACCTGGAGGAGGCGGCCTCACTCCACGGCGCGAGCTTGTGGCGCGTACTGCGAACGGTGACGTTGCCGCTGGCGGTCCCCGCGCTCGCCGGTGCCGCGATCCTCTCGTTCACCCTGGCGTTGGAGAACTTCCCGGTCAACGCGATCCTCGGCAATCCGGGCGGCATCGACACGCTCCCGACGTACATCTACGAGCTGATGTCCACCACCCCGGTGCGGTCCAACGCTGCCGCGGGAATCGCGATTGCCCTCACCGCCGCCTTGGTCGTCGCGACCTACGCGCAGCAACGCGTGGTCAACCGGAAGCGATTCACCACCCTCACCGGCAAGGGGAACCGGCCGCGTCCGGTGCCGCTGCGCTGGGGACGTTGGCTCGCCACGGGATTCGCCGTGCTGTACTTCGTGGTCTCCGTCGTGTTGCCGGTTCTCGTGCTGCTGCTCGTCGCGACCTCGGGATCGGTCTACGTCAACCGTATCGCCGACGTGTTCGGCGGGGGTTTCACCGCGGAGCGGCTGATCGAGGCCGTCGGACGCTCCGACTTCCTGACGTCGACCGTCAACTCGGTCGTGGTGGCCGTCCTCGCCGCGGTGCTCGGAACGTCGATCGCGTTCGCGGCGTCCTACGTCCGCTACCGCACGAAGTCCCGGCTCGGCCAACTGCTCGAACAGATCAGCATGCTGCCTCTGGCCATTCCCCAGATCGTGCTCGGCATGGGCATCCTGTGGGCCTGGCTGGCCCTTCCGTTCCCCGTGTACGGAACACTCGCGATCCTCGCCATCGCCACCGTCGCGGTGACGATGCCGCAGGCGTACCGGAGCGTGTCGGCGTCGATGATGCAACTGGACGCCGATCTCGAGAACAGTGCGGTCGTCCTCGGAGCCCGGCGGTTCCGGGCGATCCGGACCATCACGGTCCCCCTGATGCGCACCGGCATCGTCTCGACGCTGCTGCTTTTGCTGATGCTCGGTCTGAGGGAGATGAGCGCCGTGCTGTTTCTGTATACATCGGACACTCGGGTGTTGTCGATCCTCGTCTTCCACAGTTTCGAGAACGGCAGCGTCAGCTTCTCGGCGGCCATCAGCCTCGTCTTCGTCGTCGTCATCGCGGCGATCGCCATCGCCGCCCAGGTGGTCGGAAGCCGGGAACGACGCTTCATGGACACGGGCACCTGAACCGACGAACGAGCCACTCCCAGTCATGCGAAGAAAGGCAGACCCATGCGAATCCGCAACGGTGCGTTCGCCTCCGGCATCGCGCTGTCCCTGTCGGCCGTGCTCACGGCCTGCGGCGGCAGTGCGAACGGAAGCAGCGTCGTCACCGACGACGCTCGGATCGACACCAGCGACGGTCTCGTCATCGACGGTGAGGTCATCGCCGACAAGGCGACCTACGAGGCCGCGAGACAACAGACGCTCACGCTGTACACCGGTTACCAGGAAGCGAACCAGCAGGCGTTCAACGAAGCCTTCACCGCCGACACCGGAATCGAGGTCGAATACGTTCGCGACGTCGCGAACAAGCTGTCCGAACGCATCCGTTCCGAGGCCGGCGCCGGGCAACTTCCGGCCGACGTCATCGTCATCTCCGACTATGAGATCGCCGACGCCCTCTCCGAGGAAGGGATCTGGGAGCCATACACCCCGACTCCCGTCGAGGGCCGCGAGGATCTGTTGCTGAACGACGGGGACTTCGTCAAGTTCGCCAACGTCGTGGTGACCTTCGCCTACAACACTCAGCAGGTGGCGAAGGAGGACGCACCGACGTCGTGGAAGGACCTGCTCGACCCGAAGTACTCCGGCAGGATCGGTCTCGTCAGCGGCACCGCGGGCGGATCGTCGGTCGCGCTGAACCGCTTCCTCCACGAGAAGGTCGACCCGAATTTCTGGGCCGAACTCGCGAAGCGGAACCCCACGGTCTACGACACCGGCGGCAGCCGCCAACAGGCACTGGCCCGTGGCGAGTTGGCGGTGGCGACGGCCGGGACGGCGGCCGTCAACGTGGCGGTCACCGAGGACGGTGCGCCGATCGACTACGTCGTACCGGAGGAGGGCCTGGTGCTGTTCAGCTTCTTCGCGGGCAAGGCGGCGACCGCGAAGAACTCGGAGGCGGCGGAGGTGTTCCTCAACTACGCGCTCTCCAAGCGTGGCCAGCGGGTGGTCACACAGGTCGGTGACTACTCCGTTCGCACCGACGTCGACCCGCCGGTCTCGCTCGGACGCCCGCTTCCGCCCCTGGACTCCGACCGCGTGTGGGTCATGCCTCCGGAGGACGAGGTCAAGTACGGCGAGGCCGACGCCGAGCGCTGGAAGACCGCGTTCGGACGCTGAGCCGCGCTTCTCGCCGACCGCATCCCGCCGTGAGTGTCGTCTCGGGCGAGAGTCGCTGCTCTCGGCGGCTGAAGATCCACAGAGGTCTTTCCACAGGATGCGAGAAGGGGCTGCGGTCCTCCCCGAACGTGCCGATGCTGTTTGTCCATCGCAGTGGTCGAGCCCGCTGTGTGATCGACGAAAGGAAAGTCCATGCCAGCCGAGCTGTCGGAAACCGAGACCAGCCGCTTCGTGGAGACCGCCAGCGGCAAGATCCACTTCAACGAGGCGGGTTCGGGTCATCCCATCGTCTTCCTGCACGGCAGCGGGCCCGGTGCGACCGGCTGGAGCAACTTCAGCCCGAACCTGCCCGTGCTCGCGGAGGAGTACCGGGTCATCGCTCCCGACATGCCGGGGTGGGGCAAGTCCGATCCCGTCACCTACGAGGAACGCGACCACGTCAGCGCCGCCGTTCATCTGCTCGACGCCCTGGGCATCGAGAAGGCGACGTTCGTGGGCAACTCCATGGGCGGGGCCACGTCGTTGAAGGTCGCCGCCCGGCACCCCGACCGCGTCTCGCACGTCGTCACGATGGGAGCGGGAGCACCCGGTCCCCGCATCTTCAGCCCCGGTGGCGGGCCGTCCGAGGGCCTGAAGATCCTGCACGAGGGCTACCGCAATCCCTCCCCGGAGATCATGCGGAAACTGGTCGACATCATGACCTTCGACCCCGCCTTCGCCACCGAGGAACTCGCGCGACAGCGCTACGAGAACGCCATCGGTCACCCCGACCACCTGGCGAATTTCGCCGCCGGTCTCGGTCGGCCGCGGCGTGGGGAGGCGTCCGTGGAGGAACTGGCGACGATCGGCGCTCCGGTCCTGATCGTGCACGGCCGTGACGACCGGGTCGTGCACTACGAAGCCGGACTGCGGCTCGTCTCGATCATCGAGAACTCCCGGCTGGTGCTGCTCAACCGCTGCGGTCACTGGGCCCAACTCGAACACGCCGCGGAGTTCAACCGCCTCGTGCGCGACTTCGTCGCCAACAACTGAAAGCCCTCGGCCTCCCCGAGCAGGAAGGACAATCATGAGCGATTTGGTCGACCGCGTCGAAGAACTCGCCGACTTCTTCACCGAACAGGTGGAGGAGGCCGACGACCTCGGCCGCCTGCCCGACCGGACGGCGAAGACCCTGCGCGAACTCGGCATCGTGCGGGCACTGCAACCGAAGGACTTCGGTGGCGACGAACGGCACCCGCGCGAGTTCTTCGAGGCGGTGCTCGCCATCGGCTCCCGGTCTCCCTCGGCGGGGTGGGTCTCCGCGGTCGTCGGCGTCCACGCCTTCGAACTCGCGCAGGCCACCCGTAAGCTCCAGGAGGAGATCTGGGGCGGAGACCCCGACACCTGGGTCGCGTCGCCCTACGCCCCCATCGGACGGGCGCGGCGCACCGACGGCGGCTGGATCTTCAGCGGCCGATGGCCATTCTCCAGCGGCACCGACCACTGTCAGTGGGTCGTGCTCGGCGGCATGCTCACCGACGACGACGGCACCGTGCTGCCCGACGGTCTGCGGCATTTCGTGATCCCGCGTTCGGACTACACCATCGTCGAGGACTCCTGGAACGTGGTCGGTCTCAAGGGCACGGGAAGCAAGGACGTCATCGTCAACGAGGCGTTCATCCCCGACCACCGGATCATCAACCCCGCCGACCTCGGAACGGGTGAGGCGGCGCGACAGGCGGGGCGTGGTGACGTGCCGCTGTACCGGATGCCCTTCCACTCGATGTTCAGTGGAGCGATCACCGCGGGAACCCTCGGCGCGGTCGAGGCCGGAATGGCCGCCTGGGTCGCCTACACGCGCAACCGGGTGTCCGCCAGGGGAGTCAAGGCCGCCACCGATCCCCGACAACTTCACGCTCTGGGCGAGGCCGCGTCGGACGTCGAGGCCAGCCGAATGCAATTTCTTCACGACATGGACCGGCTCTACGAGGCGGCCGCGTCGGGGAAGCCGATTCCTTTGGAACTGCGCGCCGAAGTGCGCCGTAATCAGGTTCGGATCTCCCACAGGGCGGGCGCCGCGCTCGACCGGCTGGTCGCTCACGCCGGAGGGAACTCGATGCGAGTGGACAATCCGATCCAGCGCTTCTGGCTCGACGCGCACGTGGCGCTGGGACACGGAGCCAACGTCGCCGAACCCATCTACGAGGCGTACGGAACCCTCACCTTCGGCGGAAAGCCCGACCCGAAGGTACGGATGTGACGGTTCGGCGCACGCGGTGGAGGGGCCGCACATCGACGCGGCCCGCGCCCACCGGACGACCGACGGTCTCAAACCCACTGAACGGAATTGCGGTTTCCGAACACGTCGTGCGGTGACAGTGTCGTCTTGCCTGTCTTACCCGAACTACCTGTCGTACCGCACCCCCGGCTCCGACGCCGCCCGTGAGAGCGACCACCTCGGACGGCACGACCGGGGTGATCACTGGCATGTCTTCGCGCAAAGGAGCGCTATGAAAACCAGGCGAAGCCGGCTTCGGCCGACGGCCCTCGTGGTCGCCGCCGTGCTGTCATTCGCGCTCGGCGCCTGTGGAGGCGGGTCGTCCGCGGCCACCCGTGACGACGGCGTCGTGAGAGTCGCGGTCTTCCCGAGTCTGAACGCCCTCGGCGCGCGCACCGCCGAACTCGAAGGGATGTTCGACGAGGTCGGACTCACCGTCGAATTCGTCACCACGACCACCCCGGCGGACGCGATGCCGCAACTGGTGGGCGGCGAGATCGACTTCGCTCTCATGGACGTCAGTACTCCGACGATCGCCCGAAGCCAGGGAATGCCGATCGTCATGGTAGCGCCGGGAGCCGTGGGCACCGAGGTCGACGAGAGCGGCCTGGGTGTGGGGAACTTCTGGGTGAGGAAGGACAGCGACATCACCTCGATCGCGGACATCGAGAACGCGGTCTTCGGAATCCCACAGTCCAAGAGTCAATTGTGGATCGACGTCCGACTGGCCGTCGATCGGGCCGGAGGGGATTCCTCCCGCATCGCTTCATCGAGGTTCCCAACAGTATCGCCGCGTTGAAGTCCGGCAGCGTCGACGTGATCACGAGTGCCGAACCGACCGGAACCGCGTTGAGCGCCGACCCCGACGTGAGGCTGCTGTCCGGATTCGTCAGCGGAGCGGTGGGCGAGCTGGCGTACGCCTACGTCGCCCTGGAGGAGACGGCCGAGGCCGGACCGGACCTGGTCGAGGACTTCAGCGCCGCGATCCTGAAGGCCAACGAACTCCTCAACGAGGACCCCTCGGTGGCTCCCCGCATCGCCACGAGCTACATCGACGCCGACCCGGAGCTGCTGGAGAAGGCCGTCTACCAGAAGTTCGGGGAGGAGCCGATCAGCAGGGAGGACGTCGAGAACGCCCGCGACCGGGTTCTGCGGTACGGACTCATCGACGCCGACGACGCCCCGTCCGCCGACGAGATGCTCGCGAGTCGCTGACATGGACGACAACGTGATGACTCGAAGGCTTGCGGGTGGCGACGGTACGTCCTCAAGTGTCGAACCCGCGACGGCTCGGAACCGGAGGGCCGGGCGCGTACCGGGACGCCGAACGGCTCCGGTGGTGGGGAAGCTGGTCACCCTGGTGGTCGTCTGCGTCGTGTGGCACCTCTTCGCGATCACCGGGGGTTCGGCCGTGGGGCTTCCGACGCCGTGGCGGTTGGTGGAGACCGCGGCCGGCATGGTGGTGACCGGTGACTACTGGGCGGCGGTGGGAAGCACGCTCACCTCCGCCGCGATCGGATTCGCCCTCGCCGTCGCGGTGGGCGTGCCGATCGGCTTGGTCAACGGCTCCTTCCACGTCCTCGAACGCAGTACCCGGTTCCTCATCGACTTCGGACGCACGCTGCCCGGCGTGGCGATCCTGCCCGTGGTGCTGTTGCAGTTCGGCACCAGCCGCACGATGGTCGTGGTACTCGTGGTGTTCAGCGCGGTGTGGCCGATGCTCGTGCAAGCGACGTACGCCACCCAGCAGTTGTCGGCACAGTTGAGGTCGGTCGCCAAGGCCTTCCGGCTCACTCGTCTGAGCCGGGTCCGTGACATCTATCTGCCGTCCGCGCTGCCGTTCCTCATGACGGGTCTGCGCATCTCCGGAACGATCAGCCTGCTGATCACCATTTCGTCGGAGTTCCTCGGTGGAGCCGACGGCATCGGACAGCGGCTGTACTACGCGCTGACGGTGAACGACAACGACCGCATGTTCGGCTACGTCTTCACCGCGGGGATGCTGGGGGTCGTCCTCAACTGGCTGCTCGTCACGGCCCAGCGCAAGGTCCTGTGGTGGCACCCCTCGGAAAGGGGGAAGCGGTGATGAGCATCCTGCGCCGGATCCTCATGGAACTGTGGGTTCCCCTGCTGTTGTTGGCGATCTGGTGGTTCGCAAGCGCCGACAGCGTCAACTTCTACTACCCACCGCTGTCCAGGATCCTCGACGAGTTCGGCGACATCTGGATCGTCGACGGGATCCGCACCGAGGTGTGGCCGAGCCTGCAACGGCTCGTGGTCGGCTACGGCGCCGCCGTCGTCCTCGGTGTCGCTCTCAGCCTGCTGCTGGGCATGGTCGGTTGGCTCGAAAGCGCGGTGCGCCCGATCGTCGAGTTCCTGCGCGCCACGCCCGGGGTGGCGATCCTGCCCGTGATGATGTTGTTCTTCGGGCTCGGCACCGCCATGAAGATCAGCCTCATCGCCCTGGTGGCCACCTGGCCGGTGCTGCTCAACACCATCGACGGCGTACGGTCAGTCGAGCCGGTGCTGCACCAGGTCGCCGCGAGCCACCGGCTGCGGTGGCGGGACCGGGTCCGTTTCATCGTGCTGCCCGCGGCGGCGCCGCAGATCTTCGCCGGTGCCCGGACCGCGCTGGCCATCTCGGTCGTTGCGATGGTCATGTCCGAGATGGTGGGAGCACCGGGCGGGATCGGCCACTTCGTCCTCGACGCTCAGCGCGGGTTCAACACCACCGCGATGTGGACCGGGATCATCGCGCTCGGCGTCTTCGGTTATCTCCTCAATAAGGTCTTCGCGTTGGTGGAGAACCGAGTGCTCGCATGGCACAAGGGCATGACCGCACACGACCACGGAGGCAAGTGATGACCACAACCGCCGAGTCCACGCCGGGTGCGGCGGGCGCCCCGCGTGACACCGTCGTCGAGGCCCGCGGCCTCGGACACTCCTACGGGGAACGCCGGATCTTCCGGGACCTCAGTTTCTCCGTCGCCGCGGGGGAGTTCGTCTGCATCGTCGGTCCCTCCGGGGTCGGGAAGACGACCCTGCTGCAGTGCCTGACCGGGCTGCTCGGTGCCAGCGAGGGCGAGGTCGTGTTCGAAGGAGCCACGGTCCACGACCCGCCGGAGGGCGTGGCGATCGTGTTCCAGGACTACAGCCGGTCCCTCATGCCGTGGTTGTCGGTGCTCGACAACGTGGCCCTGCCCCTGCGTTCGGCCGGGGTCGGGAAGGCCGAGCGACGCCGCCGGGCCGAGGAGGCCCTGGCCGAGGTGGGGCTGCGGGACGTCACCGACTCCTACCCGTGGCAGCTTTCCGGAGGCATGCAGCAGCGGGTGGCGATCGCGCGGGCGCTGGCCTCGCGTCCCCGGATGACCGTGCTCGACGAGCCGTTCGCCTCGGTGGACGCCCAGACCCGCGCCGATCTGGAGGATTTGATGTTGCGGGTGCGCGACCACCTGGGACTCACCATCATGCTCGTGACCCACGACATCGATGAGGCCGTGTACCTCGCCGACACGGTGCTGGTGCTCTCCGGCAGGCCGGCCAAGGTCGAGACGATGCTGTCGGTGGACCTCCCCGGCCCGCAGGACCAGATCACCACCAAGTCGCTTCCGGAGTTCGCGGCTCTGCGGTCCGAAGTGTACGCGGTCATCAAGAAGGCGGGTGAGAAGACCGCGGCGGCGAAGGCCGCCGAGGCCGTCGCCGCTCCGCGGAGCTGAGGGAAGGAGCCGAGGACATGGACAGCCAGCAGTCGATCGACCCGGCGGTGTTCCGCGAGACGCTCGGCCACTACCCGACGGGGGTCGCCGTGATCACCGCCATTGACGAGACGGGCGAGCCCGTGGGCATGGTGATCGGTTCCTTCACGTCGGTGTCGCTGGACCCGCCGCTCGTCGCGTACCTGCCGATGCGCCGGTCGTACACCTACTCCCGGCTCCGGACGAGCCGGTACTTCTGCGTCAACGTCCTGGCGGCCGATCAGCAGGAGTTGTGCCGGGCCTTCGTCTCACGGGGAGCCGACAAGTTCGCGGGTGTGAGGTGGACCCCCGCCCCGGCTGGGTCACCCGTGCTCGACGGCGTGGTGAGCTGGATCGAGTGCGAGGCGGAACGGGAGCTCGACGGCGGCGACCACTACATCGTGCTGGGCCGGGTGCGCGACCTCGCGGTCGTACGTCCCACGTTGCCGTTGCTGTTCTTCCAGGGCGGATACGGCCGGTTCTCGTTGCCGTCGTTGACCGCTCCCGCCGATCCGGACCTCATCGAGGGGGTGCGGATGGCGGAAGCGGTCCGGGACCGGCTCGAAGCACTCGCCCGCGACGTCGGGGCCGATTGCAGCGTGCTCGCCAAGGTGGGCGACGAAGCGGTCTTCGTGATGACGGCGGGACGTGACGGAGGCCGGGGAGGCGGGGCCGCCGTCGGCCACCGCATTCCGCTCATTCCACCGCTGGGCGCGGTTTTCCACGCCGACGCGGACGAGGATGAAGTGGACGAATGGTTGCGTCGTGGGCAGGCCTCCGACCGGGAACTCGCCGGATTCCGGCGCAATGTGGAGATGGTGCGTGACCGCGGGTACTCACTGTCGTTGATGCCGTCCGCGCGGCTGGACCGGGTGTCCGTGATGAACGACTACTCGGCGGCCGACGTGCTCCCGATCCACGAACGCCGAATCCGGCGGATGATCGCCGAGACCGCGTTGCTGTACGAACCGGACCTCGAAGCGGGGAGGACCTACGACCTGCATTCCATTGTGGTCCCCGTGCCGAGTCCGGACGGCCGAACCCGGATCGCGTTGCGCATGTCGTCGCTTCCGCCCGGAGCGGATATCGAGACGATCGACGGCTGGGTCGACCGCCTCAAGAGTGCGGCATGCGCTGCCCGACGGACGCTCGAGGACCGGGGACTCCCGGCCCGCGCCGCCACGGGGTGACCTTCCCGCGTCCACGGGAGAGCAACTTTTCGCGAGGTTTCGAAAGAAGGAGAACGACATGCAGGCGAAGGTCAGGGCACTGGGATACGCGGTCGTCCAGGCCGTCGATCTCGACGAGTGGGTGAAGTTCGGTTCCGAACTGCTGGGACTCCAGGTCGCCCACCGAGACGACGACCGGTTGTTGTTGCGGATGGACGAGTACACCTATCGCCTCGATGTCCGACGCGCCGAGGAACCGGGCGTGCGCGCCCTCGGCTGGGACGTGGGCGGCCCGGAGGCGCTGGAGGAGCTGACGAAGCGGCTCGCGGACGCGGGCTACCGGGTCGAGCACGGCGACGCCGACGCGGCGGACGAGCGGCAGGTGATGGACCTCGTTCGCTTCCGTGACCCGGAGGACGTCGTCGACCACGAACTGTTCTGGGGCCTCCGCAACGCGACCGCGAAGTTCGTCTCCCCCATCGGAGCGCGGTTCGTGGCGGGGGAACTCGGCCTCGGTCACGCCTTCCAGGCCCTGCACGGCGACGTGCGTGCCTACGACCACCTGTTCCGCGAGATCCTCGGTTTCCGGTTGAGCGACCACATCGACATGCCCGGTGGCGTCGGCACGTTCCTGCACTGCAACCCGCGGCACCACTCGTTCGCCTACGCGCACGCCCCGCACCGGCGCCGGGGGATCGGCCACCTCATGTTCGAGATCGACGACCTCGACCTGCTGGGACGGCAGTGGGACAAGGTGCAGGACGACGGCATTCCCATCCTCTCGACGTTCGGCAAGCACACCAACGACGAGATGATCTCGTTCTACGTGCGCAGCCCTTCCGGGTTCGGCATCGAGTACGGCGTCGGCGGAATCCTCATCGACGACGAGACCTGGATTCCGACCCGGTACGACTCGGCCCATTACTGGGGTCACCGCCGCATCGACTACTGACAGGGGCCGCCGCCACGAACGATCAGTGAGGAACCTCCATGACCACAGCAGCATCCCGAGTGTCCGACGGGCCCGGCGACCCGGTGCTCGAAGCCGCCGCCGTACTGGCACGGGCCCAGGCCACCGGTCGCGCCACCGAACCAGTGCGGGCACTGCTCGGGGACGACGACGTCTCCGCCGCGTACGCGGTACAGCGGGAGTTGTGCCGCCTGCGCACCGCGCGAGGCGCGATAGTGGTGGGCCGCAAGATCGGCCTCACCTCACCGGCCGTGCAACGGCAACTCGGGGTCGACCAGCCGGACTTCGGGGTGTTGTTCGCCGACATGGACGTCTCCGGCCGGGAGGAGATACCCCTCGACCGGCTGCTGCAACCCAAGGTGGAAGCGGAGATCGCCTTCGTTCTCGCCGAGGACCTCGTGGACGGCGAACTGGACGCCGCCGGGGTTCGCGCGGCCGTGGGGTACGCGGTGGCGGCGCTGGAGATCGTGGACAGCCGGATCGCGGACTGGGACATCACGATCACCGACACCGTCGCCGACAACGCCTCCAGCGGCTTGTTCGTGCTCGCGGACAGGAAACTGACCCTGGACGAGATCGAGCCGAAGGAGGTGCGGATGCGCCTCTACCGTGACGGAGAGCTCGTGTCCGAGGGCGAGGGAGCGGCCTGCCTCGGCGATCCGCTCGCCGCGTTGGCCTGGCTGGCGCGCACCGCGCGAGATTTCGGGGAACCGCTGCGGGCCGGGCAGATCATCCTGTCCGGCGCGCTCGGCCCCATGGTGCCGGTGGCGCCCGGAAACCGGTTTCGAGCGGAGTTGAGCGGATTCGGCGAGGTGTCCGCCACCTTCTCGGCGAAGGGAGAGTCGTGAACGCGACCAAGGTCGCCATCATCGGTTCGGGCAACATCGGTACCGACCTGATGATCAAGGTGTTGCGGTTGTCCGACACCCTCACCATGGGGGCGATGGTGGGCATCGACCCCGACTCCGACGGGTTGGCGCGGGCGGCGCGGTTGAAGGTGCCCACCACCTCCGAGGGAGTCGACGGTCTGCTCGCCATGCCCCACTTCGACGAGATCGGCATCGTGTTCGACGCGACGTCGGCCAAGGCCCACCGGGCCAACGCGGCGAAACTCGCCCCGTACGACGTCAGGCTAATCGACCTGACACCGGCCGCGCTCGGCCCCTTCGTGGTGCCGCCGGTGAACCTTCACGAGCATCTCGACGCCCCGAACGTCAACATGGTCACCTGCGGCGGCCAGGCCACGATCCCGATGGTCGCCGCCGTGTCGGCCGTGACGCCGGTGCACTACGCGGAGATCGTGGCGTCGATCGCCTCGAAATCGGCGGGGCCGGGTACTCGCGCGAACATCGACGAATTCACCGAGACGACGGCGCGCGCCATCGAGACGATCGGCGGCGCGCGGCGCGGCAAGGCGATCATCATCCTCAACCCCGCCGAGCCGCCACTGATCATGCGGGACACCGTGTTCTGCCTGATCGGGGACGCCGACCACGAGGCCGTTCGCGCCTCGGTGAAGGAGATGGCGGCGCGGGTGGCCGAGTACGTGCCCGGCTACCGGCTCAAGCACGACGTCCAGTTCACGCCCGTAACCGAGTCGGTGCGCACGCTCGTCCCCGAGGACGTCGGGCCGGTCACCACGCGGGTGTCAGTGTTCCTCGAAGTCGAGGGCGCGGCCCACTACCTGCCGGCGTATGCGGGCAATCTGGACATCATGACCTCGGCCGCGTTGCGTGTCGCCGAGGCGATCGCGGAGGCGAGGCGATGAAGCCCGGAAGGCTCTACATCCAGGACGTCACCCTGCGGGACGGCATGCACGCCATTCGGCACCGGCTGGACCCGGCCGAGGTCGGTCGTATCGCGGCGGCACTGGACGCCGCCGGGGTCGACGCGATCGAGGTCGCCCACGGCGACGGCCTCGCGGGTGGCTCGGTGAACTACGGCCCCGGCAGTCACACCGACTGGGAGTGGATCGAGGCGGCGGCCGACAACGTCCGCGACGCCGTGCTCACCACGCTGCTGCTCCCGGGGATCGGCACGATCGCCGATCTCGAACGGGCCCACCGGCTCGGGGTCCGGTCGGTCCGGATCGCCACCCACTGCACGGAGGCCGACATCTCGGCCCAGCACATCGCCAAGGCCCGTGAGCTGGGCATGGACGTGTCCGGTTTCCTCATGATGAGTCACATGGCCCCGCCCGCGGAGCTGGCGAAGCAGGCGGCGCTCATGGAGTCCTACGGCGCGCACTGCGTGTACGTCACGGACTCGGGTGGTCGGCTCACGATGGACGGTGTCCGGGAACGGGTCCGGGCCTACCGGGAGGTGCTCGACCCGGCCACGGGTATCGGCATCCACGCGCACGAGAACCTGTCGTTGTCGGTGGCCAACAGCGTCGTCGCCGTCGAGGAGGGGGTGACCAGGGTCGACGCGTCGTTGGCCGGGCAGGGGGCGGGCGCGGGCAACTGCCCCATCGAGGCGTTCGTCGCCGTGGTCAACCTGCAGGGCTGGGAACACGGCTGTGATCTGTTCGCTCTCCAGGACGCCGCCGACGACCTCGTCCGGCCCCTACGGGACCGCCCGGTGCGAGTGGATCGCGAGACGTTGACCTTGGGCTACGCGGGTGTCTACTCGTCCTTCCTGCGCCACGCCGAGATCGCGGCGAGTCGGTACGGAGTGGACGCTCGGGAACTGCTTCTGGAGGTCGGGCGTCGCGGATTGGTGGGCGGGCAGGAGGATCTGATCGTCGACATCGCACTCGACGTGGCGCAACGCGACGCCTCCGGCGACGAGGGGTGAACGCCACCGCGTGATCGCCGTGGTGTCGGTGGTTCGTCGCCGGCACCACGGCGAACGCGTTTCCCGACCGGGCGGCGGGGAGGTCGCCCGCGTCACGAGCGTCCTCGGAAATCTCGGACCGGAACGTCGGTGATCGGGCGTCGGACCTCACGATCGCGGACGCGGGGCGTGCCGTTCCGGGGTCGGGAGGGGACGCGCCGGTCCCGGCCTTCGCCAGTGATCACGGACGGTGATCGGGGTGTAGAGCCCGTGCCGGGAGCGGACCGCGTCCGTCGGATCGTCCTCGACTCCGCGTGACTGCGGCCGGGCCGTGGCGGTGCGGTGGACACGGACGTGTGGGTGGGACAACTGGTCCGGATCGGTCACGCCTCTTCCGCCCCCCGTTATCTTAGGTTAGCCTACCCTACCGGGCTTTGTTGATCTTTTGTCGGATTGGCCGGAAGGGAGATCGGCTGGTGTGGGGCGGAAACGTGGCCGCGTCGTTCGGGCGACACGCCTCGCCGGAGTGGGTGAGGAAGGCCACAGCTGACGCGCCGTCGGCGAGTCCTCTGTGGATCGGAGTCGACGTCCGGAGTCGGTCGTGCCCGTCCACAGTGCTCGACGACCGAGCGATTCTCCCTCGATGGTGCGGTTTGCGGGGGTCACCGTGGGTGAGATCGGTCTCGTGTCGCGGTGTTCGGAGGGCATCGGCTTGGCAGGGTTGACGATCTATGGTTAGGTAAGGCTAACCATAGTGAAACGGGGTGATGGTGTGTCCGTCGACGAGGAATCGGCCCGACCCGCGAGCTCGGCGGCACGCCGGAGCCGATGATCCCGTTCGTGGGCCCGTGGGCCGTAGGGAGCTGTTGACGTGTCCTCATCCGTGTTGACCCGACCGAGACCCGAGTATCGGTCGGCCGACCTGCTGACCGCGTATCTACCGGGATCGTTCTACTACTCCTCGCCCCGCGGCACCGTGTTGGCGGACGGTGTGTCGCGGGCCGTGCGAGCCGACACCGGGCGGCGAGCGGAGGCGGTCTCCGCGGCGCTCGCCTCCGCGCGCGAGGACGGTGTGCCCGACCCGATCGCCGTGGGAGCGCTCGGATTTCTTCCCACGTCCGAGTCGAGTCTGGTCATCCCGGCGGTCGTGCGCAGGGCCGAGGCCCCGGAGGACGGCCACGGCGTGATGTCGCCGCGGCAGCGGGACGGGTTCGGCCCGTGGACGGTCACTCCCCGACCGGGGGGAGAGGTCTACCGGGACGCCGTGGCCCGCGCGCTGCGCAGGATCGAGCGGGGAGACCTGGAGAAGGTGGTGCTCGCCCGGTCGCTCGAACTCACCGCGGACACGCCGGTTCCCGTGCCCGAGCTGCTGGCCCGTGTGGTCCGGGCCAACCCGGCCGCGCACGCGTTCGCCGTCGACGTCACCGCGGTGGGGGACCCGGCCCCGCGCACCCTGGTGGGCGCGAGTCCGGAACTGCTGGTCTCCCGTCGGGGCGCGACCGTGGTGGCCAACCCCCTGGCCGGGTCGAGGCCCCGGAGCACGGACGAGGCGGAGAACCGGCGGCGGATCGCCGACCTGCTGGCGTCCTCCAAGGACCGCCGGGAACATGCCCACGTGGCGGCCCGGGTCGCCGAGGTGCTGGGGCGGTTCTGCGACGAGCTGCACGTGCCCGAGCCCGAGGTGATCGGGACGCCCACCATGTGGCACCTCTCCACCCGCATCACCGGCACGCTCGCCGACCCGCGCGACCCCGCGTCGTCGTCGTTGGCGCTCGCCGAAGCACTTCACCCGACACCGGCGGTGTGCGGGACCCCGACCGCGGCCGCCCGCGACCTCATCGCCGAACTCGAACCGGAGGACCGCGGCTACTACGCGGGGTTGGTGGGGTGGACCGCCCCGGACGGTGACGGCGAGTGGGTAGTCACCATCCGGTGCGCCGAGGTCTGCGACCGCACGGTACGCGTGTTCGCCGGGGCCGGCATCGTCGAGGGCTCCGACCCCGCCGCGGAACTGGCCGAGACAAGCGCGAAGTTCCGCACGCTGCTCGGCGCGCTCGGAGCGGAGGAGGTGGCGTGAGCGTGCGTTCCGAAGGGCCCGACCACATCGCGTGGCCCCCCGAGGTAGCCGCCCACTACCGGGCCGCGGGGTATTGGCGCGGACAGACGTTCGGAGCGTTGTTGACCACGCTCGCCGACGCGTACGGCACGCGGCCCGCGGTGGTCGGGCAGAGCGCCGATCACCCGGTGCGGTGGAGCTACGCCGAACTCGACGAGCGAGCCCACCGGCTGGCCGCCGGTTTCGCCGGCCTCGGCATCCGCGCCGGGGAGCGGGTGCTCGTGCAGTTGCCGAACGTCCCGGAGTTCGTCTCGGTGATCTTCGCGTTGTGGCGGCTCGGCGCGTGGCCGGTGTTCACGCTGCCCGCGCACCGGCACACCGAACTGCGGTACTTCGCCGAGAAGGCCGAGGCAAGCGCGATCGTCACCGTCGCCGAGCACGAACGGCACGACCACGCCGCCACCGCCCGTGCCGTCGCCGCCGAGGTGGACAGCCTGCGGGAGGTCCTCGTCGTGGGATCGCCCGAGTTCACCGAACTGAGTGCCGCCGAACCCCGCGAGTTCCCCGACCCCGATCCGGAGGGGGTCGCGTTCCTGCAACTGTCCGGTGGCAGCACGGGACTGTCGAAGCTCATCCCGCGCACGCACGACGACTACCTCTACAGCGTGCGCGAGAGCGCGCGAATCTGCGCGCTGCGACCGGAGAGCGTGTACCTGGCGGCGTTGCCCGTGGCGCACAACTTCCCGCTCAGCTCGCCGGGCGTGCTCGGCACGCTGCACGCGGGCGCCACCGTGGTGCTCGCTCCTCGCCCCGATCCCGACATGGCGTTCCGGCTCATCGAGTCCGAGCGCGTCACCATCAGCGCGGTGGTGCCTCCGCTGGCGGCGGCGTGGGTGCAGGCCGCCGCCCGTACCGACCGAGATCTGTCCAGTCTGGACGTCCTGCTCGTCGGTGGCGCCAAGTGTGCGCGGGAACTGGCCGAACGCATCGGCCCCGCGCTCGGGTGCCGGTTGCAGCAGGTGTTCGGCATGGCCGAGGGGCTGGTCTGCTACACGCGACTGGACGACCCCGACGAACTCGTGCTCGGCACCCAGGGGCGGCCGATCTCGCCGGACGACGAGATCCGGGTGGTCGATCCCGACGACCCGAACGCGACGTCGGACGACGAGGTCCCTCCCGGCGAGGTGGGAGCGCTGCTGACCCGTGGCCCCTACACCATTCGCGGCTACTACCGCGCGGCCGAGCACAACGCCACGGCGTTCACCGCCGACGGGTTCTACCGCACCGGTGATCTCGTGCGGCGACTCCCGTCCGGGCACCTCGAAGTGGTCGGACGCGCCAAGGAACAGATCAACCGGGGCGGCGAGAAGGTCTCGGCCGAGGAGGTCGAGAACCACCTCATGGCACATCCGGAGGTCCTCGACGCCGCGGTGGTCAGCGTCCCCGACGAATACCTGGGGGAACGCACGTGCGCCTACGTCGTTCCCGTCGACGGGGCTCGGCCGAGCGAGGCCGAACTGCGCCGGTTCGTCCGGGACCGTGGCATCGCGGCCTTCAAGGTTCCCGACCTGGTCGTCGTGGTCGACAAATTCCCGGTGACCGGGGTCGGCAAGACGAGCAAACGTGAGCTTCGGGCCGCGCTCGCGGCTCGCGCCGGGAACGGGTGATGCGGGTGTCGCTTCCGAGCATCCAGCCGTACGCCCTGCCCCGTGGGAGCGAGCTCCCGGCCGGGCGGGTGGCGTGGCGGGTCGACCCCACTCGGGCCGCCCTGCTGGTCCACGACATGCAGCGGTACTTCCTCGCCCCCTACGTGGGCGACCCTCTCCCGGAGGTCGTGGCCAACACGGCCCTCCTCCTCACGACGTGCCGCGATCTCGGGGTACCGGTGTTCTACACCGCCCAACCCGGCCGCCAGGACCCCGCCGACCGCGGACTGCTGACCCAGTTCTGGGGCGAGGGCATCGGCGCGGTCATCGACTCGGACCCCGCCGCCGCCGACGTCGTCGCCGAACTCGCCCCCACACCGCACGACGTCGTGTTGCCCAAGTGGCGCTACAGCGCCTTCCAACGCAGCACCTTCGCCGACCAGCTCGCCGCGGCCGGGCGCGACCAACTCGTCGTCACGGGCGTCTACGCCCACATCGGGTGTCAGGCCACCGCGCTGGAGGCGTTCATGCGCGACATCCAGCCGTTCCTCGTGGCCGACGCGGTGGCCGACTTCTCCCGCGCCCACCACGACCAGGCCTGCACCTACGTCGCCCAACGCTGCGGGGTCGTCACCACCACCGCCGACGTCCGGGCCGCCCTGGCGGCCCCGATCACCACAGGAGTGAGCTGAATGAACGACCGGCCCGTGCTGTCCGCCGAGCGCGTCCGCGCCGACGTCGCGGAACTTCTCGGCAAGGAACCGAACGCGCTCGACCCGGAGGAGAACCTCCTGGACCTCGGTCTGGATTCGATCCGCATCATGAGTCTTCTCGACCGCTGGCGAGCGGCGGGCGCGACCGTGGAGTACCCGGACCTCGCCGAGCGGCCCGAGCTGTCTCACTGGATCACCCTCCTCACCGGTGAGGGGGCGGCATGACGCGCGTCGACCACCGGCATCGTCATCTCGACCGCATCGCCGAGGTGCGCGCGGGGGAGGTCGCGGAACGGGTGGGATACCCCATCCACATTCGCACGGTCGAGGTCCTGCGCACGCGCACGCTCGGGACGGGGCTGATCCGCATCACGTTGGGCGGTCCGGGCACGGAGGGGTTCGAGGCCCACGCCCCCGACGAACACGTCAAGATCATCTTTCCCGACGCCGACGGCGAGACGCGCCTTCCGGAACCGAACGGGCTGATGCTGCGCTGGCCCCGGCCCTCGCCGACGGCGCGCGAGTACACGGTGCGCGCCTACGACCCGATTACCGGCGAGCTCGACATCGACATCGCCCTGCATCCCGGTGGGCTCGCCTCCGAATGGGCGCGTTCGGTGACTCCGGGGGAGCGGGTGCACATCGCCGGACCTCCGGGCGGGCTGATCGTGCCGTTCGTCTACGACCGGTACGTGCTGGCCGGGGACATCACCGCGCTCCCCGCGATCGCGCGGTGGCTGGAGGCGCTGCCGCCGACCGCGGCCGGATGGGCGGTCATCGAGGTGGCGGGCCCGAGCGAGGAGATCGACCTGCGCCCGCCCGCGGCGGTCGAGGTGCGGTGGTTGCATCGCGGCGACCGCCCGGCCGGCTCCACGGACCTGCTCGAACGCGCGGTGCGGGCCTTGCCCCTCTCACCGGACGAACGGACCTACGTGTGGGTGGCCGGCGAGGCGGGAGCGGTGAAGCCGTTGCGCCGCTGGGCGCGTCACGAACTGAAGCTTCCCTCCCACGACTACGACGTCACCGGCTACTGGAAGCGCGGTGTCGCCGACTACGACGACGATCACGAGCACGAGCACTGAGCTCGACGTGGTCGGCGCCGACCGAACACTTGTGCCAGGCCGACCCGGCCTGCCCGGACAACCGAGGAACCAGCGATGTCACTACGCAGATTCCCACGCCCTGGGAAGGGCCTCGTCGTGGCTACCGTGCTCGCGCTCGCCGCGACCGTGGCCGGCTGCGCGTCGGGTGCAGGAGGAGCCGCCGCGGGAGAGGGGGAGACACGGGTGTTCGCCGCGGACAACGGCGACATCACCATCCCCGCCGACCCGCAGCGCGTGGTCGCCACCGGGTACGCGGTGCCCGTCCTGATCGAGGCCGACGCGCCGTTGGTGGGCATCTCCACCTGGAAGCGTGGCGAGCCCCTGATGAGCGAGGAGGACCTCGCCACCTACAACGAGCTGCCGAAGGTCGCGGGCGAGTCCGCGGCGGAGACCAACTACGAGGCCATCGCGGAGGTCGAGCCCGACCTCATCGTCATCGGAGTGCCCGCTCCGGTGCTCAAGGACGTCGACGTGGAACGCCTTGAGTCGATCGCCCCGGTCGTCGCGATCGGACCGACCGTGCCGTCGGCGTGGCGTGAGCTGTCCCGCAAGCAGGCCGACGCCGCGGGCGCGTTGGAGAACTTCGACGCCGTCAAGGCCGAGTACGAGAAGAAGGCCGAGGAACTGGCGAAGAAGTACGAGGACGTGCTGCCGAAGCTGAAGTTCGCGCACGTGGGTGGCTACGGCCAGGTCGAGAACGGCAACTTCCAGCGGGAGTTCGACGGGTCGTGGGGCACCAACGTCGCCAACGACATCGGCGCCTCGTACTACGGGCAGGTCAAGGAGAAGGGCGAGGGTTCGCGCGCCGTCAGCGAGTACCCCTCCATTGAGGAGCTGCCCGCGGCCCTCGGGGAGGCGGACGCGATCACCTACACCGTGAACCCCGACGGCTCGCTTCCCGAGGCCGTCAAGTACGTGGTCGAGTCGGAGCTGTGGAAGAACCTGCCCGCGGTGAAGGCCGGCATGACCTTCCCGGTCCGCTACACCGAGGCCGCGACCTACCGGCAGGCGATGCGGACCCTGGACTCTCTCGACGAGGCCTTCGAACCCCTGTTGGACCAGTGACGAGCGCACCTGCGGTTCCACGTTCCACGGCGAGAACGACTCGGGTGAGCGTTCTCGCCGTGGGCTTGCTGGCCCTGGTGCTCGCCTGCGTCGCGAGCATCGCCGTCGGCGCGGAGACCGTGCCGCCCGCCGAGGTGATCCGGGCCCTGTTCGCGTTCGACGCCTCCGATCAGCACCTGATCGTGCGCGAGGTCCGAGTGCCCCGCACCGTGCTGGGAATCGCGGTGGGCGCGGCGCTGGCGGTGGCCGGATCACTGATCCAGACCTTGTCGCGCAACCCGCTCGCCGAACCCGGCGTGCTCGGCGTGACCCAGGGCGCCGGGTTCGCGCTCACCCTCGGCGCCGCGCTCGGGTGGGCGGTCACGGCCGTCGGGGAACTCGTCGCCGCCGTGATCGGGGCGGTGCTCGCCACGGTGCTCGTGTACGCGGTGGGACGCCGCTCGACGTTGCGCCTGCTGTTGGCCGGGGTCGCGTTCAGCGCGGTGCTGCAGGGACTCGCGTTGGGCATCCGCCTGGTGTCACCGGAGACCCTCGACCGGTACCGGTTCTGGTCGGTCGGTTCGCTGGCGGGCCGGGAGCAGACGGAACTGACGTTGCCGCTGCTCGCGATCGCTGCGGGGGTGATCGGCGCGTTGCTGCTGGCCCGCTCGCTCAACACGGTGGCGCTCGGCGACGCGGTCGCGCACACCCTCGGCGCGAACGTCGTCAGGGTGCGCACGCTCACGCTCGTCACGATCACGGTGCTGGCGGGCGCGGCCACCGCCGTGGCCGGTCCGATCCTGTTCGTCGGGCTGATCGTGCCGCACCTGCTGCGCAGGCTCACCGTGGGCTCGGTGCCCCGGCTCGTCGGCTACTCGATGATCGCCGGCCCGGTCCTGCTGCTCGTCGCGGACACGATCTCGCGGGTCCTGCTGCCCACCGGTGAGGTGCCGGTGGCGATCGTCACCGCGTTCCTCGGGGGACCCGTACTCATCTGGGCCGTTCGACGTTACGGGGCGGGATTATTGTGAGCGCAGCGGCGAACACCGTGGCGGTACGGCTTCGGGGCCGGGCGTGGCACGTCGAGCGACGGACGTTGGTGCTGGTGGGGGTGCTCGCCGTCGTCGTGGTGGGGCTCGGGTTCGTCGGCCTGTGTTACGGCGCGACCTGGAGTACGCCGGGCGAGGTCCTGGCCGCGCTGACCGGTACCGGAGGTTCCCGCGTCGTCATCGTGGAGTGGCGGCTGTCGCGGGTGGCCGCCGCGATCGTATTCGGCGCCGCGCTGGGCGTGGCCGGCGCGATCTTCCAGAACCTGACCCGCAACCCGATGGGTAGCCCCGACGTCATCGGCCTGGACGCGGGGGCCTACACGGGCACCCTCGTCGCGTTGACGGTCCTGGCCGGTTCCTCGGCACAGCTCGCGGTCAGTTCGGTGGTGGGTGGTCTGGCGGCCGCCGCCGTGGTGTACCTGTTGTCGCGCTCGAACGGGCTGTCCGGGCTGCGGCTCGTGGTCATCGGCATCGCGGTCAACGCCATGATCACCGCCCTGAACTCGTGGATCGTGCTCCGGGCCGAACTTGAGGTCGCGATCGCCGCCGTGGGATGGAGCTCCGGCTCGCTCAACGGCGTCGACTGGGCGGACCTGGTCCTCCCCTTCACGATCATCGCCGGACTGCTGGTGGCCATGGTCTTCGTGGCGCACACCATGCACCAGTCGGCGTTGGGGGACGCGGTGGCCGTGGCCACCGGGGTCAGGTTGGAGCGGCTGCGCCTGCTCCTGGTGCTCATCGGCGTGGGATGCACCGCGACCGTGACCGCCGTCGCGGGTCCGATCGCGTTCATCGCCCTCGCGGCACCGCAGATCGGCCGCAGGCTCGCGCGAGCGCCGGGGATTCCGTTGCTGCCCGCCGCGCTGACCGGGGCGGTGCTGTTGCAGGTCGCCGACCTCGTCGCCCAGATGCTGCTGGCCCCGGTCTCCCTTCCCGTCGGCGTGGTCACCACCGCGATCGGCGGGGGCTATCTGATGTGGCTGCTGGCCCAGGAGGTGAGGCGGACGTGACCGCCCGGTTGCGAGCTCGGGACCTGACCCTACGCTACGGCGAGCGAGTCGTGTCGACACGACTCAGCCTGGACGTGCCGGACGGCGCCTTCACGGCCATCGTGGGTCCCAACGGCTGCGGCAAGTCCACTTTGCTGCGTGCGTTCGTGAGACTGCTGCGGCCCGCCGAGGGCAGCGCGGCGTTCGACGGCCGCGACGTCGGCAGCTACCCGGCGAAGACGCTGGCGCGGTCCCTGGCGTTCCTGCCCCAGGACCCCCTGGCGCCGGAGGGGATCAAGGTGCGGCAACTGGTGGCGCGGGGCCGCTACCCACATCAGTCGCTGCTGTCGACGTGGCGCCCGGAGGACGAGCGCGCGGTCGCCGAGGCCCTGCGGACAGCGGAGATCGAGGACCTCGCCGACCGTCCCGTGCAGGAGTTGTCCGGAGGACAGCGCCAACGGGTCTGGGTGGCGATGGTGCTCGCACAGCAGACGCCGTACCTGCTGCTCGACGAGCCGACGTCGTTTCTCGACATCACGCACCAGTACCGGCTGCTGGGCCTGCTGGCGAGACTGCGCGACGAGGGCCGCACGGTGATCGCGGTCCTGCACGACATCAACCAGGCCTGCCGGTTCGCCGACCACCTCATCGCGATGAAGGACGGCCGCGTCGTCGCCGAGGGCGGGGCGGCCGACATCGTCGACGCGGCGTTGATGAAGGAGGTCTTCGACCTGCCGAGCGTCATCGTGCCCGATCCGGTGTCCGGCACCCCGATGGTCGTCCCCGAGTAGAGCACACCCCGGCGTCGGCGAACGAGCGCCGGTCCCGTCGATCCAGGGAGAGAAAGTGAGCACGGTCCGAGAGCAGGCCCGCATGAGTGCGCGGCCTCCGGCCGACGGCGGCTTCGAACTGACCAGCGCCCAGCTCGGCATCTGGAACGCCCAGCGCCTGGAACCGGAGTCCCCGTACTACGTCGTCGGGGACGTCGTGCAGATTCGCGGTGCGGAGCCCATCGACGTCGACCGGCTCGCCGAGGCGATGACGGGCACGGTCCGCGACGCGGAGTCGCTGCGGCTGCGCTTTTTCGAGACTCCAGACGGTCCGCGCCAGGTGATCTCCGACGACCCGGTGGACCCCCCGAAGGTGTTCGACGTCAGTGGTGAGCCGGACCCGGTCGCCGCGGCGGACGCCCTGGTCGTGCGCGAACGTTTCGCCACGGCGGAGGCGTGCCGGGGGATGGTGGACCGGCCGCTGTACTCGCACGTGATCATCCGGCTGTCCGACGAGGAGGTGTGGTACACCCAGCTGGGCCACCACCTCGTCTTCGACGGCTACAGCGCGGCCATGCTCGCCCGCCGCACCGCCGCTCGGTACACCGCCCTGGTCCGAGGCGAGACCCCACCGCCCTCTCCGTTCGGCACGTTCGCCGAGTTCGTCCGCGCCGACCGGGAGTACCTCGCCGGCGACGGCCCCGAACGGGACCGCGCGTACTGGATTGACCGCCTCACCCCGTTGCCCGACGTGGAGGAGTGGGCCCCCGGCGGGGCCGGGGCGCCATCCGACACCGTGTCCGCGAGGACGGTGCTGTCCGCCGACGAGTTCGCCGCGCTGCGTGCCTTCGCCGACGACGCGGGCGTGAGCTGGGGGGACGCGCTGCTCGCCTGCTACGCCGCGTTCCTGCACCGGGTGTCGGGACGCACCGACGTGGTGTTCGCCCTGCCGCTGATGTGCCGCACCAGCTCCGCCGAGCTACGCACCCCCGGCATGGCCGTGAACGTGCTCCCACTCCGGGTGGACGTGCGGAGCCGGGACCGGCTGGACGTGCTGGCCGGACGCGTCGCCGAGGCGATGCGGGAGATGCGCGCGCACCAGCGCTACCGGGGGGAAAATCTGCCCCGCGACCTGGCCGTGCCCGGAGCGGGCGCCCTGCTGCACGGCCGTGGCGTCAACCTCAAGGCCTTCGACCTCACCCTCGACTTCGCGGGCGCGACCGGCGTCATGCGCAACGTCGCGGGCGGACCTCCCGAGGACATGGGGCTCAGCGTCCTGCCCACACGGGACGGTGGCTTGCTGCTGGGATTCGAGGTGGACGCCCGGACCCACGACCGGGCCGCCGTCGAGGCCCGACTCGCGGCGGTGCGCAAGCTCCTCACCGAGCTGCCCAGTTCCCGGCGCCCCGCCGTGGGAGGGGTCGAACTCGTCGACCCCGAGCAGCGGCGCGAGCTGCTCGCCGCGTGGACCCCGGCCGCGCCGGCGGGCGACCCCCGCGACGTGCCTACCTCGCTCGCCGAGCTGGCCGCCACCCACGGCGGCGACACGGCGCTGGTCCACGGAACCGACCGGGTGGACTTCGCCGAACTCGCCCGCCGCGTGCACCGCCTCGCCCGCGCTCTGCGGGCCCGAGGAGTCGGGGCCGAGGACGTGGTGGCCCTGGCACTGCCTCGCTCGGTCGATTTCGTGGTCGGTCTGCTCGCGACCCTCGACGCCGGTGCCGCCTTCCTCCCGCTCGACCTCGCGCACCCGGCCGAACGGCTGCGGGAGCTGCTCGCCGACGTACGCCCGGCACTCGTCCTCACGGCGAGCGCCGGGGCGGGCGTGGAGACCGACGCGCCTCGGCTCGTGCTCGACGACCCGGCCACGGTCGCCGAGCTGACCGCGCTGCCGGACGGACCACTCGCCCCGCACGAACTGGCCGCCGAGCGACACCCCGAGCACCTCGCCTACCTCATTCACACCTCGGGCTCCACCGGAAAACCCAAGGGGGTGCAGGTGCCGGTCCGCGGCCTGACCACGCTGCTGCACCACCAGCGCTCGACGATCGTCGCCGACACCGCTCGCGCCGCGGGCCGGCGACTGCGGGTGGCGCACACCTACTCGTTCGCCTTCGACTCCGCCCTGGACCAGGTGCTGTGGCTGCTGTGCGGGCACGAACTGCACCTCTACGACACCGAGGTGACACGGGACGTCGACGCGCTGCTGGCCGCCTTCGCCCGCGACCGCATCGACGTCGTGGACACCACGCCCTCCCTGGCCGCGCCCCTGATCGACGCGGGACTGCTCGACGGCCCGCACCGACCGGCGTTGCTGGTGCTCGGCGGCGAGGCCACGCCACCCGCGTTGTGGCGGCGGGTCACCGCCTCCGGCGTCACCGCGCGCAACATGTACGGCCCGACCGAGGCCACCGTGGACAGCGTGAGCGCCCCACTGGAGGGGGCCGAGCCGGTGATCGGCCGCCCCCTCGCCGGCATGCGGGTCTATTTGCTGGACAACGCGTTGCGTCCGGTACCGCCCGGCGCGGTGGGGGAGCTGTACCTGGCCGGGCCGCAGCTCGCGCGCGGCTACCTGAACCGGCCCGCGGAGACGGCGGAGCGGTTCGTCGCCGACCCGTTCGCCGCGACGGCCGGGGCCCGGATGTACCGCACCGGCGATCTCGCCCGCTGGGAGCCCGACAGGGGCTTCGTGTACCTCGGCCGGGCCGACGGCCAGGTCAAGATCCGCGGTCACCGGGTGGAGATCGGTGAGGTCGAGGCGGCCCTCGGCACGGTGCCCGGCGTGAGCGCCGCGGCGGCACTGGTGCGTCACGAGACCGGCTCGCCGCGCCTGGTCGGTTACGTCGTCCCGGAACGGGACGTGACCCTCACCCCCCGGTCGGTTCGGGACACGCTCGCCGAACGGTTCCCCGACCATCTGGTGCCCGCGGCCGTCGTCGTCCTCGACGAACTGCCGCTCACCACCAACGGCAAGCTGAACCGCGCGGCTCTGCCCGCGCCCCGCGCGGCAGGCGGAGGCCGCGCCCCCTCAACGGAGCGGGAACGACTGCTGTGCGCGACGGTCGCCGAGGTGTTCGGGGCCCCCGAGGTCGGCCCCGACGACGATTTCTTCTCTCTCGGTGGCGACAGCATCTCCGCCATCACCGTGAGCAGCAGGCTGCGAGCCTCCGGGTTCGAGCTCCGGCCCCGCGACCTGCTGGCACGTCGCGATCTCGGCTCTCTCGCCGGGAGGATGTCCGCATTGGACGACCGGACGCGGGCGGTGGCCGACGACCCGGTCGGCACGGTGCCCGCGCCGCCCATCGTGCGGGGCCTGCTCGACCCGCACCCCGACCCGCGCGTGGTGGCCGGATACGCCCAGTGGACCGCCGTGACCCCGGCTTCGCCCCCGCGACTGCCGCATCTGGTGGCCGGGGTTCGTACGGTGCTGGACCGCCATCCCGCGCTGCGGCTGCGGTTGACCGAGAACCGGGACGAGCTGGAAGTGCTGCCCTCCGAGGCCGTGCCCGCCGAGCGGATCGTCAGCGAGCTCGTCGAACCCACCGTGGCCGAGGAGAGCCTGGCCACGACCGCCGCGAAGCTCGCCGGTGAACTCGACCCCCTCGCGGGGGAGATGCTGCGCGTCGCGGTGGTCCGTACCCCCGAGGAAGCCGAGTCCCGGATTCTCGTCCTCGCCCATCACCTCGTGGTGGACGGGGTGTCGTGGCGGGTGTTGCTGCCCGACCTGCACGCGGCTTGGACGGCGGCACGGGACGGCCGACCCGCCGAGCTGTCGCGGCCGGGAACGTCGTGGCGGCGGCACGCCACGCTGCTGGCCGAGCAGGGACGTACCGGTGCTCGTCGTACCGAACTCCCTCACTGGCGGCGGGCCCTCGACCCCGCCTGCCGTCCGCTGCGGTGCGCCGCCCTCGACCCGGCCCGAGACACCATGGCCACCCGCAGGCGCGCGGTCACCCTCGCCGACCCGGACGTCTCCCACGCGGTCTTGACCGCGCTTCCCGACGCCTACCGCGCCGGTGCCGAGGAGGTGCTGTTGGCGGCTCTCGTCCTCGCCCTGTGCTCCCGGCGACGCGGAGAGGCACCGGTCGCCGATGCGCTGACAATCACGCTGGAGAGCCACGGTCGCGAACCGCTGGAGAGCGACGTGGACCTGTCCCACACCGTCGGCTGGTTCACCAGTGAGTTCCCGGTGCGCGTGCCCACCGACGCGGTGTCCGGCGAGGCCGAGCTGCGCGACGCGCTCGCCGGGGGCGAGGCGGCGGGCCGGTTGCTGCGGGCCGTGAAAGAGGCTCGGCGCGCGGTTCCCGACGGCGGTCTCGGCTTCGGGGTGCTCCGCCACCTCGACCCGGCCGTCGCCCCGGAGCTGGCCGCGGCCGGCGCCCCCGAGGTGCTGCTGAACTACCTGGGACGCTTCACCGCCCCGGCGGGCGAGGACTGGCGACTGCCCGACGGCGACGCGTTCTCCGTGATCGAACCCGACGACAAGGCCCTGGAGCAGGTGCTGGCGCTCAACTGCTTCGTCCACGAGGCCGACACGCCCCGGCTCGCGGTCGAGTGGACGGCCGCGGGACGGTTGCTCGACGAGGAGACGTTCCACGACTTGCGGGACGCCTGGGACGAGGCCCTGGCCGCGTTGGCCACGCACGCCGAGCGCCTCGGGCCCGAAGGCGGTGGCCTCACCCCCTCGGACCTGCCGCTGGTGCGTCTGGACCAGGCCGACATCGACGCCCTGGAACGGCGAGGCCGCATTGCCGACGTCCTCCCCGCGACGCCGCTGCAGGTGGGACTGTCGTTCCACACCCTCGCCAGGGACACCCGAGACGCCGACGTGTACGTCGTCCAAGCGGTGCTGTCGCTGACCGGGGACCTCGACGCCCCGCGACTGGAGGAAGCCGCCCGCGAGCTGTTGCGCCGCCACCCCGCCCTGAGGGTGCACCTCGCCACCACGGCGGCGGGTGAGGTCGTGCAGGTGGTGCCCGCCGCCGTCGACCCGGACTGGGAACGGCGCGACCTGACCGAGCTCGCGGACCGGGAAGCGGCGTTCGCCGCGTACTGCCGCGCCGAACTGGACCGCCCCTTCGACCCGGAGACCCCACCGTTGCTCCGGTTCCGCCTGTGCACGCTGGGACCACGCGAGCATCGGCTGGTGCTGACCAACCACCACGCGTTGCTGGACGGCTGGTCGATGCCGCTGGTGGGACGCACCCTGCTGGGGCTCTACGCCGAACTCGGCGGTGGTCCGCGGGTACCCGCCCCGGCCCCGTTGTCGGCCTACCACCAGTGGCTCGCCGAGCGGGACCGCGACGCCGCGGTGCGCGCGTGGCGGGAGGCACTGTCCGGAATCGACGACGGCACCCGGCTCGCCCCGGCCACCGCGCGGCCGAGGGTGGACCGTCCCGAGCGCGTGACGATCGAGCTCGGCCACGAGTTCAGCGATCGACTTCGCCGCTTCGCCCGCAAGCGGGGCATCACCGTGACGACGGTCTTCCACGCGGCGTGGGGGCTGCTGCTCGGCAGGCTCACCCGGCGCCGCGACGTCGTGTTCGGCTGCCCGGTGTCCGGCAGGCCCCCCGAGGTCCACGGTGTCGAGTCGATGGTCGGCCAGCTCGGCAACACCGTTCCGGTCCGCGTGCGCCACGCCCCGCACGAGACGGTGGAGGAGCTGCTCGCCCGCGTGCACGCCGAGTCGGTGGCGCTGACCGAGCACCACCACCTGGGGCTGCCCGACATCCAGCGCGCCGTCGGGGTGGGGGAGTTGTTCGACACCATGCTGGTGACGGAGAACTTCCCGTTCGCCGGGCGCGGAGCCATGCCGGTCGCGCCGGGACTAGAGCTCTCCGGGGTGCGGATCACCGACGCCACCCACTACCCGCTGACGGTGGTGGTGATCCCCGACGACGAGATCACCGTGGGACTCGGTTACCAGCCGCACGCCTTCGATGAGCAGACCGTGCGCGACTACGGGCGCTGGCTGCTCACCCTGCTGACCGAGCTCGTCGCCGACCCGAGTCGTCCCGTCGGCCGGGTGCCGATGCTCGACGCGGACGAGACCGCCCGCATGCTGCGCGTCGGCACCGAGGTGCGGCCCCGGCGTCCGCGCGGGCCGTACCTGACCGAGTTCGGCGCGTGGGTCCGGCGCAAACCTCACGCCGAGGCCGTGGTGTGCCGGGAGCGGCGACTCACCTACGCCGAGCTGGACCGGCTGGCCAACCGGCTCGCCCGGACACTGCTCGCCGCCGGGGTCCGGCGGGAGGAGCCCGTGGGCGTGCTGCTCGGCCGGGACGTCGAGATGATCGTGGCCCTGCTCGGGGTACTGAAGGCCGGCGCGGTCTACCTGCCCCTGGACCCCGGATATCCACGGGACCGGCTCGCCTACATGATCGGCGACGCGCGGCCCACCGCGTTCGTCACCGACGCCACGGCGCTGGAGACGCTCGGCGGCAGGGTGCCCGGCGAGCACGCCGCCCCGGTGCTGCGGGTGGACGACCCGGCCGTGCTCGGCGACCCGACGCGGCCGACGGACCGCGACACCGACCCCGAACACGCGCGCGCCGGGATCACCGACGACTCGCTCGCCTACATCATCTACACCTCCGGCACGACGGGGCGGCCGAAGGGAGTCGCCGTGCCGCACCGCGGCCTCCCCGACCTGATCGCGTTGCAGGAGGAGGTCGTCGGTGTCACCGAGCACGACCGCTACCTGCACTTCGCGTCGACGAGCTTCGACGTGGCGTTCTGGCAGGCGATGGTGCCGCTGGCCTCCGGCGGGACGCTCGTCATCGCGCCGGAGGAGGTCCGCGTACCGGGCGAGGAGCTGTTCGACTACATCGCCGAGCACCGGGTGACCGGGATCAACCTGCTGCCATCGTTCCTGGCGGCGGTCCCCGAGGGCTGCACCGTGGACCCGGACGTGTTCTTCGTCGTCGGTGCCGAGCGCCTCGACGCCGAACTCGCACGCCGCTGGGGAGAGGGACGCCGGGCGCTGTTCAACGCCTACGGGCCCACCGAGGTCACGGTCAACTCCGTGACCTGGCGCTACGAGCCCGGTGAGTCGGGCACCGTCCCCATCGGACGGCCGGATCCGAACGTGCGCGCCTACGTCCTCGACGACGGCTTGCAGCCGGTCGGCGTCGGCGTTCCGGGGGAGCTGTACCTGGCCGGACCGAAGCTCGCCCGCGGCTACCTGGGACGTCCGGGACAGACGGCGCGGGCCTTCGTGGCCGACCCGTTCGGCGAGCCGGGCAGCAGGATGTACCGCACCGGGGACGTGGTGTACTGGCGGCCCGACGGACAGTTGGTGTTCCTCGGCCGCGCCGACCGGCAGGTCAAGATCCGTGGATTCCGGATCGAACTCGCGGAGATCGAGTCGGCTCTCACCCGGCACCCGGGCGTGCGCGGATGCGCGGTCGTGGTCCGCGACGGCCGGCTCGTGGGCTACGTGATCCCCGCCGAGGGCTCGACGGTCGACCCGGACCGACTGCGCGAGGACCTGCTGACCGAGTTGCCCGACCACATGGTGCCCACGACCTTCGTGGCACTCGACCGCCTGCCGCTCACCCCCGGCGGCAAACTCGACCAGGCCGCGCTGCCCGAGCCCGAGGCGCGGGCTACCCCCGCGCGGGAACCGGTCACCAGGGCCGAGAGGGTGCTGCTCGACATCGTCCGCGAGGTGCTGGGCGACGACGTCGGTCTCGACGACCGGTTCCTGGAGATCGGCGGCGACAGCATCGTGTCGCTGCAAGTGGTGTCGCGCGCCCGGAGGCACGGTCTGCGGCTGGGGCCACGGGACGTGCTCGACGGCGTCACGATCGCGGGCATCGCCGCCCGCTGCGCCGAGGCCGACCCCGACACCCCCGGCGCCGCCTTCGGCCCGGTCACCGGCGACGCGCCGCTCACCCCGGTGATGCTCGACCTGCTGCACCGCTGCGAGAAGACACCCGGCGGAGCGGACACGCTGCGGGACTTCTGTCAGTGGACGGAGATCTGTGTCCCGGCGGACGGTTCGCTCGCGGTGTGGCGGGCGGTGCTGGACGACCTGCTCGACCGGCACGCCGTGCTGCGGGCCCACCTGGTCCCCGGCGACCCCGAGCCGATGCTGCGGATTCCCGAACCGGGGACGGTCACCGCGAGCGACGTGCTCACGCGGGTCACCGTGCGTCCCGACGAGGACGTGCGCGCCCTCGTCGCCGCCGAGATCGCCGCCGCCCGCGCCGAACTGGACCCCTGGAACGGGCCACTGGTGCGTGCCGTGTGGGTGGATCGCGGGCCGGAGGCACTCGGCAGGCTCGTGCTGATCGCCCACCACCTCGTGGTCGACGGGGTCTCCTGGCGCGTCCTGCGCGACGACCTCGAGATCGGGTACGCCGCCGCGAGCTCGGGCAGGAGCGAGCCGAACGAGTCGCGGCGAGGGGAGTCGTTCCTCGGGTGGGCCCGCGCCCTGCGCGAGGCGGCGGAACGCCGGAGGACGGAACTGCCGCACTGGCGGCGAGTCGCCGACCACGCCACGAACACCGAACCGCTGTCGGCGATCGCGTTCGACGCGACCCGTGACACCGGTGCCACCGCCGTGCACCACGAACTCCACCTCGACCCCGAACTCACGCGCACCCTCCTGACGACGCTGCCCGCGGCGTACCACGGCACGCCCGACACCGTGCTGCTCACCGCGTTGGCTCGGGCGGTCGGTCGGTGGCGGGGCCGGGCACCCGAGCTGTACGTGGCGCTGGAAAGCCACGGCAGGCCCCCGCGCCGCCCCGACGGAACCGGGGAGGTGGATCTGTCGCGCACGGTGGGCTGGTTCACGGCGGTGCACCCCGCGTGGATCACCGTGCCCGAGGGCTCGACGGCGCGGGCGCTCAAGGCGGTCAAGGAACAGCTCCGGGCCCAAGGTGACGGCCTCGGCCACGGCATCCTGACCGCGGCGGGAGAACCGGAGCTGCGTGCCGAACCCCGACCGGAGATCAGCTGGAACTACCTGGGCCAGTTCGCCCCCACCCCGGCCGAGGAACGGCCGTGGCAGGTTCCGCCGGGAGCGAACCCGTTCGGCTCCGGCGGCGACGCCCTCCCCCTGCCGCACGGTCTGATGGTCGACGCGATGACGTGGGACGACGGGGGCGGCGCCGCGCTGCGAGTCCGCTTCACGTGGCCCCGTGCGTTGTTCACCGACGCCGAGATCGCCGCGCTCGCCGAGAGCTTCCGGGACTGTCTCACTGCGCTCGCCGCCGACCCGGACGCACTCGCCGGGGCCGGCCACACCCCGTCGGACTTCCCGCTGGTCGACCTCGACCAGTCCAGCGTGGAGGAACTGGAACGGCGCTACCGGGTGACCGACGTACTGCCGCTGAGTCCGCTGCAGGAACTCGTGCTGCGGCACTCCCGTGCCGCGGCGGACGGACCCGACCCGTACACCGTGCAGGTCGTGTTCTCGTTGGCCGGCGAGGTGGACGTGGAGGCCCTGCACGCGGCCGCGGGCGACCTGCTGGCTCGGCACCCGAATCTGGGGGCGGCGTTCCCGGAAGACCTCGGCGCGGGCGCGGTGCAGGTGCTGCTCGCCGACGCCGCACCGGACCGCCGCCACGTCGATCTCTCCGGGATCACCGACGCGGGGGAGCAGCAGCGGGCCGTCGACCGGCTCCTGGAGGACGACCTCGCGGAGCGCTTCGACCTCACCCGAGGATCGGCGGTGCGGGTGACCGTCGTCCGGCGCGGGGAGCGGAGAACGGAGCTGGTGCTCACCAGCCACCACGTGCTCTCCGACGGCTGGTCGGCGCCCCGGATGCTCGGGGAGATCTTCGCCGCCTACACCGCGCGAGTTCGGGGAGAGGACCCGGCACGGGTGTTGCCCCCACCCGTGCCGTTCTCCCGGTACCTGCGATGGCTGGCCGACCGCGACCGGGACGCCGAGACCGCCGCCTGGCGCGCCGCGCTCTCCGGGCTGGGCGAAGGGAACCACCTCGTCGGCGACCGGGAGCTTCCCGAGGCGGTGCCCGCGCTTCCCGCGCCGGTCGTGTTCGACGTCGAACCCGACCTGGTGCGCGCCCTGACCGCCACCGCGACGGTGGCCGGGCTGACCGTGAACACGCTCGTGCAGGGCGCGTGGTCCGCCGTGCTGGCGGCCCGATCGGGGCGACCGGAGGTGTGCTTCGGTGCGATGGTCTCCGGGCGAACGCCCGATGTGGACGGTGTGGAGGAGGTGCTGGGACTGCTCGCCAACACCGTCCCCGTCCGAGCCCGGTTGTCCGGGCCGCTCGCGCGGGCCCTCGGTGAGCTGCAGGCCGGACAGCGGGCCCTCGCCGAACACCACGCCGTCTCGCTCGCCGACCTCGAACGGCTGGCCGGGGTGAGCCGGTTGTTCGACAGCCTCCTGGTGTTCGAGAACTACCCGGTGGACCCCGCCGCGTTGGCCGAGCCCGCGCCGGGAGTGCGGGTCGTGGGAACCCGCTTCCGCGAGTTCACCCACCACCCGGTGACGGTCACCGTCATGCCCGAGGGAGTCGGGTGGCGCGCGATCGTCGGGTACCGTCCCGACGCGGTGACACGGGAGGACGCCGAGGCGCTGGCCGCGTCGCTGCGGCGGGCGTTGCGTGCGCTGAGCCGTCCCGACGTGCTCGACGCCGACGCGAGCCACCTGCTGGACGCCTGCGTGGATTCGGTGGGACACCGATGAGCGCCGGGGCCGACCGCATCGACGGCCGACTGCTCGGCCTGGCGTTCGTGCTCGTGCTCGGCACGTTCATGGCGTCACTGGACTCGACCATCGTCAACGTCGGCATGAAGACGCTGCGGGCCGAGTTCGCGGCCTCGATCACCGAGGTCCAGTGGGCGGGCACGGCGTACCTGCTCGCGGTCGTGGCGGCGGCCCCGATGGCGGGCTGGCTAGCGGAACGGTTCGGGCCACGACGGACTTGGCTGGGGGCTCTGCTGGTGTTCCTGGCCGGGTCGGCGGCCTGCGCGTTCGCCTGGTCGATCCCCTCGCTCGCGGGATTCCGGGTGGTGCAAGGCATCGGCGGTGGGTTGCTGGTGCCCACCGGCCAGGCCCTGCTCGCGGCCGTCGCCGGACCGAGACGCACGGGCCGGCTCATGAGCATCGCCGGGATCGTCCCGATGCTCGCGCCGGTGCTGGGCCCGATCCTCGGCGGCGTCGTGCTGCGGGTCGCCGACTGGCCCTGGTTGTTCTACCTCAATCTCCCGACGGGGCTGGTCGCGCTGCTGCTGGCGCGCAGGCTGGTTCCCGTCGTGCCGTCGTCCGGCACCGCCGGGCACTTCGACGTCCGGGGAGCGCTCCTGCTCTCACCGGGACTCGCGGTGCTCGTCCTCGGTCTCACCGAACTGGCGTCGAACCGGACGGGCCTCGGACCCGCCTCGGTGGCGATCGCGGTCGGGGTCGTCCTGCTCGCCGCGTTCGTCCGTCATGCCCTGCGTGCGACGCGAACCCCGCTGCTGGAGCTGCGCCTGTTCACGACCCCGCCGTTCGGTTCGGCCGCGCTGGCGTTGTTCGGGGCGGCGGCGTCGGTGTTCGGAACGATGTTCCTGCTTCCCCTGTACCTGCAGACGGGCCGGGGCCTGACGGCGTGGGAGACGGGGCTGCTGCTGGCCCCTCAGGGCGTGGGCGCGGCACTGGGGTCGCTCGTCGTCAACCGCACGATCGACCGGCTCGCCCCGCGCACGATCGTGGTCACGGGCTTCACCGTCGTCCTCGTCGCCACGATGCCGTTCACCCGGCTCGGAGAGCTTCCGGACGCCCTCCTCGGGCTCGTCCTGCTGGTTCGGGGTCTCGGCACGGCGATGATCGCATCACCGGTGATGACCGTCGTCTACGGCAACGTCGACCGGGACCGCCTGCCGAAGGCGGCCGGCATGCTGAACCTGCTGAACTACGTCGGCGGGGCGCTCGGCACCGCGGTGGTGGCGGTACTGCTCGAAGCCCGGCTCGCGACCTCAAACGCGGCGAGCGCGTTCGGCGTCGCCTTCTGGTGCGTGCTCGGACTGTGCGGGGTGGCCCTGCTCGCGGCGCTGCGCCTGCCCGGCCCCGCTCCCGAGGGCCGGGACGCGGGACTCACGCGCGCAGGGTCGCACCACCGTCCACGTAGAGGTCGTGCATCGTGATGTGCCGGGCCTGGTCGGAGGCCAGGAACACGACCGCGGCGGCGATGTCCTCCGGTTCGGCGATCCGCCCCAGCGGAATGCCCACCCGGTAGCTGTCCAGATCGCCCCGGATGACGGACTCGGCGCCCTTGTCCGTCCACATCGAACGCTGCATCGGGGTGTCGGTGGAGCCGGGCGCCACGATGTTGCACCGGATCCCGTACTCGGCGAGTTCGAGCCCGAGGCACTTGGTGAACATGGTGGCGGCCGCCTTGGAGGCGGCGTAGGCGGCCATGCCCCGACGCGGCACCCCGGCGGCGTTGGAGGACACGGTGACCACGCAACCGCGCCCGCGCGGCATCATCCGTCGGGTGACCTCGCGGGACACGGTGAACACACCCGTGGTGTTGACCGCGAACGTGTGATTCCAGTCCTCGTCGGAGTACTCCGCCACCGGCCCGGTGTGCAGTACCCCCGCCACGTTGACGAGGATGTCGATCGGCCCCAAGGTGTCCTCCACCTCGGCGACGACGTCCGCGACGGCCGTCGAGTCGGTGACGTCCGCCGTGAACCCCGTGATGCCTTCTTCGTCCTCATAGGACGTACGGACTTCGGCGGAGCGGTCCGACGCGGCGACCACGGCGCCGTTGTCCCGCAACGCCCGCGCCACGGCCGCGCCGATGCCCCGTCCCGCACCGGTGACGAACGCGATCTTTCCGGCGATTCCCTGTTGTCCCACGATGCCTCTCTCGGATCGCTGCCGTTCGGACCCGAGGGTCCTCGACTCGTTCGTATCACGCGCGGGCGTCCGTGCGGTGCGCGTGGAAGAAACACCACAGTGGCAAGGAGAACGAGTCACCCCGGTGCCGTGGCCGGCGCCGGAACGACGGTCGTCACCGGGTTCCGGGCAGCACTTCCCGTGCCTTTGTCCTGACCCCCTGGACGAGGACGTGCCAGGCGTTCGGATCGCCCTTCAGCAGTGCTTCGGTCATCGACTTGAGCTGGTCGAACGTCGCGTGCGGCGGGATGGGCGGCAGTTCCGGATCGCAGTGCACGTCCAGCACGACGGGGCGGTCGGCGGCGAGGACCGCGTCCCACGCGGCGCCCAGCTCGTCCGGGTCGTCCACGGTGATGCCCTCCAGCCCCACGAGCTTGGCGAACTCGGCATAGGGGACGTCGGGCAGGCTCTGCGACTCCTCGAACTTCGGGGCCCCGCCCATGGCCCGCAGTTCCCACGTGACCTGGTTGAGGTCGTGGTTGTCGAACACGCACACCACCAGCCGGGGGTCGCGCCACAGGTGGCGATAGCGGGAGATCGTCACCAGCTCCGCCATGCCGTTCATCTGCATCGCGCCATCACCGACCAGCGCCACCACGGGCCGCTCGGGATGGGCGAACTTCGCGCCGATCGCGTAGGGCACGCCGGAGCCCATCGTGGCGAGCCCGCCCGACAGGGAGGCGCGCATCCGGCCCCGCAGCCTCAGGTTGCGGGCGAACCAGTTCGTGGACGACCCGGAGTCCGCCGTGACCACCGCGTCCTCCGGAATCCGCTCCGACAACTCGTGCACCACCCGCATCGGGTTGATCGGGGAGGCGTCGAGCAGTGCCTGGTCGCGCACGGTGGTCCACCATCGCGCGACGTTGCGCTCGACGGTCTCCCGCCACGACCGGTCGGTCTTGCGCCGCAACAGCGGCAGCAACGCGCGCAGCGTCGCCTTGGCGTCGCCGAGGAGGTTGACCTCGGTCGGATACCGCATGCCCAGGACGCCACCGTCGATGTCGATCTGCACGGCTCGCGCCCGGTCGTAGTCGGGCAGGAACTGCGAGTAGGGCAGGTTGGAGCCGACGATCAGCAGCGTGTCGCAGTCACGCATCAACTCGTAGCTCGGGCGAGTGCCGAGCAAGCCGATCGAACCGGTCACGTACGGCAGGTCGTCCCCCAGCACGTCCTTGCCCAGCAACGCCTTCGCCACGCCCGCCCCGGTGACGTCGGCGACCCGCTCCACCTCCTCGGCGGCGTCTCGCGCGCCCTGCCCGACGAGGATGGCGACCCGGTCTCCGGCGTTCAGCACCTCCGCGGCGTGCGCGAGGTCGTCCTCGTGCGGCACCAGCGCCGCCCGCGGGACGCTCGGCGGGCTCGACGGCACCTGCTTGAACGCGTGTTCCGGCGCGCTGTAGGACTGTTCCTGCAGGTCCGCCGGAATGATCAGCGCGGTGGGGGCGCGGCGTGACAACGCGGTGCGAAACGCCCGGTCGAGGGCGTTGGGCAACTGCTCGGCGACGTTGACCTCCACCAGGTACTCCGACGCGACGTCCTTCAGCAGTGCCTGGAGGTCGAGCTCCTGCTGGTAACTGCCGCCCATCGCGCTGCGCGCGGTCTGTCCGACCACGGCGACGACGGGCACGTGGTCGAGTTTCGCGTCGTACAACCCGTTGAGGAGGTGCACGGCTCCCGGACCGGACGTCGCCAGGCACACTCCCGCGTTGCCACTGAACTTCGCATACCCCACGGCCTGGAAGGCCGACATCTCCTCGTGGCGCGACTGCACGAACCGTGGTCGGTTGTCCGCCTTCCCGAACGCGGCGACAATGCCGTTGATGCCATCGCCGGGATACCCGAAGACCTGGGCCACGCCCCATTCCCGCAGTCGTCGCAGCAGGTAGTCGCCAACCGTCTCGGCCATCGGTGTACCTCCTCGCTCCCCGCCGCGCCTCCGGGACGGGAAGAGTCGTCCGAGCAGACGGCTACCCGGCCGGGTGCTTCTCAACCACGTCGAGAGACGACCGCGGTCGCCGAGACACCACGAGGCGACTCCGCCCGTACGGGACGGAGCCGCCTACGAAAGAAGCGAAGACGTCGCCCGGTCTAGGGGCAGTTGGTCTTACGCTGCAGGTTGGTCTTGCCCCAGTAGACGGGGCTGCCGTCACGGAACTTCACCTTCTGCACCGCTCCGTTGAGCTTCTGCTCGTAGTGCAGGTGCGGTCCGGTGGAGCCACCGGTGCTGCCGACCCGGCCGATCATCGTCTTCTCGGTGACCTTCTGGCCGACGGAGACGTCCTGCGAGCTCAGGTGCGCGTAGAGCGTCTGCCAGCCGCTTCCGTGGTCGATCACGATGTAACGGCCGTAGGAGGTGCTGCCCGTGTTGGCGACCTTGGACACGGTGCCGGGGGCCGAGGCGTAGACCTTCCAGCCGTTGTCCTCGGGGTAGTGGTTGAAGTCGACGGCGTTGGCCGGGCTGTGGTTGGTACGGGTGCCCGCCTCCCATGTCTCACCACACGGGAAGGGCAGCCAGAACTGACCCGCCGAGCCGGGGTTGAACTGGTGCGAGGCGTTGTTGTTCTTCAGCGTCGAGTTCAGGTTGCCCTTCGCGCCCGGCGCGAAGTCCTGGTACGCGCCGCCGTAGTTGGAGTTGTAGTAGACCCGCACCGTGACGTTACTGCGGTTCCACACCGACGCGGCGTTGTTCTTGATGCACAGCCCCTGGCCGTTGCCCGAGCCCTTGAACTCGTAGCAGCTGGGTTGCGTGGTCCCGTAATTGGCCAGCGAGCTCGTGAAATCCGAGACCGAACCCTGATTGTTGCTGTTGTAGTAGTAACAGAACTCGCCGCTTTCGCAGACGCCGTTTCGGGCAGCGGCGGAGGCCGGTGCCGTGGAGGCCATCGTGAGTCCCGCGGTGGTAAGAGCCACCGCGGCGACTGCGACGACGGACTTCTTCCAGTTCGCCAGTCTTGCCATCTCGACTCCTATCTGGTGCGAGTGGTTTATACAACCACAGGGAAGCCGAGGTGGTACGGCGATTTGAAGCCTTTAGCGAACTGTTGACTCCACGATTGGCCGTGACGAAATTGGTGTTTTTCGGAACGGTTCCGGCCGGACACCGTCGAAGCCGCACCGGACGCCGACGCGGCTTCGACGGAGGTATCCGAGCCTCACTCCTTCTTGAGCTTGTCCTGGGTCGCTCCGGCCACCTTCTCCATGGTGTTGGGCAGCTCCGTGGTGCCGTAGAACCGCGAGTCCGGGTGGGTCGGCGGCGGGAGCGGCGCGTTGGTCGTGGGGCCCTCGTGGTAGCTGAACTCACCGTGGCCGTCGGGAGTCGGCCCCGAAGCCCACCGACCTTCCGAGGCGTGCCGGCCGTCGCTGAAGTTCAGGTACTGGTACGCGACGTCCCGATGTTCCTTGTTCAACGGGAAGTTACTGGGCACCGGCAGTTGCTCGGCGCCTTCCTCACGCAACTCCGCCGCCGCGGCGATCCACTGGTTCTGGTGCATGGTGTCCCGCGCCAACAGGAAGGCCAGCATGTCACGCACACCGTGGTCGTCCGTCATGTGGTAGAGGCGGGCGACCTGAACCCGGCCCTGCATCTCGGCGTTGGCGTTCGAGGTGAAGTCCGCCAGCAGGTTCCCGCTCGCGGTGACGTAGGCGCCCTGCCACGGATTGCCCATGCTGTCGACGGGACGGGCGCCCGCGCCCGCCACGATGGCGTGCTGGAGGTCCGTGCCACCGATGACCGCGGCCACGGCGGGGTCCGACTGGACGGCTTCCTCGGTGATGCCCACGGGTGCTTTCTCCAGCAGCTGGGCGATCATGGTGGCGAGCATCTCGACGTGCCCGAACTCCTCGGCGCCGATGCCGAACAACAGATCCCGGTACTTGCCGGGAACGTGGCTGTTCCAGCCCTGGAACATGTACTGCATCGCCACCGTGATTTCCCCGTACTGGCCGCCCAGTACCTCTTGCAGCTTCCGCGCGAAGACCGCGTCGGGTTGGTCCGGGGTCGCCTTGTACTGCAGTTCCTGCCGGTGAAAGAACATCGGGGGGGGGGATCCTCTCCTCTGGTTTTCCGCTGGGCACCGCTCCCCGGTGAGGCAGTTGGGGTCATTCCCTCGGGGAACGCGCCTAAACCGGCTCTCTCCGTTCGCCGCCTCCGGTGACCACGCCCACCGGAGGCGGCGTGTTCCTCCCGGCGGACTCGGCATGACCTGGGGAGATGTCCGAACGTGACGACGGCTGAGCGGAAGGGAGCGGCGCGTACTCACCAGGGGGCTGGCTGGGGCGTCCGGGCGTGCCTCATACTGGGCGGGCGAGGGGAGTACTTCCTAGAGCCGACCCGGTCAGTACGGACATCCCGTGATGTCCTCGGGCGGCTGCCGGTGGCGGTGAAGGAGACCTCGAACAGGAGTCCTGTTCGAGGAGGTTCGTGTGCTCGATGCCGCCCCCGCCACCGCGTCGGAGTCGATCGGGTCCCCACTGCTGTGGTCGCTCAGTCTTGCCGTCCTGGCCGGGCTGTTGGTCATGGATTTCGTCGTCACGCGCCGCCCGCACGAGGTGAGGCTCGGTGAAGCGGTCGGTTGGTCGGTGTTCTACCTCGTCCTGCCGGTGTTGTTCGGGGTGTGGTTGTGGATCGATTACGGCGGCGCGCAGTCACTGGAGTTCTTCACCGGATACCTGGTGGAGAAGTCGTTGTCGGTGGACAACCTGTTCGTGTTCATGCTCCTGCTGAGCGCGTTCGCGGTCCCGGAGGAACTGCACCAGCGGGCGCTGCTGCTGGGCATCGTCGGCGCCTTGGTGCTGCGGGGCGCGTTCATCGCGCTGGGGGCGGCGATCCTGCAGGCGGGCACGTGGGCATTCCTGTTGTTCGGCGCGGTTCTGGTCGTCACCGCGGGGAAGATCCTTCACGACGAGGTGCGCGGCGGGGACCGGGAGGAGATGGAGGTCTCCGAGCTGCGCTCGGTGCGGCTGCTGCGGAAGCTGATGCCGGTCACCGACGACTACCGGGGCAGCAGGCTCACCGTCCGGGAAGGTGGGCGGCGCATGCTCACGCCGTTCACCGTGGTGATCGTGGCGATCTTCGCCACCGACGTGGTGTTCGCGGTCGACTCGGTCCCCGCCGTCTACGGCATCACCGAGGACCCGTACCTGGTCTTCACCACCAACGCCTTCGCGTTGCTGGGACTGCGGGCGCTGTACTTCGTGCTGCGCACGACGCTGCGCAAGCTGGCGCACCTCAACTACGGTCTCGCCCTGATCCTGGCCCTAATCGGCGTCAAGCTGGTGCTGCACTGGGCCCACGGCATCTGGCCCGGCGTGCCGGAGATCCCCACCCCGGTGTCCTTGCTCGCCATCGTGGTCATCCTGGCGGTCGTGACGTTCACCAGCCTTCGGGCCCGTCGCCGGGAAGAACCGGAACCGACCCCTTGACCGCGATCCGGCGTGCTCATTCGGGATTGACCCCGGAGGAATCGTCCGTGGCGGCACCACCCGGCGCGGGACCGAGGCTGTGCCGGGGAGTCCCGGTGTCCACGGACGCCGGGGCCGCGGCGCCGTCGTCCTTCAATTCCACACCCGACCGGCCGAGCCGCCTGGCTCCGGCCACCAGGCGGTGGACGGTGGCGGCGGCCCGTTCGTAGCCGAGTCCGTCCGGCGGATGGATGTTCGACACGCAGTTGCGTTCGGCGTCGGTGCGGCCGGGACGCGGGTGATGGGTCAGGTAGATGCCGAGACTGTCGGCGACCGACAGGCCGGGGCGTTCCCCGATCACGACGAGCACCGTGGTCACGTCGAGCGCCGCGCCGAGATGGTCGCCGATCGCCACGCGGGCCTGGGTGGCGATGACCGGGGAGGCGATCGAGTACACCGGACCCAGTTCGGTCACCAACGCGGCCAACAGCGGCGCGCCGTGAATCGCGAGCGCCCGCGGCGACAGACCGTCGGCCAGCACGATCCCCACGTCCGCCCCGCTGGCGGACACCGCGGCGAGGTCGGCGGGCACCCGACCGAGGTCGGGGCGGCGCAGGTACTCCTGCCGATCACGGGCCCGGCTGCGCACGACGACGGGCGTGCCCACACCCACCGCGCGGACGTCGGCGGCCAGCGCGGCGACGTCGAGGGGCTGGTGGATGGCGTCGCGTGCGGCGGCGTGGTCGGCCCGGAACTCCAGCACCCGCCGCAGCGGAACGGCGTCACCGGTGCGCCCGAGACCGATCCGGGCGCGAGTGAGCCGCCGTAGCGCATGTCGGGGTTGTGGCGTTGGCGCGAACGGCTCTGCCGTTTACAGGTATCGGCAGACCTGGTCCGCGCTGCACGAGTCGGGGTCGGGCTGCGCGGCGTCGTGCCTGAGCTCGGCGATGGTGTCTCGGAGCGCTGTGAGCTGGGCGATCTGCTGCTCGATCTCGGCGAGGCGCGCGTCGAGGAGGTCGCGCACGTGCTCGCAGGGAGCAGCGCCGCCGTCGCGGATTTCGAGGATCTGGCGGATCTGGGCGAGGGTGAGGCCCGCGGCCTGGCCGCGGTGGACGAAGTCGATCCGGGCGGCCGTCTCGGGCGCGTAGTCGCGGTATCCGGACGGCGTGCGCTCGGCCGGGGGCAGCAGGCCCTGCTCCTCGTAGAACCGCAGCGTCTTCGCCGTCGTTCCCGCCCGCTCGGCGAGTTCCCCGATGCGCATCGCAGGCCCCCTGTTCTTTCGGCAGAAGCCCTCTTGACCTTCCCCTGCACTGGAAGGTCCAGTATGGCTGAGATAGACCGGAAGTCCAAGTATTGACAGGAGCTGCGATGCCCACGAAGTACGACCTCGCCATCATCGGATCGGGCGGCGGTGCGTTCGCCGCCGCGATCCGCGCGACCACGCTCGGCAAGTCGGTGGTGATGATCGAGCGCGGGACGCTCGGCGGCACCTGCGTGAACACCGGCTGCGTGCCGTCGAAGGCCCTGATCGCCGCGGCCGACGCATGGCACTCCGCGGCCGACGCCGCCGACCGGTTCCCGGGGATCGAGACGACGGCGGGGCCGGTGGACATGCCCGCCCTGATCGCCGGGAAGCAGGCGCTGGTCGAGTCGCTGCGGGGCGAGAAGTACGCCGACGTCGCCGACTCCTACGGGTGGGCCGTCCGCCGCGGGGACGCCGCGTTCGCCGGCACCCCCGACGCACCGGTCCTCCAGGTCGCCGAGGACGACGGCAGCACCGAGACGATCGAGGCCGCGCACTACCTGGTCGCGACTGGCTCTCGGCCGTGGGCCCCGCCGATCGACGGCCTGGACGAGACCGGGTACCTGACCTCGACCACGGCGATGGAGCTGACCGAACTCCCTGAGTCCCTGCTCGTGCTCGGCGGCGGCTACGTCGCCCTGGAGCAGGCGCAGCTGTTCGCCCGGCTCGGCTCCCAGGTCACCGTGCTGGCCCGGTCCCGGCTCGCGTCGAAGGAGGAGCCGGAGGTGTCCAGGACGCTGCAGGAGGTGTTCGCCGACGAGGGCATCCGGGTGGTCCGCCGCGCGCTGCCGACGCGGGTGTCCCGCGACGCCGCGACCGGGCAGGCCGTCGTCACCGCGGACGTCGCCGGCGGCCGGGAGGAGTTCCGCGCCGACCAGGTGCTCCTCGCCCTCGGACGACGACCGGCCACCGACGGGCTCGGCCTCGACGCGGTCGGGGTCAAGACCGGGGACCTCGGCGAGGTGGTCGTCTCCGACCGGATGCAGTCCTCCCACCCGCGGATCTGGGCCGCGGGCGACGTGACCGGCCACCCCGAATTCGTCTACGTCGCCGCCCAGCACGGCACCCTCGTCGCCGAGAACGCGTTCACCGACGCCGACCGGGCCGTGGACTACGCCCGGCTGCCGAGGGTCACGTTCACCGGCCCGGCGATCGGCGCGGTCGGGATGACCGAGAAGGACGTCGTCGCCGCCGGGATCCGCTGCGACTGCCGCGTCCTGCCCCTGCACCACGTGCCCCGCGCCCTGGTCAACCGCGACACCCGCGGCTTCGTCAAGATCGTCGTGGACGCCGACACGGGGAAGATCCTCGGCATCACCGCCGTCGCCAAGGACGCCGGCGAGCTCGCCGCCGCCGGGGTCCACGTGCTCGGCAAGACCGTCGCCGAGGTCGCCGACGCCTGGGCCCCCTACCTGACCATGGCCGAGGGCATCCGGATCGCCGCCAAGGCCTTCACCACCGATCCGTCGCTCCTGTCGTGCTGCGCGTGAACGCGCACGCAGACAATCGGGGGGAACGCTCAGCTGGGAGAGGAACAGACGATGAGCGGCGATAAGGGCCACGACTCGCATCGCGCGGGCGTGCTTGTCGGTGCTGGGACGGGCTTGCTCCTGTTGGCATGCTGCGCGCTTCCGCTGCTGATCTGCTGCGGCCTGCCTCTCCTCGCCGCGGGCGGAGCCCTTGCAGGTATCGGAGGTTTCCTCGGCAACCCTTGGCTCATCGGTGCCGGGATCGCAGTCGGGGTGGCCGTCACAGCGGCGATCGTCCTCCGGCGACTGCCGCGGCACCGACGTCGCTCGACCGGCGGCTGCGGCAATCGTTCGACTACTGACCGGGGTCAGTAGTTCGAGTGGCTCCAGTCATCGTCGCCAGCTCGGCCACGTCGGCATCCCGCGACCCTTCCAGGTCTCCACGAGACCAACAACCCAGCGGACGGACGCGAAGACCCCGTAGCCGGCCGCCGCGAGGCCCACGGCGATCACGAGCCAGCGCCCGATCCCGAGCCACACGCTACCGTCCACGTCCAGCGCCCACTGAGCGCCGGTGATGAGCCCGGCGATGCCCATCCAGAGCCCAGCGATGACGACCACCACCGGCAGGAGCGCGAGGCACATCGCGGCGGCGGCCGACCACAGCTGCCGGGCCTCCAGCTTCGCGGTGGCGGCGATGATCCGCTCGGCCCGTTCGTTCGACGCGTCGAGGTTCGCGGTCATCGTGGTCGAAGCCTCTCCGGTGACCTGCTCGACGGCCTTCTGGACCCGCTCCTCGGTGTGCTTCTCGATCCGCTGCACCGCCCAGCCGACCTGTCTGACGAGCTTCTGGTTCGCCGCGGCCTGCGCCTTGAGCCCCTCAATCGCCGATGCCGTAGCCACGTGGTTCCTCTGCGCCTCCGCGACCAAGCTCTGCGACGCGGCGTTTAAGCTCTCGCCGTTGAGACTCTGCGCGAACTCGCCGAGCGTGCTCGCGATCTCGTTCTGCCTGCTCTCGATACTCGCGATCCTCGCGGACACGTCGCTGGAGGGCGAGGAGGTTGACGCCGGGGCCGTGATCCGCTCCAGCCGCCTCGTCGTCTCCTCGTCCATGACCTTCACGAACCCCGCGAGCTTCTTCTGCTGCTCGGCCAGCCGGTCGAGCCTCGCGTTCTGCGCCTCGACGGCGGCGAGGATCGAGGTCAACGCCTCCATCGTCTCCGGACTGTCGAGCTGCTGCTGCGATCCGCTCTGCGCGTTCTGCTGCTTCAGCCTGTCGAGCGCTGCGCTCATGTTCCTGCTCCTCCTGCTGCTGGTGGTAGTCGAAGAACGCCCGCGCGCCCTCCGGGGTGAAATCTGTCGAGAGCGCACTCGTGCGCTTGCGTCGCTCGGCACGCCCGGACTCGCCGCGGCGGTCCTCGATGTAGAGCGTCCACGTCTCCTTGCCGACGTTCTTCCCTCGCTTGCTGATGGCGGTGTGGAGGCGCATCCGCGGCACCCGCTCCCCGTCATCGCCGAGCTGCTGGTTCTGCTCCTCGATCACCGCTTCGAGACCGGCCTTGTCCACCGCACGGGGATCAGCCAGGGCGGCGCTCATCCGGTCGCCCATCTCGCGGTCGAGCCCGCCCTCGGCGAAGTCCTCGCGGCGCAGCTCCCAGTCCTTCGGTGCGTGCTCCAGACGCTTCACGACCGAGAGACCGTGCTCGCGCATGAGTTCGTCGTTCGCTGACTGAACGCCCCGCTGGTTCCCGGCCTTGCGGTCGTGGAACGTGCGGTAGTCGCTGAGCGCTCTTCCCGTCCGATTGCTGTGGTTGATGACCAAGATGTGGTTGTGCGGCTTCTTCCCGCGTCCGTCCACATGACTGACCACGAGGCAGTCGGAATCTGGGTGCATCTTCTTCGCGAGTTGATAGCCCAGATCGTTCACCCGCTGCACGTCCTCCGGATTCTTCGGGTCGAACTCCTCGTCGCTGAACGACTGCCTGTAGTGCAGCGCCTCGACGTCGCGCTTCGTGTTCTGGGTGAGCGCGCGGGCGCGCGCCGAGAACGCGCCGGGGCCTCCCGGCACGTCGCACGTGATCGCGACGCCGCGCTCGTCCTCCTTGCCCCGGATGTAGCGCTCGGTGTCGGCGGCGCTGGCGCTCGGACTGTAATGTGTCGTGCTCATGAGGCCGCCCGATCACCGAGCAGGGCGCGGATCTCGCGGAGCAGCTCGATCAGCTCGGGCACCTCCGCCGACAGCGACACCGGCTCACCCGCGCGAGCACGGCGGTCCAGGTCGTTGACGTTGATCGCGAGCGGGCGCACCTGGGCGGCCAGCTCCCGAGCATCAGCAGACGCCTGCACGCGCTCCTCGACCCCGAGCAGGTGCGCGGCCACGGCGGCGTCCAGCTCCTCGCTCCGAGATGCATGGAGCGCATCGCGCACGACGGTCCGCACCCACGTGCTCGGAGCCAGCCCGAGCCGCTTCGCACGAGTGCGAACCGCCCCGAGCGTGGCGTCATCGAAGCGCGTATCGAGCCGCCCGCCGCTGCCACGACGACGCTCCGCGCCGCCGTGACTCTGGCGCACAGCCTCCGCATCAGCCCGACCGGTGTTCACCCGGGAGTCGGCCTGCTGCTCCGCCTGTACGCCAGAGTGGCAAGCAGTAGGCGCGTCGGACATTTCGCTGGCGCTCATGTCCTCCTTGCCTGCTTGCGAGGGGGCTGCGCCCCCTTCGATCCCCTGGAAGTGCCCATCGAGTTCGGTGCTCATGCCGCACCTCCCGCGACCAGCAGACCGCCGTTCGCGCGGAGCCGCGCGACCTTCGCATCGAGCACCTTCTGCTTCGCCTCAGCGCGGCGCTGACGCTCATCCTCGGAGAGCGCCAGGCACTCATCCCCATGCCGCGCGTAGACGCCCGCCTGCGGAGTGGAACACGTGCAGAGCTGCAACTCACGGTTGTGCTCCTCCAGCTCGGCGAGCCGCCTGCGCTGCTGCTCCTCGACGACCTCACGGTCACACTTCGCCGCCTCTTCGGCGGCGGCGATCTCCTCAGCGCTCGGCTGGATCGGCTGGCCGACTCCAGCGAATTCCGCGAACAGTTCGTCCCCGTTGATCGCCTCCAGTTCGGGGCGCGCTATCCGGTCGTGCTGCTCCACGATCGGCGCGACCGTGCGCGCCTCGATCTCTCCGCGCACGCGCTCGCGCTCCGCGGTGTCCTTGATCGCCTTGCACCTGCGCGCCAGCAACTCCAGGTCCTGGCGCATGTGCTCGTACCGCTCATAACGCTGGTACTCGCGGGTGCCGTTGAGCACACCGGAGTTCACGAAGATCGAGAACTCGCGCTCGGCGACCGGGATGATCACCGGGAAGCGGCGGAACCCCTGCCCGAGGTTCTCCGCCTGGTGCTTGACCCGCACGCCGCCCTGCATCGACTCGTACTCGCCAGCCAAGCCGCGGAGGAACTCCTCGTAGCCCTCGGGACCCGTAACGATGTTCACCCGGTTGAGCAACTGAGTCTTCGATCCCTTGATGTTCACGATCGGCTTCTCGTCCGGCTCGCGCCACGGGCCGAGAATGCGGAAGAGCATCCCGCGGCTCTTGGCCGTGCGGATCATGTCACCGACGCGCGTGTCCTCCCAGATCACGACCGGCTCGCCGTCGTAGCCCTCCCACGAGACGTTCTCGCCGCCCACCTTGAAGTACGGCTTGTCCGCATCCGGGGCCAGAGCGCGAGCCAGCGCCTTCGCGAGCAGGTCCTTGCCCGTGCCGCCCTCGCCGAACACGTAGAAGTTCATGACCGACTCCGGTGCGTCCTGATACGCGAGGAAGTCGCCGCGCAGCTTCTGGAAGTGCGCCAGGTTGCCCTTCGCGAAGTAGATCGCGGGCTCCTGATCGCGGACCTGCTTCAGCGTCAGCGAGCCCTTGCCCACGGCCTGGAAGAGCTTGCTGAGCTTCGCCCTGCCTCCGCCCTCAGCGGCGTTGCGGCGCATCGCCATGTGCGCGTCCAGCTCCCGCCCGAAATCGAAGTTCGCGACGATCCGGCCCCGGCCGTACTGGTACTTGCCAGGCATGCCCTCCTGCGTCTTGTCCACGAGGTAGTGCCGCTCCGGCTGGTGGATGCCCGGGATGGCGTTCTTCCCCCGCGACTCATGCGGCAGGTACTCAGCGAGATCGAAGAACGCCTTCTCTGCCGCGCCGCGGCCCTTGTGCTCGGTGCCTTCCTGCTCGGCAGTCTCTTTTGGCGGCTTCACGCGAGCCGAGGGGATCGAGAAGGCGTCGGAGACGGTGCGGATCGTAGGACGCGGACCATCAGCATCAGCGACCCACAACACCATGTGAGCGTGCAGGCCCTTGATCCCGCAGCACACCGTCTCGCCTGTACCCTCGTCCACCTCGACCAGGCGGTCATACGGGTGCCACACGTAGGCCCAGCGGTGGAGGCGATCGCCCAGCGCCGCGAGGCCCTCGTCGATCTGCTCCTGCGTGAGCATGACCTCGCCGGTCTCCGGGTGCTCGCGGTACTGCATCACCGAGAACACGCGTGACTGCATACGGGCGCGCTTCGCCTGCTCCGGGCTCTCCGCCGTCTTCGCGGCGGCGAAGAACGCCTTCGCCTCGGCGACCTGCGCAGGCGTGGACTCGACGACGAACGGTTCGACCTCGTCACCGGGATCGGCCCCCGGCACGTCCAGCTCGGCGAAGTCCACGCTTGCACCCGAGGTAGGCGCCGGTGCAGCCGTTTCCGAAACGGATGCGCGGCCACCCAAGGAGGGCCGCGCATGCAGAGCGGCGACAGTTCCCTGGTCAGAGCTGAGATCGGCGGGAATCTCGGACTCGCCGGAATCGGTCGGTGCAGCCGTATAGCCGTTTCCGGCAAAATCGTCCCCGACGGGGAGAGCCCGGTTCCCGTCGCTCGGAACGGCACCGGGCACCCCGCCTTCGGCGGGTGCCAGACCAGGCCCTCCGGGCGGGGTCAGGTCGACGGGATCGGTGCTGAGGTTGCGGGCGTCGGGGTGCATCAGCGACCACCGCCCTTGCGGTAACGCTTGATCACGGCCTGGTGCGTGACGCCGAGGGCGTCGCCGATCCTGGCCCACGTCACGCCCTCGGCGCGGGCGTCGGCGACGGCGATCTCGACGGCCTCTTCCAGCACGGAGCGGAGCACGCCGAGGTCGTAGAGCCGTGCCTCCATGTTGGCGAGGGAGGGGTCGCCCTGACGCCAGCGGAAGCCGGTCAGGTGATCGAAGGCGGCGGAGTTCGCGCTCATCAGCGATCACCGCCCATCATGGCGGCGACGGTGGCGCGCTGGCGCGGGTTCAGCGGAGTATGAGTCAACCGCTCACCAGCCACGCGACCCGCAGCGCGGGCGGCGGCGATGACGGGCGCGAGGCCCTCATCGCGGGCAGGGAGCCCCTGCCCCTGCTCGAGGTCAGGCGGAAGGCTCGTGAAAGTGCGGGTGTCCGTCGAGGACATAGAAAACTCCCGAAGATCGTTCTTCGGGAGTTCCAAGAGCCCTCACTCTTGGCGACCTCTCGGTCGGAGCTTCGACGGTGGCCCGCCCGTCGGGGATTGCTTTCGTTTCACCGGGGGTGTCTCACCCTCGCTCACGCGAGGTTCACTCCGTTTGCCAGCCCGGGGACATGCCACTTCGCTGCCCCCGCGGACCACGAAGCGCTGTCCATTCGCCTCTGCAACGATTCTCCCATGACTCGACTCACCATTGCAATGACGAGTCGAATCATGAGTCAATCGCGACGCGGCTCGATCCGGATGAGGTCGGGATCGAACCGCACGTGACCGGGCCGGATCGGCGCGACGGTCACCGTCACCAGCTCGTCCACGAGCATCCGGCGACGGTCCACATCCAGCGCCTTCCACTTCGACTCGACCATCTCCCGGCGCTCCACGGTTCCGACCAGCTCGTCCACGTCCGCGAGCAGCTTCACCGCCGCCGACACCGAGCGGTCGAGCAGCTCCGCGTCGATCTCGTCGATGCGGGCCTTCACGTCATTGATCGCCGCCGTGATCTCAAGGACCGGCTGATGGATGTCGCGCAGCAGCGGGCTCAGTTCCTTCACGCGCTCGACCAGCGCGTTCCGCTCGGTCAGCAGCTCCTCGCGGTCCGGCCTACCGTCCTCCTGCGGCATCACCAGGTCGTGCACGTCCACCGAGGACAGGCGGGTGAGCACCGCCTCGGTGACCATCGCATCGACGGGCTCGCGCTGGCGCGTGAGGTGGAAGTGCTCTCCACAGCGATACGTCGGCTGCTTGCGGCTGTTCGTCCCCGAGACAAGCGTCGCCCCGCACTTTCCGCACAGGCCGATCCCGGAGAGTAGGTACTTCGGCTGGTTCCCCTGCCTCGCCGACCTCCGCACGTTGTCCTCCAGCTTCGCAACCGCGGCCCGCCACGTCTGCTCGCTCACAATTGGCGGGAACACCTCGCCCTGCACGGGGTACAGCTCGCCCGACGCGTAGTGCTTGATGTAGCCAGCGTAGAGCGGGTTCGCCAGCAGGTACCTCACGGCATCGACTGAGAACTCCGACCCGCGCGCGGTGAGGTGACCGGCGCTGTTCAGGTCCTCGCGGATGCGTCGGATCGACAGCGACGGCTCGCCGAGGAACGCGTCGAAGGCTCGCCGCACGGCCTCGGCCTCCTCGGGGATCAACTCGCCATCGCGCGTCCAGCCGAACGCCTTCCAGGCCGACGTGGGGATGCCTTCTGTACGTCGGCGCTCGTTCGATCTGATCTGGCGCTCTGCCTTGCGCCGGGCTTCGAACCGGGCGAGGGCGGCGAGCATCGTCGCCCGGAACTCGCCGTCCGCCGTCGAGAGGTCGATCTCGCCGTCCACGGTGACGACGCGCAGACCGAGGTCGATCAGTGTGTTGAGATCCTTGGTGCTGCGCAGGAGGCGGTCCATGTCCACGGCGACGACCATCGAGAACCGGCCTGCTCGGGCGTCGTCCAGCATCTCTGCCCACCGGGTGCCAGCGCGGCGCTTCTTCGTCGCCGACACCGCGTTGTCCTCGTAGACCTCGACCACGTTCCAGTCCTTGGCCTCGGCCAGCGCCTTGATCTTCCTCAGCTGGGTATCGACCGTCCAGCGGTCGCCCTTGCGGTCCATGGAGGCGCGGACGTAGGCCGCCACCTCGTTCGTCTTCCTCAGCGCTACCAGTTCGACCATGCAACCAAGCTTACGTGGACCAGTGTTGCAACCCCGATATGCGCTAGCGGACGCCACGCGTCCACGGCCGCCGATCGTTCGTCCCGGCCGAGCTCGGAGCCACTCACAGCCCGCTCACCAACTCCCGCAGGGGCGAGGTGTCCAACGCGGTGGGAAGCACCCTGCCGCGATCGTCGGCCAGCTCCAGGTCCCGCAACCATCGCTCGAACTCGGGTGCGGGACGCAGCCCCAGCAACCGGCGGGCGTAGAGGACGTCGTGGAAGGCCAGGCTCTGGTACCCCAGCATCACGTCGTCGGCGCCGGGCACGGTGATGACGAACGCGCAGCCCGCGGCGGCCAGCAGCGTCAACAGGACGTCCATGTCGTCCTGGTCGGCGACGGCGTGGTTGGTGTAGCAGACGTCCACCCCCATGGGCAGCCCCAGCAGGGCGCCACAGAACCGGTCCTCCAGCCCGGCCCGGATGATCTGCTTGGCGTCGTAGAGGTATTCCGGTCCGATGAACCCCACGACGGTGTTCACCAACAGCGGTTCGAAGGCGCGGGCGACCGCGTAGGTGCGCGCCTCCAACGTCTGCTGGTCGACGGGCCTGCCACCGGTCCCGAGATGGGCTCCCGCGGACAGGGCCGAGCCCTGCCCGGTCTCGAAGTACATGACGTTGTCGCCGACCGTGCCACGCCTCAGCGACCGGCCCGCGTCGTGGGCCTCGGCCAACAAGGACAGCGAGACCCCGAAGCTGCGGTTGGCGGCCTCGGTCCCGGCGATCGACTGAAAGACCAGATCCACCGGGGCCCCCTCGGCGATCAGATCGAGCGTGGTGGTGACGTGCGTCAGCACGCAGGACTGCGTGGGAATCCGGTACCGCTCGCGGATCTCGTCGAGCAGGCGCAGCAGGTCCGCCGTGCGACGGGGATCGTCGCCGGCCGGGTTGACCCCGATGACCGCGTCACCACACCCCAACAGCAGACCGTCGAGAACGGCGGCGGCCACACCACCCGGATCGTCGGTCGGGTGGTTCGGTTGCAGCCGCGTGCTCAACCGGCCCGGAAGTCCGATGGTGGTGCGAAACGCCGACGTGTGGGTGACGGCGCGGGACACGGCGATGAGGTCCTGGTTGCGCATCACCTTGGAGACCGCGGCGACCATCTCCGGTGTCAGGCCGGGCGCGAGCGCCGAGAGCTGGGCGTCTCCGTCGTCGCGGGCGGCGGTGGCGAGCAGCCAGTCCCGGAACCCGCCCACCGTCAGATGCGACACGGGCTGGAACGCCGCGGCGTCGTGGGTGTCGATGATCAACCGGGTGACCTCGTCCTCTTCGTAGGGGACCACGGGGTGGTCGAGGAAATCGGTCAACGGAATGTCCGCGAGCACCCATTGCGCGGCGGCGCGCTCGCGGTCCGACTCCGCGGCGCACCCGGCGAGTTCGTCGCCCGAGCGCGAGGGCGTGGCCTTCGCCATCACCTCGACCAGGCTGGAGAACGTGTGGGTGACTCCGCGGACCTGTTGTCTGTACACGCCATCTCGCTCCCCGGACACGGACGGACGTCGAATCTCATATGGTACGTCAGCCGGGCCGGTTCGACACCGCGGGAAAACGGCGGTACCGCCTAGGCGGACGTGGCATCGGACGACGCGGGACCAGCCTCCGCGTGGGAGCGGGTGAGGGGATGGAACAACAGGTGCAGGCCGCCGTCGGAGAACACACGCCGCACTCCGATGCGGTACACGGGTTCGAGGACCTCCGGACGCAGTACCTCGTCCGGAGCCCCGGCCGCGCGTACCTCGCCGTGGTCGAGCAGCACCAGCTCGTCGCAGTAACGGGCGGCGAGGTTGAGGTCGTGGAGCACGACCACGGTGGTCACCGCGAGAGTGCGGACGAGTTGGAGCACCTCGTGCTGGTACCGGATGTCGAGGTGGTTGGTGGGTTCGTCCAGCAGCAGGTGATCGGCCCGCTGCGCGAGCGCTCGCGCGATGAGCACCCGCTGTTTCTCACCCCCCGACAATTCTCCGAAGACACGGTCGGCCAGGTGCCGGGCACCGACTCTGCGCAGAGCGCTCGCGGCGATCTCGTGGTCCGCCGCCGAATAGCGTTGGAAGGCCGTCAGGTGCACGGACCGTCCCAACAGGACTGTCTCGGCCACGGTCAGGGGGACTTCGGTGGACTGCTCCTGCGCGACGACGGCGAGACGCCGAGCCCGTTGCCGCGGGGGCAGGGCGCTCAGCGGGTCCTCGTCGAGACTGACGAGTCCCGAGCGAGGGGTGAGCGCGGCGTGAAGGGTGCGCAGCAGGGTGGTCTTGCCACTGCCGTTCGGGCCGATCAACCCCGTGATCCGGCCGGGGCGGGCCGTCAGACGCACCGTGTCGAGCACGAGCGCGCCGTCGTAGGCGAAGGACACGTCGTGAGCGGTGATCATGATCCGGTGCCGAACCTGTGGTGGATACGCTCCAGCCCGTCCACCGCCAGTGGCGTGGGGGGCTCGGTGAAGTTGAACAGCTGGACGAGGACGGCGTCGTCCCGCACCGCCTTGAGCGCGTCGGCACCGGGCAGGTCGGTGACCGCGGCCTTGACGGCCTCGGGGGCGCCGTCGCTGTGGAGCAGCACCAGGACGTCCGGGTTCCTGTCGACGAGGTCTTCCAGCGTCACCTCGAAGACCCGGTCGTCGACGTCGCCGTAGACGTTGGTGAATCCGGCGGTCTCCAACTGCGGGTGCGCCATGCTCTCGTTGCCGTAGGCGTAGACGGTGCCGCCCCCCACCGTCGGATACAGCACCGCCGCGGTCCGCCGGGGCGAGCCCGCCACGGCCTTCGCGACGTCCGAGACCCGCTTCCGCAACGACGCCACCAGCTCCGTCGCGGCCGCCCGCCGGTCGAAGATCCGGCCGTAGGTGGTGACCAGGTCGTAGACGTCGTCGAACGTGGTGGTCTCCACTCCCGACGGACACAGGGTGGGATGTACCAGTGCCGTGATGCCCACGTCGGCGAGTCCCTCGCGGGAGACGCCGTCGGGCAGCCCGAGAACCAGGTCGGGCCCCTGCTCGATGATCGTCTCCGCGGAGATTCGCAGGTGTCCGCTCGCGTCCAGGTCTTCGCCGAGGGACGGGATCTCCCGGAGGGCAGCGTTGGTCTCGTCGTCGTAGTACTCGGGCGGGAACGCTCCCGCGCGCACCACCACCGAGTCCAGCACCCCGAGCGCGCTCAGGATCGACACCGACGCGCTCTCCAGCAGGGCGACCCGTTGGGGAGGCGCGGCGAAGGTGACCTCGACCCCGCAGTTGGTGAGGGAGACCGGATAGTGCCCCGACCTCGGTGCGGAGGCGTGTTCGGTGGTCGTCGACGTGCCGCACGCGGCCGTCAGGAACGTCAACGTCAGAACGGTTGCGAGGGAGGTGGGACGGGCGAGCTTGCGGCGCATGCGGTCGTCCTCCGGGCTCGGGTGAGAGGTCTCAGGGGCTCGTGTGGTGGAAGCGACGGACGAGGAGGAGCAGGAACGGGGCGCCCACGATGGCGGTGACGATGCCGAGAGGGAGTTCGCGGGGGGACAACGACACCCGCGCCACGACGTCGGCCCAGACGAGGAATCCGGCACCGACGAGTGCGGCCACGGGAACGGCCCGGCCGTGTGCCGCCCCGACGAGACGCCGCGCGAGGTGGGGGATCACCAACCCCACGAAGCCGATTCCGCCGGAGGCGGCCACGACGGCGCCCACGCAGAGCGAGACCACGGCGAGGAGCCGGACCCGTAACCGGGTCGGGGAGACTCCCAGCGCATGTGCCGTCTCGTCGCCGATCGCGAGGGCGTCGAGGTGTCGGCTCCACAGGGCCAACGTGACCACGGTGGCGCAGACGACCACCAGCACGACCGTCAGCGGTACCCCCCACCGCGCGAGGCCGAGGGAACCCAGAAGCCAGAACAGCACGGAGCGCGAGCCCTCGGCGGAGTCGGAGGCGAAGATCAGGAATCCGGTGGCCGCGTAGAGCGCGTAGCCGACGGCGACCCCGGCCATCAGCAGGCGCAGCGAGGTGATCCGCCCACTGGCCCGTGCGAGGGCGAAGACGGCCAGGGAGGCGGCGAGCGCGCCGAGGAACGCGCTCGCGGGCAGGGCGTTGCCTCCCAGCCCCGCCCCGAATCCGAAGAGGATGGCCCCGGCCGCACCGGTCGACGCCCCGGAGGTGATGCCGAGCAGGTAGGGGTCGGCGAGCAGGTTGCGCACCATCGCCTGCAGGGCGACACCGCACACCGCGAGCGCGGCCCCGACCGCGGCACCGAGGAGCACGCGGGGCAGCCGAACCTGCCAGACGATGGCGTCCAGGGGCGCGCTCCAGTCCGGCGTCGCGGGCACACCGAGCGTGTGATGACCGACGACCCGGACCACGGTGGCCGGTGACAGCCCGACCGCCCCGATGCAGACCGCGAGAACGATCGTGGCGGCCAGGGCCGCGACGAGTCCCCCGATCCAGAACAGACCATGGCGTCGCCGAGCGCTCCGGCCGAGATCGTCGGGTGGGGGGCGGTCGAGAGTGGAGGTTCGCGGGGCCGTGGCCACGAGTCGTCACCTCCCATCGAGGTGGAGGCGAAGAGTGATTAATAAATGACGGTGAGTAAGACATGGTCGCAGGTGCGACAAAGTCGCGTCAAGCGGCCACGAGGTCCCGCGCTCGGCTGTCGTCGGTGGTCAGCGAGCGGTGTCGCGACAGTCACGGCATCGCCCCGACAGGGCGACGCGGGCGGGATCGAGTTCGAATCCGTTCTCGCGGACGAGCCGTGCGGCCACGGGGCCGAGCAGATCGCCGGGGAGGTCGACGATCCGGCCGCATTCGTGGCATTTCGCGTGGAGGTGGCCGATCCGGGGTGGAGGCGGGGTGAGGTGGTAGGTGCTCGCTCCGTCGCCGATGCGAACGTGGGTCACCACGCCGAGTTCGGACAAGGTGTCCAGGGTCCGGTACACGGTGGCGCGGTGAATAGTCGGATGGCGTTCGTGCACTCGACGCCACAGCTCCTCCGCGCTCGGATGACCGCCGATACTGGCCAACACCTCGATGACCGCGCTACGGGCACCGGTGACTCGTTGCCCTCGGGCCCGCAGCAGGTCGAGCGCGGCGTCAACGGCCTCCTGCGGGCGCATTCCGAGCGCGCGGGCGTGAGCGGTCATGGGCTCCAGTCTCGCCTTGCGGGCCCGCACTCGGCCAGTGACCGATCGTCGGCAATGGGGGGCTTCCGGGTTCCGGTCGACGATTTTTCCCGGTCAGGCGGCGGATTTGAGCGAAGTGGTGGCCTTCTGGCCCCTCCGCTTCCGGCTCAGGGGCCCCAACATTGGATCGCACCGACGGTGACCATGTCGGGAGAGGGGGTTTCGGGGCGGTGAGTGAGCCGGTGGAGAGTCGGGCTCAAGCGATTCCGGGGACCGAGGATCCGGTGGTGGTGGACGTGCTGGGCGCCGAGGACCCGGCGATGACGGACATCCTCGGCGCCGACGACTCGGAGACGGTGGAGCCGGTGGACGCCGAGAACCCGATGACGGCGGACGCGCTGGGCGTGTGGGACGCGTACTTCGGCACACCGGTTCCGGGTGGCGTGAACTGGGACGCCTACAGCCACGAAGAGCTGTATCAGATGTTGTGGCAGGACGCCGACGTCGCCGATGTCAGCACCATCGCCGCGGAATGGGCCGCGCACCGCGAAGCACTGGTGAACCACGCCGAAGTGCTCCGCGAACAGCGAGCCGCGTTGCTGGCGAGTTGGGAGGGCTCGGGCGCGGAGGAAGCGGCGCGCAGACTCGACTCGCTCGCGAAGCGGGTGGAGGAGATCGCCGAGCTGGCCTCCGCGGGAGAGCTGGCGGCGGCCCGGGCGGCCGACGCGCTGGCCGCGGCGAGGGCGGCCATGCCGCCGCCACCCAGCAGCCCGGTCGCGCTCGCGGCCGACACCGGGACGGAAGCCTCGGTGAGTTCGTCCTCGGGCGCGCCGTCCGGGTCGGAGTCGTCTGGCACCCCCGTGGCGCTCGGTGGAGCGGGCGAACCCAGCGCCGGGGCCGACGTCCTGGCCGCACAAGGTGGAAGCGAGCTCGAGTTCTCGGTGCCGCCCAGCGCGCCGTCGACTCCGTCGACGTCCGAGACGACGAGTGATCCGGTCCTGGGCGTGGCCTTCTCGGGGGTGTACCTCGCCGATGTCAGCCTCTACGACGAAGCCGACGCCGCCGACCTGAGCAAGCAGGAGGCGATTCGCGTGATGCAGGCCTACGAGGCGACCCTGACGGATTCGAGTCAGATGCTCGGTCAGGCCCAGAACGTCGCGCAGTCGGCGCAGGCGACCACTCCGTCGACCTTGTCGACCACCACGTTGCCCAGCGGGATGAGCGGCGCCTCCGGGGAGACCACGGGCGGCACCCCGTCGTGGCAGAGCCTCGTCGGCTCCGGCGGGGGCGGTTCTCCGTCCAAGGGGCTCGCGGCGGGGGCCGCGGCGGGGCTCGGTGCGTTCGCCGGCGGCGTGGGACTCACGACGGGCGCGGGGGGAACCGGAGGAACCGGAGGTGTCAACCCCGTGAGAAACCTGTTGGCCAGAGGGATTCGAGTCGGTGCTCTGACAATGCCGGGCGGGTCCACCACGAGCGCCGCGCAGCTCGCCACCGAGTCGGCCACGGCGCGGTCGGCCGGGATGGGGGGAATGGCGCCACCCGGTGCGGGCACGCGAGGTAAGGCCGAGGACGAAGAACACGAGAACCGGATGCCGACGATCGATCACCGGCTGTTCCCGGTCGCGAAGCCGGACAGCGAGGTCGTGATCGGTCTTCCTCCGGAGGAGGACCTGTGAACGACGGCAAGGGACTCAAGGTCGAACTGGATTCGCTCGAACTGCCGATCACGACCCTGACCGAGTTGGGCGATCTGGCCGGCGAGTTGGTGAGCACCGCGAGCCGCTTGGCGGAACGAGTGCCGATGCTCGGTACCGCGCCGCCCGCCGTGCACCTGGCGATGCGGCTGCGTGAGGCGGCGGGCAGTTCCGGTCTGGAAGGAGCGATCAAAGCCGCGGAGCGTGAGCTCCGGGAGTACGGGGAGATGCTCGAACAGGCCAAACGGAAGTACCGGGAGCAGGAGGACCGCTCGGGCGAGGACCTGCACGCCAAGGGCGCTTCCGCCGACGGAGGTGCCATCGGCACGGCGGGACGGTCCTCATGACGGTCACGGCCGGCTCCGGGGTGCGGTTCAACCCGGTGGAACTGGACCTGCTCGCCACCTACGCGGGGACACGCTTTCCGTTCCCGCTCAAGGTGCCCTCGTTCGGCCGGATCGAGGACGAGCGCCGCGCGTTGCTGGCCGAGGCGGGGCGCGGTCTCGCCGAGAGAAACCTCGCCGGGGAGCACGGACCGCGGGGGGTCGCGGCGGAGTTGGTCACCGCGCTGCGTGAGCACCGAAGCGCGATCGACCTGGTCGTGGTCACCGGAGGCACGACGACCGGTTTCGTGGCCATGAGCTACGGCCCCCGCGCCGTGATATGCCGCCAGGAACTCGGAGGCGCCCCCGGACCGGTCAGCGTGGAGCGAATCGCCACGGACGCACTGTCCGACGCGATCGTCGCCCACATTCCCGAGGTCGAGGCCGCGTCCACGATGCCGATCACGTTGCCTCCCGGCGTCGTCGACGACGCCCTTCGGTTGCTCAACACGGCCGGAGTCGGGGATCCCCGAGAACGGGTGCGCGCGTTGGTTCGGGAACGCGGAGGTGACCCCGACGCCGTCGACACGCTCGTGGCTCTGCTGCCTTCGGTGGTGGGACGCGGTCAACTCGGGGTCGTCCGGCGTTCGGGCGGCGCGGTCGAACGCCCACTCGAAATGTCTTGGTTGGACGGTCCGCGAGGAAGAGTGAGAGTGAGCAAGGACGCCGACGGCTGGACGAGTATCAACCCCCTACGGCACGGCGAACTCGTCCGGGCCGTACGGGACGCGGCAGCGTCGGCACACCCCTGACATCGAGTTACCCGAAGACCACCACGAAGCTCACCGCTCGCCGGGAAGCGACGACCCGGTGACGAGGGAATGGGTTCCGAGGAAGGCTGACCGGCTTCACTCCGCCACTAGGACTCCTCCGTCGAGGCGCAGACGACGATCGGCCACCTCGCGCACCGCCGGGTCGTGGGTGACGGCCACCACCGCCGCCCCCTCGTCGGCCATCCGCCGCAGCAGCGCCAACACCGCGTCGGTGGAGGCGGAGTCCAGGTGCGCCGTCGGTTCGTCCACCAGCAGGACGGACGGTCGGGAGACCACGGCGCGAGCGAGCGCGACGCGCTGTTGCTGCCCGAAGGACAGCTCGGCGGGGTAACGATCGGCCAGCTCCGCCATACCCACTTCGTCGAGTGCCGCGACCACCGTCGCCTCGACCGTGTCCGTCACCCCCGGCCGTAGCCGCAGTGGCAACGCGACGTTCTCGGCACAGGTGAGTTCCTCGACCAACCCCAGCGCCTGCGGCAGCAGCGCGCACACCCACCACGGGGCGCCGGGGGCGGGCCGGCCGTGGAAGGTCACGGTGCCCTCGTCGGGAATGTCGAACCCGGCGAGCACCGTGAGCAGCGTCGTCTTGCCCGAGCCCGAGCGGCCCGTGACGGTGACGATCTCACCTGCGTCCGCCCGCAACGTCGCGCCGCGCAGGACCTCGATCTCCTCGCCCGCCATGGAGAAGCGTCGCCGCAGTCCCTCGGCGCACAGGGCGGGAAGGTCTCTCCGGACGGGGGAGGCCGCCTCGGTACGTTCCACGGTCATGCCACGTCCTCCTCCACCGACACGCGCCCGGCGCGGAGCCGGACGACACGAAAGCCACGGGTGATCAGGCGTTCGTCGTGGGAGGCCACCACCACGGCGACGCCTTCGGAACACAGCACGGTGAGGGCGTCGAGGACCCGGTCCGCGGAGGCGTCGTCGAGCTGCGACGTCGGCTCGTCGGCCAGCACCACCGGTGTCCTCCTGGCGAGTGCGCAGGCGAACGCCAGTCGCTGCTGCTGCCCGCCCGACAACGCCGTGATCCGCGACCGATCCAGTCCGCCGAGCCCCAGGCGTTCCAACAGTTCTTCCGGATCGCACTGCCGGTTCACCGACTGGGCGGCGGCATGGAGGTTGTCGGCCACGGACAGGTACGGCACCAGATTGTCGAGCGGGGTCTGGAACACCAGGCTGATCGCGTCGCGGCGCAGGAGCCTGCGGTGGCGAGGCGCGGGGGAGACCGGGGTGCCCCGGAAGCTCATCCGGCCACGCGTGGGCACCTGGAACAGCGACAGGACGCGAAGCAACGTGGACTTTCCGGAGCCCGACGGTCCGGCGAGGACGGTCAGTCCCGTTCCCGGAACGGTGAGCGTGACGTCTCGGAGCCCGATCACGGTCTCCTCGCGCGTGGTGGGCAGCGGATACTCCACGCTCACACCGGACAGTTCGTAGATCGGGGTCTCAGCCACGCAGCAACTCCGCGACTCGGGCGGTGCGCACCGAACGCACCGCGATCCAGCAGGCCATGGTCACCACGACCGCACCGAGCGCCACCACCGTCGCCACGAACGGGACGAGCTCCGGCAGCCCCGACGCCGGCGGTAACCAGCGGGCGGGATCGAACTGCCGCACCGACACGGCGGCCACCGTGATGCCGCACGCGAGGCCGGTGACGAGGGCGACCAAAGCCACCGTGCCCAGTTCGGTGGCGTGCCCCGCCCACAGCGATCGGGTACGCAGTCCCATGCGCATCGCGAGCGCGCCGGAGAGCATGTTCTGCCGCCTCCGGACCTCCACGGCGATCAGCAACGACAGGGCGGCCGCCGCGCCGAGGACCACGCCGAGCAGCGTGATGAAGGAGAAGGTCCACTCCACGACGTGGAACGGCAGGGCGTCGAGCGCGGTGTCACGGTCCACCGGGTTCATGTGGACGATGCCCGCCTGCCGCAACGCGGCGCCGACATGCTCGACCGACAGCGTGGACAGCACGGACCACTGCGGTATCCGATCGATCCGTTGCGCGTCCAGCGCGGTGCGCGACACCAGATACCCCGGCTGCGCCCCCAGCACCGGGGCCACCTCGACGGCCCCGATCGCCCGGAGTTCGCCCACCGCGGTGTCGGCGGTATCGGGCGCGGCCCCGACCCGGATCGCGGGCACGGTGTCGCCGGACGTCGTCCCGAGGCGGTCGAGCAGCCGATCCAGCTCCTCACGCGGAAGGTGATCGACGTACGCGGCGGTGGCGAACGTCGCGGGATCGATCACCAGGATCGTGCCGACCTCACCGGTGCCGAGGGTCCCCACCACCGTGCCCGTGGACCGCACGGGTTCCGGAAGGGCGAGCTCGCCGCGGCCGACCGCGTTCTCGACGTCGGTGCGGGACTCGGCTCCCACGAAGACGCCCGACTTCTCCGCGAGCGCCCGTTGCTGCCCCGACGCGATGGAGGAACCGACGGTCAACGTGCCCACGGCGAGGACGGCGACCACCAGCACTCCCGTGACGGGAGCACGCCCGTGCGCCAGCCGCCGCACCGCCCACTGCAACGTCGGACGCGACCACCAGCGCATCCGGTGGGAGGCGCGCAGCGCCCACCACGCGAGTCGCGCGACCACCAGCCCGACCGTGAGGACCACGGCCACGGGATAGATCAGGGCGAGTGGATCGGTCTCGGGCACGGGGCCGGTGCTCGTGACGTCGCCGTAACGGGGAAGCCGGGACCAGCCCAGCACGGCGACCCCCGCCGTGAGCAGCTCCCACGGCACGAAGGTGAGACGGATCTTCCGTCGCCGCGGCGCGGTGAGTCCGAGACCGAACTCGCGGTGGGCACGGACGGCCACCACCGTCACCAGCAGTGCGAGCGAGACGAGCAGGACGCCCGCGGCCACCGCCACGCCCGTGAGTTCCGCGTCCGGCCCGAACCGACCCGGCGGTGCGTAGAGCGGCAAGGTGACCCTGGCCAGAACCGCACCGGCCACACCACCCGCCACGACCGCGAGCCCCAGCTCCGCCGCGGCGAGCAGCCCCACCGCCAGCGGTCCGTGGCCACGGGCGGAGTGCAACCGCACCTGCGCCTTTCGGCGGTGATACCACTGGAGAGCCACCGTGGCGGAACCGACGAGACCCACGCCCACGCTGAGCGCCGCGAGGGGCAGGATCGACCACGCCACCGTCGTCCCCGCTCGCTCGGCCAGCTCGGTCGACCGTGCGAAGGGGACGGACAGCAACGCGTCCCCGAGACCTCGCGCGGCCAGCTCCTCCCGGACGTCGGCCAGCAGCGCCTCGGCGCGACGCTGCGTGTCCCCGGCCTCGGACAGAGTGGATGGCGCGGGGGTGGGGAAGGTGATCGTGAGGCGTTCCAGGGAGGAATGCTGCCGGGTGGCCTCGTCGAAGGTGGCGCGGTCGGTGGCGAACACGACCGCGCCGGTCGCGATGTGGTCCACCAGGCGGTTCTGCACGGCGAGGTCCCGTACCGAGCACCACCAGCGAGGCGCCGGGTCGTACAAGTCGGCGTAGACGCCCGTGACCGGGGGCCAGTCGGCGTTGGTGACCCGGCTGCCCGGTCCGAGGCCCGCGAAACCCGCCAGGTCACGGCCGACCCACAGCCCCGGCTCGTCGCCGCCCCGGACCAACGACAGGTGGTCGGTGCCGCCGTCCCGGTAGGCGAGCCGGACGGTGTAGCCCTCCCCGCCGCCGAAGTCGACGCCGGGGACGAGGCCGCTGAACAGGCTGACGGTGGGCGCACCGAAGCCGTGGGCGGCGGCGTGCCGCTCCACGACTTCGGTGATGGACCGGACCTGCCCCGGCTCCACGTTCGGTTTGGTGATCACGGGACCGTAGGAGTCCGGGCAGACCGTCTCGGCCTGGTAGGAGAGGGTCGCCCCCGTCGAGGCCGAGACGTGCAGCACGGCCCCCATCCCGAGAAGACACGACAGCAACGCGGTGACGGCGGCCGTGACCAGGGTGAGGGGACTCGACGACGCTGCTCGCGGCGCGGTGATCCACGGCAGGCGGGGCGCCGGACGCGACGGTGATCTTCGCCATGCGGGCATGGCGCATACTAGCTCTTTCTCGATCACCGCGGCAGCGACGTCGGAACTACTTCGAGGCGTGCTCCCGCCACCACCGCTGACCGGACTCCGGCAGTGTCGAGACCGGGTCGTAGTAGGGGTAGCGGCGACGCAGCGCCTCCGGGTCGTCGAGCTCGATGCCGGTGCGGTAGTTCTTCGTCCAGTACGAGATGCCGCGCTCGCGGTCGTACTCGGCGACCTGGTGCACCCACCGCTTGCCCACGTACGGCACGTCGCAGACGATGCGCGGGGTGGCGTAACCGGGCAGGTAGCCCATGATCGCGTGCTGGAGCTCCTGCGCCTCCCACACCGCCAGCCGCCAGTGCTCGGCGTTGGGGATCATGTCGCACATGTAGAAGTAGTACGGCAGGATGTTCGCCTCGCCCTGCAGCGCGAAGCACAGGTCGAGCAGGTCCGCCGGGGTCGCGTTGACGCCCCGCATCAACACGCCCTGGTTGCGCACGTCCCGCACGCCGACCTCCAGGGCGGCGCGGGCGGCCTCGGCGACCAGCGGGGTCACCGACTGGGCGTGGTTGACGTGGGTGTGGATCGCGAGGTTCACCCCGCGCCGGCGCGCGGTGCCCGCCACGCGGGCGAGACCCTCGACGACCTTGGGCTGGAGCCAGTGCTGCGGCAACCCGGCGAGTGCCTTGGTGGCGAGCCGGATGTCGCGCACGGTCTCGATGTCGAGCAGTCGCATGAGGAACGCTTCGAGCTGGTGCCACGGCACGTTCGCCACGTCCCCGCCGGAGACCACCACGTCGCGCACGCCCGGCGTACGCTTCAGGTAGTCGATCATGGCGTCCTGCCGGTCGACCGGCTTCAACGTGAGCTTGTGCTTGTCGATCTGCGGCGTGGAGTTGCCCACCAGGTCCATGCGCGTGCAGTGCCCGCAGTACTGCGGACAGGTCGACAGCAACTCGGCCAACACCTTGGTGGGGTAGCGGTGGGTCAAGCCCTCCACGACCCACATCTCCGCCTCGTGCAGCGAGTCGCGCTGCGAGTGCGGGTGGCTCGGCCAGTCCGGGTGCCGGTCGCTGCGCAGCGGCATCATGTAGCGCCGGATCGGGTCGGCGTAGAAGGCTTCGGTGACCTTGGCCGGGTCCGTGCCCGCGTGCGGCGCCATCGTGTTGAGCATCTGCGGCGGCAGCAACATCGACATCGTCGCCATCTCCTGCTGGTCGGCCACGAGGTCCTCGTAGAACCGTTCCTCCAGCAGGTCGCCCATGACGGCGCGAAGCTGCTTGACGTTGCGCACGCAGTGAACCCGTTGCCACTGTGCGTCACGCCACTCGGCCTCCGTCACGTCGCGCCAGCCCGGAAAGCGTCGCCAGTCGGGTTCGACCAACTCGACCCGCCGATAGGTGTAGGGCTGTTCCGCGAGTTCGGTAGCAGGTTCCTGGGTGGCAGTCACTTCTGCTCCTCAATCTCGACTACTCGTGAAAATTATCCTGTCATATGCATCCCCTAACGCAAAACTTCTTGGTGAGGGTGGGTGGCAGACTCAGGGGCGTGAGTAGCAGCAACACGACGCTCCTGGTGGGCGGCCGTATCCACACCCCGAGTTCGCCCGACGCCACGGCCATGGCGGTCACCGACGGCACCGTCGTCTGGGTCGGCCAGGACGCGCCCGGCCGCGCGCTCCATCCCGACGCCGAGGTCGTGGACCTCCACGGCGCGTTCGTCGCCCCGGCGTTCGTCGACGCCCACGTGCACACCACCAACACCGGGCTGCACCTCACCGGGCTCGACCTCACCGGCGTCCGCGACGCGGCCGAACTCCTCGCGGCCGTCCGCGAGGCCGCCACCTCCGGCGAGGTGGTGCTCGCCCATGGCTGGGACGAGACGACCTGGACCACTCCTCGGTTACCCAGCCGTGCGGAAATCGACGAGGTCGCGGGCGACGTGCCCGTCTACCTCAGCCGTGTCGACGTGCACTCGGCGCTGGTGTCCAGCGCGCTGCTCGCCCTCGTGCCCGACGTGGCGCGCGCCGAGGGGTACTCCGCCGACGGCCCCCTGACCCGCGCCGCTCACCACGCGGTCCGCACGGCCGCCTACGGTGCGATCACCGCTGACCAGCGCGAACGCGCCCAGCGCGCCTTCCTGCGGGCCGCCGCGGCGGCGGGGATCGTCAGCGTCCACGAGTGCGCGGGCCCGGACATCTGCGGCGAGGACGACCTGCGCGCGCTCCTGCGCGTCGCCGCGGAGCCCGGAACCGTCGAGGTGGTGCCCTACTGGGGAGCACTCGCCGACACCGCCGCGCTCGACCTCGCCCGCGAACTCGGACTTCGCGGTCTCGGGGGAGACCTGTTCGTCGACGGGGCCCTCGGTTCCCACACCGCGGCGCTGACCGAGCCCTACACCGACCTGCCCCACACCGTGGGCGCCCGCTACCTCGACGCGCGGGCGATCGCCGACCACGTCGTCGCCTGCACCGAGGCGGGGCTGCAGGCAGGGTTCCACGTCATCGGCGACGCCGCCGTAGCGGAGGTCGTCGAGGCGTTCGCCCTCGCCGAGAAGACGGTGGGACAACGGGCTCTCGCCAAGGCGGGACACCGGCTCGAACACGTCGAGATGATCACGCGGGAGCAGGCCACCGCCCTCGCCCGCTGGAACGTCACCGCCTCCATGCAGCCCGCGTTCGACGCGCTGTGGGGCGGCCCCGACGGCATGTACGCCGCTCGGCTCGGTTCCGAGCGCGCCGCCACGCTCAACCCCTTCGCCGCGCTCGCCGCCGAGGGCGTGCCCCTGGCCTTCGGCTCCGACGCCCCCGTCACCCCGCTCGATCCGTGGGCGAGCGTGCGGGCCGCCGTGCACCACCGCACGTCCGGTTCCGGCATCTCCGCCCGCGCGGCCTTCAACGCCCACACGCGGGGAGGCCACCGCGCCGCCGGGGTGAACGACGGCGTCACCGGGAGCCTCGTCCCCGGCGCGCCCGCCCACTACGCGGTGTGGGAGGCCGACGAACTCGTCGTCGCCACGCCCGACACCCGCGTGCAACGCTGGTCCACCGACCCTCGGTCGCGGGTTCCGGGGCTGCCACCGCTCGATCCGGGAGTTCCGCTGCCGCGGTGCCTGCGCACCGTCCGCGGTGGAGAGATCATCTACGACGCCGAGTCCGGCGCCCCGTCGGCCGTGTCCACCGAGGCATAGGCTGAGCGCGTGACCGCCACGGCTTCCCCACCGGGCGCCGATCCGGCGCCCGCCCGTCGCCCCACGCGGCCTCGTCGGTTCCTCCCCGTCGCCGTCCGCGTCGTCCTGGCCGCGGGCTCCGGCCTGCTGTTCTGCGCCGGGTTCGCCCCCCGACCGCTGTGGTGGGTGGTGCCCCCGGCCTTCGCCGGACTCGGCCTCGTGCTGCACGGGCGCCGCGTGTGGGCCTCCGCGGGTTACGGGCTGGTCTTCGGTCTCGCGTTCTACCTCGCGCACATCGTCTGGATCCAGGACTTCCTCGGGGAGGAGTTCGGTCCCGCGCCGTGGCTCGCGCTCTCCGGCGTGCTCGCTGTCTACGTGGCGGTGGCGTGTGCCCTCATGTCGGTCGTCTCCCGGTTGCCCGGCGCCCCGGTGTGGCAGGCGCTGGTGTTCCTGGCGCAGGAGTCGGCTCGGATGCGCTGGCCGTTCAACGGCTTCCCGTGGGGGCGGGTGGGGTTCAGCCAGCCCGAAGGGGCCTACCTGTCCCTGGCCTCGCTCGGGGGCGCGCCGTTGGTCGGCTTCGCCGTGCTCGTCACCGGGTTCGGACTGGCGCAGCTCCTCGTGCGCGTCCGAACACACGGGCCTCGGTCCGGACGGGCTCTCCTCGCCCCGGCGCTCGCCGTGGTGCTGCCCCTGGCGGCCGGGTTGCTCACCTGGCCGACGATCGGCACGGACCCCGAGACCGGCACCCGCACCGTCGCCGTGGTGCAGGGCAACGCGCCCGACGTCGGCATCGGCCTGCTCGACGAACGGGAGACGATCCGCGCCAATCACTTCGCCCAAAGCGAGGCCCTGCTCGCCGACATCCGCTCCGGTGCGGTTCCCCGCCCGGATTTCGTCGTCTGGCCCGAGACGGCCGCCGATGTCCGGGGACCCGACCCGCAGCTTCACGCGCTGGTCGAGGAACTCGACGTGCCCATGCTGGTCGGCGCGCTCTACCGCCCACCCGGAAGCGAGCTGACCGAGAACGCCGTGCTCGTGTGGGAACCCGGCGCGGGGATCACCGATCGCTACGTCAAACGGGAGCTCGTGCCGTTCGCCGAGTACGTGCCGTGGCGAGGCATCGCCCGGTGGTTCACGCCGTTCGTCGACGACACCCGCGACATGCGGTGGGGCGACCGAGGTGCCGCCCTCGACGTCGCGGGCGCCAGGGTCGGGACGGTGATCTGTTACGAGGCCGCCTACGACTACGTGGCCAGGGACAACGTCCGGGCCGGCGCGGAGCTGCTCGTCACCCCCACCAACAACGCCTGGTTCGGGCCGGGGGAGATGAGCCACCAGCATCTCGCGATGTCACGGCTGCGCGCGGTCGAACACGGCCGGGCCGTCGTGGTGGCGGCCACCAGCGGGATCAGCGCGATCGTCGCGCCGGACGGTAGTGTCACCCGTTCCACCAGCCTCTACAGTGCCACGTCAATGGTGGCCGACGTGCCGCTGCGCCAGCAGACTACGCTGTCGGATCGACTCGGTGCGTGGACCGAGTACGTGCTGGTCGGGGCCGCGTTCGTCGCCGTGGTCGCCGGGTTCGCGCTCCGGCCGCGACCGAAGAGGACAGTAACGCGCGCAGATGCGACAGAAGGGGAGCAGCATGGCGGAGGGGACACAGCACAGGGATGAGATCGACCCGGTGCTGGTGATCATCCCGACCTACAACGAACGGGATAACCTCCCGCCACTCGTACGCCGGCTACACACGGTTCTGCCGCAGGTTCACGTGCTCGTGGTCGACGACGGCAGTCCCGACGGCACCGGTGAGGTCGCCGACAAGCTCGCGGGGGAGGACGACCGCGTGCACGTGCTCCACCGCACGGAGAAGGCCGGCCTCGGCGCCGCCTACATCGCCGGGTTCCGGTGGGCGCTCGACCACGACTACGCCACCGTTGTCGAGATGGACGCCGACGGCTCGCACGCCCCCGAGGACCTGCCTCGGCTGCTCGACGCCCTCCACGACGCCGATCTCGTCATCGGTTCCCGGTACGTGCCCGGCGGGGCGCTCGTGAACTGGCCGCCGCATCGGCAACTGCTGTCACGCGCCGCCAACCTGTACTCCCGGATCGCGCTCGGGGTCCCCGTCGCCGACATCACGGCCGGATTCCGGGCCTACCGTCGCCGGGTGCTCGAACGGCTTCCGCTGAACCGGATCGCGTCGCAGGGCTACTGCTTCCAGATCGACCTCACGTGGCGCACCGCGCAGGAGGACTTCCGCATCCTGGAGGTGCCCATCACCTTCACCGAGCGCGAGCTGGGCCAGTCGAAGATGAGCGGCGCCATCATCGGTGAGGCCCTCCTCAAGGTGGCGCAGTGGGGGCTGAAGCGCCGGGGCGACCAGGTGCGGGCCTGGTACGACCGGCTGCGTCGCTGACGTCGGAGACGTCCCGGACATGGGAAAGGCCACCCTCCCGATCGGGAGGGTGGCCTTCGCGTGGTCGGAAGCGCGGGTGGGTTACGACGACCGTCCCCTGCGGTTCCGGAGTTCGGCGAGCCGCTCGTTGAGCAGCTCCTCCAACTCCGGAATGGACCGCCGCTCCAGCAGCATGTCCCAGTGCGTCCTGGGCGGCTTCGTCTCCTTGGGCTCGGGTGCCCCGCCGTTGAGGATCTCCGACTCGGTGCCGTGCAGCCTGCACTCCCAGGTGGAGGGCACCTCGGCGTCGTCGGAGAACGGCACCTCGAACTCGTGGTTCTTCGGGCACCTGTAGCGCACGGTACGTCGGGGGGCTAGGTCGTGATTGCGGTCGGTCTCGTAACTGACCGCACCCAACCGGCTTCCACGAAGAACACGGTCGGCCATGATGGGTCCTTTCGGTCGGCTCCCGAAGGAGAGCCCGGGCGGTGCTCACCCTGTGCAACGACGGAAGTGGTCGGTTGAATTCCCAACAACACCGTCGTCGCGCATGATGAGCTGCATCACCCGCGTGAAAACTGCCTGTCTTCAGGGAGGCCCTGCACGTCACACTGTGACGCGGCAACGGCAACCCCGCTCCTCATATCCCCCGCCCGGGTGAGAGTGACTCTCGTGGTCAGGTCAGCTGGAGCTGCCCCGGCCCGGACGCATCCGGTCCTACCTCGCCCAGACGGAAGTGCCGACGACAAAGTACCTGGTAACGCACGGTAGTCGTTTCCGTCGACGAGCGTGTCGTGTCCGAGTTCACCTCACCGGTTGACGAGCCCCCGCTCGCGTACGAGGTCGTGTCGGCCACGAAGACCGTGTCACCGGTGCGCAAGACGACACCGTCGCGGACTCGGGCGTTGAACCGGCCGGGCCTGCCGCACCAGCACAGGACCTCGACCTGGACGGGCTGGAGCTCGTCGGCCAGCTCGAACAGTCGTCGCGCGCCGGGGAACAGCTCGCTGCGGAAGTCGGTCGCGATCCCGAAGCAGTACACGTCGATGCAGGCCTCGTCGGCGAGGTCGGTGAGCTGCTCCACCTGCTCGGGGGAGAGGAACTGGGCCTCGTCGACGATCAGGTAGTCGACGTGCTTGCCGTGTTCCCACGCCTGCCGCACCACCGCGCGGACGTCGGTGTCGGCCTCCACCTCCAGCGCCTTCCGCGTGATGCCGATACGGCTGCTGATCTGCGCGGCACCCGAGCGGTCGTGGCGGACCAGCAGCAGCCCCTGGCGTCCCTGCCGGGCGAGGTTGTGATCGATCTGCAGTGCCAACGTCGACTTGCCGCAGTCCATCGGGCCGTAGCAGAACTTCACTTTGCCCGTCACCGGCATGTCCCGTCGCCATGCCGCGGCGGGTACGGGGGAGAGGGCGTCCGTCGGATCGGTGTCGTCGTCATGCACAGCGGTCACGACGAAGCACCCTATCCGTACCCGGTGTGGCGTCCTCGCGACACGGGGGCGAGCTACAACACCGACGGTTCGGGATTGCCCGCCTCCGCGATCGCCCGCCGCACCGGGATCAGCGCCACCAGCACGAATCCGACGACGAAGAACACGAGCAGCGCGATGATCGCGTACCGGAACGAGCCGGTGGCCTGGCCCACACCTGCGAACAGTAGGGGCCCCAGCCAGGACGTGCCGCGCTCACCGATCTCGTACAGGGAGTAGTACTGGGCTTCCTTGCCCGCCGGGATCATCTGGCTGTACAGCGAGCGGGACAACGCGTTGGTGCCGCCCAGCACCAGGCCGATGCCCGCGGCCACGGCGTAGAACTGCAGTTGCCGGCCCGCCTCGATGAAGTACGCCGAGGCGAGCACCACCATCCACACCACGAGGCTCGCCAGGATGGTCTTCTTCGCGCCCCAGCGCCGCGCCGCGAGCCCGTGCAGCATGCCGCCGAGGTAGGCCACGAACTGGATCACGAGAATGGTCGCGATGAGCACCTCGTTGCCGAACTTCAGCTCCTCGGAGCCGTACTGCGCGGACACGGAGACCACTGTGGAGATCCCGTCGGTGAACACCAGGTAGGCGCCGAGGAACGCCAGCGTCAGGGGGAACGCCTTCGCCGCGCGAAGGGTGTCGCGCAGTTCCGCGAACCCGGCCTTGAGCACCGACACGCCGTGCTCGTGCCCGTGCGGCGGCTGTCGTTCGGTCAGGCGGCGCAGCGGGACGAGGGTGAACAGCGCCCACCACAGTCCCGAGGAGAGGTAGCAGATCCGGACGGCGAGCGCCTCGCTGATGCCGAGGGTCTCGTGATTGAGGTAGAACGCGAGTTGGAGCGCCAACGCGACTCCACCGCCGAGGTAGCCGAACGCCCAGCCGCGCGAGGACACGTCGTCGCGTTCGTCGGGCGTGGCGATGTCGGGCAGGAAGGAGTAGTAGGTCACGATCGAGGCGCCGTAGCCGATGTTGCCGAGAATGTAGAGCACCACGCCGAGTTCCCAGCGGTCGTCCGCGACGAAGAACAGCAGGGCCGAGGCCGCGGAGCCCAGGAAGGCGAAGAACCCGAGCAGGCGCTTTTTGTACTGCGTGCGGTCGGCGATGGCCCCCGTGATCGGCAGGATCAGGACCTGGATGACGGTGGAGGCGGCGAGGAGGTAACCCCACAGTGATCCGGCGGGGAACGTCAGGCCCAGTAGACTGATGTCGCAGTTGACGAGGTTGTTGTCCACCCCGTGCTCGTCGACACAGGGGGTGGGGCCGTTGCGTTCCGGGTGCGACTTGGCGTCCAGTGCCGCCACCGAACTCATGTAGAGGGCGCCGAACACGGTGATCACCGACGTGTAGAACGTCGAGTTCGCCCAGTCGTAGAAGTACCAACCCCACTGTTCCCGCCGCCGCTCGCGCTTGTCGGACGCGGGGGACGGACCACTGCCCACGGTGCTCATCCGGGTCTTCCTCGCTCGGTGATCGTTCCAGGTGAGCGGAGACTACTGGACCGCGCCGCCCGACGGGTGGCGATCGCTCGACCGCAACGCTGTCGTCACCTCCTCGACGAAGGACGGCACGCCATGTGTATAACGGCCTATACGGCGGGGCTGTGAAAAGTGAAAGTTACCAGTCAAGCGGTCCGTAACCGGACTCGACATCCGACCACCGAAATTGCAAGGAGGTGCTCGCCGGGTACTCGAAAGCCATGGTCGAGTGGATGAACCTGTTCCAATCGCAGATGCCGTGGCTCGAACTCGTCGTCCGAGGCGTGGTCATCTACGTGACGTTGCTGGTCCTCATGCGCATCGTGGGGCAGCGGGAGGCGGGTGGGCTCGGGCTCACCGACGTGCTGATCGTCGTGCTCATCGCGCAGGCCGCCGCGGGAGGCCTCTCCGGGGAGTCGGACAGCATCACCGACTCCGTCCTCCTCGTCGCGGTCATCCTGGCGTGCAGCGTGCTCGTCGACGCCGCTTCCTACCGGTTCCCTCGGTTGGCGGCGCTGTTGAAGGCCCGACCGCGTCTGATGATCAAGGACGGACAGCTCGAACACCGAGTGCTGAAGCGGGAGTTCATGACGACGGAGGAGGTGGCCAGTCAGCTGCGACTCCACGGTATCGAGGACATCGGCGTCGTCCATCGGGCGTATCTGGAGCCCAACGGAATGATCAGCGTCCTGCTCCGGGAACGTCGCACCCCGGACGAGCCCTCCAAGCCTTCCGCGGAATGACCCGACGTCACCACGTCGAACTCTTCCGGAGTGCCGGTGGCGGCCGTTCCGGCTCCCCCGGAAAGGACACTGTGGATGGTTTCGATCGTAAGAATCGTCCATAATCCGGGGGAGATGGAGATCTTCGCTCCGAAGAGGACTGTGGTCGCGGCGTCGATCTCGTGAAGTCGAGGGGCCGGTCAGCCCCGCCAGTCGTCGCGCAGCAGCTCGTACTCCACGTCGCCGTGCTCGGAGCCGGGGATCGGGTCGGGCCAGTCCTCGTGGAACGTGCGCACGTAACGCAGGCCGGCCTTCTCCAGCACCCGCCGGGAGCCGTGGTTCACCGCCATCGCCGTGGCGAACACCCGCCGCACGTCGAGCTCGGTGAACCCGAGACGGACCAGCGCCCGCGCCCCCTCGGTGGCCAGTCCCCGGCCCCAGTGTCGGCGATGCAGCCGGTAGCCGAGTTCCACGTCGTCGAGAGCGTCTTGTCTGGGAGGCCGGAACTCGAACCAGCCGAGGAACTCCCCGTCGGAGGAGGACTCGGCGGCGAACACCCCCAGTCCGCCGAGCCGCTCGTACTCGGACAACAGGGACGGCAGGGTGCGGTTGTGCACCACCTCAGCGGGTACGGGCCTGCCGTTCTCGACGAAGCGCATCACCTCCGCGTCGCCGTGCAGCGCGGCCAGATTGTCGCCGTCGGCGGCGGTGAAGCGACGGAGCACCATGCGGTCCGTGACGCAGAAGACAGTCATGGGCACAGAAGATGCTCAAGCGGGGCCGGGTCCGCAACCGGATTCCTCGCCGTCCTTATCATGGCTCGACGCCGATCGAGGCCGAACCCGGAAGGAGCGGCGACATGTCCGCGAGTACCGACCCCGCCGCACACGACGAGACCGCGGCGCCGTCCGGTTACGAGGAACGGGGCGAAGTCGGGTACCGGAGGACGCTTTCGAACCTCCAGATCCAGATGATCGCTTTCGGTGGCGCCATCGGTGTCGGACTCTTCCTCGGCCTCGGTGAGCAGTTGAACACGGCCGGTCCCGGACTGGTGATCTCGTTCCTGGTCGTCGGGACGTTGGTGTACCTGCTGATGCGGGCTCTCGGCGAGATGACCGTGTACCGGCCCACCACCGGGGGTTTCGTCTCGTACGCCCGCGAGTTCGTCGGGCCGCGTTTCGCCCACCTGACCGGCTGGATCTACGTGACCGTCGTCGTGCTGGTCGGCATCGCCGACATCTCCGCCGTCGGCGTCTACACCACCTACTGGTTCCCGGACGCGCCCGCGTGGCTGTCCCCGCTGGTGGCGTTGTGTCTCGTGTTCGGCACCAACATGCTGACCGTGCGGCTCTTCGGGTTGATCGAGAGCGTGGCGGCGGCGATCAAGGTGATCGCCATCGTGCTGTTCCTGATCACCGGCGTGCTGATCGTGGTGTTCAGCGGTTCGGGGGCCGAGGCGAGCGTGACGAACCTGTGGGCGGACGGGTTCCTGCCCAATGGGGTGTGGCCGGTCGTCCTGGTGATGCAGGCGGTGGTGTTCTCGTTCTCCGCGGTGGAGGTGACTGCCACTGCGGCCGGTGAGGCGAAGGACGCCGCGAGGTCGATGCCGAAGGCCGTGCGCGCGGTGGTGTTCCGGATGGGCCTGTTCTACATCGGCTCCATCGTGGTGTTGTCGATGCTGCTGCCCACGGTGCGCTACAGCGGGCAGGAGTCGCCGTTCGTCACCGCGTTGGCCAGCCTCGGGGTTCCCTACGTGGGCGGCATCATGAACGTGGTGGTGCTCAGCGCCTCACTGTCCGGAGTCAACGCGGCCCTCTACACGACGGTGCGGTTCCTGCGTAACCTCGCCGCCCACGGCTCGGCCCCGAAGGCCACGGTGGTGATCACCAGCAGGGGCGTCCCGGTGGGGGCGGTGGTGTTCACCTGCGCGCTGTACCTGGTGGGAATCCTGCTGATCCTGTTCGCCGATGCGGGGTCGATCTTCTCGCTCGCGTTGGACGCGGCGTCGGTGGGCATCCTCCTCAGCTGGATGTCGATCTTCATCTCGCACCTGCGTTTCCGTGCGAGGGTGCGTGACGGGTCTCTCGACGGGGTCAGCTTCCGCATGCCCGGCTCCCCGTACACCGACTGGATCTGCCTGGCCGTCCTCGCCACGATCTTCTGCTCGCTGGCCCTCGATGGCGACACGTCCTACGCGGGGCTCATCGCCACGGTGGTGCTGGTCGCCGTCCACGGCGCGACGTACGAGATCGCCAAGCGCCGGGTCGCTCGTCACGGTCTTCCCGACGTGACGCCCGTCGGGCGAGCGCGGGACTGAACTCCCTCGCCTTCCCGACGGGTGTCGGCGGTCACGCCTGTTCGGGGGCGGGGGCCCGGTCGGTGCTCTCTCGCTCCTTCTCCCAGCACTGGATGCCGCGCACGTCGGGCAGCTTGTCGCGGGTGAACACCGGGTCGAGGCCCTCACGGCGCTGCTGTTGGTAGTCCTTGAGCAGTCGCATCACGAGGGCGCCGAGTGGAGCCACGGCGATCAGGTTCACCACGGCCATCACGCCCATGGTGACGTCGGCGAAGCTCCACACCAGGTTCAGCGAGCTCACGGCCCCCAGGAACAGCATGCCGAGCACCACGGCCCGGAACACCGGCACGACCCGGTCGTCGCCGGTGAGGAAGCGCAGGTTGGCCTCGCCGTAGAAGGTGTTGCCCAGTACGGAGGTGAAGGCGAGCAGGAGGATGAGGATCGTCAGCAGGTGTACGGCCCAGGATCCGAAGTGGCTCTCCAACGCGGTCTGGGTCAGCAGCCCGCCGTCGTCGGCGCCGTAGTCGGGGTCGGAGACGAGGATGATGAACGCCGTGATGGAGCACACCAGCAGGGTGTCGAAGTAGACGCCGAGGGACTGTGCCAGGCCCTGCTTGACGGGGTGGCTCACCGCGGCGCTGGCGCCCGCGTTGGGCGCGGACCCCATGCCCGCCTCGTTCGAGAACAGCCCGCGACGGACGCCCTGCATGATCGCCGTGCCCACGGCCGCGCCGCCGATCTGCTCGAAGCCGAACGCCGAGCTCACGATGTCGGCGAACACGTCGGGAACCTTGTCCAGGTTCATACCCACCACGACGAGCCCCACGATCAGGTAGACCAGGGCCATGAACGGCACGGTCAGCTGGGCGACCTGGGCGATGCGCCGCGCGCCGCCGAACACCACGGCGCCCACCACGGCGACCAGCGCGAGGCCGACCACCGGTGCCACCCAGCCGGGGGCTTCCTCGGCGCCGGTCACGGTGGTGACCGAGGTCGAGACGAATTCGGCGATGCTGTTGGCCTGCACCATGTTGAAGCTGAAGCCGAACGTGAAGATGATGACGACCGCGAAGATCACGCCCAGCCACCGAGCGTTCAGGCCGTGCTGCATGTAGTAGGCGGGGCCGCCGCGGTAGCCGGAGCGGTCGCGGACCTTGAACAGCTGGGCGAGCGTGGATTCCGCGAAGGCCAGCGAGCTGACGATGATCGCCATCACCCACATCCAGAACACCGCGCCGGGACCACCGAGGGAGATGGCGAGCGCCACACCCACGATGTTGCCGGTGCCGATGCGCGCCGCCGCGGAGATGGAGAACGCCTGAAACGACGAGACGGCCTTCTTACCGTCCTTGGTCTGCTCCGGTGTTCCCCGTAGGTCCCGGAACATCTGGGGCAGCATCCGGAACTGCACGCCCGCGGTGCGCACGGTGAAGTACAGACCCAGCAGCACCAGCAGCGGGATGACGAGGTAGGTCCAGAAGACGTCGTTCACCTCGCCGATGGATTCCATCAGCGCGTCCATGCGCTCGCTCCTCACCTTGTGGGTAACCGAGGATTTCGCTCAGCCGCGCCAGTGTACGCAGGGGAGGACGTGGTCCTGACCGCCCACGGCCCTCAGGGGCCTACGATCCCTCTCACAATGCCCAAATCGACCAGGTCGGACGGACGAAGCCGCAGTTCGTCGGCCGTCGCGGGCACCTCGGAGGTGTCCCGTTTGAGGATGGCCGCCGCCGCTTCCGGAGACGTAACGGAAAAGTAACCGTCCGGAGTGGTCCACAGCCGGTCCGGCGCGGCGAACGCCAGCGCACCGCCCGAGCCGCCCTCGCCGATGAGCAGGCTGGTGACGGGAACCCGCGCCGAGGCGATCGCCTCGAACAGGGACGCGATGGCGGGCCCCACCCCGTCGCGTTCGGCCACGTCCTCGGCCGCGGCGCCGGGAGTGTCCACGAGGGTGAGTACCGGAATACCGAGCCGGTCGGCCAGGCGCACCAGTCGGGTCGCCGTGCGGAAACCGGCCGGACGCGTGGCCGTGCCGCACTGCGCGGCGTAGGCGACGGCGGCGCCGTCCCGCCACCCGAATCCGCACAGCACCCCGTCGTCCGCGCCACCGGCCCGGTCGCCCCGGATCGGTTCCCGCCACGCGAAGTAGGCGTCCAGATACCGCGCCGCGCGGGGCCGTTCCGGGGCCCTGGCGCGCACGACCGCGTCCCATCCGGTGGCGGGCGAGTCCGTGGCGCCCAGCGCCCTCGGTGGGTCCACCGCTCGTGGGGCCGGGGTCGTGAGCAGCCGCAGCCACCGCGCCAACGCGTCCCGCAGGTGCTTTCGGTCGACGATCTGGTCGACCTGTCCCGTGTCCCAGTGCGCCTCGGCGGTGTACGCGCGCGGGTCGCCGTCGGGCCGCACCCGTGACCCGGCGAACCCGACCTGAGCTCCCGGTAGCGCCAGCACCACGTCGGCACCGGCACCGAGCGTGGCCCAGCCACCACCGGTGGTGGGGTCGCACAGCACGGACACCTGGGGCAGCCCGGCCGCTCGCGTAGCCGCGATCTCCCGCGCCAGCCCGTGAAGCTGGCTCAAGGCGCGCATGCCTTCCTGCATGCGGCTGCCCCCGGTGGCGATCACCGACACCACCGGAAGCCGCCGCTGCCGCGCCCGCTGGAACGTCGTCGCCACCCGGCGTCCGGTTTCCTCTCCGATCGAGCCGCCGAGGAAACCGAACTCGAACACCACGAGGGCGACCTCGATATCGCCGACGGTCGCCTGACCGCACACCACCGACTCCGACTCGCCCGTCCGCACCGCCGCCCGAGCCCGCGCGTCGTCGTAGCCGCGCCAGGCGATCGGTCCGTCCACGACGGACTCGCCCGAGGCTTGGGGCCGCCACTCGGTGAAAGACGTCGCTATCGAGTCGAGAAGATCACGAGCCGATTCAGCCATGCAGTGCCCGTTTCATGACCTTGCCCATATCGTTGCGGGGCAGCGCGTCGAGGAACCGCACCACGCGGGGCCGCTTGTGCGGGGTGAGCAGTCGCGCGACGTGCTCGATCAGTTCCCCCTCGGCCGGGGGAGCGCCGTTCGGCACCACCCATGCCACGATTCGTTCACCGAGGTCGGCGTCCGGCTCGCCGGTCACGGCCACCTCGGCGACACCCGGATGTTCGAGCAGGGCGTTTTCGATCTCGCCCGCCCCGATGCGGTAGCCGCCGCTTTTGATGAGGTCGGTCGCCTTGCGTCCCACGATGCGCACATACCCGTCCGGCTCGCGAACAGCCATGTCGCCGGTGCGGAACCACCCGTCGTGGAACGCCTCCGCCGTCGCGTCGGGGCGGTTCAAGTACTCGGTGAACAGGTTCGGGCCCCGCACCTCGATCTCGCCGACCGTCTCGCCGTCCCAGGTCTCGATCGGGGTGCCCCGGTCGTCCACCAGTCGCAGCTCCACCCCGTGCAACGGCAGCCCCACCGTGCCCGGTCTGCGTTCGCCGTCGGCGCGCACGCTCGTGTTCATCAGCGTCTCGGTCATGCCGTAGCGTTCGACGATCCGTTGGCCCGTCGCGGCGGCGATGCGTTCGTGGTCGTGCACGGGCAATGCCGCCGAGCCCGAGACCAGCAGGCGCGCCCCGGCCAGTGCCGCTGCGAGCTCGGGGTCGTGCTCCACCTCGTTGGCGATGCGGTGGTACATCGTGGGGACGCCGAACATCATGGTGGCGCCGGAGGTCAGTTCCGCGGCCACGGCGGCGGGGGAGAACCGGCCGACGTGCCGCACGCTGCCGCCCCGCCGGAGCGGCCCGAGGATGCCCAGGATCAGCCCGTGGACGTGGAACAGCGGCAGGGCGTGCACCAGCACGTCGTCGGCCGTCCACTGCCAGGCGTCCCGCAGGGCGTCGAGCGTGCTGGTGACGGCGCGGCGGGGGAGGACCACGCCTTTGGGGGCACCGGTGGTGCCGGAGGTGTAGATGACGAACGCCGGTGCCTCCTCGTCCGGCTCCTCGGGCAGGGACACCGGGTCGGTCCCCGCGTCGAGGATGACGTCCAGGCGGGGCACGGTGGCGAGTCCGGGCGGCAGGGTGGCGTCGGGTTCGGTGAGGACCAGGCCGGGTTCGCTGTCGGCGACGATGTGGGCCAGCTCGCGTTCCCCGATCTTGGGGTTGATCGGGACGGCGGGCACTCCCGCCAGCAGTGCCGCCACGGTGGCCACTGCGGTCTCCGGGCTCGGCGTCGCCCACACCGCCACCCGTGGCGGTTCGCTCACCGCCGAGCGGATGCGGTGGGCGAGCGCGCCCGCGATCCGGGCCAGCTCGCCGTAAGTCAGGGCACGGTCGCCGAACCGCAACGCGGGCGCGTCCTGGGCCGTGTGCAGGGCGGGGAAGAGCACGGTCACCGATCTCCTTGTCGTCGAGTTCCGGGCAGGGGCCGGTGGGGATCACCCGAAACCGGGCACGATCAGTATCAGCCACACCGCGACGGGAGCCGCCGCGACGATCACCCCTCCGTACACCAGCAACTGGCGGAAGAAACGGTCACGGTCGACGTGGTGGGCGTTCGCCAGTACGAGGGCACCGTTGGTGGAGAACGGACTGACATCCACCACAGTGGACGACACCGCCAGTGCGGCGATCATCGCGATCGGCCCCACCGTTCCTTCCGTCAAAAACGGCACGGCCAACGGGATGAGGGCGCCCATGATGCCCACCGACGAGGCGAACGCCGAGACCAGGGCGCCGATGTAGCAGATCAGCAGCGCGGCGAGGAGCGGGACGCCCACCTCCGAGACCGCGTTACCGGCGTAGTCGATGGTGCCCATCTCCTCCATCACACCGACGTAGGTGAGGATGCCGCAGATCAGCAACACCGTGGGCCAGGTGATCTGTCCGATGGCCTTCTTGCTGATGTCGGGCCAGATCACGCTGAGCAGCACGGCGAGCGTGATCGCGGTCAACCCGACGTCGAGGTCGAAGCCCAGCGCACACACCACGAGGGCGATCAGGGCGACGAGGGTCGCGCCGCGGTCGAGTGTCAGCGTGACGGGCTCGGTGTCCGGGGAGTCCTTCCCCGAGCCGGTGGGGCTCGGGGGCTTGTCGGAGGCCGTCCCCACGGGGGCGAGTCGTCGGGTGGCCACGGTGCCCGCGTGGGTGAGCTTGAGCCCGCCGCAGACGACGAACACGATCGCCGCGATCACCAGGTTGGTCGCGAAGCTCGCCAGGAAGAGCACGATCTCGTTGCCCGGCAGGCCTTCCCGCGCCACGATGCCGTTGACGATCGAGCCGTAGACGCTGATCGGGGAGAAGCCGCCGGCTTGCGCGCCGTGCACCACCATCGCGCCCATCAGCAACGGACTGATTCCGTACTCGGCGGCGAAGCCGAGGGCCAGCGGGGCCACGATGGCCACCGCGGCGGGACTGACCGCGCCGATGGCGGTCAACGCGGCGGTGATCACGAACATGACCCAGGGGACGAGGGCGAGCCGCCCGCCGACGAGTGTGATCGCCGCCCGCACCAGCCAGTCGGTGGTGCCGTTGGCCTTGGCGATGGCGAACAGGTAGGTCACCCCGACGAGCACGACGAACAGGTCACCGGGGAAGCCCGCGAAGATCGCGTCGGCGTCCATGTCGGCCACCAGCGTGCCCACGCCGAACGCGGCGGCGAACGCCAGCGCCCCCATGTTGATGGACCGGGTGGTGGCGACGAGGAAGACCACGGCCAGAACGATGATCGCGACGACTTGGGGGGACATACGCGACGACTCCCGTCTTTGGGCTCGCTCAGGGTGTCCGAGTGGCCTGGTGGCTCAGTGGCTGAACCACTTTGCGTGAGGCCGGCCACAGCTGTCAAGATCCTCTCCGGTTCGGTGACTGACCCGCTTCCCCGGCGTCGCGCTGTTAGGCTGCGAGGATCGAATCCGCGGGAAGACCGTGCGCCGAAGAGGAAACGAAGTGTCAGACGCTCTGCGGCCGATGTCGCGGCCCAGGTTGTACGAGCAGGTCATCGAGCGGCTGCGGGAGTACGTCGCCCACTCCCGGCTGCGGGCGGGGGATCGACTGCCGGCCGAACGCGAATTGGCGCAGCGGCTCGGCGTGAGCAGGGCCTCGGTCAAGCAGGCCATCGTGGTGCTGGAGGTCCAGGGACTGGTCGAGACCCGCCACGGCGGAGGCAGCTTCCTCGTGCGCGACACGCTGGACGTGGAGCCGGTGGAGCAACTCGTCGCGCGGCGACGGCGGCTGCCCGACGTCCTGGAGGCGCGCGAGGCGATCGAGACCAAGCTCGCCGAACTCGCCGCCGAACGCCGCACCCCCGAGGACCTCGACGAACTGGAGGCGGCGTTGGCTCACATGCGTGCCGAGATCGAGGCGGGCGGGCACGGCGTTGAGGGTGATCGACGCTTCCACGCTGCGGTGACGGCGGCCGCCCGCAGCGCGTTGCTGGCGGAGTTCATGCGCTCCATCTCCGACCAGATCACCGAAAGCCGCACCGAATCGCTGCGCCAGCCCGGACGGCCCCGCCGGTCGCTGCGGCAGCATCAGGCCATCTTCGACGCCATCAGCCGGGGAGAGCCCGCCCGTGCGGCGGCGGCCATGCGTCGTCACGTGCGCACGGTGGCGAAGGTTCGGCTGCTCGACTGGGACCCGGACGAAGACGCCTAGCCCGTTCGGGGACGGCCATTCCCTCGCCACGGCGCCGCACGGGCGAGGCGCGTGTCACCAGCGGCGACTCAGCCCGTCGAGCAGGGCTTTCACCGGTCCCGACGGGTCGAAGTCGGGGTCGGGCAGCGAGCACTGGTGCAACAGCAGACCGTCCAGGAGGGACCGGAGCGCGGCGAAGTCCCGCTCGGGGTGCGGTGACCCCAACCGTTCCAGCCACGGTGCGCCCCAGGCCGCCAGGCGTCGCTGACGGATCTCGATCTGGTCGCGGAGATGCTTGTGGTGCGCGGCTTCGAGGAAGATCGCGTGCCGGGCGAGCGTGGCGGTGCGGGCGGTGGTCGCGAGTTCCTCCACGAACTGCACCACGGCGTCGGCGAAGCCGTCGAGGGTGAGCGTGATGGTGGCCAGGTCGGCGGAGAAGAGCCCCCAGGCCTGCTCGTCCTGAGCCACGAGCCGGTCGAGGACGCCCGCGACGAGCGCGTCGCGGTTGCGGAAGTAGTTCGAGGTCGAGCCCTGGGGCAGTTGAGCCTCGGCGTCGACGGCCCGGTGGGTGAGCTGTCTGGTTCCTTTGGTGCCGAGGACGCGAATCGCGGCGTTGAGTACCTGGTCCCTCCGTGCTGTCACGCACCCAACACTACACCCGTAGTGCGATCTACTACATCTGTAGTACGGTGGCGGCATGGAAGCACGGATAATCGGAGGCGGAATCGCGGGACTGGCCGCGGCGGCCGGGCTGACACGCGCGGGTTGGCGAGTGCACGTGTACGAGCGCGCGCCCGCCTTGGCGAACGACGGGACGGGGCTCGGCATGTGGCCGAACGCCGTCCGAGCCCTCGCGGAACTGGGGCTGGCCGACGAACTACGTCGTCGCGGAAAACCGCAGCGACCGGGTGTGATCCAGCGTTGGGACGGACGGACACTCGTCGAGATCGACACCACCCGCATCCGCCGCCGTGCGGGCGAGGACGTGTACGTAGTGGCGCGACCGGACCTCCTCGGACTGCTGTTCGAGTCGTTGCCCGACGGAACCGTCCACTTCGGTCGGGAATGGGAGGGCGAGGCGGACGTGGTGATCGGCGCCGACGGCGCGCACAGCGCGGTGCGGCGGCGTCTGTTCGGAGCCCGGCACGGGCTGCGCGACACGGGATACACGGTGTGGCGTTCCGTGATCGACTTCGGCGTTCGGCACGCCGGGGAGGTGTGGGGGCCGAGAGCCAAGTTCGGCTACTCACCCCTGACGCCCGACCGCACCAACTTCTACGCCGTCCTGGAAACCCCACTCGTGCCCCGGACGCTCGACGAGGATCACCGGGCCCTGCTCGCGCACTTCGGCGAGTGGCCGGACCCGGTGGCCTCGGTGCTGCGACGAGCGGACCCGGAGCGGATGCTCCGCCACCGCCTGCACTACCTCGCTCCGTCGTTGCCGAGCTACGTCGTCGGAAACACCGTGCTCGTGGGCGACGCCGCCCACACCATGACGCCGGACCTCGGGCAGGGCGCGTGCCAGGCGCTGGTGGACGGGCTGACGTTGGCTCGTTGTCTCGCGCGGGCGGTGACGGAAGAGGACGTGCGTACCGGGTTGCGCGAATACGACCGGCGACGGCGTCGCCCCACCCAGCGCATCGCGGCGGCCGCGCGGTGGCTGGGGTGGATCAGCACGGTTCGCCACGGCACGGGAATACGCGACGCCCTGCTGCGTACGGTGGGGTCCTTGGCGGCCTGACCGGCGCCCCGGTCACTCGTCCAACCGTGCCGCGGCGTCGGCGAGATCGGCGGTGAGGGTGGCGGACAGTGCGGCGTCACGCTGCATGCTGTTACGCCGTTCCCAGTAGCCGCGGGTGGTGGAGGCATGGGCGTGACCCGCCCACTCCTGCACCTCCTGCAACGGCTTTCCCTTGTCGAGCAGGGCGGTGATGGCCGTCGCCCGAAGCACGTGCGGGGTGACCTTGCGGGGCTCGTGGAGGCGGGCGTGGCGGGCGAGCCGCCGGGTGATGCTGATGAGCTGGTGCCGGTCGCGCCGCAGCCCCGTCGTCGGATGGACGAGCACCGGTCCGGTGGCGCGGCCGTCGAGGTAGGCGTCCAGGTGCCGAGCCGCCGCGTCGCCGAGCCGGCGCCGTATCCACCGGCCTCCCTTGCGGGCCACCGACAACACCGGGGGCATGTGGGTGCGATCGAGGTTGTCGATGTCGAGCGAGACCACCTCGGACTCCCGCAGCCCCTGGGTGAACAACAACTCGAACACCAGGTGTTCCTCGTGGCTGGAACACGCGGCGGAGAGTGCGGCGACCTCGGACAACTCCAGCACGCGGGTGGCGCCCGGTGGGCGGCCGTTGGTCGAGGTGCCGATCGGGGGCGCGTGGGTGGCCAGGTGTACCGGGTTCTCCACGGGGATGCGGTGGGCGCGGCGGGCGTGGTCGAACAACGAGGACAGCGCGGACAGGTAGCGGCGCTGGGTGCGCGCCGACCAACCCTTGCTCTTGGCGTAGAGGGACCAGGCGGTCACGGTGTCGAACGTGAGGCTGGTCAGCAGATCCGCGGGCCGGCGTCCGGTGGCGGCGCTGAACCACTCGGCGATGCGGCAGATGTCCTCGGCGTAACCGCGTTTGGTGTCCAGGGAACGGCGCTGGTAACTGGACAGCCAGTGCAGCACCACACCGAACGTGGTCCGGTCCAGACACCGCGCCAACGCTTCGAGCCGCTCCGCGCCGATGTCGGACACCAGTTGGTGACGCACGGCCTCGTCCACGCGGTGGGGCGACAACCCGGTGGAGGGCGGGGGCAGCGGCGCGAGGTGAGGCGCGACGTCGGGAAGATTGGGACGTGGGGCCGGGAAGGGCCGGTCGAGGGACTCCATCATGCTCCGGTGAGCAGGGAACGGGTGCGGGCGGGTGCCCAGGACGGGATCTCGTCGAGGATGTCGGCGAGCGTGACGCCCGCCAGGCTGCGGCGCCATGCCTCGTGGGCGTCGGCCATCTTCGCGGCCAGCACACAGGTGTCACGACAGTCCTCGGGAGGCAGAGCGCCCCGGCCCCGCTGGCGGATCTCGTGACACTCGTAGGGGGAGGCCGTGCCGTCCACGGCCTCCACGATCTGCAGCAGCGTGATGTCGGCCGCCGAACGCGCGAGTCGATAGCCGCCACGCGGTCCGGGAGTCGCCGTGAGCACGCCCGCCTTGGCGAGAGCCTTCAATTGCTTGGCGAGGTAGGGGGCGGGGAGGTCGAAGTAGTCCGCCAGTTGTGCCGCCGACACGGTGTCCCGCGGATCGAGCTGCGCCAACGTGGTGGCGCAGTGCAACACCCACTCCGTACTCACTGGCAACTTCACTTCTCCAGTGTATCGAAGACATTGCGGATCTCTTAAGTCCGCGATAATGTCGCGCCGTATCGCGAAGATCGTCACGAAGGAGATCGTCATGCGTATCGCAGTCGCCGGGGCCACGGGGAACGTCGGTGCTCGCACCGTCGCCGTCCTCGAACGCGACGGTCACGACGTCGTCCGCATCAGCCGTTCGCTCGGCGTGGACCTGAACACCGGCAAGGGGCTGGACGACGCGCTCGCCGGTGTCGAGGTCGTCATCGACGCCGTGAGCATGCCCCACGCCGACGTGAAGGAGACGGTGGAGTACTTCGGCACCATGACGCGCAACCTGTTGGCCGCGGGCGAGCGGGCGAAAGTACGGCACCACGTGCTGATCTCGATCGCCGGAGTCCACAAGGTCGACGCCGACCCCCACTACTTCGGCAAGCGGGAACAGGAACGACTCGTGGAAGCCGGGCCGGTGCCGTGGACCATCATGCCGTTCACGCAGTTCCACGACTTCGCCGCGATGACGGCGGAATGGACGGAGAAGGACGGAGTCGCCACCGTCGCGCCGCTGCTCCTGCAACCCATCGACCCGGACGACGTGGCCGAGATCCTCGCCGAGATCGCGGTCGGAGAACCGCAGGGCCGCTACGTCGACGTCGCCGGCCCCGAGACCCAGGATCTCGTCGACATGGCACGGCGGACCTATCAGGCGCGCGGCCGGGACATCAAGCTCGTCCCCACGTGGTCGGGAATCTTCGGACCCAACACGGCGGGCGAGGTTCTCCTCCCCGGCAAGGACGCGCGCATCGCCCCGACCACGTTCGAGGAATGGCTGAAGACGCAGAAGCCGACCGCCAAGGCGTGAGCGAGCATGCGGGCCCGCCAGGTGACAACGGGCGGGCCCGGACGCGAGGATGCCACGGGCGCGGTCGGACCACCTCGTGATCTGTGCTGGCGTGGTGTGGAGGAGGCGGCGCCGAAAGGGCACCTCGCGCGGGGAACGGAAGCCGTTGTCGTGGTGGTGGGCCGGGTCTTCACGTGGTCGCCGCGTCGACTGTTGGCGCCGCGGTGACGTGGTGGGCGTGGCCGCCGACCCCGGTGATGTGCTCCCGCCGCTGCCACTCGTTCGGCGGCACCATGCCCGTTCCGATGATCACTACGGTCGACATCGTGCCGGTGCGGGTGCAGAAGGGACCGGGGACCTCGGGCGAGGGCCTGCCGGGGCGGAGTCGCGGGTGGTGTGGTTGCGGCGGCCAGTGCACCGGATGCGTAATCGGTGCCCGCGACCGTGTTGGAGTGCCGACAAGGTACTCGGGCCTGCCGTGTGCCGGACCTGCACACCCTCGCTCCCACTCGCGACGAACTCCTGGCCGACGGCTTTCCCGAGACCCTTCCCGCCGGCACGCCACCATCGCCCGCGTCCACCGCCCCACCCGACCGTCTCCCCGCAGCCGCGACGGAGACGAGACAGCCCCGTGCCCCGAAACCGGATGCCCTCCCCGCGTCCGCGTCGCGACCGAAGAGGACTCCTCCGCCACCACAACCACCGGTGTCGAAACCCGCGCCCGCACCACCACGCCGCGCACCGGTGAGCCCGCGGCCGCCGGCCCGGCCTCCCCGACCGGTGCGCTCTCCCGTGTCGGCGGTGACCTCGGTGCGGCGCCTCAGGCCCACCTTCGTGGCGCTGACGGTCATCGCGATTCCGGCCACCGTGGCCTGCGTGGTGATCTATCAGGCCTTCCACGGTCAGTGATTGTGTCTTCCGACTAAGGACGGTCCCGTGCTTCGGCGCCGGTGGCCACTTCGTCCATGGCGGCGCGGAACCAGCTCGTGATCGTGCTCGGGTGGGTGATCGCGGTGCCCACGCACACGGCGAACGCGCCGCGCGCGAGGGCCGCGGCGGCCTGCGCCGGGGTGTGGACGCGCCCTTCGACGATCACCGGAAGCCGGCACGCGCCGCGGATCTCGTCGAGCAGGTCGAGGTCGGGGCCTTCGGTGCGGGCGCGCTCGCCGGTGTAGCCGGCCAAGGTGGTGCCCAGGAAGTCGACCCCGGCGTCCTCGGCGGCCAGCGCGTCGTCGAGCGAACCGCAGTCGGCCATGATCAGGGTGTCGGTGTGATCGCGGAGTTCGGCGACGGTGCTCGCGAGGGTCCGGCCGTCGGGCCGAGGGCGGCGAGTGCCGTCCAACCCCACGATGTGGGCGCCGGCCTTCGCGACCGCCAGGGCGTGCCGCAGGGTGGGGGTGATGACCACGTCGGCGTCGCCGTCCTTCCAGATCCCCACGATCGGCACGTCGAGGGCCAGCGCACCGGAGCGGATGTCGTCGAGGCCCTGCAACCGCACCCCGGCGGCACCACCGTCCACGACGGACCGCGCGATCCGGGTCATCGTGCGGGGGTCACGCATCGGTTCACCGGGGTAGGCCTGGCAGGACACGATGAGTCCGCCGCGCAGGCGTTCCATCACGTCGATCACCGAAAGCTCTCCCATGCCATGAAGGCCGCGCCCACGAGCGCGGCGTCGGATCCGAGGATCGACCGCACGACCGGTACGTCGCGCAGAGCCGGCAGTAGTTCTTCGGCCACGGCGGTGGTCAGCGCCGACCACCACGGTTCACCGCTGTTCGCGACGCCGCCCCCGACCACGACGAGGTCCGGGGCGAGGGTGTTGACCACGCCGCCGAGAGCGCTGCCCAGGGCGGCACCGCCGTCCGTGAGCACGGCGGCGGCCACCGGGTCTCCCGCTCGCACCCGGGTCACGACGTCGGTCAGCCCGTGCACGGTGGTGCGGCACCGCCGCCGGTACTCGGCGGTCATGGCCGGTCCCGAGGCCACGGCCTCGACGTGACCATGGCCCCCGCACGTGCAGGGGCGTCCGACGGCGGCGGGGACCGGTACGTGGCCGAGGTGACCCGCGGCCCCGTGCGTGCCGGGGACCACCTCGCCGTTCACGCTCCACGCCCCGCCGATCCCGGTGCCCGCGGTGACCAGCAGCAGTGAGGTCGCGTGGCGCGCGGTGCCGAGCCGGTGCTCACCGACGGCGTGGGCGTGGACGTCGCCTGCGACGGCGACGGGGACCCGCAGCCGGTTTTCCAACTCGGCTCGCAGGGGAGTGCCCGCCCAACCTTTGATGGTGTCGGTCGCGGACACCACCACGCCCGTGCGGGGGTCGATCACCCCGGCGCTTCCCACGCCCACCGCTTCCACGCCGTTCAGCGAGAGCACCAGGTCCGTGACGGTGTCCAGTACCGCGTCCGCTCCGCGGTCGGAGGGAGTCGGCGCGGTCAGCCGCGTGCCGAGGTCCCCTTCGGCGTTCACCTCCGCGACGGCGATCTTCGTGCCGCCGATGTCGACGGCGGCGACTCGCCTCACAGCAGGCCCGCCCGCACCAGCACGCGCCGCACCTCCGCGGTCTCGTCCTCGTCGAGGGGACGCATGGGCAGCGCGGGCGTGGCGTCGGCGATGACGCCCCGGAGCGCCAAAGCCGCCTTGAACGACCCGATTCCCGCGGTCGACCCACTCGCGGTGGCGGGGGAGGCCGCCTCCACGATCGAGAACAACCGGGCCAGCCGGTCCTGTTCGGCCTTCGCCGCGGCCCAGTCACCGGCGCGGCAGGCCTCGTAGAGCCGGACGTAGCCGTGGGGGTCGACGTTGCCGAGTCCGGGCACCACGCCGTGGGCGCCCGCCAGGAGCATCGCGTCCACCACCACCTCGTGGCCGGTCAGTGCCGCGAAGTTCGGCAGGTCGGCCGTGCGGAGGAGCAGCTGCCGGAACGCAGCGTCGTCACCGCTGGAGTCCTTGACCGCGTCGACGACGCCGTCCTGCGCGAGGGTGGCGAGCAGGTCCACGGAGAGTTTGACGTGGACGCTGACGGGGACGTCGTAGGCGACCAGGGGCAGGTCCACGGCGGCCCTGACGGCTCGGAAATGCCGGTCGATCTCGGCGGGGTGGGTCCGGGTGTAGAACGGGGCGGTGGCGACGAGGGCGTCGGCGCCCACCTTCTCCGCCATACGCGCTCGCTCGATCACCCTCCCGGTGGTGGTCTCGACGCATCCGGCGAGGACGGGTACCTCACCGGCGGCGGTGGCGACGACGACGTCGAGCACCGTGTCCCGTTGGGAGTCGGTGAGATACGCGGTCTCTCCCGAGCTGCCGAGGACGAACAGGCCGTGGACACCGGCATCCAGCAGGAACCTCACCAGTCGCTCCAGCGACGCCGTGTCGATCGAACGGTCCGGGTGCAGCGGTGTCACGACGGGAGGAATGACTCCGTGGAGGCTCTGCGGTGTGGAGGTCACGCGATGCTCCTTGTGTCGGTGATCGAGTGGGCGCGGGGCGACCGGCCGCTTCCGGTGGCAGGGTGGTGGCGTCGGAAGCGGGTACCGGACGGACGATGAGGCGTCGTGGCCCACGGTGTCGGTCAGACGTCAGATGTCTGATGCGGCTAGGCTAGGACACTAGTAAGGACGATTCAGAGAGGCAAGTCATGGTGCGGGCGTTCTCCGAAACCGGATCGGATCGGCATCCCTTACGCCGTAACGAGGTGACCGAGCAGATCAAGAACTTCATCCTGCGCAATCACCTCCGTCCGGGAGATCCGTTGCCGAGCGAGGTCGAGCTCTGCGAACGGCTGCGCGCGAGCCGGTCCAGCGTGCGTGAGGCGATCAAGACCCTGAGCGCGCTGGACATCGTGGAGGTACGTCACGGTCACGGCACCTACGTGGGGCGGCTGTCGCTGGCGGCCCTCGTCGAGAGCCTGGCGTTCCGGGCGCAGTTGAACAGCCAGGACGACTTCGCGGTGCTGCACGAGGTGATCCGCATCCGCGAACTGCTGGAACAGGGCCTGGCGTCGGCGCTCGTCGAGACCCTGGACGACACCCACTTCGCGGCGCTCGACGCGGTCGTCGAGGAGATGCGCGAACACGCCGACCGCGGGGAGCAGTTCGTCGAACAGGACCGCAAGTTCCACCTGCTGCTCACGGAACCCCTGGGCATCGAGCTGGTGAGCCAGCTCATCGGCGCGTTCTGGGACGTCCACAGCATGGTCGCCCCGCTGCTCGCGCCCTCGGTGCCGGAAGTGCGCGAGACCGCCGAGGCCCACGCCGCCATCGTGGCCGCCGCCCGCAAGCGCGACGTGGCGGAGTTCCGGGAAGCCATCAGGGCCCACTACGCCCCGGTGCGCAAACACCTGGCCGCGCACCTGGGTGATCAGTCCACCTCGGACCGACCGGCGACCGGCGACTGAGCCTCCCCGGCGGCCCCGCCGCCGACGTCGGGTCGTTTCTCTCGTTCGTCCGATTCCTCCGGCTTCCCGAGGGTGTACCTACCTACACCGTCGATTCGGGTGCTGAGTCCGCTGTGCCATCGGGAATTCGTTCCTAGCCTCGGGTCATCGGTTTCGGAAGGAGAGAAACGGATGACCACGGTGATGGACGGACTCAGCTGCGCGGTGCGATTGGAGTCCGTCCACAAGACCTACGGCGACGGGGAAGCCGCCGTGCACGCCTTGAACGGTGTGTCGGTCGGACTGAGACGTGGCAGCTTCACGGCCGTCATGGGGCCGTCCGGCTCGGGGAAGAGCACGTTCCTGCACTGTGCTTCCGGTCTGGACCGGCCGACGTCGGGAAAGGTGCTGCTCGGTGACACCGACCTGACCACGCTGAAGGAGAAGGAACTCACGGAACTGCGCCGAGAACGGGTGGGCTTCGTCTTCCAGGCCTACAACCTGCTCGACTCGCTGACCGTGGAGCAGAACATCGTGCTGCCCCTGCGGCTGGCGAACAAGCCGTTCGACCCGGAGTTTCTGGCGGAGGTCGCGCGCTCGGTCGAGGTGCACGTGCCCATGGACCGGCGTCCCGGCACGCTCTCCGGCGGACAGCGGCAACGGGTCGCCATCGCCCGCGCGCTCGTCACCCGACCCGACGTGATGTTCCTGGACGAACCCACCGGCGCGCTGGACACCCGCACCGCCCGGCAGGTCCTGGAGGCCCTGCGTCACGCGGTCGACCGCTGGCAGCAAACCTCGGTGATGGTGACCCACGACCCCGTCGCCGCCTCATACGCCGACACGGTGCTGTTCCTCGCCGATGGCCGGATCGTGGACGAACTTCCCCGTTCGGAACCCGAGCGCATCGCCGAGCGCATGGCGCACCTCGGGGAGTGGTGAGCGTGTTCGCCCTGGCTCGGCAAACACTACGGGGCCATCTGTCCGGTTTCGTCGCCGCGTTCGTGGCGGTGTTCTGCGGCTCCGTGCTGATCACGCTCTGCGGCATCCTCATCGACTCGGGCCAACGCGGCGGCATCCCGCCTCAACGCTACGCCTCGGCTCCCGTGGTGGTCACGGGGCCGCAGGAGTTGTATCTGGAGTTCGGGATGACGCATCGATTCGTCGAGCGGGTTCCCGTCCCGGTCTCCCACCTCGACGCGGTCGCGAAGGTGCCCGGTGTTCGCGACGCGGTGGGCGATGTGACCGTGCGGGCGGAAAGGGGAACCGCGGGCGGCGCCGAGTCGCTGGAGGTGCACGGCTGGTCGTCCTCGGCGCTCGGCCCGATCACCCTCGTCGACGGCACACCACCCGCCGGACCCGACGAGGTGGTGCTCTCCGCCGACACGGGCGCGCGGCCGGGAGACACCGCGGAGATCCGCACGGGCGGTGTCGCGACCTCGTACCGGGTGGTGGGTGTGACCACCGCGGCCCGTGACCAAGCCTTCCTGACCGACGAGGGCGCCAGGACGCTGTCCGGTCGCCCCGATGCCGTCGACGCGATCGCCGTCCTGAGCGAACCCGACGTCTCCGCGGACGAGCTCGCCGAGCGGATTCGCGCCGCGGTGCCGGACGTGGAGGCCCTGGTCGGGGACGACCGGGCCGACGCGGAGTTCCTCGACGTCGGCACGAGCCGGTCGTTCCTGATGCTGATAGCGGGCTCGTTCGGCGGCACCATGCTGATGGTCGTGCTGGCGATCGTGGCGGTCACCCTCGGCCTGTCCGTCCAACAGCGACGCCGGGAGTTCGCACTCCTGCGAGCCATCGCCGCCACGCCTCGACAGATCTACGCGCTGATCGCCTCCGAGACGGCCGTCCTGGCCACGGTGGCAGCGGTTCTCGGCGCCCTGCCCGGCGTCGGGTTGAGCTTCCCGCTGCGCGACGCGTTGGCCGCTTTCGGCGTCATACCGCCCGAGTTCGAGTTCGTGTTGGGACCGCTTCCCGTCGTGGTGTCCGTGGTCGCTTGCGTGGCCTGCGCGGTGGTCGCGGGGGTGATCGCGGCTCGACGGGCTGCGCGGATCAGTCCCGTCTCGGCGTTGGGCGAAGCCACGAGGGAACCGCCACGGCTGGGCCGGGGCCGCCTCGTCACCGGATGGTCCCTCGTCGTCGTCGGCGTCGTCACGGGAATCGCGCTTCCGCTGACCATCGGCGGCCCGACCGCCACGGCCGGGGCCGCGGGCTCGGCGTTGCTCGTCGTGATCGGGATGGGGCTCGTGGGGCCGCGACTGCTGACCATGACCACGAGCTTGCTCGGCAGGATCGGTTTCGCGCGCCCGGCCGCGGGCTGGCTCGCCTACCACACCGCCCGAGCCCACTCGCGCAGGCTCGGTTCGGCCACCACGCCGCTGGTTCTCGGCGTCACCATGGCCTTGGTGCAGATCGCCACGATAACCACCACGACCGCGGCGACCGAACGGCAGCTTGAGACCGGCCTGGTGAGCGACTACGTGCTGATCGCTCCCGGTGGGGTCGCGCCCGAGGTCGTGGACGCCGTCGGACGCGTTCCGAACGCGACGGCCGTGCCGGTGGCGCATTCACAGGTGTTGGTCACCTACGACGAGTGGGGAGAGCAGACCAGTGAGGCGTATTCGGCGCAGGGCGTCCCGCCGTCCGGGATCGAGAAGGTGATGGACCTCGACATGCGGAGCGGAGACTTGGCCGGGCTGGCCGACGACGGTGTCGCGGTGAGCGAGTTCGCGGCCCGGACCTTCGGCGTCGACGTCGGGGAGTCACTGACCATGCGGCTCGGCGACGGAACCCCGCACACTGCCACCGTGGTCGCCGTCTACGGCAACGGTCTGGGCTTCGGTGACGTGACGTTGCCCAACGACGTCCTCGTCGAGCACACGACGAGTGGGTTGAACACCTACGTCCTGGTGCGGGGAGCGGCACCGGACGCCCTGCGCGCGGTGCTGGCGGACCACCCCGGTGTCGAGGTCACCGACCGGAACTCCTTCGTGGCGGGCCGGGAGACCGACGAGAACGGCGAGAACGCGGTGGCTTTGCTGCTCAACCTGGCGTTGCTGGCCTTCGTCTCCATCGCGGTGGTGAACGTGCTGGTCCTCGCCACGGCGGCCAGGGCGCGGGAGTTCGCGTTGCTGCGGCTGGTCGGGGCCGGAACCCGGCAGGTGAGCGCGATGATGCACGGCGAGGCGGCGATCGTCGTCCTCACGTCCGTGGTGTTCGGCACGCTCGCGGCGGTGCCCCCGCTGGTCGGGATCAGTCTCAGTCTGACCGGCGACGCGCTGCCGTCCGTCCCGCCGCTGGCCTATCTCGGTGTGGTGGCCGTCGCGGTCGTGCTCGGCTGGTGCTCGATCGCGCTTCCCACGAGGTTCGCGCTTCGCGAGAAACCGGTGGAGGCGATGGGCGTGGGCGAATGAGCCCGCGTCCGGGGACGCGGTGAAGTTCGGGCCGGGCATTCGGATCGCCGTCCCGGATGCCCGGCCTTCCGGTATCCCCCATCCGTGTCGAAGTGCGACACGGTGCGTAAAACCCCGGTCACGGAGCTGAGTAGGATTCGGACACCAGTGGTCCTACTGGGGGAACGATGCAGACGGCGATCAAGCATGGCGCCGACGCGACCGTCATCCTGGTGAAAGGCCTACGGACCGCCGTCCCGGCGTTGTTCGGTGTGGTCACGGCACCGTTGCTGCTGGTGGCCCTGCCGATGTTTCCGCGAGCCGTCGAACCGATACGGTCCCTGGCGAACGTCGAGCGTGCCCGCGTCGGCCGCTATGCGGAAAGGACCGTCGAAAACCCTTACCGTCGGTGCGAGGGACGGCATTGGCAGCGGGTCCGCGCAACGCTCGGCGACCCCGCGCTCTGGCGCGATCTGGTCTGGTTGGTCGTGCACGGAATCGGGGGCACGATCATGGGTCTTCTCGCGGCGGCGCTCTGGCCCGCCACCGTCACGAGCCTGCTGCTGCCGCTGTACTGGTGGGTCTTCCCGCCCGGCACGTTCACCGCGGTGCTCGTCGAGTTGAGGACCTGGGCCCAGGCGTTGACGCTGCCGTTCCTGCGGGCCGTGCTGTATGCCGCCGTGGTGTGCTGGGTGGTTCCCCTCTGGGCGCGCGGGCAGCTCCACGTCGCCCGATGGTTGCTCGGGCCGACCTGCCGGGCGCGTCGGGTCGAGGAAATCGACAGACTCGCTCGCAGTCGCAGCGAAGCACTCGAGTCCCACGGCGCGGAACTCCGCCGCATCGAGCGGGACCTGCACGACGGGACGCAGGCCCAACTGGTGTCCGTCGCCGTCCGGTTGGGTATCGCCGAACGGGTCCTGAGCACGGACCCCGACACGGCGTTGACGTTGCTGCGCGAGGCCAGGGGAGGGATCGAGGACTCGTTGACCGACCTGCGGAGCGTGATCCGCAGTATCCACCCGCCGATCCTGACCGACCGTGGACTCGCGGGAGCGGTGCGTACCCTTGCGGGTGGACACCACATTCCCGTCTCGGTGCGGATCCCGGACGAGTTGCCCCGGCTGAGCAGCTCGGTGGAGGCCGTGGCGTACTTCGTCATCGCCGAGGCGCTGACCAACGTGACCAAGCACAGTCGGGCCGACCACGCCGCCGTGGACGTCGACCACGTCGTCGACTCCGAGGGAGCCCGGTTACGAATCCGGGTCGAAGACAACGGCCGGGGCGGGGTCGACGAGACCGCGGGCACGGGGCTGCTCGGCATCAGGCGCCGAGTGGCCGCTTTGGATGGTGAGTTCCGGCTCAGCAGTACCGTCGGTGAGGGAACGGTGATCGAGGTGTCGCTTCCGTGCGGATAGTCGTCGCAGAGGACAACGCGTTGCTGCGGGAAGGAATCGTCCTGCTCGCGAAGACCGCTGGGCACGAGATCGCGGGCATCGCGGCCAGCGGGCCGGAAATCGTGCCGACACTGCTCGAACACCGGCCGGACATCGCCGTGCTCGACGTGCGCATGCCACCGAGCTTTCGCGACGAGGGGTTGCGTGCCGCCGTGGAGGCCCGTGAGCGCATCCCCGGTCTGCCCATTCTCGTGCTGTCGCAGTACGTCGAGCACGCCTACGCCACCGAACTGCTCGCCACCGGGGCGAACGGCATCGGCTACCTGCTCAAGGACCGCATCGGGCGCGTCGAGGAATTCCTGGACGCGCTCCAACGGGTCGCCGCCGGGGGATCGGCGCTCGACCCGGAAGTGGTCACGCAGTTGATGAACCGTCAGCATCCGCTGCGTTCTCTCACCGGCCGGGAGCGGGAGGTACTCCACCTCATGGCGCAGGGGCACGACAATCACGCGATCGCCAAGGAACTGGTGATCACCGAACGCTCCGTGTCCAAGCACATCGGCAACATCTTCCGCAAGCTCAACCTGCCACCCACCGACAGCGGGCACCGTCGGGTCCTTGCCGTGCTCGCCTATGTGAACTCCTGACCTCGGCCCGCCACGCACTCCACCGAAGGCGCGTTTCGTCTCGCGTGGGCTGTGCGACCCGTGCCCACCGGGAGTGGGAAACGGTGGGAAGAACACGATTTCGCCGCCGAGGACGCAGCGTCTCTTGTGCTCGACGCCATCGCTGTCTAGGGTCTCAGCCCAAAGGTGTCTGACATCAGACGTCTTACCCGCACACTCAGCGAAGGAGCCGACGTGTCCCCATTCGCCATGGCCCCGATGCAACGCCGGCAGTTCCTGCGGTTCGTCGGAGCCGCGGGAGCCGCCACCGCGTTCACGGGAAGCCTCAGCGCCTGTGGCGGTCCCGCGTCGACGGGAAGCGCCGGCAACGGAGCCACCGACACGATCGAAGCCGGTATCTCCTACACGCTGTCGACCGGATTCGACCCCATGACCGCCACCGGGGCCACACCGGTGGCCGCCAACCTGCACGTGTTCGAAGGCCTCGTCGATCTCGACCCGGTGACCCGCGAACCGTATCCGGCGCTGGCGGCGGCCCTGCCCGAGCAACGCGACGACACCACGCTGCGCGTCACCCTGCGGTCGCGGGCGAAGTTCCACGACGGCTCACCCGTCACCGCCGACGACGTGGTCTACAGCTACGAGCGCGTGCTCGATCCCGCCAACGAGTCGCTGTACGCGACGTTCATCCCGTTCGTCGAGCGGGTCGAGGCCGTCGACGACACCACCGTGGACATCACGCTCAAGTACCCGTTCGCGCTGGTGAACGAACGGCTCGGGGTCGTGAAGATTGTTCCGAGGAAACTCGTGGAGGCGGATCCGAAGAGCTTCGACGCCAACCCGGTGGGCTCGGGCCCCTTCGCCCTGGTCGAAAGCATCAAGGACGACAAGCTCGTCTTCGAGAAGTTCGCCGGCTACAACGGTCCTCGGCCCGCCAGGGTGTCGAGCATGACCTGGCGGTTGCTGGACGACCCCACCGCGCGCGTCACGGCGCTGGAGTCCGAGCGCGTCCAGGCCATTGAGGACGTCCCTTACATCGACATCGACCGGCTCGCGAAGGTGGGCAAGGTCGAACAGGTGCAGTCCTTCGGGATGTTGTTCCTGATGTTCAACTGCGCCTCCGCCCCCTTCGACGATCGACGGGTGCGGCAGGCCCTGCACTACGCGATCGACAAACGGAAGCTGATCGACTCGGCGTTGCTCGGCGGAGCCTCGGCCGCCGTGGGCTACACCCCGCGGTCGCACCCGGACCACCTGGAGCCCTCCACGGTCTACACCTACGACCCCGACAAGGCCAAGGCGCTGCTGAAAGCGGCCGGGGTGAGCAACCTGAGTATCGACTTGGTCGCCACCAACACCGGGTGGGTGCAGGACGCGGCCCCCTTCATCAAGGAGGACTTCGACGCCATCGGCGTGCGGACCAACTTGGACATCGGCGAGTCGGGCGGCCAGTACGCCGACAAGGTCGCCACGGGCCGCTACCAGGTCATGATCGCTCCCGGTGACCCCTCCGTGTTCGGCAACGACTTGGATCTGTTGCTGCGCTGGTACAACTACGGCAACTGGCCCACCAATTACAGCTACTGGTCTCGGACCCCGGAGTACGAGCGGGCGACCAAGCTCATGGACGAGGCGGTGCGCTCCACCGACGAGGGCAAGCGCCGCGACCTCTGGCAAAAGGTCGTCGACCTGATCGCCGAGGAAGCGCACACCTACCCACTGTTGCACCGCAAGCTGCCGACCGGATGGAAACCGGACGAATTGGACGGCTTCGCTCCGCTGCCGACCACCGGTCTGTCCTTCCTCGACGTCGGCCGCGGCTGAGCCACCCCGTGTCGCGACCGTTTCCTTAAGGAGTGTCTTCCATGCAGGCGTTCCTGCGGCTTGTCGCGCGCCGACTGCTGGCACTGCCGCTGATGCTGCTCGGTGTCACGCTCCTGGTGTACATCGTTCTGCAGTTCTCGCCCAGCGATCCGGCGTTCAACGCGCTCGGCGTCAACTCCACCCCGGAAGCTCGGGCCGCCTACGCCGAGGAGCACGGACTCGACGACCCGCTCCCGGTGCAGTACCTGCGTTTCCTCGGTGGCCTGTTGCAAGGCGACCTCGGCTACACGGCGCCGCCCTCGGTGCCCGTGATGGACCGGGTGCTCACGGCGTTGCCGTTGACCATCCAGCTCACCCTGCTGGGGATGGGCGGCGCGGTGGTGCTGGCGCTGGTCATCGGCATCACCGGCGCCCTCGGCCGGGACCGTTGGCCCGACCACGTGACTCGGGTGCTCTCCATCATCGGCATCGCCACTCCCTCGTTCTGGTTGGCGATCCTGCTGATCCAGCAGTTCGCCCTGAACCTGGAGTGGTTTCCCACCGGCGGTTACGTGAACCCGGCCGACTCGGTGTCGGGCTGGCTCAACTCCCTGACGCTGCCCGCGTTCGCCATCGCCGTTCCCGTGGGCTGCCAGCTCGCGAGGCTGGTCCGCACTTCGCTGGTCGAGGAGCTGGACCGCGACTACGTGCGCACCGCGACGGGCAACGGGCTGCCTCGCTGGCTGGTGGTGCGAGCGGCGTTGCGTAACGCCATGATCACGCCGTTGACCGTGCTCGGGCTCCGCGTGGGCTACGCGTTGAGCGGTGCCGTGGTCATCGAGACCATCTTCGGACTTCCGGGCATGGGGGAGCTGCTGCTCACGGGGGTCACCACGGGCGACGTCGCGCTCGTGCAGGGCGCGGTGCTCACCATCGCGTTCACGTTCCTGGTGGTCAACCTCGTCGTGGACCTGCTGTATCTCGTCGTCAACCCACGTATCCGAGGGGTGTGAGCATGCGTTCCCGTCTCGCCACCCGCCTGTCCCGTCCCGGAATCCGGTTCCGCGCGCTGCGTTGGCCGGCCCGGATCGCCCTGCTGCTGTTGACCGGCATCACGGCGCTGGCGGTGTTCGGTCCCCTCCTGGCACCGGACCCTCTCGCCACCGGGGTTCCCGCCCAACCGCCGAGCGCCGAGCACTGGTTCGGCACCGACCGCGCCGGGAGGGACGTCTTCGCCCGTGTCGTGGCCGGCGCGCGCTACTCGCTGGTGATCGGTCTGGGAGCCACCGTGGTCGCGGTGGTCGTCGGGAGCATCCTGGGCGGCATCGCGGCGACGTCCCACAAGGTCGTCAACGAGACGGTGATGCGCGTGCTGGACGTGGTGATGGCCTTCCCCGGCATCGCGTTGGCCGCCGTCCTCATCGCGGTGTTCGGTCCCGGAATTCCGGTGTTGATCATCGCGATCGCCCTGGTCTACGTGCCGTCGCTCACGCGCGTGGTGAGAGCCAACGTCCTCGCCCAGTACGGGGAGGACTACGTCGCGGCCGAGAAGGTGATCGGCGCGAAGAGGTCCTTCATTCTGATCAAGCACGTGGCGGTCAACTGCGCCGCGCCGGTGGTCGTGTTCGCCACGGTGCTGGTCGCCGACGCGATCATCTACGAGGCCAGTCTGTCCTTCATCGGTGCGGGCATCCAGGACCCGTTGCCGAGTTGGGGCAACGTGTTGTCCTACGGTCGGCAGATCCTGCTCTCCGGCGGTTGGTGGGCCACGTTCTTCCCCGGCGTCGCGATCCTGCTCACCGTGTTGGCGTTGAACGTGTTGTCCGAAGGGCTCACCGACGCGTGGTCGACCCCGAAGACGACGGCTCCCCGAAGCGAGGGCGCCGGGAAGGATGACAAGCCCGGCACCGTCGTGGAGGCGTCGCCGACCGAAAGCGCCGGCACCGACGACGTGGAACGGGCGCTGGCGCGACTGGCCACCACCGTCGGGGAGAGGACGGCGTCGCTGCCGCCGGTGGCCCCCGAGACACCGACGCTGCTGTCGGTGCGCGACCTGAGAATCCGCTTCCCCGAACGACACGGGGACGTGGCGGTCGTGGACGGTGTCTCGTTCGACGTCAAGGTGGGGGAGACGCTCGGTCTGGTCGGGGAGTCCGGATGCGGCAAGAGCTTGACCAGCCTCGCCCTGATGGGATTGCTGCCGCGCCGGGCGCAGGTCAGCGGCAGCATCGTCTACGACGGCAAGGACCTGCTGTCGTTGTCTCCGGCTCAGCGGAGGGCGTTGGCGGGCCCGGAGCTGGCCATGGTCTATCAGGACGCGATGTCGTCGTTGAACCCGTCCGTCCTCGTCGGCACACAACTTCGTCAGCTCACTCGACGCGGTGGCACGCGCACCCCCGAGGAACTGCTGGAGCTGGTCGGGTTGTCTCCCGAACGCTGCCTGAAGAGCTACCCGCACGAGTTGTCGGGCGGGCAACGGCAGCGGGTCCTCATCGCGATGGCCCTGTCCCGCAGCCCTCGACTGCTGATCGCCGACGAGCCGACCACGGCGCTCGACGTGACGGTGCAGGCTCAGGTGGTGGAGCTGTTGGCGGAGCTGCGCGACGAGCTCGGTTTCGCCATGGTGCTGGTGTCTCACGACCTGGCGCTCATCGGCGAGATGGTGCATCGCGTCGCGGTGATGTACGCGGGGCAGCTCGCCGAGGTGGCCACGGTGGACAACCTGTTCGCGGGCCCACGCCACCACTACGCGCGGGGATTGCTCGGCTCGGTGTTGTCGTTGGAGTCCGGAGCCCGGAGACTGCACCAGATCCCCGGTGTGGTGCCCGCTCCCGGCGATTTCGCCGCGGGGTGCCGGTTCGTCGACCGCTGCCCGGCGGCCACCGACGTGTGTCGCACCCGGCCGCCCGTGCTCTCCGGTGCCTCCGACGAGCACACGGTCGCCTGCTGGAACCCCGCCGATCGGGAATCGTCGGCGGCGACGGAAGGAGCGTTGCTGTGACGCGATCGGAGCCGGTGGTGAGCCTGGACGGCGTCCACGTCGTCCACACCGCACGCACGGGCGGGCTGTTCCGCCGCGACAAGGTGTATGCGTTGACCGACGCCACCGTCGCGGTCGGCAAGGGCGAGATCCTGGGCGTCGTCGGCGAGTCCGGGTGCGGGAAGTCGACGCTGGCGCGCGTGGTGACCGGACTGCAACCTCCCACGCACGGCACTGTGCGGTTCCGGGGAGAGGACCTGTGGTCGCTGCCCGCCAGGTGCCGCCGGGAGGAGTTCGGGGCATCGGTGGGGGTGGTGTTCCAAGACCCGGCGACGGCACTGAATCCGAGGCTTCCGGTGCGCACGATCCTGCGGGACCCGCTCGACGTCCACCGGCGCGGTTCGAGGGCGCAGCGTGATCGGCGGGTCGAGGAACTGTTGAGCCTGGTGGGGCTCCCGGCTCACGTCGCCGATGCCGTGCCCGCCCAGCTCTCCGGTGGGCAACGCCAGCGGGTCGCGGTGGCGCGGGCGTTGGCCCTCGACCCCGAGGTGATCGTCGCCGACGAGCCGACATCGGCCCTCGACGTCTCCGTGCGCGCCCAGGTGCTCAATCTGCTCGTGGACCTGCGGGCGCGGCTCGGGCTCGGCATGGTGTTCATCTCCCACGACATCCAGACCGTGCGTTACCTCGCCGATCGGATCGCGGTCATGTATCTGGGCAGGATCGTCGAGGAGGGGCCGGCCGACCGGGTGGCCATCGCGCCGCGCCACCCCTACACCAGGGCGCTGTTTTCGGCCACGCCGAGCCTGTTGACCGACGGCGAGCGCATCGTGCTCCACGGTCCCGTGCCGTCGGCCACGCACCCTCCGTCGGGATGTCCCTTCCGGACTCGCTGTTGGAAGGCCACCGACGACTGTGCCCTGCGTTTTCCCGAGGGGACAACGCAGGCCGAGCACCGGTGGCACTGTCCGTATCCCGAGGAGGAGATCGTGGGCGACGCCGTGTCGCTTGCCGAGGGCGCGAGGACGTAGGGGAGGGGAGGAAGACACACGGCCCACGGCCCCGGAGGGGAGCGTCGGTGTGGTGATCGATCGGGTCGCCCGTGGGTGACGTCGCCGAGCGTGATCGTTTCCGGGGCGTCCGAGCGGTTGAGAGCTGCGGGATTCACCGAAGCCAGGTGTATAACGACCTATACAGCGGGGCTTTGGAGGATATTCACACACGACAACCCCACGCAACAACTCATACTCCAGAACCAATAAAAGCTCCGAAGGGAACACTCCGGCCCGGTGATCACTGGCGGGGCGCGTACATGATCACGGCGACGCCGACCAGGCAGACGAGGGCTCCGATGACGTCGAACCGGTCGGGTCGGTAGCCGTCGACGACCATGCCCCAGACCAGTGATCCGGCGACGAACACACCCCCGTACGCGGCGAGGATGCGGCCGAAGTGTGCGTCGGGTTGCAGCGTGGCGACGAAGCCGTACGCGCCGAGGGCGAGGACGCCGGCGCCGATCCACAGCCAGCCGCGATGCTCTCGGACTCCCTGCCACACCAGCCAGGCCCCGCCGATCTCGGCGAGGGCCGCCAGCACGAACAGCACGATCGAACGAAGGACAACCACGAAAAACGCTCCCGGTGCGAGGGTCGGTCGACTGTCAGTTCACCACCGGCGGGCCGACCGCGCCGACGGAGGGTGCCCGCCGTGGTCACCGGACGGGTGACCGGAAAAGGACTAGACCAGTTGGGCGGTCTTGCTTGATCGTCACGGCATCTACCAGCACGATGCGGTGGACGTGCCCGGCACACGTGTGACCAGACCACGGCTTCATCCGGAGGGACAGTCATGCTCGTCAGAAGACCACGTGATCCGCACGCACGTACCCGACCGGCTCGTCATCGGCGCTGGAGCGCGGTCACACTCGCCGCGGCGCTGGTGACGGCCGCCTTCCCCGCAGTGGTCCAGGCCGCGCAGGAACCCGCCGAGGAGCCGGTGTCGGTGTGGCCCGCGCCGCGGGAGCTGACACAGCGCGACGACGGTTTCCCGCTCACCCCGGTGGTGGGGTTGGTGACGTCCGAGGACGCCGACGAGGCCACGGAGCGGGAGATACGCAGAGTCCTGCGGGAGGCCGGGGTGCGGCGGATCGTCCCGGTGCACGACGGCTCGCGCACGCCCGTCACCGTGTGGCTCGGCGACGGGGGCCGGGTGCTGTCCGAGCTCGGGGTCTCCGGGGCCGACGCGTTGGCGGCCGAGGGCTTCGTGCTCGCGGCGGGCCGTGACGCGAACGGGCGGGGGCAGGTGGTGCTCGACGGCGCCGACGCCGACGGCACGTACTACGCCACGCGGACGTTCGAGCAGGTCGTGCGGGCGCGTCGTGGGGTGGACTGGGTGCCGGGCGTGGAGATCCGCGACTGGCCCGCGATGACGTACCGGGGGTTGATCGAGGGCTTCTACGGCACACCGTGGTCGCACGAGGACCGGTTGGCGCTCATGGACTACCTCGGCGCCCATCGCATGAACACCTTCGAGTACGCGCCCAAGGACGACCCGTATCACCGGGAGCGGTGGCGGGAGCCGTATCCGGAGGAGGAGCTGGCGAAGCTGGGCGAGTTGGTGGATCGTGCCGTGGCGAACCGGGTGGACTTCACGTTCGCGCTGTCGCCCGGTCTTTCCATCTGCTATTCCTCGCAGGAGGACTTCGAGGCGCTGATCGCGAAGTTCGAGGCGCTGTACGAGCTGGGTGCTCGATCGTTCAACATCCCGCTCGACGACATCGACTACAACACCTGGCACTGCGACGCCGATGTGGAGCGGTTCGGCACGGGGCCCGACGCGGCGGGGCGCGCGCAGGCGTATTTGTTGAACCGGGTGCAGCGCGAGTGGGTCGAGGCGAAGGGTGACGTGGCGCCGTTGCAGATGGTGCCCACCGAGTACTACAACGTCGCCGAGTCCCCCTACAAGCGTGAGCTGCGGGAGATGGACGAGGACATCGTGGTGATGTGGACGGGCACCGCCGTGGTCCCGGAGCGCATCACGGTGGCCGAGGCCGAGCAGGCGCGGCAGGTGTTCGGGCACGAGATCCTGATCTGGGACAACTACCCGGTCAACGACTACGCGGCGGGGCGGTTGCTGTTGGCGCCGTACTCGGGCCGGGAGAACGGGTTGTCGGCGCAGGTGTCGGGGGTCGTGTCGAACCCGATGAACCAGGCGGCGTTGAGTGAGCTCGCGTTGTACTCGTTCGCCGAGTTCGGTTGGAACGACGTCGACTACGACGCGACGGAGTCGTGGACGGCGGCGACGGTGGAACTGGCGGGTGGTGACGAGGAGCTCGCGGCCGCGTTGCGGGAGTTCGCTGATCTGTCGTGGTACGACGGGACGTTGCATCGGGTGCAGTCGCCGCGGTTGTCCGAGGAGATCGACGGCTTCCGGGCGTCGTGGGAGTCGGGTGATCGGGCGGAGGCTCGTGCTCGGTTGGCGGCGGTGTTCGACTCCTATGCCTCGGCGGCGGGGGCGTTGGAGGAGTTGCCCGAGCCGCGGGCTCGTGCGGAGATCGCGGCGTGGTTGGAGGCGGCGGGGCACTGGCTTGCCGCCGGTGGGGCGGCCGTGGAGATGTTGGCCGCCTACGACGCCGGGGATCGGGACGCGGCGTGGGAGCAGCGGAGTCGGGTGGCGTTGCTGATGGAGCGAGCGATGGCGGTGCGGGACGACAAGGAGCCGCATTCCTCGACGTGGCCGAAGATCGCCGACGGTGTGTTGGACGTGTTCCTGGACGAGGCGAACCGGTTCGTGGACGAGTGGCTCGGTGTGGTGGGGCGTCCGGTCGCCGAGGTCAGTCTTCCGACGTATCAGGGGTACGGGCCCGCGAACATGGTGGACGGGGATGTGGACACGTACTTCTGGAGTTCGCGGGCGTCGCGGGTCGGCGACTACGTGGGAGTCGACCTGGGTGCGGTGACCGAGATCGGGCGGATCGAGGTGCTGATGGGCAAGCCGGGTAGTCCGGACGACTACTTCCGGGAGGGAGTGCTGGAGTACTCGGTGGACGGCGAGACGTGGACGGAGTTGCTCTCGGCGTCGGAGGCGGAAGTTACCGCGATCGCGCCGGAGGGGACGCGGGCGCGTTACGTGCGGTATCGGGCGACGGCGGACGGCGAGGGGTTCTGGATCGTGGTCCGGGAGTTCGCGGTGGCCACGCCGGAGTTGGTGTCGTATGCCGTGGAGGCGGTGCCGCCGGCGCGGGAAGGTAGCGGTGCGGGTCTGGTGGTCGACGGTGATCTCGCGACGGCGTATGTCGCGGATCGGGCGGCGGAGCCGGGTGAGGCGCTGGTGGTGACGTTGTCACGGGCGCGGCCGGTGGAGCGTGTGGTGGTGATGCAGGCCCCGGAGGCGCCCGCGGCGGCGACCGTGCAGGTTCGCCGGCAGTCGGGGGACTGGGTGTCGGTGGGTGAGTTGTCCGGCGGGTACGCCTCGGTGGAGGTCGGGGGCGAGCCGGTGAGTGCGGTGCGTCTGGTGTGGGCCGGTGGTGAGCAGCCGACGGTGCACGAGGTCGTGCCGGTGCTCGGCTGAGTGGTGGTCGCTCGGGCGGGCGTGTGGTTGCCCGCCCGAGCGGGTCCCGGTTCAGTAACCGCCGAAGCCGCTGAATCCGGAGTAGCCGCCACCGCCGTCGTAACTGCCGCCACCGTCATAGCCGCCGCCGGAGTCACCGGCGCCGAAGTCGGTGTGGTAGGCGCCCGCGCTTCGGTGACGGCGGTGGGAGGTGCGGGGTTCGGGTGGTTCGGGGACCGGTCGGCCGGCTCGTTCGGCGACTTCCTCGAACTCGGACAGCGGGAGGCCGTAGCGCCACGACTCGGCCAGCACTGTTTGCAGCCGGGTGCCGTCGGGGTCGAGGCGGTCGTAGGCGTCCCACTGTTCGGTGAGGAACAGAAAGGCCGGTTGCAGCTTCGGTTTGGACGGCAGGTAGCCCGCGTCGGTCGCGGCGGCCTTGGCCTCCGCATTGCCTCGCATGGCGTGGATGCAGACGAGGTTTCGGGCGAACATTCTGGGGCTGTCCAGGTTGGTCAGGAAGTCGTCCAGTTGATCTTTTTGGTGGGGTGGTTCGGTGGGGGAGCGCAGCTCCTTGTCCAGGCTCTTCAGCCGGGCCAGGCTTTCACTGTCGTCCGCCTCGGCGGGGGAGGGCAGGTGTCGCAGTGCGAAGCGTGCCTTCTCGGCCACCACCTCGGGCAGGGAGGACGGATCGAGCAGTCGCGCGATCGCTTTTTTGATCTGGTTACGAGGGAGCCGGATCAGCCCGGTGGCCAGTTCGCTTCCATCGGGGTCGAGGCAGTTGTAGACGTCCCACTGTTCGGTGAGGAAGAAAAAGAGCGGCTGGAGTTTGTCGTCGAACGGGCGGTATCCCGCGTCTCGCGCCGCGGCGAGTGCTTCGGCGTCTCCTGCGATCGCTTTCCAACACACCAGGGCCTGTGCCTCGGCCGAGGTCAGCTCCCGGAGCGCCCGGCGACAGGCGGCCATGATGTGGGAGGGCGGGGTGTTGAGGTGTGGTTGGTGAACGGCGGCCACCGTCGCGAGCAGGGTGCGGACCAGATCCTCCGGGTCGCACTCGGAGAGCCGGTCGAACCTGCCCATCTGGAGAAACACCAACGCCGTGGCCGGAATCTCCGGGGGGAGGGTCAGATGCGGGTTGGTTCGCAGGATCCGCATCAGTGGGCGGGGTTCGCCGTTGTCGTCCCACAGGTCGTAAGTGTTTCCGCGGCGGTCTTGGTTCGGAAGCCCGCTGGGGTTCTTCCGGAAGACCTGGATGAGTTCGGTGAGCAGGCGCGGGTGGTCGGTGGTGCACAGCAGTTCGAGGAGAGCGTCGCGGGCCGGGAAGTCCTTGTCCCCGATCGCGATCCTGATCAAGGGGGCGAGTTCGGGCTCCCTCTCCGCGGCGCGTGGTCGCTTGCTGCTGCTTTCGGGAGGCAGACAGGCCAGCAGTCGTACCCGCGGCACGTAGCGGGAGGTGGGATCACGCTCCAGGAGAAACCGCAGCACCGCGCCGACTCGGTCCTCGCGGAACCATTCTCGGTCGAAGTGTGCGCTGGCCAGAAGTCGCCAGGACGCGTGCCAGAGCTCGTCGCGGGCCGCGTCGTTGGTCGCCCACGCCGACTCGACCGCGGCTCGCGCTCGGGCACGGGCCCGCTCGTCACGGGCCCACAGCATGACGTTCAGCAGCATCTCGGCGGGGTCCGGATGCCTCCCGTCACGAGGTGCGGGGGAATGCAGCTTTCGGATCAGGAGCCTCGTCGCGTGGCGTGCTCTCCACCCTCGCCCGTGGCGGGCGCGGTCGTACACCCGCCGTAGTCGTTTCCGCCTCACCCTCCTACGTTCCGGCTGCACCGGAGTGGTGTAAACCGCCGTTCGGAGGCGGGTGGTACTCACGGGTCAGCTATCGATCCGTCTGGGAGTACGGCCGTGGCGGAAATTCGGTGCGGTTGGTCAGTAGCTTCCGAAGCTTCCGCCGTCGTAGCCACCGCCGACGTCACCGCCGGGGGAGCTGTAGTCGGTGTGGTACCCGCCGGTGATGCCGGTGCGGCGACGATCGCGGCGACGATGGCGACGATGGCGAGAGGGGTCGTATGAATCGGGGAGTCTTCGTCCTGATCGCAGGGCTACTTCTTCGAACACGGACAGGGGTGGGAGGGGATAGCGAGGTGACTCGTCGAGCAGTTTCCGGAGTCGGGTACTGGCTTTGAGGCGGTCGTAGGCGTCCCACTGCTCGGTCAGGAACAGGAAGGCCGGATACAGCTTCTTGTCGGAGGGCCGGTAGCCCGCCTCGCGCGCGGCGGCTTTGGCCTGCGTGTCACCCCACATGGCGCGGTGGCAGACGGTCTCTCTGGCGATCGTTTCCGGATGGTCCGGAGAGTCTTGTCCTTTTGGCGGTGCGGGCAGGCGTCGTAGCGCGGACCGAGCTTTCCTCGCTGCTGTCGGGGGTATCTCGTGAGTGCCGAGGACTTCGAGCAGGTGGGTGACTGCTGCTTCGATCTGAACATGAGGTAGGGTGAGGAGTCCGGAGATCAGTGCTTCGCCGTTGGGGTCGAGACGGTCGTAGGCGTCCCACTGCTCTGTCGAGAAGAGGAAAAGCGGGTGCAGTTCCTCGTTGGAGGGCCGGTAGCCCGCGTCGATCGCAGCGGTGATCGATTCGTCGTCGCCAGCGATCGCTCGTTGGCATACCAGTTCCCGACCTGCGCCCGGCAGCAGTTCCCGGAGCGCCCGGCGGCAGCCTTCCACGACACGGGCGGCCGAGGTTTCGGCGGGGATTTTGTGGGTGGTGGCCAGCACCGTGACCAACGCGCGGGCCGAGGTTTCCTGGTCGTACTCGCCCAGGAGGTCGAACCTGTTCCGCAGGATGCTCACCAGTGCCGTGTCCGGAATCTCGGGGCGGAGAGGTAGGTGGGGGTTGGTGGTCAGGATTCGTAACAGTGGGCGGGGTTCACCGTTGTCGTCCCACAGGTCGTAGTCGTCGACTACCCGAGTGTCGGACTGCGAGATTCTGTCGGGGCTTTTCTCCAGGGCATGGGTGAGTTCGGTGAGCAGGCGTGGGTGGTCGGTGGTGCACAGCAGTTCGAGGAGAGCGTCGCGGGCGGGGAAGTCTTTGTCCCCGATCGCGGCCTTGATCAAGGGTGTGAGTTCGGGCTCACCGTCCCCGGCGCGGCGCTCCTCGTGGCTGGGCTCGGGCCACAAGCACGTCAGCAGTCGTACCCGCGGCACGTAACGGCAATGGGGGACAGGTTCCAGAAGGAACCGCAGCACCGCGTTGACCTCGTCATTCCGGAACGCTCCTTGGTTGTAGTGCGCATTGAGGAGCCGCCGGGCCGCGCGCCAGAGTTCGTCACGGGCCGCGTCGTTGGTCGCCCACGCCGACTCGACCGCGGCTCGCGCTCGGGCACGGGCCCGCTCGTCACGGGCTCGCAGCATGACGTCCAACAATTTCTCGGCGATGTCCGGCCATTCGCCGCGATGAGCCGAGGAACGCAGGGGCCGACTCAGAATCACCGTCGCGTATTGTGTTCCCCAACGTCTGTAACGGGCGCGACGGTACGCTCGGTCCAGTCGTTTCCGCCTCACCCTCCTACGTTCCGGCTGCACCGGAGTGGTGTAAACCGCCGTTCGGAGGTCTGGTCGTAACCCCTTACGGGGTACAACTTCCGAGTGGCTCACCTCCAGGGGCAGGGTGGGGCGATGGTGTCGAGGTCCACGGTCGTGACCGTTCCGCCGAAACCTTCCTCCCGATGCCGGCGGCAGGCCTCGGCGACGTTGTCGGGGTCGGTCGCGTAGTCAACCGCCAGCACCGTCTTACCGGCGTCGCGGAGCGCACGGACGTGGTGGAGGTTTTCGGTGCAGTAGTCCTCCTCGCACGGTCGATCGGTGTCGAGGAAGAACAGGTCCTCCATGCCGATGCCGTCGATGGCGTCGACGTATCCGGCGAATTGCCGGAGTTCGGGCGCGTTCTGCGGGAAGACGAGGAAGCCGGGGCGTCGGGTGTGGGCGTACTCGGCGATCCGTATCACCAGGGCCGCCATCTCCTCGGCGAGGCTGCGCCTGTCGTGGCCGTCCACCAGCGCGAGGTCGATTTGTTCGTAGGCGATGAGCGTGTCCAGGTACACGCCGTCGAAGCCGGTTCGCAGGGCCCGGTCCAGACGGGGGCGCACGGTGTCGTCCCACCAGCGGTCGTCCCAGTACCGCACGAAGCGTTCACTGGGCCAGGACGGGACGTCGTTGAGCACCAGGTCGCCGTGGTGGGCTTCGATTCGGTCGAACTCCGGGCGGAAGTCTTCGAGGGAACCGATCTCGAAGTAGGCCAGCACCATGGTGCCGGATTCTCGCACTCGCGTGATCTCGTCGGCGGTGAAGTAGTCCCGCCCGCCGTCGCGGGCGAGGTCGATGACGGCGATGTCGTGGGGCGCGTCGACGAGCGCGTCGAGGGTGCCGTCGGGATAGCCCTGGAGTTGATAGGCCATGGAGGGTGTCTCCGGCAGGGCGGCGTGGGGTGTCGCCGTGGTGGGCTCGCCGGGAGCCGAGTGACAGGCGGCCAGGGTGAACAGGACGGCGAGTATCGCCGCCGAGCAACGGGTGGTGGGATACAAGGACGGAACCCCCGGGGATGAGTGATCCGCCGGAGTGTAGCGAGCGGATGTCAGCTCTCGAGCGCCTGGCTTTCCTCGGGCCGTTCCCCGGACGGCTGGTCGGAGGCACGGGTGTCCTTGTCGGCGAGGACCCGGTCGAGGTGGGCGTGAGCCCTGCGGAGTTGCTCGGTGAGCTCGGCGATGCGGGTGTCCTTGTCGGCGAGTGCGGTGTGCGCGGCGTCGGCCTTGGCTTCGGCCACGGATCGGGCGGTGCGTTCGGCCGCGAGTTGGTCGCGGGTGGTGTCGAGCTCGGCCCGGAGCGCGGCTGTTTCCTCGCGGGCGGCGGTGAGGTCGGCTCGGGTGGTGTCGAGCTCGGCGCGCAGGGTGTCGTTCTGTGTGGTGGCGGCGGTGAGGCGTTCCGTGGTCGCCGAGTGGGCCGCGGTGAGGTCGTGCAGTTCGCGTTTCGTGTCCTGCAGTTGCCGGGCGAGGTCGTCGCGTTCGGCGCGCACGGCATCCAGGGCGCGTCGGGTGGTGTCGAGCTCGGCGGCCAGGGCGTCGCGGGCGCGGATCGCCTCGTTCGCGGCGGACTCCGCCGCGCCGCGGGCGCGTTCGTGGTCGGCGATCGCGGCCCAGGCCTGGCTCTTGACGGACTCGGCTTCGTCCTTGGCGTGTTGGGCGGCGAGTTCGGCGTTTTCTCGTGCGGCCCGGTCGTCGCGAGCCCGGGCGAGCGCGTGGTCTCGGTCGCGTTCGGCGCGTTCGGCCCGCTGTTGGGCTTCCTCGGCGTCGGACCGGGCCGCCAGTGCCTGCTCTTCGGCCTGTTTCACCTGCGCGAGGGCTTGGTCCTCGGCCGTGGTGAGACGCTGGGTCATGTCGGCGAGGGCCGCGCGTAGGGGAGCGGACGCGGTCTCGAAAGCCTCGGCCGCGCGGCGCAGCTCCACGAGAGGGTCCACCACGGCCGCGGTGCGCGCGGCTCGGCGTTGCCGTGAGGCGGCGTCGGCGTGGGCCTTGCAGCAGTAGGAGGAAGGCCTGCCGCCCTTGCGGCGTCCGTTCTCGTCCACGGCGGGCGGCGGCAAGGGGTTGTCGCAGCCGTCCAGCGCGCACACGCCCTGTGGGGTTTTCTCCCGCGCCCGTTCGGCGCTTGCCAGCTCCTCGACCACGCGTCCAGTGTCACCCACGCCGCCGGCGGGCCGGGCTCCGGCCCGCCACCACGCACGACTCCCGGCGAGCCACGGCGGTAACCGGGGCTAGAAGATCGAGTTCCAGGCCTTCTTCAGGCCGTTGCCGATCGCGGAGGCACCCTTGTTGATGCCGTCGGTGACCGCTTTGCCGATCTCGGTGTTCGCGGCCGCGTCCCAGGCGGTTCCCAGCGCGCCGCTGGCGACGAGGCCGACACCCGTGCCGACGATGGCGCCGACCACGGTTCCTCCCACCGGGACCACCGAGCCGACCGCGGCGCCCGCCGCGATGGAGGCGGCCAGGCTGCCACCGTTGACCACGATGGCCTTGCCCGCGGGCGTGTCACCCGCCGCGATGTCGTACGCCGTACTGGCGGCGGTGATGCCGAGTCCGAGGACGGGTATCTTGCCGCCGACGGCTCGGGCGGTGCGGCTCCACGTCCTCGCGTTGGCCGCCGCGCCGCGAGCCCGTTCCGCCGCTTTGAGTGCCCTGCCCGTGTCGCTGTGCGGCAGGCCGCGATGTGTTATTCCGGTGACATTGGACAGTTGGCGCGCGGCGCCCATCCTGGCCCATTTCGCGGTCAACGCCTTCGCGGCGGCCCGGTTGGCGGCGTAGCCCGCGAAGAGCCCGTCGGCGACGAAGGAAGCGTGGAACGGTGGCTTTTTCTGTACCTCGTAGAGGAGGTTCTTGGTGATCGATTCCTTGAGGTTGAACTCCTCCCTGGCCGAGGACGCCTCGGTGGCCGCTTCCCGGTAGGCGGCGAGCTTCCTCGCGTGCTGTTGGTGTGCGGTGACGGCGTCGGCGTGCTGGGCCCGTTGCTCGGGGGTGGCGTCGTCGGGCAGGTCGCCGGGAGCGTCGGGGCCGGGGCCCGGATCGATGATCTGGGTGCCCTGCACCGTGACGCCGCCGTCCCTGGCGATCGCGCGGGCCCGTTCCATGCGGGTCTGTGCGGTGTGCAGGTCGTCGGCGAAGCGATCGAAGTGGTCCGCGGCGCTACGGGCGTCGTCGGCGATGCCGTCCGCCTTCTTACCGCCGTTGGTCATCTTCTCGCGGAACGCGTCCCCGGCGGGGCCGGTCCAGTCGGCTTCGGTGTCCGTTCGCGCGGCGTAGATTTGTGTTGTGCAGTCGTGAACGGCCTCGGCGAGAGTGTTCCGCAGCCAGCGCGCGGCGGTGCGGATGGTTTCCGGGTCCCCCTCGATCTTGGTGTCGATGCTCATCGTGGTGTCGGTGTCCTTCCTCGGCGAGGTCAGTCGACGGACAGGTCCTCACGGACTCGCTGTTCCTGGTCGAGGTATTCCTGTCGGGCCTTCGCGACCTGGTCGCCCGCGGCGCCCGCGCCCGCCACCAGTTCCGAGGTGTCGTTCACGAGCTTGGTCATCACCCCGGCCATGAGGTCGGTGAGGTTGCCGGCGTCCGGTGGGCCCTGGCCGAGGTCGACACCGCTGAGGGTGGTGGAGGCGTTCCGCAGCTTCCCGGCGACGGCCTCCAGTGTCGTGGGATCGAGTTCGTATCCGTCGGACATGTCGTCACGCCGCCTTCCGCCGGTGCTCTTCGGGGATCTCCATGTCGAACACGATCATGTCGAACGGCGCGTACTCGTTGACCTGTTCGAGCTGGGCGGTCGGTAGGAGTACCCAGGGTTGGTGTGGGCCGGCCAGCTCGATCAACCGGTCCAGCGCGGAGTAGACCAGCAACACCCGCTCACCGTTTCGGCTTTCGCGCACGTCGACCGTCACCTCGTCCTCGGCGACCGCGCTGCACGGCACGTACACCACGGGTGGGATGACCTCGGGCGCCGTGACACGGGCGGAGTCCGTGCTCATTGAAGGTGCCTCCTTCCGTCGTCGGCAACGACGCCGCTTTTGACGGCGTGGAGGCGCCCACCGGTTCCCGGTCGGGTGTGGTCTGTGGACGACGGCGGGATTGGGTCCCGTGATCTTGCGTGCGCCGGAGTCGTTCGCCCTTCGGCGCACGCAAGGGGGGTTGCATTTGTTCGCACGCCCATCTCGGGGGCGTGGGGAACAACGTTATTCCGTGACGTGATACAGCGTGTTGATTTTGTGATTGCTGGTCAAACCCAGCGCGTAGACGTGGTAGATCTCGTTCACGTCGGCGTCCGTGGGGACTGTGACCTCGACCGAGACGGCTCCGTTCTCGTCAGCGGTGGTGTCGCGCAACGCGTTGTATTCCGCGATACTGTTCCAATAGATTCGCACACGTTCACCGGCGAAGAAGTCCGTTCCCGTCAGCACGACGGTACTTCCCGGCACGCCAGTGTCCGGTTCCGCAACGAGATACCCGTCGACCGGGACGCTGTCCGAGGAATTCGGCATCTCGTCGACGGTAGCCGGATTCTCGACGACGTCCGTGGAGTCGTCTCCGATGCCAATGTCGGTGACGTCGGAGTCGGCTGCGTCAGGCCTGATGCTCTGGGTCGGTGCGGGTGGTGCCGGCTCGTTGCCGTCGAGCACGAAGTAGGTGCCCGCCGCGCCTCCCGTTGCGCCCAACAACAGCACGGCGACGAGCCCACCGCCGATTTTCAACCGGCGGGACTGGTCGACGTCGCGGCCCGCGATGACAGTTCGCTCCATCGACCCACCCGAGGTGTGGAAAGTGACCTGTCCTTGCGCCATCGCACGGTCGATCGTGTTGTCCGGGGCGGCCACGGCCCCGACGGCGCGTTCCAGTTCCGCGGCGAACCCCGGATCCTCGGCCGCCATCCCCGCAACCGCCGCGTTGACCTGTTCCCTAACCCCCGCATCGGCGGGCTGGAGCTGGAGCTGCTGCAGCAGGGCCGCCCCAGCCTGGGTACGGCCGAGCCGATCCGCGATCAAGGCGGTCAGCGCCTGGGGCGCCGACCGCTGGGCCCGGTCGACAACGCCTGCGGCGACGTCCGCCAGGTAACTGCCCACGATGGCCACGGCCCGCGCGGCCACGTCGGTGATGTCCATATGTTCCCTCCTTGCGTTTTCACGTCATGCAGCGGACCCAAGACTCTGCTGGTCCGGTTGGAAGGCCGAGGAAGTCACTGAGCTCGACTCGGGCCACTTCCGCGGTGATCCGTGCCTCCGCACCGGGTCCCCGCCCGCGGCACGAGCGACACCGGACGTCGACGACGCCTTGTCCTCGGGAGGAAAGCGGACCCGACTCGGTGACCGGATTCACGACATCCCTGGACACAGGGGTCTTCCCGCTGCGGAATCGCCGTTCTTCCCCGGTTGGCGGGCCATGTCCGTTGTCGCACTCCGTGTCGCCCAATGGTTCCCTCGTCGCCCCGAAGACGCCTACCGATTGGGGCGTGCTTCGCGACCGACCAGAAAATAATGATCACTAAGTAAATGACATTAACTAAAAGAAGTCAACGAGCCTCGGTCTTTTCGCTGGTCGAAGCCGGGAGGGCGAGCGCCGCCACGATCCGAGAACACACGGAAGAACCCACCACCGACAACAACGGCGACAAGTAGACGAGGGCGATCAGCGCCCACCGGGTCCCATAGTGGTGATGACGAACGGTGCCGGAGCCATGCGGCGAACTGCCGGGAAGTAAGACGTGGTGAGGCGTGCGCTGAGCACCCCGGCCATCGCCGAGCGCCACTTCCGTGGGCAGGAGCCGGGACGAAAACAGGCGAAACCGCGTCTTGCCCATCACGGAGGCGATGGGCAAGACGGGCCCTCAGTGCTTGACGACACGCCTCCTGCCACGCAGCCTCTGCTTCGCGGGATCTCCACACGCGACGAGGACGGGCATGGCGAAGAAACCGACCAGAAGGGCTCGACGGTTGATTCGCTTGGGCATCGGAACTTTCTCCCCCAGATGGAAAAGGTGTGCGGGTGATCCGCATCGGAGACTAGTTCACCGCGATCTTCGTCCATCCGACACCCGCTGCCCGGCCCGACACGCGACGGGGGTCAGGCTCCGGGCGGCGCCGACGTTTCTCCTCCGGCGCGGTCGCGTGACGCGGTGTCGGTGGCGGGGATGATGCTGATGCCGCCGGAGCCTTCCAGGATGGCGTAGTCGATCTGGTCCAACCGGAGCAGTCCCCGTTGGCTGCGGGCGGCGGCGAGCACGTCGTCGACGTTGAGGTGTTCCTTGCGGAGACGCTGCTCCAGCGGTCTGCCGTGGGCGACGAGGACGACCGGAGCGCCCTCGACCAGCTTGCTGAACTTCTTGGACTTGAACTTCAGCAGATCGGCGAAGCGGTCGAAGAACACCAGGGTGACGATCACCAGCGCCGCGGTGGTGAGGGAGAAGTCGTTACCGAGCAACGCCTGTTGGGTGGCCTCGCTGATCACCAGCAGCAGCACCAAGTCGACGGTGGTCACCTGGGACATGGTGCGTTTGCCGGTGACGCGGAACAGCACCACGATGATCAGGTAGATCGCCAGCGTGCGGATCACGGTGTCCACGGACGTCCTCTTTCGTATCAGGGGTAGACGAACTGCCGGAAACGCACGGGCGGCCCGGACACGTCCCCCACCACCGCGTCCAGCACGCCCGGTCCCGAGGTGGGGCGCAGGTCGAACGTCACCGTCAGCGCGCTGTCACCGCGTCCGGGGAACTCGTAGACGAGCTGACCACCGGCGACGGTGATCGTGTCGGGTTCGGGCGTGGTGGCCATGACCTCGTGCTTGGACAGGTACTGCTGGGACAGAGCGAGCCGGAACGCGCCGTCCCGCGCACTTCCCCGCGCGAAGGACACCTGCAGGGTGGCCTCACCGAGGTTGCGCACGAAGCGCTCGTAGTCCACGCGCAGCCGCCCGTCGACGCTGGTCACCTGTGCTCGGCTGGCGAGTCCGTCACCCCAGACACCGGCGAGCCCGGCCGTCACGATCAAAGCGATGACCACCCACCCGACCCGGTTCACCACCCATTCGCGACGTTGGAACGACGGGCTCTCGTCGATGAGATCGGCCACGTCGGGGCCGTCGGCGTCGGACTCGCTCACCCTGCCTCCTCCTCCACGGAACGGGCAGGTTCTTCCCGACCACGCGGTCGTCGAAACCCGAGCCGCTCTCGGGGCGGGACTGTCGGACCGGTGCGCTAGCTTGCTCGGCTGTGAGTCGAGCGAGCGCAGAGGTCCCGCTGCACGTGCTGCGGGTCCACTACACGGGCACGGAGGCCGACTCCGCGCCGTACACGGCGGCGCATGTCGACTATCTGCGGCGCCATCATGCCGACGGCACGTTCCTGCTCTCGGGGCAGACCGTGCCGTCGGAGGACGGTGGGGTGATCGTGGCATGCGGCGTCGACCGGGACACCGCCGAGGCCATCGCGGCGCAGGACCCGTTCGTCGTGGCCGGGGTGGCGCGGTACGAGATCACCACCGTCGCCGCGGGCCGGGCCCATCCCGGACTGGCGGACATTCTCGCCGCACGCTCCACGACCCGAGCCTGAGTCGGCGATCCCCGGTGGGGTGATTCACCGAGCGGGCCGGCACCGGTGTGGCCATGCTGCTCGACATGACGGTGGCCGCGACGAAAAGTCCCGTGAGTCGTCGGTGGACTGTCGGCCTGCTGCTGGTGCTGACCTGCGTCACCGGGCTCGTGGACGCCGCGAGCTTCCTGTCGCTCGGGCAGGTGTTCGTCGCGAACATGACCGGCAACCTCACGTTCCTCGGTCTCAGCCTCCACCCCGACGCGCACATCGACGCGATCACACCGCTGTCGGCGTTGGGGGATTCATCGCCGGAGCGCTGATCGCCGGGCGGGCGGCGGACCGGTTCGATCGGACACCGCGGCGGTGGTTGTCCGTGGCGTTCGGCATCGAGGCTTTCGTGATCGCGCTCGTGGCGGCGCTGACCGCGGTCGACGTGCTGCCGGTCGCCGGTGACGGCACGGTGGTCACGGTGATGGTGCTGGCCGTGGCACTGGGGGTGCAGAACGGCACGGTGCATCACCTCGGGGTCCCCCATCTCACGACCACCGTGCTCACCCTGTCCCTCGCCGGTGTGGTGACCTACAGCCAGATCGCGGGAGGCCGCATGGCACGGCCCCATCGACGGCTCGGGTCCATTGCCGTCATGCTGGCGGGAGCCAGCGCGGGGGCACTGTTGTTACGCGTGTCGCCGAGCCTGGTGCTCGTCCTCGCGGCACTCGGCGTCGCGCTCGTCGCCGTGTGTTTCGCGCGCGTCGGCCGGGAAGGCGAACAGCGGCACGGACGGTGAGCGGTGTCGCGTGTTCAGCGCGCGGAGCGGGGGGAGGGCCAGACCGACGGAGCGCAGTGCGGCGCCGAGTGTCGCGTAGGTGCTCCCGGCGTCCATGCCGCACCGCGTCGGAGGACATCCGAGCCCGGAACACTCTCCGCGTTCCTCGTGGCACCGCTCATCGGATGCGGGGGCGCCTTGCGGCGGTGATCCCCGGCAAGGTGAAGGCCTCCGCCGGTCACTGACGGGGGTGGACCGTCAGAGGGACGTCCCGAGTTTCCAGGACTCCCGCACGTGGCAGTGGTGGTTGGCCCACCACTGCAGATCGACCCGATCGACGACGATCCGGGTGGGCAACAGGTGCCGCAGGTCGTGCTCCACGCTCTCCGGGGTGATGCCCTCGGCGCGCCGGTCCAGAGTCATGTGCGGCACCGGATCGGGAAACGCCCCCGCATACGGCGGGCAGTGCGGGAACGCCTCCACCAAGGCGGCGGTCAGCGCCCGAAACGGCTCGTCCGGGTCGGGACGCAAATAGATCAGTCCGTCGGGAAAGGTCTCGACCCGCGCGAGCGTGGTCTCGAACGGGTCCGTCGCCGCCATGATCCGCGCGACCGCGTCGAGGTCGGCACGCGACGGCTCCGCCAACCACGGCCCCAACAACGTGATGTGGGCGTGCACGAAAGCGGGGTCGGGGGAGAGGAACGACGCGTCGTAGTGGGCGGTTCGCCCGCGTACGTAGTCGTCGAGCTCCGGGACCGGAACGGCGATGACCGAATGCCCCGAGGACCACCCCACCGCTCTCCCCGGCTCGTGTCGCGACGGCGTCAGGTCGACTCCCGCGTGGGGCGCACGTCGTGGACCACCGCCTGCTCCACGAGCTTGGTGAGTTCGACGGCGTCGGTGGTGAAACCGGTGATCGTTACACTCCGGCGCCGGCCGACGGGAGAGCGGAGCTTGACGCGGTATCGCACGTCCCCGCCCAGGGATCGCTGCAGCATGGTGTCCCTGCCGTTGTCCTTGACGTCGGCGATCTCGTCCCACGCGATCGCCCACGACTTCCCGGCGTAGGAGTGGACGAACCCGCCCTCGTGCAGGGTGAAGGCCTCGTCGGTGCGCGTGACGGACAGCAGAGCCTGCCACACCCCGACCACGAACACACCCAGTCCGATCCCGGTGGCGAACGCGGGGAAGACCATGACCCCGATCGCGGGGGTGCCCAGCCCCGACAGCACGACCATCATTCCGATCGCGGTGAGGGCGGCGCCCGCGGGCACGCCGATCACCGCGATCTTCCGCCTCCGCCGGTTGTCGGTCTCGTACCGGCCGAGAACCGCGCCCAACTCCCGTTCCGTCGCCATGCCGACCTCCCTCCCGTCGTAGGACAGAGACGGTAGCGACCGACCGCCCGAGGACCGGAAGCTGCCCGACGACGAGTTGTTCGGACCACGGTGCCCCTCCGATCACGGCGCGGTGATCCATCCGGCGTCCCTGCCGCGGAGTGGCTCGCGGAAGCCGCGTCCGTGTCTTCGCCATCCCGTCATGTTTCCTCGCCCGGCATTCGGCCGGGAATCCCCCGCCCGTTTCCGCGCCCACCTGCCACTTTAGTTTCGCTAACGCGATACGCGAAATAGAAACACGACACGCGAAACGAAAAACTAGGGTGACACACAATGGATGTTATGTGGCATACGGTGGGGTAGCGGCCCCGACCCTCGTTTCGCTCGTCACCGGCAAGCCGCCCCCTCCCGGCCGCACCGGGCCGGGGCGCCGACCCCGTGCGGCCGGGAGGGGGCGGCCTCGCTCCTTGACTCAGGTCGTGCGGCTGTCGTACGCCGCGCGATTGGCGAGCGCTAGCCCCGACACCTCGGTTCACACCTGTCCCTCCCGGACGCCACGCGAGCCAACCGACGAGCATGTCCCACCGCGTGCCGGGGGGATAACAAGCGGGAAGCGGCGTGGCGGCCGGGGTGGAACGAGGCGGCGTTGAGCCGACGTGCGACCACGAGCCCGGCCCTCGAACAGTGATCAACTCTTAACGACGTTTTTGCTGCGCACGCCCGCCGATGAGTGGCATGATTCCCGCAATCATTCGCGCCCATGCGGGTGGACAGGCTGGGGGAGGTCACGAGTGGCCGGGTACCAGACGGAGATCGATGCCTTGCGGGCCGCTGCGAAGGCGGTGCGTAAAGCGTCCGAACAAGTGTCGGACGTCGATCTGGCCGGGGCGATTCGCAGCGCCGGAGACGGTATGCCGGGGTCGCGCTGTGTGCGGTCGTTCGACGCGGTGAGCACAACGTGGCATTCAGCGCTCACCGGATGGGTCAAACAGGCCGACGACTACGCCGACGCGCTGAACAAGGCGGCCGACGACTACAGCGCCAACGAGGACGCCGCGAGCGCGGCGTTCGGCGGAACGAGGGCGGGCTGATGGCCACCTACGGAGACGTGCGACAGTGGCGCCCCGACCCGCTCGACGAGGCCGAGCAGGAGCTCAAGCGCCATTCGGAAACGTTGCTCGGGTTGTCCGACGAGTTCGCCGAGACGGGCACTCCCGCGGAGTGGACCGGCGACGCCGCCGACTCCGCGAAAGCCAAGCACAAGACCATCATCGACCGGATGGAACATCTCGTCGCCGAGGTGTCCGCCGTCCGCTCGGCGATCGGCCGGACGGCGGACGCCGTCATCGGTCTCGGACACGCCGTCAAGGAGGCCGACGGACTGGCCGATGCCAACGGGTTCGCCATCGGTGACGACGGCTCCGTCAAAGACGTCGCACCGCCGCAGACGGTGCCCGCCGGGCAGGAGGACGAGGTTCGGCGCGAGCGGGAACGGATCCGCGCCGAACTCGTCGACCGCGTGGAGCAGATCCTGCGCCGAGCCAACGACATCGACTCCGACCTCGCCGGAGTGCTGGACAAGGTCGCCAGCGGGAAGATCGGGGACGACGGCGCGACGACGCTCGCCGAGGCGGCGGCCGCGGGGCAACGCCAAGGTGTGTTGTCGGTGCTGGAACCGCCCGACGGCAAGGGCACGCCGGGGGACAACGCCGGATGGTGGGACACGCTCTCGGACGAGGAGAAGAAGTACGTCATCGAAAACCATCCGGAGTGGATCGGCAACCGGGACGGCATCCCCTTCACCGCGCGGGACGAGGCCAACCGTGCGCTGCTGGTCAGCGAGAAGGAGCGGCTGCAGGAGGAGGCCCGCCGGTTGCAGGCCGAGCTGGACGACAGCTTCCTCGGTGGCCTGTTCACCGACACCGACGACAAACTCGACCGGGTCAAGGAGAAACTCGAGTCGATCAAGGCGATCGAGGAAACCCTGGCCAAGCCGGGTGAGCGGCAGCTTCTGCTGTTCAACACGGACAGCGAGCGCACGGAGGCGGCCATCTCCAACGGCAACGTCGACACCGCCGATCACGTCGCCGTGTTCGTCCCCGGTCTGACGTCCAACGTGCCGGACAGCATGGCCGGCTACGACTCGAACATGGCCCACCTGAAGAAGCGGGCCGAGGACGAGCTCAGTCGTTACGGTGACGGCGGCACGGTCGCCACCGTCACCTGGATCGGTTACCAGGCTCCGCAGCTCACGGCGGGCAGCCTGTTCTCCGACAACTCGGTGGTGATGGACGACGCCGCGAAGGCGGGCGCGGAGAAACTCACCCCGTTCCTGCAGGGCATCGACACCGCGCGGGACACCGACGCCCACCTCACCGCGCTCGGTCACTCCTACGGTTCGACCACCACGGGCTTCGCGCTCCAGAAGAACACCGGGGTGGACGACGTGGTGTTCTTCGGCTCGCCGGGAATCGGAACCGACGACATCAAGGACATCAAGGTCCCCGACGGTCACGCCACCTACATCGAGGCGAAGAACGACGCCGTGGGCGACTTCCGCCGGTTCGGCATCGACCCCAGCCACATGGAGGGCATGCAGTACGCGTCCTCGGCCGAGGCACGACACCCCGGCGACGGGCGGGTGCTGACCGGCGTCACCGGCCACACGTCGTATCTGAAGGACGGCAGCACCAGCCAGTACAACATGGCCGTCATCACCGCCGGTTTGTCGGACCGGGTCGTGAAAGGCACCGAGAAGGGCTTCGGCGATACCCTGACCGAGCCCTTCTCGAACTGATGCGCAAGACCTCCCTGCTCACCGCACTCGCATCCGCTGTCGTGCTGGGTCGCGACCGGATGCGGCCCCGACCCAGCGAAGGACGGATCAGTGAACCCCCTGTTCGACGAGCTGTTGGGCCGTCCCGACATCGAGACCGTGCAGCGTGACTACCTCGCGCTGCTCGACCTCATCCGCGACCGGTTGGTCAGCGACTTCGGAATCGCGCCGTTCGTCCTCGACGCCGCGGAACCGGTCACCGGTTCCGCGTGTCCCGGCGAGTTCTCCACCGTCCGCGAGGCGGAGGTCCGGCACATCGCCGCGAGCCGCTCGCCCGGCAACCTCCCCGACGAGGCCTGGCCTCGCGCCGTGGAGCTGGTCACCGAGCTGGCCGCGGAGAAGGGCTTCACCGACCCGAGAACCGTGGTCGACCGGCCCGGCGACCACGAAGTGGCCCTCTACGACCAGTACGGCGCCGAGCTGATCTTCGGGACGGCCAAGAACACCATCATCAGCCTCAGCACCGGCTGCCACCTCACCAGCGAAGCCCACCGGCGAGGCACCCCCGCTCCCGAGGAACCGCTCTACTGACCCGATGTCGGGGGTATGCACCGTCTTCGGTGGAGGTAAGGGTGTTCTCGTAGGCGCGCGTGGAACTCCCCGAGGCCGGTTACCGGTCCGTCGGCCCCACCGCGGTCACGCATGGAAAGCCCCGAACCGGCAGCCGCCGAGCTGCAGCGGGGCGACGAAACGCAGCGGTCGTCGCGAACCCGAGCCGAACTCACCGGGCAGGTCAGGTTCACGACTTGCGCGCCCGCTGCACCACTGCGATCACCCCACGGCCCGCGACGACACCGAACCGCCTCGACATGACGGCCACCCCACCACCACAATGACCACGGCCGACCCACTCACCCACCGATTGCAGTCGAAGGCCGAGCATCACGCCAAACCGGACTGGGTTTCGATCACTGGGGCTGAACCACGGTCGAGCACGAACAGCCCACAGCCGTGCTCCCCACGACCGAGAACGACACGCCCACCTCACTCGACGGCGCGCCAACCAACCACCGAACCACCCCACCGAAACCCTGATCATGCCTCCACCAAGGAGGCCCATGATGCCCACCACCGGCATCGCAATTACCGGAGGAAACCCTCCGGGGCCTGCAACGGCTGAAGTAAGCCGCTCAACCACACTGCCCGGAACCGGAAACCCCACTCACCGCCCCGGGAACACCTGGCCACTAGTCCTCGACACCGCACGGTTGACAAGCCCTAACGGCCAACACGCCATCCCAGCCCGACCCCACACCCACTGGGAAACCAACGAGGTGGGCGCGTATCGAAAACATCCCCGCATGCGCGGGGCCGACTTGGCCCGCGAGGCCACCAAGCCCGGCAACCGCGGTCTATCCCCGCGTGTGCGGGGCCGACTGCCGCAGTGCTCATCCCGATGCTGTTGGCGTAGGTCTATCCCCGCGTGTGCGGGGCCGACCGTGTTTCACCAAGCTAAAGCCCCCTAGAGGCCGGTCTATCCCCGCGTGTGCGGGGCCGACAAGCGGATCGTCTCGTCGGACATGGTGTCTCCGGGTCTATCCCCGCGTGTGCGGGGCCGACGCATCCAGCAGCTCGTCCGGCGACCTGTTCGACGGTCTATCCCCGCGTGTGCGGGGCCGACGCCGACGTATGGCCCGGACAACCGGCCGACTATGGTCTATCCCCGCGTGTGCGGGGCCGACACTTGCTGACCTGGGAGTTTACCCGAGCAACGAGCAGTTTTCATTCAGTCTGCCACCGCAGGAGGGAATCCCTTCCACTCCCCGGTGTCTCCGGGGCCGTGTGGGGGAGTTGCTGTCGTAGTTCGGTGAGGACGGCGTGCAGGATCGGCAGGGTCGGCTCATCGCACCGGTGTAGTGCCGTGTGGGTTTCGGCGATCACGTTCTCGGGTGGGGGATCGGGGTCACGGATGGGCCACTGCCAAGTATCCGGCAGCCAGAGCCGTGCGGTCCGCTCGGTCTCGGTCTCGGGCGGTGGGGTGACCACGGCGACCGGTACGTCATTCATCGCCGCGACCTCGGGAACCTGTTTCCTGGTCGTGGGCGAAGGCATCAACGGGGCACCAGTGGCCATGGCGGGCATCGCTGAGACAACGGTCAATGCAGTCGACGCAAAAGCGGCTTTCGACCATCCACGCCTCAGCATGGGGACAAGCGACGGGCTCGGCGCCGCACAGGGCGCATCTGCCGGGACGTGGAGGTGGGGTGGTGTCGAGTTCGTCGGCGCGAGCGAGCAGGGCCTCACCCAGCGAACGCAGACTCTCCCCGATCTCCCGCAATGTGTCGGGGTTGAGGTCTTCACCATAGACCTGGCAAACGCGGAACTCGGCGGTGATGATCCCGAGCGCGCGAGAGGTCTGCGACAGACGGTCGAGCAAAGCAAGATCCCGGACAGTCGTCATGCGCCCACCATCCGCGCCCCGGTCAGTTCAGTGACTTCCCCGAAGGAGCAGTGGAGCACCTCCGCCAGGCGCGTAAGCAGTTCCAAAGACCAGGCGAAACGATGCGCCAGATCGAAGATCTCCCGCACAGGCCAGCCCAAGGCCTTGGCGAGCACGACGGTGCAGACCGGGCATTCACCGTCAAACCACAAACCCGCCGTCATGTCGCCGCGCTCGATTTGAGGAGTGACGGTCTCCCCACACAGCGCAGTAAAGGGGCACCCGGCTTGTACCCGGTGCCTGACGGTGTCGTAGACATGCCGTTTGCCATCGGCTTGCTGCCACAGATAACGCTGCCTAGTGACCCCCGGTTCACTAGGCTATGTGTAGCCTCACACTTAATGTGTTCACACATGCTGAATGTGTCAGCACATCAGAGGCAATGCCCCGATAGGATGACGATCACAGTCGGCTATGCCTCGACTACGATCGTGTGCGTGGCGAGCACAAGGAATCTCCCGAAAGCCCTCGCGCTTGGTGCCGAACTTCGCGACGCGCGAAAAGCGAAGGGCTACACCTTGGCCGCTCTCGGCGCGAAAATCGGCAGGTCACACGACCAGCTCTCTCGAATCGAACGCGGGCAACTCGGGATCTCGGTCGAGGACGTCGCGACTGTCTTGGGTGTGCTCGATGTGCAAGGACAACGGCGGGAGGAGATTCTCCAGCTCGCCCGTGATGCAGCCAACCCGAACTGGGTTGCGCCCGGCGTGACCAAGCATCTGGCGATGCTGACCGACTACGAACGTGCGGCGTCGCGGATCGTCAACGTCGAGCCGTTGCTGATCCCCGGTCTGCTCCAGACCATGGACTACGCGCGTTCGGTGATGACCTCGGCGGGCGCGTCGCCCGGTGAAGCGGAGCAGCGTGCCACTCATCGCATGGGACGCCAGAACATCCTCACGCGAGCCCGGCCGGTGCAGTTCGAGGCCTACATCGGCGAGCAAGCGTTGCGCTACCCACCGTGCGACCGGACGGTGATGGTCGAGCAGCTTCAGGCGTTGCTCAAGTGGTCACGCATGGAGCATGTGACGATCCGCGCCCTGCCGTTCGACGGAGGCTACTCGCCCGCGCTCGAAGGACCGTTCATCCTGCTGGAGTTCGAGAAAGGACCCTCGGTGGTGCAATTGGAGCACTACCGGTCCGCCACGACTCTGACCGAACGCAGAGACGTGAACGACTACATGTCTGCGGTGGATACGATCCGCCGGCAGGCGATGAGCCCCGTCGCCACAGAGGAGCTCATCGCGAAGCTATCCGATGAGGTGGAGAGTACCTGATGATGGACAACACCTGGCGTACGTCGTCTTTTAGCGGCAACCAGGGCAACTGCGTGGAGACCCGCTTCGACGGCGAAATGGTCCACCTGCGTGACACCAAGGACCGGGCAAAGCCGGAACACGTGTTCACAATGGACGAGTGGAAGGCATTCATCCTGGGCGTTAAAAACGGCGAATTCGACATCTAATCCTCGATCCGACCGCTGACCCACCTAAGAGCATGTCTCATTTCGCGAGTTTCTTGAAGCAGGTGAGGGCTGCGGCGAGAGTGAGGAAGGCGCAGAAGTGGTTGGCGTAGCGCTCGTAGCGTATGGTCAATCGTCGGTATCCGAACAGCCACGCGATACATCGTTCGATGACCCAGCGGTGCTTGCCGAGTTTCTGGCTGGATTCGATGCCTTTGCGGGCGATGCGCACGGTGATTCCTTGCTTGCGTACCCAGTCTCGGAGTTCGGCCTGGTCGTAGGCTTTGTCGGCGTGGAGCTTGTCCGGCTTGCGCCGGCGGGGCCCCCGCCGGGATTTCACGGCGGGGATGGCCAGAATCAGCGGTTTGAGGGCGTGCGCGTCGTTGGTGTTCGCGGCCGAGATCGCGACCGCCAGCGGCAGTCCCGCCCGGTCGGACAGTGCATGGATCTTCGAGCCGGGTTTCCCGCGGTCCACAGGACTGGGACCGGTCAGAGATCCCCCCTTTTGGCCCTGACGGAGGCTCCGTCCAGGACCGCGCGGGACCAGTCGATCATTCCCTGGCTGCCGAGTTCATCGAGTACCGCGCGATGCAACCTGCGCCATAATCCGGCTTTCGTCCACTCGGTGAAGCGACGATGCGCGGTCGGGACCTTCACTCCGAAGCTGGGTGGCAGGTGTCGCCAAGCGCACCCGCTTGTCAGCACGAACACGATCGCGGTGAACACAGCACGATCATCCACGCGCGACCGTCCGCCTCCCTGCGGACGAACCTGATGCGCAGGGACCAGCGGTTCGACCAGTGCCCACAGCTCATCAGGCACCAACCGCCGCGACAACTCATCAACCACGAACCAAGATCATGCCCGCAACCCAACCAAGATCCAAACGAGACACGCTCTAAGCGGGCCCCCGGAGTAGCGCCGGGGGCCCGCTTAATATTCGCACCACGTGCCGAACCCAGACTGTCCCCGTCTGCACGGGCCGACATCGGCGAGGGACGCCTCACCTGCCAGGACGTCGGTCTATCCCCGCGTGCGCGGGGACGATAGTACGAGGAGCGAGTAGAGGAAGATCTGGTTAGGTCTATCCCCGCGTGCGCGGGGACGATAGTACGAGGAGCGAGTAGAGGAAGATCTGGTTAGGTCTATCCCCGCGTGCGCGGGGCCGATGCGCCGGCCAGCGGGATATCGCATCCGCGCTGAGGTCTATCCCCGCGTGCGCGGGGCCGATAGCGGATGTACCCGAACCTGCGGAGAAGGATGGGTCTATCCCCGCGTGCGCGGGGCCGATATGGCGGCCCGCGTCAGCGTTGCCTGCAGGCGCGGTCTATCCCCGCGTGCGCGGGGCCGATACTTCCTGACCAGCGATTCTACGGGACAGTAACCCATTTTTTCTTCACTCTGAAGTTATGCGTGTCATCCCGGAGGGGATCCAACCCACCTGAGGATGCATTCATCGGGCATCCACTGGGCGAGATGGTGGCTTGCCCACTACCGCGCCCGCATGCTCGCCTCCGAGCGAGCCCGCGATGACCCTCCCGGTGCAGAAGTAGACCAACGTGACGAGCCACCGCGCGGAAGACCTACGCAAGAAGAGGGTCGACCACATCGTCGAGGCCGATTACCTGCACTCCGCCCGGATCGAACAAGCCCCGCGAACCGCCCCGGGCATCAGTTCATCCCCACCGACTCCATGCCTGCCGGGCTGCGCTGGTTCGCCGAGTACCAGCCGTTCACGTCGATCATCGAGACCCTGCGCGGGCTGCTGATGGGCCGGCCGATCGGAAACCACGCGTGGATTGCGCTCGTCTGGTGTGTCCTCATCGCCCTCGGTGGCTCTCTCTGGTCGAGGCGACTGTTCAACCGCGAGTTCTCCCACTGAGCAGCGGAAGCCGCCACGTGTCTGATCAGCTCAGCCGTTGCGGGGTCATCGGGCAGCGGGGGCGATGACGGTCCGGGCCCGGCTGACGGGTTCGGACCGAACCCTTACCGTTCCGTTCCAGCCTGTGGGGGCGGCAGCTCGTGGGAGAGGGGTTGGCCGATCTCCACAGTGTTCTTTATCAGTTCGGCACCCACCCTGGCGGTCATGTGCGCGACGGTGTGCCGGAACCGGCCGGTGACCGCGGTGAGCTCTCCAAGCGCACACGGGGTACACGACGTCTCCGCGCCGGAGCGCACAGCAGCGGGCGTCGACGAGACCGAGGGAGGTCGGAGTCCCCGACGTACTCGTGATCAGGTCGGTGTTTGCCGGGGCCTCGCCTGCTCACAAGATGGTGTTCGGTCCGGACGGTCCTTTTAACGTTCCGGTCAGTGCAACTGCTCTAGTCCAATGTCTGTCGCCGGGAGCATCTGATCAGATCGGGGCCTGACCGTCCTGCCATACAGTCACTTCTTCGTGATCGTGCGCTTTATAGTCGTTCCTCTGCTCGCCCGATACGCAGGAAAGGACACCGGCGACAGGCTGCAGCATCGCCAAGGTGAGTCGGGGTGGAGTAGTGGCCCTCGGGTGAGCCCCGGCTGCTATCGGTGCCGCAGCCCGACACCCGTTGCCTGCGGCACGATCGCCGGAGCTTCGGCTCAGACCGCTGCCAGCGCGTCGATCTCGATTCGGAAGTCCGGGTTCACCAGGCCTTTGACCTCCACGAGCGAGCTGGCCGGGAGTTTGTCCGGCGAGAGGAATTCGTCGCGGGCCCGGCGGACGGCCTCCAGGTCACCGAGGTCGGTGAGATAGAACGTCAGCTTGACGACCTGGTCCAACGAGGCGCCCGCCGCGGCGAGCGCGGTGGCCAGGTTCGTGAACACCTGCTTGGTCTGCGCGTAGGGGTCGTCCTTGCCGACCAGCTTGCCCTCGGCATCCAGCGGTACCTGGCCGGATACGGCGATCATGCGGCCGGTGAAGGCGACCGCGTGGCTGTATCCGTTGGTGGGTGGCAATCCGGCGGGCCGGACATGGTGCTCCTGCATGCGTCGACTGCTCCTCGGGTCAAGTACGGGTTCGTGACCGAGCGGCCACGTCCTCGGATACCACAAACGATCATGACGCCGGTCGCATCCCCCGAGCGCCCGAAAAGCTTGCGGGGTGACCCCCGGAGCGTCGACGATCGCCTCACGGCCTCGCCCACCGGCGCGGCAGGTGATTCCGGAAGAAGGAGACGCTTCGTGAACCTCGCCGACTACGACGTGTTGAGCTTCGACTGCTACGGCACGCTCATCGACTGGGAGACCGGCATCGCCGCGGTGTTGGCTCCGTGGGCACGTGAGGTTGGTCTGGAGCTGTCCGACGAGGAGTTGCTCGTCGCCTACGCCGACAACGAGGCGCGGGTGGCGCGGGAGATGCCCACCGCGCTCTACTCGGTGGTCCTCGCGGAGGCTTTCCGACGGACCGGGGAGACGCTGGGGCGGCCGGTGAGCGAGCAGTGGGCGCGGCGGTTGGGGGAGTCGGTGCCCGAGTGGCCGGCTTTTCCCGACTCGGCCGAGGCGCTCGCGCTGCTGGCGCGGGACTATCGGCTGGTCATCGTGTCCAACGTGCATCGCGAGGGGTTCGCGGGGTCGAACAAACGGTTGGGTGTGGAGTTCGATCGGATCATCACGGCCGAGGACGTGGGCGCCTACAAGCCGGCGCCGAATCACTTCGAGGCCCTCGACTCAGCGCTGCGGGAGATGGGGGTGCCTCGGGAGCGCCTCGTGCACGTGGCGCAGAGCCTCTTCCACGACCACGTGCCCGCCAAGCGGCACGGTCTGCGCTCGGTGTGGATCAACCGGCGGCACGACCGTCCCGGTTGGGGTGCCACGCCGGAGCCCGCCGCCGAGTACTCCTACAACCTGGAGTTTCCCGACCTGATCTCCTTCGCGCGGGCGGCGCGGCAAGCGAAGGGCTGACCACCCGTGGTGTGGTCCGCGCTCAGGGGGTGACCACGCCACCGGCGAACGGCGTCTCCCGCCAGTGTTCGACGGCCGGGGTCAGGTACTCCGTCAGCACCGGCAGTTGCGGGGCGAGCGCGAGTGAGGTGATCGCGCGCAGTCGTCCCACGGCGTCGACGAAGGTCTTGACCTTCTCGTCGAGGGGCCTACGACCGCAGCGGCGGGCGCCGCGGTCGTAGGCGGCCGCGAAGTCGGGGCCGAGCGTGGCCACGTCCCATTCGACGGGGCCCAGGCAGACCAGCTCGAAGTCGGTGTGACGGTGCCCGTCCGCGGCGTGGAAGAGGTTGGCGGGCGGGCTGTCGCCGTGGATGGGCTGGAGATCGATGCCCGGAAACGCGTGCTCGAACGCCGCGCGGGAGCGCACGAGGGGCGCCAGGGCGCGCCATTCGCGGCGGGCGCGGTCCAGGTCGGCCGGGTCCAGCAGGTCGGGGCGGGTCGCCAGCAGGTCGAGGTGGTCGTCGACGAGATGTGGTTCGGCCGCGCCCAGGAAGTCCAGGGGGCCGGGATAGTCGCGCAGGGCGGCGTGCAGTTCGGGGACGACTTCGGTGTTGGCCACGTAGTCGGGTTCGGTGGTTCGGTCCGGTTCGACGAACTGCCAGAAGGTCATCGCGAACCCGTCGCGCCGCACGGGTTCGCGCGGGGTGAGCGGGCTGGGCGGGATGACGGGGGTGCCGCGGTCGGCGAGCCACTGGGCGACGTCCAGCTCCCGCTGCTGGGCGCGGGCCCGTTGGGTGAGGTCCTCGCGGCGAGGCCGGACGGTGGGAACGCGGGCCACGACCGGGGTGGGGGCGAGGTGGACGACGACGGAGAACAGGTCGTGCAGCACCGTGGCGTCGGTGACGGTGAGGCCGAGTTCGCGGCCCGCGCCCACGGCGGCGTCGACCGCGGCGGCCGTGCGGCGGGCCAGGTCGCGGGAGGAGAGGAAGTCGACCACGACCGGGATTGTTCCTCATCACACTCGGCGGCTCGCACGTGCTCTCCGGAACGGGGCGCGGGGCGGTGACCTGCGAAAAGGGTGCGGGAGCCCACCGCCTGCGCGGCGGAGGTCGAGACCCTCGAAAATGTTCCGTCGGGCACACAGTGTGGACACGGGGCACCGGCGCCCCGGAGCGGCCGGTACCGTCAGCGCGCTGAACCTTGAGAGAAGCATTGCGGGAGTTATTCGTGTCCGTTCCGTACCCCGAAGGTGTCACCGACGAGTCGGTGACGGCACGGCCGCGCAGGTTCCGGCCCGAATTGCAGGGCCTGCGTGCCCTGGCGGTGCTGCTCGTGGTCGTCTACCACGTGTGGCTGGACCGGGTGTCCGGTGGTGTGGACGTGTTCTTCGTGATCAGCGGGTTCCTCATCACCGGTCAGCTCTACCGGGCGAGTATGCGGGGACGGATCGAGTTCCGGCGCATGTGGGGCCGGATGCTCACCCGGCTGCTGCCGGCCGCGTTGACGGTGCTCGCGGTGGTGATGGCAGTGGCCGTGGTGGTGCTGCCGGAACACCGGTGGATGCAGACGGCCAGGGAGGTCGTGGCCTCGGCGCTGTTTTTCGAGAACTGGCAGCTGGTGGCGAACTCGGCGGACTACTTCGCCCAGCACTCCTCGGCGAGCGTCTTCCAGCACTTCTGGTCGTTGGCCATCCAGGGGCAGTTCTATCTGGTGTGGCCGCTGTTGGTGGCGTTGGTGGTGCTCGTCGCGCGGCGGGCGGGCCGGACGTTGCGGCGTTCGCTGGTGGTGGCGCTGGCCGTGGTGTTCGCGTTGTCGCTGGCGTATTCGATCTGGTTGACGGCGTCGAACCAGCCGCTGGCGTACTTCCACTCGGCCACGCGGGTGTGGGAATTCGCGCTGGGCGGGTTGACGGCCCTGGTGATCGACGAGGTGCGCGTGCCGAGGGCGGTGCGGATCGTCTTCGGCTGGGTCGGAGTGATCGCGCTCGTCTCGTGCGGGCTGGTGTTGCAGGTCGGCACCGAATTCCCCGGTTATGTCGCGTTGTGGCCGACGGTGGCGGCGGTGCTGGTGCTGGTGGCCGGGGCGACGGAGAGCCGGATCGGTGCGGACCGGTTTTTGTCGGCGCGGCCGTTGGTGAAGCTGGGCAACATAAGCTACGCGCTGTATTTGTGGCACTGGCCGCTGTTGGTGTTGTTCCTGGTGGCGCGGGATCAGGACACGCCCAGTGTGGTGGAGGGCGCCGGGGTGATCGCGGTGTCGTTGGTGCTCGCGGCGCTCACGCACCGTTTCGTGGAGCAGCCCGCGCGGTCGGCGCGCATGGCCACCGCGACCCCGTGGGGTGCGTACCGGTTCGCGGTCGTGGTGCTGCTGCCGGTGCTGGTGGCGTCGGTGAGCTGGCAGGTCGTCACGGCGCAGCGCGCGTCGTTCACGGTCGCGGTGGAGGAGAAGGCGACCCTGGGGGCGCAGGCGATCCACACGCGCGCGCCGTTGGTGGACGACACCAAACCGCTGGTGCCGCCGTTCGCGGCGCTGCCGGACCAGTTCGACAGCTTCAGCGAGGAGGAGTGCTGGTACTCGCCGAAGAACGACCAGCTGCGGATCTGCACGGTCGATCCCGAGGGGGAGCCCGTGCGGCGGGTGGTCGTGGTGGGGGATTCCCACTCGCAGCAGTACATCGCCGCGATGCGCCCGATCGTCGACCGGCGGGGGTGGCAGGTCATCTCGATGGGCAAGGGTGGTTGCCCCTTCACCACCAACTGGGGTGACGAGGACTGCCGCGCGTGGAACGAGGCCGTGCGGGACGAGATCATCGAGATGCGTCCGGACGTGGTGGTCACCATGGCCACGCGGGACGTGCGGGTGGGGTTGCAGGAGTGGACCCCGCCGGGCTACATCGAGCAGTGGCAGGCTCTGGACGCCGCGGGCATTCCGGTGGTGGCGATTCGCGACAGCCCCCGCTACGACTTCGAGCCCTCGGAGTGCGTGCAGAAACACAGCGTGACCTCGCCGGAGTGCGCGGGGGTCCGGGAGGAGCTGTTGTCCCCGCGGCCGCCGTACCTGGACGCCGAGGGGGTTCCGCCGTCGGTGTCGTTCCTCGACTTCAGCGACTACTTCTGCGATGCCAAGATCTGCCCGCCGGTGATCGGGAACGTGCTGGTGTACATGGACGACAACCACGTCACCGCCACGTATCTGGAGACGATGTCGCCGATCGTGGAGGAAGGACTGGTGGAGGTCATGAACTGGGAGAACGACCCCGTGGGCGGGGCGAACCAGTGATCGTCGGCCCCTGACGTGGGGTGGCGTCTCGGCCGGACCCGCTCGCCGCGGTGGGTCCGGCCGAGTTCGCTTTCGGCTCAGCCGGTCAGACGGGCCAAAAGTGCGTCGAGGTCGGCCTCGGAGAGGCCGTTGTCGAGCAGGTAGTCGGGCATGGTGAGGGACTCGACCGTGGCGGCCAGGGTGTCTTCGATGGTGGTGTCGTGCTCGGCGAGGAACTCGGTCACGACGGCGAGCAGGTCCGGTTGACCGAGTTCGGCGTACTGGTCGCGCATCCGCTCGTAGGTCAGCAGGTAGTCGGCGATGATCTCGTCGGTGCTCGCTCCGCCGAGGGTGAGCAGTACCAGGGCGAGCAGGCCGGTGCGGTCCTTGCCGCCGGCGCAGTGGAAGACCACGCAGCCCGGCGCGGCGGTGGCGATCGCGCGGACGGCGGCGATCACCAGTTCCGGGTGTTCGGCGAGCAGTGCCCGGTAGTACAGGGGGGTCGACAGTTTGTCGATCCTCATCCAGTGCTCGTGGAACGGGGTGCCGACCGGGTCCAGAGGCACTCGCACGGTCGTGATCTCCCGCGGGGGCGGGACGAGGGGCGGGGTGCGTTCTCCGGGGCTGCGCAGGTCGACGATCGTGCGCACGCCGTGGTCCAGGGCTTGGCTCCACCCGCGCTCGCTCAGCCGCGTGGGGGCTTCCATGCGCACTAGGGCGCCGCGGCGGATCTTCCCCAGGCCACCGAGATCACGAACGTTGACGCACCCGTCCCAGGCGAGTTCTCTGTTCTCGATCATGTCGGTGTGACGCGGGCGGCGCGCCGAAGGTTGCGTGAGGGTGGCCGCGTGGCTACTTGTCGTGTCCCGTGTTCGGTGCCGTGGCTTCCAGGCGGTCGAGGACGCGTTCGGCGATTGAGGCCAGCGCGGTGACGTGGTCGGGGTCGAGGTGGTCGAACACCAGGGCGCGGACGGCGTCGACGTGGCCGGGGGCGGCCTGTTCGATCACCTCGCGGCCGTGGTCGGTGAGTGTCACGAAGGCGCCACGGGCGTCCTCGGGGCAGCCTTCGCGGCTGATGAGACCGCGTTTCTCCATGCGGGCCAGATGGTGGGAGAGCCGGCTCTTCTCCCATTGCAGGGCGGCGGCGAGGTGGCCGACGCGGATGCGGGGTTCGGGCCGGTCGGTGAGTTGGACGAGCACCTCGAAGTCGGACAGCGACAGCCCCGAGTCGGCTTGGAGTTGTCGGCTCAGACGGGCCATGAGCTGGGCGTGCATCGCGAGGTAGCCGCGCCAGGCGCGTTGCTCGTGGTCGTCGAGCCATCGGGTCATGACCGCATTCTACTTGTTGACACGTCACATACATTGGAGGAGGGTGGATGATGACACATTAACCACATGGAGGACGGGCATGACCACGAGCACGGACTACAGCCAGCTGACCGGCACCTACACCATCGACCCCGCGCACACCCGCATCGGCTTCGTGGCCCGGCACGCCATGATCACCAAGGTGCGCGGCGCGTTCAACGACTTCCACGGCACCGCCACGATCAACGGCGAGAACCCCGCCGACTCCTCGGTGGAGCTGACCATCAAGGTCGCCAGCATCGACACCCGCAACGCCGACCGCGACCAGCACCTGCGCACCAACGACTTCTTGGCCGTGGAGGAGCACCCGGAGATCACTTTCCGGTCCACCGCGATCACCCAGACCGGCGAGGACACCTTCGACGTCACCGGCGACCTCACCATCAGGGGCGTCACGCGGCAGGTCACCATCCCGCTGACCTTCGAAGGACAAGCCAAGGACCCGTTCGGCAACCTCCGCATCGGCTTCGAAGGACAGACCACCATCAACCGCAAGGACTTCGGGGTGACCTGGAACGCCCCGCTGGAGACCGGTGGCGTGCTGGTCGGCGACAAGGTCGTGCTCGAATTCGAGATCTCGGCCATCAAGCAGGACTGAGCGGCCACCATGACCCTGGCGAGCCACGGCCTGCACCACGTCACGGCCATCGCCAAAGACCCGAGCGCGAACGCGGACTTCTACCTGCGAACCCTCGGGCTCCGGCTGGTCAAGACCACGGTGAACTTCGACAACCCGGCCGTCTACCACCTGTACTACGGCGACACCGAGGGACGACCGGGCACACTGCTGACCTTCTTCCCCTACGGCACGGTGCCACCGGGACGACGCGGGCACGGCCAGGCCACCACCACGGCGTTCTCCGTGCCCGCCGAGTCGATCGGCTGGTGGCAACACCACCTGCGGCGCCACGGCACCGACGTGGGTGAGGTCGTCGAACACGACGACGAGGCGAGCCTGACCTTCCACGACCCCGACGGGCTGGAGCTCAAGCTCGTCGCCCACCGGCAGCGCACCGATCCCCGCGCCCCCTGGGAGGGCGGCTTCGTGCCCGCCGAGCACGCGGTGCGCGGACTGCACTCGGTGACGCTGTGCACGGCCGACGAGACCGGCACCGTGACGATGCTGGAAGAACTCGGCCTGCGCTTCGCCGGGCGGCACGGGGCCACGCTCCGGTTCGCCACCGGCGACGGGGGCCCCGGCACCCTGGTGGACGTCGTCGTCGACCCCACCGCACCCCGCGGCCTGGTGGCGGGCGGCACGGTGCACCACATCGCCTTCCGTGCGCCGGACGACGCCACCCAGCAGCGGTGGCGCGCCGAACTGCTCGACCGGGGCGAGGACGTCACCGAGATCCGCGACCGCCGGTACTTCCGGTCGATCTACTTCCACGAACCCGGCGGCACGCTGCTGGAGATCGCGACCGACCAACCCGGTTTCACCGCCGACGAACCCCTGCTGGAACTGGGGCGGGCGCTCAAACTCCCGCCGTGGCTGGAACCGAACCGCGAACAGATCGCCCGCAGCCTGCCCCCACTGTCCCTTCCGAACGAAAACGACCCCGCTCACGGGGAGCGGACCGGCGTCCGAGCGCGGGAGTGACGCGGACACGTCGCCGCATCACCCATGAAGGAAAGTCGTCTCGGTGGGGCCGCGCGGTGCCACGCGCGGCCCCACCGAGACTCGCGGTCGGCGAAGGACGCCGGTCTCGGTTCGCAATCGCCGTCCGCTCCGTGTCGGGCTTTCCCGCCGACTCCCGTCCGAGGCCCCGTCACCTCCTGTGACGGGGTTCACCGTGCATAATCCTGGTGTTGATCACAGGTGTCCGTGTCTTCGCGCTGTCGACGGGGGAACGTGTCGTGTCCACACCGAGCCATCCGGTGGTAGCGGGCTTCTTCCGGGGCGTTCCCATCGGCTTCGCGTCGCGACTTTTCATCCCTCCCGGACCACCCCGAGCCGGTGCGTGAGCTCCGGGACGTCGTCGACGCCCCGCCCTCCGCTCCTGCCGAGCGGTTGTCTATCCTGCGCCGCGACGGGCTCATCACCGGTACGCGCACCAACGGCACCGTGATCCACGAGCTGGCCGACGAGGACATCGCCGACCTCCCGCGGGTGGCTCAGCGCATCCTCGCCCGGAGGCGGGACGCGTAGACGCCCCGCTCGACGAACGACGCACGAAAGAGAACTTCATGAGCCCGATCACCGCGTGGCAGCGGGTGCGGTCGCTGTTGCCCGGCCGCGCCGACCTGCGAGCGATCCGCCGTAATCCCCGCCGTGACCTGCTGGCCGGGCTGACCGTGGCGATCGTCGCTCTCCCGCTCGCGCTCGGTTTCGGGGTCTCCTCCGGACTCGGTGCCGCCGCCGGGTTGGCGACCGCGGTGGTCGCGGGCGCGCTCGCCGCCGTGTTCGGCGGCTCCAACGTCCAGGTCTCCGGACCCACCGGCGCGATGACCGTCGTCCTCGTGCCGATCGCCGCCGCCCACGGCGCCAGCGGCGTGCTCACGGTCGGGTTGCTCGCCGGGTTGTTCCTCGTCGTCCTGGCCGTGGCCCGCGCGGGGCGGTTCATGAGCTACATCCCCGCGTCGGTGGTGGAAGGCTTCACCCTCGGCATCGCCTGCGTCATCGGTCTGCAGCAGATCCCCAACGCGCTCGGGGTGGGAGATGTCGGCGGCGAGCACGTCCTGGCCTCGACCTGGCAGGCCCTTCGGGCCTTCGTCGAGCAGCCGGACTGGGTGGCGGTGGCCGTGGCGGTGGCGGTGGCGGTCGTGATGCTCGCCGGGGCCCGGTGGCGTCCGGGCGTGCCGTTCTCCATCCTCGCGATCACCGCGGCGACGATCGTGGTGGAGCTCACCGGCTGGGACGTCACGCCGATCGGGGAGCTGCCCGCCGGGTTGCCCGCGCCGTCGCTGGACTTCGTGGACTTCGCGGCCATTCCCACCCTGCTGCCCTCCGCGCTCGCCGTGGCCGCGCTGGCCGCGTTGGAGTCGCTGTTGTCGGCCTCCGTCGCGGACGGGATGACGGTGGGGCAGAAACACGACCCCGACCGGGAGCTGTTCGGGCAGGGACTGGCCAACCTCGCGGCCCCGCTGTTCGGTGGCGTGCCCGCTACGGGCGCGATCGCCCGCACGGCCGTGAACGTGCGCGCGGGTGCGGGGTCCCGGCTCGCGTCCTTCGCCCACGCCGCCGTGCTCGCCGTCATCGTCTACGCCGCCGCGCCCCTGGTGTCGGCGATCCCGCTGGCCGCGCTCGCGGGTGTGCTGCTGGCCACGGCGGTGCGGATGGTGGAGGTCGGCAGTGTCAAGGCGATGGTGCGGGCGACCCGTTCCGACGGGGTCGTCCTCGTCTCGACCGCCGTGGCCACCGTGGTACTGGACCTCGTCTACGCGGTGGTGCTCGGCATGCTATTGGCGGGCACGCTGGCGCTGCGGTCCATCGCGCGGCAGGCGCGGCTCGACCAGGTGGATCTGGCCGGGGACCTGCCCGGCAGCACCACCGACGAGGAGCACGCGCTGCTGAGCGAGCACATCGTCGCCTACCGCATCGACGGGCCGTTGTTCTTCGCGGCCGCGCACCGTTTCCTGCTGGAGCTGCCCGACGTCACGACCATGTCGGTGCTGATTCTGCGCATGTCCCGTGTGACCACCATCGATGCCAGCGGGGCGCTGGTGCTCAAGGACGCCATCGAAAAGCTCGAACACCGCGGGGTCGTCGTCTACGTCTCCGGCATCCGGGACGGGCACCACCGGCCGTTGGAGGCGTTGGGGGTGATCAACCGTCTCGCCGCGCAGGGACGGGTCTTCGCCACTACCCCCGAGGCCATCGCCGCGGCCCGCGCCCACCTGCGGACCACCGGCGCCCTCCCGCCGTCCCGGCCCGAGCCCGACGACGAGCCGCGGGTCGGAAAAGTGCGGTGAGGGGCGCCGGTGGCCGTGCCGCGCCGGGTCAGAACACCAACGCCAGGAGCTGGATGGGCACCATGGCGATCACCGACGCGCACGACACCGTCAACGTCACCGACTTCAACGCGCCCCGCGTGGTCTGCGGCAACAAGGTCTGCAGCAGCCAGAACGTGTTGCTCGTGGCGTGAATGGCGAACAGCGAACCCGCGCCGGCGGCCAACGCCACGAACACCGGGTCGATGCCCAGCAGCGGCATCACCGGACCCAGCACGCCCGCCGCGGTGATCGAGGCCAGCACCACCGAGCCGATCGCGACGTGTAGCACGGCCGCCACCAGCCACACCAGCAGCAGCGGCAGCACGGTGCTGGTGGAGAAGTAGCCCTTGAGCACTTCCCCGAGCCCGATGTCCTTCACCGTCTGCGCCAGCGAACCGCCGACGCCGGTGAGGATCAGGATCTGGCCGCTGTCGTGGAAGCCGCGCCGGAACGCGGTGGCGGAGCGGTCGGCGGGCAGGGTCACCCGTGCCACCACGAGCGCGCCGATCAGGCCGAGCAGCAGCGCGACGACGGGGTTGCCGAGCAGGTCGATCACCGGGGACGTCACGCCCAGCATGTCGGCGATGGCGCCGACGGCGATGAGCGCCAACGCCAGCGCCAGCGGGGCCAGGGAGAACCGCAGGCGCGGCAGGGAGCGCTCGTCCCGGTCGTCGGGCCGCTCGGTGTCCTCGACGACGGGCGCTTCCGTGGTCTCGTCCAGCTCCGGGTTCCACAGCCCCCGCTTGGCCAGCGCGGTGAACAGCGCGAGCGTGGTCACGATGGTGAACACCGCCACGATCACGCCGAAGACGAACATCGTGCCGAACGACAGGTTCATCACCCCGGCCAGCGCGACCGCGCCCACGCCCGGCAGCACGAACACCAGACCGACCTCGATGCCCAGCGCCATCGCCGCGCACATTCGCGCCACCCCGTGGGGGCCGATCCGGCGGGACAACCGGCTCGCCAACGGGGCGGTGATCACCAGCAGCGCGTCGGCGAAGATCGACTGCAGGACGGTGCCGACGGTGCCGCCGAAGGCGTAGGGCAGGGCGCGCGGCCCGAAGGCTCGGACCAGCAGGGCCACGAGTTTCTCGATGGCGCCCAGCTCGGTCATCAACGAGCCGAGCAGCACGCCGAAGGCGATGAGAAGCCCGACCTCCGCCATCAGGTCACCGAAACCGGTGGTGATCGACGTGAGGGTTTGCTCGGGGCCGAGGCCGCAGACCAGCCCCAGATACAGCGCGCCCACGACGAGGGCGATGGCCGGGCTGACCTTGGCTTTGAGGATGAGCACGACCACACCGACGATGGTGATCGCGGTGTTGGCGAAGACAACGATGTCTGACATACGGGTCCGCTTCCGTCGGGTCGACTCTCGTCGACTCCTGGTGTCTCGCGCGCGGCGACTGGGACCCCGCGAGTGGACGCTCGCGGCGACGAAGACGGACCGGCGCAGTGTATCCCGCGTCCGGCGAATATCAAGGTCTTGTTCGAACCCGGCCCCCCGGCTACGTTGGCCTCTTGCCAGATAGAGCAACAACTTTGCCAAATACTGGCAAAGCGCGGGACTGGCGAAGACGGACGTCGCACAGACCTGCCAGATCTGGAGACGAGCAATGACGCGCAGCCCCCACGGCCCGTTGACCGGGGTCAAGGTGGTGGAACTCGGGAACTTCATCGCGGCCCCGACGGCGGGACGGATCCTCGCCGAATTCGGAGCGGACGTCGTCAAGGTCGAACGCCCCGGAACGGGCGACGAATTGCGCACCTGGCGGTTGCACGGCGGTGACGTGTCACTGCTTTTCCGCACGATGGCCCGCAACAAACGTTCCATGACACTCGATCTGCGGTCCCCGAAAGGCCAGGAGATCGCCCGCCGACTCGTCGCGGGCGCGGACATCGTGCTGGAGAACTTCCGCCCCGGAACCCTGGAGCGCTGGAACCTCGGCCCCGACGAGATCCGGCGCCTCAACCCCGACGTCGTGTTCGTGCGGATCTCCGGGTTCGGGCAGACCGGCCCCTACCGCGACCGGCCCGGATTCGGGGGAGTGGCCGAGGCCATGGGAGGACTCCGCCACCTCACCGGCTATCCCGGACTGCCCCCGGTACGCACCGGAGTGAGCCTGGCGGACTCGGTGGCGGGCCTGTACGCCGTGATCGGCGCCCTGCTCGGACTGCTGCGCCGACGCGCCGGCGACGGCGGCGACACCGTCGACGTCGCCCTGTACGAGGCGGTGTACTCGCTGCTGGAGTCGTCGGTCCCCGACTACGACGCGTTCGGCGTCACCCGGCAGCCCACGGGCCCGACGATCCCCGGTGTGGTGCCGTCGAACACCTATCTGTGCGCCGACGACCGCTACGTGGTGATCGGCGGGAACAACAACGCCATCTTCGACCGTCTCATGCGGCTGATCGGCCGGGCGGACCTCGCCGACGACCCGGAGCTGGCCACCAACGTGGGCCGGGTGCGGCGCGCCGAGGAGATCGACGACGCCATCAACGCGTGGACGCGGCAGCGGAACAGCCGGGACGTCCTCGCCGCGCTCGAGGACGCCTCCGTCCCCAGTGGACCCATTTACGACATCGCCGACATCGTGGCCGACGAGCACTTCGCGGCCAGGGGAATGCACGAACGTCACCGGGTGCGCATCGAGGGCGACGAGACTCGCGAGGTGCTCTTCCCCGGCGTGGTGCCGAAGCTGAGCGAGAATCCGGGGCGGACCCGGTGGCTGGGACCCGAGCTCGGGGAGCACACCGAGGAGGTGCTCGCGGAACTGGGTTACTCCGCGGCCGAAACCGCCGAGCTGCGTGCCGAGGGAGTGATCTGACATGGTGCTCATCACCGAGGTGTCCCTGCGGGATGGGTTGCAGATCGAACCCGTCGTCGTGCCCACCGAGGCCAAGATCCGGTTCGGGCAGCGCCTGGTCGCCGCGGGATTCACCAGCCTGGAGGTCGGGGCGTTCGTCAACCCGGCCCGCGTGCCGACGATGGCCGACACCGCCGAGGTCCTCGCCGGTCTGGGCGACCAGCGAGCCGACTGTCACACGCTGGTGCTCAACGAACGCGGGGCCGAACGCGCCGTGGCGGCGGGGGCGCGTCGGGTGCGGCTGGTCATGTCGGCCAGTGAGGGCCACAGCAAGGCGAACTCCGGCGCGGACACCGGCGAGGTGATGCGCCGGCTGGCCGCGGCCGCCGCGGTGCTGCGCGAGGCCGGGATTCGCATGGAGGGCTGTGTCGCCACGGCGTTCGTCTGCCCGTTCGACGGAGACACCCCCGTCGAACGAGTGGTGCGGGTGGCCCGCCACTACGCCGACCTCGGGGTGGAGGTGCTGCACCTGGCCGACACCATCGGCGCCGCCTCACCCGGTGACGTCACGCGCGCGCTCGACGCCGTGGGCGAGGTGTTCCCGATCGAGCGGATCGGTCTGCACCTGCACAACACCTACGGCATGGCGGCGGCCAACGCGTGGGTCGCCTACGAGCGCGGGGTGCGCCGGTTCGACGCCGCCCTCGGCGGGCTCGGTGGCTGCCCGTTCGCGCCCGGCGCCACCGGCAACGTCGCCGCGGACGACCTGATCCATCTGTTCCACCGGGAAGGCGTCGACACCGGTATCGACGTCACGCGGCTTCCGGCGTTGCGGGACGAGCTCGCCGAACTGGTCGGACACGCGCTGCCGTCGGCGCTGGCGGCGGTGCCCGCCGCCCCGGCACCGGTGCGGAGCCGGTCGTGAAGGGCTCGTTCACCACCGGGGTCGGTGTCCTGGACCGGTCGGTGGCGATCCTGGACTGCGTCGAAAGCCACCCCATGGGAACCAGCGAACTGGCCAGGACGCTGGGGCTCACGGTCTCCACCACCCACCGACTGGTCTCGGCGCTGACGGCGCACGGACTGCTGCGCCGCGACGCCGACGGCCGATTCCACCCCGGACCGCGTTTCGCCACCTCGACGCTGGCCACGATCGCCCGCCCCGTGTTGGAGGAGCTGCGTGACTCCTCGGGGGAATGCGTGCAACTGTGGGTGCGGCGCGCCGATCACCGGTTGTGCGTGGTGGGCGTCGAATGCGGTGAGGAACTGCGGGCCAGCCAACCGGAAGGCAGTCTGCTGCCGCTGTCGCACGGCGGTTCCGCCGCGCGGGTGCTGTTGGGCGAGGGCGATCCCGCCGGGCACGGCTGGGTGGAGAGTCTGCAGGGCCGCGCACCGGGGGTGGGCTCGGTGAGCGCGCCCGTGCACCTGCACGGCGACGTCGTCGCGGCGGTGTGTCTGTCGGCGCCGATCCAACGCCTCGATCCCAGCCCCGGCGCGCGGTACGGGGAGCGGGTGGTCGCCGCCGCCACCCGCATCGAGTCCGCGCTGACCTGACCGCGGCGCGTGCGCGACGCGACCGTCACCCGGTGCGCGGAACGCCGTTTGACGAACGTCGACTGCGGTATAGGACACATCGGGGAATGCGAGCACCGTCGAATCGGTTCAACATGGACTGCGGTGGTGTGATCGCACGGCACCACCCGAGAACGACAACCGCGATCGGCGGAAGGAAGCATCGATTTCATGACACAGGTTCCCAACATCACCCTCAACACCGGCGCCGCGATGCCGCAGCTGGGGTTCGGCGTTTTCCAGGTGCCGCCCGACCAGGTGGTCGAGCCGGTGGTGGAAGCGCTGCGGGCCGGCTACCGCAGCATCGACACCGCCGCGGTGTACGGCAACGAGGAGGGTGTCGGACGGGCCATCGCCGAGTCGGGAGTCGCCAGGGAGGACCTCTTCGTCACCACCAAGGTCTGGAACGACCGGCAGGGCTATGACAGCACGCTCGCGGCGTTCGACGAGAGTCTGGCTCGGTTGGGCCTCGACTACGTCGACCTGTACCTGATCCACTGGCCCGCCCCGGCGCAGGACCGCTACGTGGAGACGTGGAAGGCGATGGAGAAGCTGCACTCCGAGGGCCGCGCCAAGGCCATCGGGGTGTCGAACTTCCAGGTCTCGCACCTGCGTCGGCTGCTCGACGAGACCGACGTGGTGCCCGCGGTGAACCAGATCGAACTGCACCCGCGCCTGCAGCAGGAGGAGTTGCGGGCGTTCCACGCCGAGCACGGTATCGCCACGGAGGCGTGGAGCCCGCTCGGTCAGGGCAAGGGTCTGCTCGACGACGCCACGTTGGCCTCGCTGGCCGAGAAGTACGGCCGGTCCCCGGCGCAGATCGTGCTGCGCTGGCACGTGCAGCTGGGCAACATCACGATTCCGAAGTCGGTGACGCCGTCCCGGATCAGGGAGAACATCCAGGTGTTCGACTTCGAGTTGTCCGACGAGGACATGGCCACCCTCAAGGGGCTGGAGACCGGTGTCCGGGTGGGTCCGGACCCCGACAACTTCGGCTGATCCTTCGCCACTCCCTCGACCCCGCCCGCCGGTTCCCGCCGGTGGGCGGGTTTTTTCGTGCCATGAATCAGCGGAACTGTCCACGACATTTCCACAAACTGATAACCCGAAGCGCGGAAAACACCCTTTCGCGACTTTCGTCGTAATCCTTTCGGCCCAGGACGCTCCATTCGTCGCGAACCATTGAGCGGCTGTGCGGGCCATTGGGGGCGCGGCATACTCCAGCAGTCGCCAAAAATGGCGCAATCCTCGCCCCCAGGAGGAAAGTGATGAATCGTAAAACCGCGGCACGCTTGATCGCGTCCGTGACGTTGGCAGCGGGAACGGCCGTGGCGTTCACCCTGCCCGCGACCGCCGCGCCCGCGACGGAGGTTTCGACCACCGCGGCCGACCCGGTGATCCAAGCCATGCAGCGCGACCTCGGCCTCACCAAGGCGGAGGCCGAGCAGCGCCTGCGCAGCGAGGCCGAGGCCCGTGAGGTCCACAAGGCCGTGACCAAGGAGCTCGGAGCCGACTTCGCCGGTGCTCACTACGACGCCGCGCTGGGCAAGCTCGTCGTGGGTGTGACCGACACCGCCGACTTCGCCGAGGTGCGGGCGGCGGGCGCCGAGCCGCGGCTGGTCGAGCACACCGTCGCCGAGCTGGAGAAGGCCGCGAAGGCGCTTGACGCGAAGGAGAGCAGCGCTCCCGACGCGGTCACCGGCTGGTACGTGGACGTGGAGGCCAACTCGGTCGTGGTGACCACCGCCATGGGCACCGCCGAGCAGGCCGAGCGTTTCGTGACTCGCGCGGGCGTGGACGCCGACGTCGTGGACGTCGTGGAGTCCACGGAGTCGCCGCGGACGTTCATGGACATCATCGGTGGCAACGCCTACTACATCGGCACCGGCGCCCGCTGCTCGGTCGGGTTCGCGGTGCAGGGCGGGTTTGTGACCGCGGGCCACTGCGGCTCCACCGGCGCCACCACCTCCTCGCCCTCGGGCCGCTTCGCCGGGTCGTCGTTCCCCGGCAACGACTACGCCTACGTCCAGACCGGCTCGGGCGACACGCCGCGCGGGCTGGTGAACATGTACAACGGCAGCGCCCGAGTCGTGTCCGGTTCGACCGTGGCTCCGGTCGGCTCGTCGGTGTGCCGGTCGGGCTCGACCACGGGCTGGCACTGCGGCACGATCCAGGCCACGAACCAGACCGTGCGGTACGCGGAGGGCACCGTCAGCGGCCTGACCCGCACGAACGTGTGCGCGGAGCCGGGTGACTCCGGTGGTTCGTTCATCTCGGGCAACCAGGCCCAGGGCATGACGTCCGGCGGCTCCGGTAACTGCACCTGGGGCGGCACGACGTACTTCCAGCCCGTCAACGAGGTCCTCAACGCCTACAACCTGAGGCTGGTCACGGGCGGCTGAACCACTGATCGGTTGAACCACTGATCGACGGAAGCCGGGGTGGTGGCGGCATGTGCCGCCACCACCCCGGTGTCGTGCTCGGCGGCGATTGGGTGCCGCCGTCACGGGTAGCCCTCGGCGTGGACGACCCTCCGCTCCCGAGCCGGGAGTGGGCACCACGAAGGAGCAGCCCGTGTCGCAGGATGTCAGCCCTCAGGTGTCGGACGAGCACCGTCTGGTCCGGGTGTTCGCCCTCGTCGTCGGAATCGTGTTCGTCCTCGTCGGTGTCGCGGGTTTCGTGCCCGGACTCACCGAGGGGGTCGGGGAGATGACGTTCGCGGGCCCCGATTCGGACGCGTTCCTCTTCGGAGTGTTCGCCGTGTCGATCCTGCACAACCTGGTGCACCTGCTGTTCGGCGTCGCGGGGATCGCGGCGGCCACCCGCGCGGCCGCCTCACGCGGCTACCTCATCGTCGGCGGAGGTGTCTACCTGTTGCTGTGGGTCTACGGGGTCGGCACCCACGACGACAGCGCGGCGAACTTCGTGCCGCTCAACCGTGCCGACGACTGGCTCCACCTCGGCCTGGGGCTCGGCATGATCGGGCTCGGGGTGCTGGCGACGACGGTCGAACGACGGCACAACGTGTATCCGGAACCGCCCGAGGAACGCGAAGCGCAGTCGTAGCAGCGGTATCGATCCGCCCGGAACCCACTCCCTCCTCGGACGTGCCGTACGTCTCCCCGCCCGTCCGGCACGGCCTCGCCCGCCGAGATCGTCGGTAGGCTGGCCGGGCCGCAAGCAGTGGGACAGCTTCCGAGGAGGGCCGCGTCGCATGCCCCGCTTCCGTGCCACCGATGGCGTCGAGATCTCCTACCGGTGCTGGGAGCAGGACTCCGAGCTGCCGCTGGTGCTGCTGCACCACGGTTTCGGTGCCAGCGGGCGCACGAACTGGGAGGCGCTGGGCATCGTCCGCAAACTCGTCGAGTCGGGACGCCGTGTGGCCACGATCGACGCCAGGGGCCACGGCGACTCCGACAAGCCCCACGACCCGGCCTACTACGGCGAACCGCGCATGGCCGAGGACGTCGTGACGCTGCTCGACGTGCTCGCCGAACCCGCCGTCGATCTGGTGGGGTACTCGATGGGGTCGATCGTCGCGTTGCTCACCGCGGCGCGGGACCGGCGGGTCCGGCGCCTGGTCGTCGGTGGCGTGGGCGCGGGAGCCGTGGAGCTCGGCGGGGTGGACACGCGGGTGATTCCCGCCGAGGCGTTGGTGGAGGCGTTGCGGTCCGACGACCCGGCCTCGCTCGCCGGTTCCCCGGCCGCCCCGTTCCGGGTCTTCGCCGACGCGATCGGTGCCGACCGGGCGGCGTTGGCGGCCCAGGCGGCCTCCGTGCACGCCCGGCCGATCCCGCTCAACCGCATCGAGGCCCCCACGCTCGTGCTCACCGGCGACGACGACCCGCTGGCCGCGCGTCCCGAGGTGCTCGCCGGAGCCCTGCGCACCGCGATGGTGCGCAGGGTGCCCGGAAACCACATGAGTGCCCTGCGCGCCCCCGGCTTCACCACCGAGCTGATCGACTTCCTCAACGCCGCCGAGACCCCGGCGAGCGTGGCGTCCTGACCCCGGTCGAAGACGGCGGAACGGCTCTCCGCCGGGGCCGGTGCGCGGGAGTTTCGTGGCCACCGTCGCGCCGTCGGTGCGCACCGCGTCGGCCACGGCCCCGGAGCGTCACCGGCCGAAGGCGGTTTTCCCGTCGGCCGTCCCGACCGTGTTCGCGCGGTCCGATGCCCGGCCGGTGAGCGTGTCGGGGAGCACCGCCCCCCGTGGGCGGCACGCCCGCCATCCGGGCTTCACCCTCGTGTGCCCGTGTCGCGGGCTCACCGGCTCCCGCCTCCCAGGGGGGCGGCCCATCGGTCGCTGCGCCGGAGTCGGCGTTGCGACGCGGCGGGCCGCTCGCGGGTTCGCCGCGCCGTCAGGTGTCGCGGGTGGTGGTTACGTGCGGGGTGGGCGGGCGATGCGCTCCCGGCATCGGCCGCCGGGGTTCGGGCCGGGAGTCGGTCCGAGGCCGGGCGCAGGCCAGCCGCGGGTTGGTCGCGTGCCCGGAGGCCGGACGGTGCCCGGCGGCGGAGGGCCGCACCGGTCGCGGTTCCTCATCGGGGCCCTCGTCGAGGTCGAGGGTGTCCCGTAGCGGTGTCTCGCGGATGAAGACCACGGCGAGCACGGTGACCACCGCGATGAGGGCCGAGATGAGGAAGAGTGTCCCCGTGGCGTCGCCGTAGGCGGCGCGCACGATCTCTTGCATCGGCGCGGGCAGTGCTTCCACGTCGAGGTTGCCGCCACCGGGGATGCCGCCGGTGGCGGGGACGCCTCGGGCGGCCAGGGACTGGGCCACCAGGTCGGACACCCGCGAGGCGAGCACCGCGCCGAGGGCGGAGACTCCGGTGGCGCCCCCGAGCGTGCGGAAGAAGGTCACGGTGGCGGTGGCGGCGCCGACGTTGCTCATGCCGACGGTGTTCTGCGCGGCGAGCACGAGGTTCTGCATCACCGAGCCCACACCGATACCCATGAGCGCGAGGAACACACCCATCTGCCAGAGGTTGGTGTCGTGGTCGACCTGGGACAACAGGGCCAGGCCGAGCAGCAGCACGAGGGAGCCCGCCACGAGGAACGGCTTGGTGCGCCCGACCCGCGAGACGATCCGGCCGACGATCGTGGAGGAGCCCACCATGCCTCCCACCATCGGCAGGGTCAGCAGACCCGCGATCGTGGGGGAGAAGCCGCGCGCGATCTGGAAGTACTGCACCAGGAAGACGGTGCCGCCGAACATCGCGGTGCCCACGGCGAGGGACCCGATAACGGAGAGGGTGAAGGTGCGGTTGCGGAACAGGTGCAGCGGCACGACGGGTTCCCGCACCTTGCTCTCGACGACGATCGCCGCGGCGATCAGAAGGGCGGCCCCGCCGAGCAGTGCGGCCGTGTGGGGGCCCCACCAGGGGAAGTCCTTGCCCGCGAGGGTGATCCAGATCAGCAGCACGGCCACGCCGCCGACGATGAGGGTGGCGCCGAGCCAGTCGATGGAGACGTCGCGCTTGACCACGGGCAGTTTCAGGGTGCGGCCGAGCAGGATGAAGGAGACGACGGCGATGGGGACGCACACCCAGAACGACCAGCGCCAGCCGAGCGGCGAGTCCACGATGAAGCCACCCACGAGGGGGCCGGAGACGGTGGCGACGGCGAAGGTGGCGCCGATGTAACCGGCGTAGCGGCCGCGGTCACGGGGTGCGATCATCGCGGCGATGACGGCCTGGATGAGGGCCTGCAGGCCGCCCATGCCGATGCCCTGCAGGGCACGGAAGGCGATGAGGTGCGGCATGGACTGGGCGAAGCCACCGAGCACACAGCCGACGGTGAAGATCACGATCGCCGTCTGGTAGAGCACCTTCTTGCTGAACAGGTCCGACAGCTTGCCCCAGATCGGGGTCGTGGCCGTGGAGGTCAGCAGCATCGCGGTGACCACCCACGTGTAGTGGCCCTGGGTGCCGTGCAGGTCGGCGAGGATGGTGGGTAGTGCGCTGGAGACGATGGTGGAGGACAACATCGCCACCAGCAAGGCGGACAGCAGACCGGTGAAGGCTTTGAGGATCTGCCGGTGAGGCATCGAGACGGTGGCGGTGGGCGCGGACGACGTAGTAGCTCCTTTCGAAAAAGACGGAGTTCGGGACACGATAGAGGTACTTAACAAGGCTAACGAAAAAGCTTGCGTGTTGCAACTATTTCGGTGTGGGGCGGCCGCTTGACCTCGACCGCGGTGAAGGTGCAACGGTGAGCTGGTGACGACCGAATTGACGACGGCCATTCCCACGCTGGACTGGAACGTCGACGCCCTCGATCTCGACGCCTACCTGCGCCGGATCGGTCTCCCCACGCCTTCCGTATCGGTGCCGGGACTCGCGGTGTTGCACGAGGCGCATGTGAGAACGATCCCGTTCGACAACGTCGAGGTCATGCTGGGCCGGACTCCGAGCCTGGAACTGCCCGCCATCGTCGACAAACTCGTGCGCCGACAGCGCGGAGGGTACTGCTTCGAACACGGGCTGCTGTTCGCGGCGGTCCTGGAGCGGCTGGGTTACGAGGTCACCCGATGCATGGCGCGGGTGGGCTTCGACGAACCGGACGCGCCGTTGACCCACCTGATGTCGCTCGTCCGGCTCGGCAAGGAACGCTTCCTCGTCGACGTGGGATTCGGGTCGGGCCTGCTGGTGCCGCTTCCGTTGACCGAGGGCGCCTACACCGACCACGGAGGGTGGCCGTTCCGTCTGCGGCGCGAAGGCCCGTACTGGCTGTTGGAGGCCTTCACCAACGGCACCTGGCGGATCGGACACGGCTTCGACGAGACCCCGCAGCGGCTCGTCGACTACGTAGTGGCCAACCACTACATCGCCACACACCCCGACTCACCGTTCACGCGACGGCTCATCGTCCAACGCAAGGCCCACGGGACCTGCCGCAAACTGCTCGGCCGCGAGTACCGGGTCGAATACGCCGACGGGCGCCCGGCCGAGTCGCGGGAGATCACCGCCACCGAGCTGGGCGAGGTGCTGCGTTCCCTGGGCATCGTCGTGGACGACATCGAACTGGCTCGGCTGCGGAAGGTGTACGCGGGGAAGTAATGCGCCGGACGTGCCCGGCCGGGAAATCGGTCGTCCGCCGAGTCGCCCGCCGGGCATGATCATCAGTCGTGGACACTCCATCGACGGCCATTGCCGAGGTGATCGACCGGATACGACGGGGACAGCGGGTCGAGTTCCTGTTCTTCTGGGGCCATCGCCCCGAACGGGACGGCCGAGTCGGGCGGGGCTGCCTGAGTCAGTGGTGGCCCGCTCCGTTCACCGTCGACGGCCGGGAGTTCGCCACCGCCGAGCACTACATGATGTGGCGCAAGGCGATGCTGTTCGGCGACCGGGACAGCGCGGAGGCGATCCTGCGGGCGCCCCACCCACGTCGTGCCAAGGAATTGGGTCGCGGGGTCCGGGGCTTCGACGAACACCGATGGCGGCAGTGCCGGTACGACATCGTGCTGGCGGGCTGCCTGGCGAAGTTCGGCCAGCACACTGAGCTGCGCCGGTTCCTGCTCGACACCGGGGACCGGGTACTGGTGGAGGCCAGCCCGGTGGATCGGATCTGGGGAATCGGCCTGGCCGCCGACGATCCCCGCGCCGAGGACCCGAGCCGGTGGCGGGGGCTGAACCTGCTGGGCTTCGCGTTGACCGAGACGCGGGAGAGGCTCTCCTCCTCGGCCTGAGCGCCCTTGCCCGGCCGAGGAGGAGCCGCTCACCTCACGGGTGAACGTGGGAGCGGCCGAGGTGGTCGTAGGCACTGCAGGAGTGGGCGTAGTCGGCGGCGACCACCTCGGGGGCGTGCCACCAGTAACGCGACCCCGCCTCGGGGTCCGCCCACTCCGACACCACCGTGGCCGGGGCGGGAGCGGCGTCCTCGCCGACGGTCGCGGACGCCGTGGTGACGCCGTGATCGCGGGTGTAGGGCGCCAGCAGCTCGTCGCGGGTGTACAGGTGGCCGCCGACCATAGTGGCCTCGACGCGCATCGCGGCGTCGATGTCCCGCAGCGGGTCGCCCCGCACCAGCAGCAGGTCGGCCAGCTTGCCCGGCTCCAGCGTGCCCACGTCCTCGGCGACCCCGAGGTTCTCGGCGGCGTTGACGGTGGCGGTGCGCAGCGCGTCGTACGGGGTCCAGCCGTAGCCGACGAGCTCCCGCAGGTTGGCGTGCACCCCTATCCCCACGTACGTCAGCGGCGCGTCGGTACCCGCGACCACGCGGCCTCCCGCGTCGGCGATGGCCCGCAGGGCTTGCACCTCGCGGCAGTCGGCGCCCTCGCAGTTCGGGTCCGACGGCGGAGCGGTGTTATCGCGGGTCTCGTCGAGCAGCTTCTCGCGGGTCCACGACGGATACAGCGCCAGCCTCGGGTCGGAGCCGATCTCCTCGGCACCCAGGAACTCGGTGGTGAACAGCGTGGCCGTCACCGAACGCTCACCCTTCCCGTAGAGGGCGACGACGTCACCGTAGGTGGTGGCGGTGGCCGTGAGCGTGCGCGCGTAGCCGAGGCGCTGAGTGGCGGCCAGGTGAGTGGTGCCGTCCTGGCCGAGGTGCGCGCCGGGCGACAGGTAGTGCGACGCCGAGGGCACCCCCAGCTCGTGGGCCGTGTCGATCACCGTTCGCATGCGGTCGGCGGGCAACCGCACATAGGTCTTGATCATGTCGTAGTCGAGGGCCTTTGCCCGCGACAACTCCCACTCCACCTGCTCGTCACTGGTGGTGGGGCGCATGAAGTTGTAGTAGACGCGCGAGCCGTCGATCGGCTCGCCGGTGGCGTAGAAGCGGGGGCCGACGCGGGCTCCGGAGTCGAGTGACTCACGGTCCTCCAGCGCCCGATACACCTGGTCGCCCACCGACAGGGTGGAGGTGATGCCGTAGGCGAGGCTGATGCGGCCCTGTCGGTCGCCGTAGAAGCGGGACTCGTACTCCTGGTGGACATGGGAGTCCATGAGTCCGGGCATCACGGTGAGGTCGGAGGCGTCGACGAACCGGCCGCGGTGATGGGTGCTCTCGCGATGCGGGGTCACCGACTCGATGCGGTTGTCCCGCACGACGATGTCGACGTCGTGACGCAGTCCTCGGCTCTCGCCGTCCCAGAACGCCCCGGCATGGATGACGGTGCGACCCCGCGCGACGTCGGGCCGGTAGTACAAGGGCACGTCGATGTCTCGGGCCTTGCCGGTGGTGACGTCGGCCAGCCGCAGAGTCCCATTCGACAGATACAGCAGCCGCGTGGAGTCCCCGCTCCAGGAGGGCGCGTCGGCGATCTCCCCGTTGAGTTCGCGGGCCGGGCCGCGCGGGGTACCGTCGGCGGCCACCGGCATGATCCGCAACGTGGAGTCGACCACGAACGCCATCGACCGTCCGTCCGGCGACCACACCGGACCGTCGTCGCCGCGCGTGGAGATCGAGGCGTGGTCCTCACCGGGAGCGTGGTAGGTCAGCTGCCCGGTGGCGACGTCGACGGTGAGGATCTGGCTGGTGCCTTCCCGGAACCGCGCCGAATACGGCTTGACCGCCGCGAACGCCAGCGTCTTCCCGTCGGCCGACCAGCTCGGCCGTCCGGGGCCGAACAACGACGACACCACCTGCCGCACCTTCCCGGTGCGCAGGTCGAGCACGTAGGTGGCGCCGTCCTGGTCCTGGAAGGCCAGCTTCCTCCCGTCCGGCGAGAACGCGGGGGACACCTCGGCACCGTCGAGCGCGGTGACCCGACGCTCCCGACCATTACGCAGATCCCGCACGTACAGGTCGGGAGTACCGGCGCGGTCGGCGGCGTAGGCGAGGTACCGCCCGTCGGGGGAGAACACCGGGTTGCTCTCGGCGAACTGGTCGTGGGTGAGCCGGCGCGGCTTGCCGTCGATCGGCATGAGCCACAGGTCGTTCAACGCCACGAACGCCACCTGCCGCGCGTCCGGTGACAACGCCGGGGTGAGGATGCCGCGCACGCGGTGGCGCGAGCGGTCGTCGAAATCGTGCTCCTTGCGCCGGTAGTCGACGCGCGGCAGCTCGAACGTCGCCTCGAACGGCACGTCGCGGGTGGTTCCCGCCTCAAGGTCGCGGGTGCGCAGCGCGCCGTCGGCGGTGTAGAGCACCCGGTGGTCGTCGAGCCACTCGGCGGCGAAGAGGAACACGTCCTCGTCGTCGGTGACGGCGCGGTCGTCGACGACGAGATCGGCGCGAGTGCCCTCCTGGCGCACGTAGGCCAGCCGCTCGCCGTCCGGCGACCAGGAAGGAGCGTGCAGGATCACCTCGCCGTCGGGTGCGGGGACGAGGGTACGAGTGGTGCCGTCGGCGGCCACCTCGGCGATTCCCTCGTCCCCGACGTAGGCCAGGCTCCGCCCGTCGGGATGCCAGGTGGGGGTGTACTCCTGTCCGGGGTCGTCGGTGCGGCGGGTGAGCTCGCCGGTGACGACGTCGACGGTCCAGATGTCGTAGGTGCCACCGCGGTCGGACGAGAACGCGATCGTGGTGCCGTCGGGCGACCAACGGGGTTCCCGGTCGTCGAACCCGCCGTGGGTGAGCTGCACCGGGTTGCCGCCGTCCGCGTCGGTGATCCAGATGTGGAACCGGCCGTCGGCGTAGCTCTGGTAGGCGATACGGCCGTCCGGTCCCACGTCGGGCATCGCGGCTTCGTCCTCCACCGAGGTCAGCCGCTCGGCCTTCCCACCACCCTCGGGGACCCGGAAGAGCAGCCCCTGCAGGTCCATGACCACGCTGCCGTCCGGCGCGGCAGCGGCGGTGAGGTTGGTGCCCTCGGTGACGGTCACCGGGATCACCTCGGTCTCGGCCGCGGCACGCGGATGCGGCACGGCCGCCAATCCGGTGGTGAGCACGGCCGCGAGTCCCACGGCGGTCGGCCCCACGAGCTTGATGGTCACGCGGCGTGACACGATCCTGCGGTAGAGCACGAGTATCGCCACCCTTCCCGGTGAAGATCCGAAGATCAACACTGGTACACGCCTCTGCCGGGCGGTATCGGCGAAACGTGGGATGTGACGGCCGGAACCGGTCACTTCCCGGCGGCGACGCGAGCGGCGATGCGCTCCACGTCGCCGCGCTCACCGGGCCGCAACGGGGTTCCCACCCCCTCCCGGAGCCGGGCGGCCACCGCCAGCAGTCGTCGTGCCCGCCGGGTGTTGCCCGCGAGCGCCTCGGCCCCGGCCAGTCCCTCCACCCCGAGCGCGACGGCCCTGGGATCCCGGCTACGGCGAGCCGCGGCGAGTCCCTCCCGCTGCGTGCGCCTCGCCAGCTCCGCGTCCCCTCGCAGTTCGGCGATGAACCCCAACTCCGCCAGCACGAGCGCTTCGCCGGACGGCGCGTCGTGGTCGCGGTGCCAGGCGAGCAGCAGCTTCAGGTGCCGTTCCGCGTCGTCGGGCTTGCCCTCGCGGCGCAGCCCGAGCGCGAGCCCGAGACGCGCGTACATCTCGCCGGGGGTGAAGCCCTGCTCGGTGGCGAGTCGCATCGCGCGTTCGTGTAACACCCGCGCCTCGACGAGGTCGCCGCGCAGCAGCGCCACCCGCCCCAACCACGAGGTCTGGTAGGACATCTCGGGCCGCAGGTCGAGTTCCGTGGCCATCTCCAGCGCCGCACGGAAACGCTGTTCGGCCAGGTCGTAGTCGGCGCGCAATTCGGCCAACGTGCCGATGGCGAACGCGGCCTGCAACTGTCCCCAGCGGTCGCCGAGCTCACCGAACAACGCCTCGCTCTCCTCGGCGGCGGCGTGGGATTCGGGCAACTCACCGCGGGCGAGGGCCTGCCCCGCACGCTCGCTGAGGGCGGCGGCCAGCCCCCCAACGGTCCCCGGACGCGCGACAGTCCTCCACCGCATCGCGCGTGGCCAGCTCCGCGCCCTTGAGGTCTCCGACCGTGCCGAGCGTGTGGCCCAACCACCACAACGCCCGGGTGCGAGCCCGTCCGCGCGGAGCGCGCAGCATCCGTTCCACGAGAGGGATCACGGCGGGGGAACGCCGGTGACCGGACACCAGCTCCAGGCCCGCCAGCCACGCCGACACCACGTCTTTCTCGATGCTCGCAGCGCTCTCGCCCTCCGCCGCGGCGAGGACCGCCCGCAGCATCCGGCGCGCCGCGGAGAGCCTGCCTCGCAGGAACCAGTACCAGGTCAGGGTGGTCGCCATCCGGGCGGCGGCAGTCCATTCCCGCGCGGCGAGCAGGGTGTCCACGGCGGTGTGGAGGTTGGCCGACTCGACGTCGAGCTCTGCGAGCCAGCAGCATTGGTTCGGACCGCGCAGGCCGTCGTCGGCCGCCGCCGCCAGCTCCGCGTACACCCCGGCGTGCCGGAGGCGGGTCGCATCGAGCTCCCCGGCAGCGGCGAGCCGGTCGAGGCCGTAGGCGGCCACCGACTCCAGCAACCGGTATCGGGTGGCGGTGCCGTGGGGCTTTCGCACGACGAGTGACCGGTCGACCAGCCGCGCCAGGAGATCGGCCACGTCCTCGCGGGCCACGTCCTCGCCCGCGCACACAACTTCGGCCTCGGCCAGCCCGGCGCCGCCGGTGTGCACGGCCAACCGCCGCAACACCACCCGCTCCGGGTCCTCCAGCAGCCGCCAGCTCCACTCGATGACAGCCCGTAGGGTGCGCTGCCGTTCCGGCACGTCCCGCGGCCCACGGGTGAGCAACCGGAATCGATCGTCCAATCGCGACAGCAGCTCGTGGGGTCCCAGCCCCCGCAGGCGGGTGGCCGCCAGCTCCAGCGCCAGCGGCAGTCCGTCGAGTCTGCGGCAGATCTCGCTGACGGCCGCCACGGTGTCCGGGGTGAGCGTGAATCCGGGATCGGCGGCCCGGGTGCGGGCGACGAACAGCCGCACCGAACTGAAGGCCAGGGCCCGCCGCACGGCCGCGGCGTCGTGGTTCGCCGGGCCCGACGACGGCCGGTCCGGAATGCCCAGCGGGGTACCTCCCACACCAGTTCCCCCGTCACTCCGAGGGGTTCCCGGCTGGTGGCCAGCACTCGCAACTCCGGCAACGCGCGCAACAGCCGGCTCACCACCGCGGCCACGGGATCGAGCACCGCTTCGCAGTTGTCGACCACCAGCAGCACCCGCCGATCGCGCAACGCGTCGACGAGCTGGTCGAGCATCGCGGGCCCACCGGGGCCGACGCTCTCCCGGATCCCGAGCACCCCGGCCAGCGCGTCGGCGACGTGGTCGTCCGGCACCGGCCGTCCGGTGTGCCCGCGTTCGAGCCCGGCCAATTCCACCAGCCACACGCCGTCGCGAGTCGTCGGGCGCTCGCGGGAACCGACCTCGACGGCGAGCCGGGTCTTGCCGACCCCGCCGGGGCCGGTGAGGGTCACCAGCCGGGAGCGGCGCAGGGCCGCACGTACGGCGTCGACGGCGGAGTCACGTCCGATGAGCTCGGTCAACGGCACCGGCAGGTTGGTGTTCCCGTGCTCCGTCGCGCTCCGGCGCGTCTTCGTCGGCGGGGCACCGAGTACGGGATCGTGCCGCAAGATCGCCTCGTACAACCGGGAGATCTCCGGGCCGGGTTCGGCGCCGAGCTCGTCGACCAGCCGGGTCCGCAGGTCGGTGAAGGCGGCCAGCGCCTCCTCCTGACGGCCTTCGCGGTAGAGGGCGTGCATGTGCAGGGCCCGCAGGCGTTCCCGCAGCGGGTGCCGCGCCACGAGCTCGGCCAGTTCCTCGGCCAGCCCGGTGACGTCGGTGCCGGTGTCGAGGCGGGCCCGCGCCAGCTCCTCGCGGGCGGCCAGCTCCCGTTGCGACAACCGGGTGGCCTCGGCGACGAGTACGGGCTGGTCGAACTCGGCCAACGGCTCCCCACGCCACAACGTGAGCGCCTCGCCGAGCAGCGCGGCCTTGGTCTCCGGGTCGCGCACCCCGGCCGCTCGCGCCGTCAGCAGCCGGAAACGAGAGGCGTCGACCGCGGTGTCGTCCACGTCCAGCACGTAGCCGCCGCCGCGCCGCGCCACCAGCGCGTCGGCGCCCGGCTCGGCGGTCCGCAGCACGCGCCGGAGTTGGGAGATCTTGGTCTGCACGGTGTTGGCCGGGTCCGCGGGCGCGGCGCCGTCCCACACCGCCTCGACGATCCGCCCGAGCGGCACCTCCCCGCCCGCGTTGAGGACCAACACCGCCAGCAAGGCCCGGACCTTGCCCTCCCGGACTCGCACCGGCGTGCCCGCGTCCGTCCACACCGCCAGTGGTCCCAACACCCCGAAACGCACGGGATCACCGTAGCGAGGCACGGTGACTCCTCCGCCGTCGTGCGTCGCGCGTGCGAATTTCGTGCGCCGAACCCGCCACCGTGAGGGCATGCACGAACGACCACCTCTCTCCGTGACCGTGCTCGGTCTGGGAACCATGGGCACGGCCCTGGCCTCGGCCCTGCTCGACACGGGCCACGCCGTGACGGTGTGGAACCGCACCGCCTCCAGGGCCACGCCCCTGATCACTCGCGGTGCGGCGCGGGCGGGCGACGTCGGCGAGGCCCTGGCCGCGAGCCGCGTGATCGTCACCTGCCTGCTCGACCACGCCTCGGTCCACGACGTCCTCGACGACCACGCGAGCGCGCTGACCGGGCGCACCCTGGTCAACGTCACCAACACCACGCCCGAGGGCTCCGCCGAGCTGGCGTCCTGGGCCGCCTCCCACGGCGCAGACTTCCTCGACGGCGGCATCATGGCCGTCCCACCGCAGATCGGGACCCCGTCGGCCTTCGTCCTCTACAGCGGCTCGCCCAGCGCCCTGGAGACGGCTCGCCCCGCGCTGGAGGCCTTCGGCGACGTCCGCTACCTCGGCAGCGACCCGAGCCTGGCCGCCTTACAGGACACGGCGCTGCTCAGCGGCATGTACGGCCTGTTCGGCGGCATCCTGCACGCCTTCGCGCTCGTGCGCACCGGCGGTGTCACCGCCCGCCAGTTCGCCCCCGTGCTACGCGAGTGGTTGACCGGCATGGTCGGCTGGGCCTCCTCGGCGGCCGAGCGGATCGACGACGGCGACCACGCCCGTGACGTCGCCTCCAACCTCGCTATGCAAGCCACCGCCTACGAGGGTTTCCTCGCCGTCGCCCGCGACCGTGGGATGAACCCGCTGCTGCTCGACCCCCTGGGACGGCTACTGCGCCGCCGTGTCGCCGAGGGTTTCGGCCACGAGGACATCACCGGCGTCATCGACTACCTCACCGCATCGACGAACACCACAGGAGCTTCGGCATGACCACCGACACCACCCGCGAACCCGTCACCGTCATCGGCCTGGGTCCCATGGGACGGGCCATGGTTCGCTGTCTGCTCGACGCGGGACATCCCGTGACGGTGTGGAACCGCACCCCCTCCAAGGCCACGCCCCTGGTCGCTTTCGGCGCGACCCACGCCGAGACCATCGCCGAGGCCCTGGCCGCGAGCGAATTGGTGATCCTCAGCCTCACTGACTACCGAGCCATGGACGACATCCTGTCCACCGCCACGGAGGCCTTGGCGGGCAAGCTGATCGTCAACCTCAGCTCCGACACTCCACAACGGACCACCGAGGCGGCGAGCTGGCTGGCCGGACACGGCGCCCGCCCGCTCGTCGGCGGGGTCATGGTGTCCGGGGAACTGGTGGGCACCGAGCGGTCCTACGTCTTCTACAGCGGCCCCCGAGACTCCTTCGACGCGCACGCGAACACGCTCGCGGTGCTCGGCAGGCCCGACTACCGAGGGGAGGACCACGCGCTCGCCCAGCTCTACTACCAGGCGCACCTCGACATCTTCCTGACGTCGTTGGCGGCCTACCTGCACGCGACGGCGTTGATGAGGGCCGCGGGGGTTACCGAGACGACGTTCGCCCCTTACGCCACCGAGATGTTCGACATGATGCCGTACTTTTTGAAAGGAGTCGCCGAACAGCTCGAACGAGGGGAGTACCCCGGTGACGGCGCGACCGCCACCATGATGGGCGCCACCGCCGACCACATCGTCGGTGCCAGCGACGCCGCGGGCATCGATGCCACGCTGCCACGCGCGGTGCAGTCCTACTATCACCGCGTCCTCGCCGCGGGGCACGGCAAGGACGGCTGGCCCAGCCTCTACGAGGTGATCGGAAACCGGTGAGACTCGCGCGCCCGGTGGGTCCGCGAGGAAACGCACCGGGCGCGCACCCGAAATCGAGGGGAGAACCCGGACTCCCACCCCGCACGTGACGGTCCTTCCACCCGGTCCGCTACGTTGGCGCGGGCGACGAGGAGGACACGTGAACACACCGGCGGGCGCCGACTGGCTGCGAACCACTCCGATCGCCCATCGGGGCCTGCACGACGCCCACCGACCCGAGAACAGCCTGCCCGCCTTCGACGCCGCCCTCGCCGCGGGCTACGGCATCGAACTCGACGTCCACCTCACCGTCGACGACCGGCTCGTCGTCATGCACGACGACGACCTCGCCCGCATGACCCGAAGCGGCGCGAAGGTCGCCACCCTCACCGCGCGGGAGGTCTCCCGCCTCACCCTGCTCGACACCGAGGCCACCGTCCCGCTCTTCGGCGACGTGCTCGACCACGTCGCCGGGCGGGTCCCCGTCCTCGTCGAGATCAAACCCGGCGCTCCCGCCCGCCGCATCGGTCCCGCGGTCGCAAGACTGCTGCGCGCCTACCGCGGTCCCGTGGCGATCCAGTCGTTCGACCCGCGCGTCCTCGCGTGGTTCCGTCACGAACACCCCGCCGTGTTACGTGGCCAGCTCGCCACCTCCAAGCCGGACCGGCCTCTGCCACGCGTCCAGAAGGCGTTGCTGCGCACCTTCGCCGGCAACGTCGTCACCCGCCCGCACTTCCTCGCCTACGACGTCACCGCGATGCCGGACGCGTGGGTCTCCGGCTGGCGTCGGGTCCTGGGCGTGCCCCTTCTGTTGTGGACGGTGCGCACACCCCGACACCAGGACGTCGCGCGTCGGCACGACGCCAACGTGATCTTCGAGGACGTGCGCCCACCCGTGCCCGCCTGAAGGCGGTGGCTAGCCGAGGTCGCACCGCCGTTTCCGCGAAGAAGGTCAGGACTCGGTACGCGCGTACCGCGCGAGCAACCGTGCGACGGCCCAGTCCTGGGCGGCCACCCCCACCGACTTGAAGACGGTGCGCCCCACTCGGTCCGGGCGGGTGGTCAGGGCGGTGCCGAGCTCCTCGATGTCGCTTTCCGCGCGCAGCCCGTGCTTCAGGGCGTGGTGGATCTCGCCCGCCTCTTCCCTGGCCGCGCCGAGCTGGTCGACCACCACGACGGATGCCGTCTTCACGAGGTCGTCCGGCAGCTCGCGCATCGTTGGCCGGAACGAGCCGATGGCGTTGACGTGAACCCGCTCGGGAAGGTCCGACAGCTCGAAGAGTGGGTCGGACGCGGAGGTGACGCAGCACACCACGTCGGCGTCACCGACGGCGTCGGCCGCGGTGTCCGCCACGTCGATGCGCATCTCCGGGAACTCCTCCCGCAACGCGGCGACCAGTCGTTTCGCTCGTTCGGCGCCCCGGTTGTAGACGGTCAGTTCGGTGATCTCGCGAACGGCCGCCACCGCGCGCACCTGGTCCGCGGCCTGCTCTCCGGCGCCGAGCAGAGCGAGTTTCCGGGCCTCGGGGTCGGCGAGCAGGTCGGTGGCCACGCCGGTGGCGGCGCCGGTGCGCAAGGTGGTCACCGCCGCCGCGTCCGCCGTGAGCTGTCCGAGGGCATCGGTCCAGACCAAGGTCGCGACGATGGCGGGATCGCGGTCGAGCACCACTCCGGCCGTCTTCACCACCGCCGCACCAGTGGGGGTGTGGTGGGCCGACATCACGAGTACCGCGTTGTCGGCGGTGCCGAAGACCAGCCGGTCCGGCTGGCTGAAACGTCCCGCGGCGAGATCGGCGAAGGCCTCGCGCACGGCCTCGATCGCGTGGGACATCGGCACCGCCGCGCGCACCTCGGCCGCGGAGAAGTTCGTGGTCATCAGGGCTCCTTCGCTGACTGTTCAGGCTTCCCAGTCCCGAAGCACCGCACCGTACTCCGTCGGTCGTGAAGGAGGCGGGGACGGCAGGTCCGGGGAGGTGCGGGAGAACTCCGGCGAAGGCTTGGGCTGCCGGACACCGTCGCGGGTGAAGAAGCGCTGCCGCGCGCGGTTGTGGGGGTGGTCGGCCACCTCCTCCAGGGAGAGCACCGGTGTGACACACGCGTCGGTGCCGGTGAAGACCTCGGCCCAATGGTCCCGTGGCTTCGTGGCGAACACCCCGGCGATCCGGGCTCGCAGCACCGGCCAGCCCGCACGGTCGTACTGGTCGGGAAGTTCCTCTCCGGCGAGGTCCAGGCCGTCGAGCAGGGCGCGGTAGAACTGCGGCTCGATGGCTCCGACGGCGACCCACCGGCCGTCGGAGCACGCGTAGGTGTCGTAGAACGGCGCGCCGCCGTCGAGCAGGTTGCTCGCCCGTTCGTCGCTCCACACTCCACTCCCGTGGAGGGTCCAGATCATGTGCATCAGCAGACCGACGCCGTCGGTCATCGTCGCGTCGACCACCTGGCCGAGGCCGGAACGTTCTCGTTCCCACAACGCGGCCAGGATTCCGGCCAGCAGGAAGAGCGAGCCACCCCCGAAGTCCCCGATCAGGTTCAGGGGAGCGACGGGCCGGTCACGGGTCCCGACGGCGTGCAAGGCTCCGGTCAGCGAGAGGTAGTTGATGTCGTGACCGGCCCGGTCGGAGAGCGGGCCGGAGCGCCCCCATCCGGTGACTCGTCCGTAGACGAGGCGCGCGTTGCGGCGGTGGCAGTCCTCGGGGCCGACACCGAGGCGTTCGGCCACGCCCGGTCGGAAGCCTTCAATCAGCACGTCCGCGCGTTCGACCAGTTCGAGCACACGCGCACGTCCCTCGGGGGTCTTCAGGTCCGTGACGATCGTGCGTCTGCCGCGCAGGAGGTGGTCGGGCAGCCCACCCAGGAGATCCGGCCCGTTCCCGCCGGGTCGTTCGATCCTGACCACGTCGGCGCCGAGGTCGGCCAGCAGCATCGCGGCGTGGGGGGCCGGACCGAGGCCGGCGAGTTCGACGACCCGCAGGTCGTTCAGCGGACCCGGCACGATCTGCCTTCCGAGCCGTCGTGTTGATGACTTGGCATCTCGCATCCCCTCCCGGAAAGTTGATCACCACGGTTCTAGTGCAGAACCCGTGTCAACGGAAGGGGCGGAGCCATTTCGGTCCACAGCAGACAGTCAGGAAAATGGGCAAACGGAACGGACTCTCCGGGAAATCACTCGAACGGTCCAGTGCGACCCGGGTTCGTCACGGTCGGTGCGGTGATCAATCCTGTTGCGACGAGAAAGTTTTCGTTGCTACAGTCGGACTGCCAAATTTCGCTGTGCGCGAAATTGCTCAGCAGTCGATTTTGAGGGCGGGCAACGTGGACCGTTAGACGACGTGATGAGTAGCTTCCTCGGCTCATTATTACGTCCGATTCGGCCACCCTTCCCGATTAATCAATCTTGTTCCACATGCCCTTGGTGTGACGCGTCGACGATTGTGGGGATTGATGGTGCAAGCGCGTGACCTGCCGAGATCTGAGGAGAGAGCCGTAGCTGACCCCACCGGCATGGCAGATTGGGCACGGCGATCACTGGAAGGGTGCCCGATCGTCACACTGGAGATCAGCGCGTTGTCCACGACGGAGTCGCCGCGCCGATCAGGTGAGGACGAAAGCCATATCGAAAATCTTGCAGAATGGGGTGAAGAATTACCGCCCATTGTGGTACACGAGCCGTCGATGCGGGTCATCGATGGGGTTCATCGGTTGCGTGCCGCGGTACTTCGCGGCGATCGGCACATTCGGGCCAGATGCTACCAAGGGAGCGAAGAGGACGCCTTCGTGTTGTCGGTGTGGATGAACACCGCACACGGGCTTCCCCTCTCCCGGCAGGACCGCACCGAGGCCGCCATCCGGATTCTCAAGACACACGCGCACTGGTCCGATCGGCGCATCGCCGCCGCGGTGGGCCTGGCCGCGGGCACGATCCGCTCCCTCCGCCGGCGTTCAACTGATCAAAATGCGCAGTCGGACATCCGGATCGGCCGCGACGGGCGGAGACGTCCGCTGAACAGCGCCGCCGGTAGACGTCTGGCCAGCAAGCTGCTGATCGAGAACCCCACGGCGTCGTTGCGTGCGGTCGCGAGGCAAGCGGGGGTGTCCCCCGCGACCGTGCAGGATGTGCGGAAGCGGATGCGCGCCGGCGACGACCCAGTGCCCGAACCGCGTCGTGGCCACTCTCGCCGTGCCCGCGCCGCGGTTCCGCTGCGGCGAGACGACGGCTCCTCCGGAAGACGGTCGTGGCAGACCTTGGCACACGACCTCAAACACGCGCTCGACCAGATGAAGAAGGACCCCGCCCTGCGGTTCACCGAGACGGGGCGGAACTTGCTGCGGTGGCTCGACCGGCACGTGCTCGGGATGGCCGAATGGCCCCAACTCCTGGCCTCGGTGCCGAGTCACTGCACCGTGCTGGTGGCGAACTTCGCCCGTCTCTACGGAGCGGCATGGACCAGCCTCGCCACTTTGCTGGAGGAAGGCGAGATCACTCAGCACCCGAACCTCGAAATCGCGGGAAGCTGACCAGGGGATCGATCGGGGAGAGCACGGTATGAGACTGCTGCATCCTATTCCGTTGACCGGAGCGAGCGCCCGAGACCTGGAGGACCGCACCACCGATCTCGCTGAGAGGTTGAAAAACGAACCGGCCGGACTCACTGCGGTGGCCGCCTCGGTTCGACCGGACCCCACCCACCGGTATCGTCGCTGCGTTCTCGCCTACGACACCGACCACGCGCTGGCCACCGTACGCGATCGGGACACCCGCTGGATGCTGACCAGGTCGGTACCGGAAGGAGCCACCCCGGCGGCGCCGTCGGTGGCCTTCCTGTTCGCCGGGTTCGGCAAGCTGTCGGTGCTACGAGGCTCCGACCTCCACACCAAGCTCCCCAGGTTCCGGGCCACGGCCGACCGGCTCAGCGAGCTGCTGGTCGCCGAGTTCGACGTGGACCCCCGACCGGCCATGTTTGCCCCGACGGACGACGCGCGGTCGACGGAGTACGAGGAAATGCTTCGACGCAACACCGTCGGGCACCCGGCGCTGTTCGTGCTGGAGTACTCCCTGTTCGAGGTCTGGCGGGCGTGGGGAGTCACCCCGAACACGATGCTGTCGCACAGCCTCGGCGAATACGTCGCGGCGAGCGTCGCGGGCGTTCTCGCCCCCGAGGACGCCCTCCGTCTGATCATGCGACGTGCCCTCATGGTCGACGAGCTGCCGCAGGGCCGGATGCTCGCGGTGTCGCTACCGAGGGAGGAACTGGAGCCACGCCTGCGCGAGGGACTCTGGCTGGCCGCCACGAACGGCCCCGAGGTGAGCATCGCGGCGGGCGACACGGTCGCTGTCGAGCAGTTGCGGGAGCGGCTGCTCGCGGAAGGCATCCGGTGCGGACTGCTCGACACCACGCACGCCTTCCACACGCCGACGCTCGAACCGGTGCGTCCGCGCCTGGTCGAGCTGGCCACCGCCATGACGAGGAAACCTCCCCGGCTGCGCTACGTCTCCTGCTTGACCGGCACCCAGCTCACCCCCCGGCAGGCAACCGATCCCGAGCACTGGGGGCAACATATGTGCTCGCCCGTGCTGTTCAACGAGGGCCTGCGTACGTTGTGGCGTCGCCACCCCGGAGCCGTCTTGGAGATCGGGCCGGAACAGACCGCCCTGAACATGGCCAAGAAGTTCCTGGCGAAGGCCGGGGGCGAGCCCACCCCGATGGTGGCCTCGCTCGCCCCCTCCCCGTACTGGGAGTCCGACACGGACAGCCTGCTCGCCGCCGCCGCGCACCTGTGGCTGGCGGGCGTGCCGGTCGACTGGGAAACGGTATTCGCCGACCGGGCCTCGGCGACCGACTGAACACGAGAACGGACGGGAGACCACGACACATGGCCGACACGACACGCAACCCCTGGGTCCTCACACCCCAGCCCCGGCCGGACGCCTCGCTGCGGCTGATCTGCCTGCCCCACGCCGGCGGCGGTGCCACGGCCTACCGGGAGTGGCCGAGTTACTTCGACAGTGACGTCGAGGTCAAGCTCGTGCAGCTACCCGGCAGAGAGAACCGCATGTTCGAGCCACCCCACGAGCGCATGGACACGCTCGTGCCCGCGTTGGCCGACAACCTCGGCCCGCTCCTGGAGGGCCGCTACGCCTTGTTCGGGCACAGCATGGGCGCGTTGGTGGCGTTCGAACTCAGCCGCTATCTCGACGAAAGCCGTCGCCCGGACGTGCTCGTCGTGTCCGGGCACCACGCGCCGCACCTGGAGCGCCTCGGCCCGCATCGGCACGACCTGCCCGAAGCCGAGCTCGTGGAGGCGCTGCGTGACCTGGGTGGACTGTCGCCGGAGCTGTTGGAGAACCCCGAATACCTCAAGCTCGTGCTGCCCACCGTCCGCGCCGATCTGGCGGTGGTGGAGAAGTACGTGTGGCCGGGCGGGGACCCGGTGGCCCACGACCTCGTCGCGCTGGGCGGAGACTCGGACGACAACGTGCCACCGGAGGACCTGATCGCCTGGGAACGCCACACCACCGGACGATTCCGCCACCGAATCTTCCCCGGCGGGCACTTCTATCTGCAGGACTCATTGGTCGACGTGGTGGCGGAAGTGCGCAGGGCGTTGGTGGAGGCACGGAACAACGCCCTGCGTTGACGGATCAGTCGTCGCCCAACGAACGGGCCAGCTCTCCCGCCGTCTCCGCGAGCAGGAGGTCGGCCAACGCGACGGGCCGTCCGGTGGCCTTACGCAACGCCGCGGCGACCCGGTTCATCCTGAGGGAGTCGCCGCCCAACTCGAAGAAGTTGTCGTCCATGCCGACCTCCTCGACGCCCAGCACCTCGCACCAGATCTCGGCGACGAGCTTCTCGGCCGGGGTGCGGGGCGCCCGCTGTCCCCGTGACACGCCAGCCGAGTCGGGCGCCGGAAGCGCGGCGGTGTCGACCTTGCCGTTGGCCGTGAGCGGGAGTTCGGGCAACTGCAGGAAGGCCGAGGGCACGAGATAGGGCGGGACACGCTCGGCGAGCCACGAACGGACGCCGTCGAGGTCGAGGCCCGCCTCCGCGTTCTCCGCCACGAGATACGCCACGAGCCGGGTACCGCCGTCGCCGTCCGGTGCCCCGACCGCGGCGGCGGCCCGGATCTCGGGATGCTCGCCGAGGCGCGCTTCGAGTTCACCGGGCTCCACACGGAAACCGCGAATCTTCACCTGCCGATCGACGCGGCCGTGGAACTCCAGCACACCGTCCGGGCGCCGGCGGACCAGGTCTCCGGTGCGGTACATACGCGCCCCACCCGGCAAGGGCACGAACCGCTCGGCCGTAACGCCGGGACGGCCGTGATAGCCCCGAGCGAGGTTCGCCCCGCTGACGTAGAGCTGTCCGATCACCCCGTCCGGGACCGGGTCGAGTCGCTCGTCCAGCACGTGCGTCGCCACCCTCGGCAGCGGGCGACCGATCGGGACGGTGTGCTCGTCCTCGGTGACCAGCTCCTCCAGCCCGTGCTGGAGCGTGGTGAACGTGGTGCACTCCGTCGGTCCGTAACCGTTCACCAGACGCAGGCCGGGGGAGAGGGCGACGGCCCGCCGGACGACGTCGGCGCGGACGGTGTCCCCTCCGGCGAACAGCATCCGAAGCGAGGTCGGCAGTCGCTTCTCGACGGTCACCAGCTCGTGGAACAGCCCCGCGGTGAGCCACGCGACGGTGACCGACGCGCTCTCCATGAAGTCGAGCAGGTCACGGGTTCCGAGCGTCCCCGGCGGCGCCACGGCGACTGTGGCGCCGCGCGCGAGAGCACCCCAGAGTTCGAACACCGAGGCGTCGAAGGCCAGCGGGGCGTAGTGCAGCACCCGGTCGCCGGGTTCGATGCCGAGGTCGGGTGCGGTGACGAGGTTGGCGACGGAGTCGTGGGTGGCGACGACACCCTTGGGCACCCCGGTCGACCCGGAGGTGTAGACCAGGTAGGCGGCGTTGCCGGGCAGGGGAGGCTCCGGGAGCGTGTCGCGCTCCTCCACCACGGAGCGATCCGGAATCCCGGTGAGCACGAGCGAAGCCCCCGAGTCGGCAATCGCCCGCCGACGGTGGCTCTCCGGATGTTCCGGGTCCAGCGGCACGCAGTAACCCCCGCACTTGAGCACCGCGAGCATCAGCACCACGGCGTCGACCCCTCGGGGCACCACGATCCCGACCGGAGTCTCCCGGCGAACCCCGCGTGCCGCCAGGACGCGCGCCAGGTCGTCGGTGCGGTCACGCAGCCGCGCGTACGTGAGCCGGGTGCCGTCGGGGTGCCACAGCGCCACGGCGTCGGGTGTGATCTCGGCATGCCGGTCGACGAGTGTGGGCACGGTTATGGGGGTCAACGGGTCACCTCCGGATCGACGGCCGGGCGCAGGCGCTCGCCCACGAGCCGGCTGAGGAAACGCAGTTGGGTGTGGTTCGCCACGGCGCCGTAGACGGTGCCGAGGCGGCTGCTCACGCCGTCGGCTACGGCGGGAAGCGTTCGTGGCAGGTCGGCAAGTTCGACCTTGGTCACTCCGGGGAGCGCACGAACCTCCGCGACGCCGTGGACGTCGTGCACCGTCGTGGCCCCGTCGGGCGGGAGGACGAAGTACTGGAAGGACACGCGGTCCCACTCGGCCCGCCGCGGCGGCGTCACCGTCCCCAGCGCCGCGCGCAGCGCCAGCCGCACGAGGTCGGGTCCGCCCGCACGGCGGACCAGGTCGGCGACGTGTCCGCCGAGCCGCCCGTTGACCTCGATCAGACGGGGTCCCTCCGGCGTCAGCTTGATCTCGGTGTGCGTGAGTCCGGTCCGCAGGCCGAGCGCCCCCAGCGCGGCCACGGCGAGCCGCTCGATCTCGGCACTCAGCTCGGGGTCGAGCTCCGCGGGGACGAACATGCCGGTCTCTTTGAATCCCGTGGCCGACAGCGGCAGTTTTCCGGTGACGGCGATCGGGACGTGGCCGCCCTCCACCGTCAGACACTCCACCGACACGTAGTCACCCCAGCTCTCCTGCGGCGCGCCGACCAGATACTCCTCGAGGACCAACTGGTCCTCGACACCGTCGAGCAACCGGGCGGCCGTCCTCGCGCACTGGTCCGCCGTCGTGACGAGGAAGCAGTTGCGGCTGGACCCCCCGACGGCGGGCTTGAGCACGGCGGGAAGACCCACTGTGGACAGTGCCGTCGCCACGTCGGCGACCGTGTCGAGAACGGCCGTGCGAGTGGTGTCGACTCGCGCGGCGGCCAGCGCTTCCCGCTGTCGGGCCTTGTCGGTGAGCCTGCGCGCGGTGGCCGTGTCCTGGTAAGGCAGGGCGAGCAGATCGGCCAGCTCGGCCGTGCGCCGGATCTGGTACTCGGCGAAGGTGACAATGCCTGCGACGTCACGGCGACGCAGTTCCTCGGCGACGCGTTGAGTGGACCACCCGGTGACGTCGAGTGTGTCGTCGAGGCCGGCCAGCAGGTCGAGCACTCCTTCCGGGACCCCGGAGGCCCGGTCGTAGACGAAGAGCGGTATGCACAGTCCTCGCGCGGCCCGGAGGACGTCGGTGGGACCGGCCGAACCGAGGTCGTAGACGACCGCGACCACCGGTAACGCGGGCATGAGTCACCCCCGGACTCGAAAAAGCTGCTTTGGCTGGAATGCGAAAGCTGACTCTATCCACGGCCGCTGTCATTGGCCACGCAAGACAATCGTCACTGTCGGGCGGCAACGAGTGGAGTCGAACGCGATTGCCTAATCACCCCCAGCAGTGCCATTGTCGATTCCATGGCCGACGCGTTGATGCGAAGATTGGTTCCGGACGACCTCTGGAATCTCGTCGAACCTTTGTTGCCGAAAGCCTCGAAACGACCTCAGGGCGGTGGGCGCGCTCGCGCCGACGCGAGGTCGGTGTTCGCAGCCGTGACCTTGGTGCTGAGCAGCAACGGTTCGTGGCGCTCGGTGCCGTCGTCGTTCGGTGTCGCCGTACCGACCGCGCACCGGTGGTTCGCGCGATGGACGGTGGCCGGGGTGTGGGAGCAATTACGGCTCGCGGCGAGCCGTCAGAAGGACCCTGAGCTGGCGGAATGGGTGAACGCTTTGGTCGATGCGGCGATGACGCGGGCGCGGGCGACCAACCGCGGCAGCATGTCCGCGATGGCCGCGGGGGCGATGGCCGAGCTGCCGGCCCGCGTGGTGCCGAAGGTGCCGGGAGCGCCCCAAACGAGACGCCCCCTTCCCGCCTTGAGTGGCGCTTCGGCGTGAACCCGAGCTGGACGGACATGCGCGAATCGGTGATGGAAATGCTGTCTACGATCGTCGTTTTCCGCGAGTTCACGACAGCTCTTCCGTGCGGTAACCTGGGGGCATCCGGATATTGAGTCGCCCGTTCTTCGGCGGCTTCCTCTCGCGCCAGGTTTTGCCACGTGAATCAACTCGACGAATTGTCGAGCGGGACTCTCCCGATCATTTCGGTATTACTTACCCGGAGGTTGCTGTCGTGTGCGGCGGTCGAATGGAGCTCGCCGATCCGAATACGGGCGGCGACCCCGCCGCGTGCTTCGACATCGAACGCGCGCGGGCGGAGACCGCGGGCTGCGGCGGCGTGATCCATCTCAACAACGCGGGTTCGGCGTTGATGCCGCGGCCGGTGCTGAGCCGAGTGATGAGACATCTCGAACTCGAAGCCCACGTGGGTGGGTACGAGGCGGCCGAGCTAGCGGTCGCGGACGTGCGGCGAATCTACGAATCGGCGGCGACCCTCCTCGGCTGTCTGCCCTCGGAGATCGCTCTCACGGAGAACGCCTCGCGCGCCTGGCAATTGGCCGTCCAGTCGGTTCCGCTGTCACCCGGAGATCGCGTCGTGATCGGGGTGGCGGAGTACGTCAGCAACAAGCTGGTGCTCGACGCGGTCAGCACCACCACCGGAGCCGAGGTGGTCGTGGTGCCCGACGACGAGCACGGTCGCTTCGACGTCGAGTTCCTGCGCACCGTGCTGGACGAGCGGACGAAGTTGGTCGCGGTGACGCACGTCCCCGTGTACGGCGGACCCGTCAACCCGGTGCACGAAGTCGGCCGACTGCTGCGCGACGCCCCGGTGCTCTACCTGGTCGACGCCTGCCAGACGGTCGGGCAGTTGCGGGTCGACGTGTCCGACATCGGCTGTGACCTGCTGACGACCGCCGGGCGGAAGTACCTGCGGGGTCCGCGCGGCACCGGCCTGCTCTACGCGCGCTCGTCGAGCATGTCGGCGCTACGCAACGTGTGTCTGGACACGCGGGGGTTGCGCTGGTTCGGCAACGGCGAGGTCGGTGTCCGACGCGACGCGAAGTTGTTCGAGGCGTGGGAGGCCAGCTTCGCGACACGGCTGGGACTCGGCGCCGCCATCGACTACGCGTTGTCGTGGGGAATCGACGCGATCTGGCAACGCATCCGGTCGTTGTCGGCGAGGTTGACCGAGCGCCTCGGCTACGTGCCGGGCGTACTGCTGCCGGACTCGGGGGTCGAAGGCTGCGGGCTGGTCCGCTTCCGGCTCCCCGGAAACGATCCCCATCGGATTCGCCGCGAACTGCGGCGCGCGGGCATCAACGTGTCGGTGTCCGAACGCGAGTTGGCGCCACTCGCCCCCACCCAGCGCGAGGAGACAGCGCAGCTGCGCGCATCGGTGCACTACTACAACACCGAGGACGAGATCGATCGCTTCGGTGACGTGCTGGAACTGCTGCTCAAGAACAACGCCTGAGACAGGGGTGTACCTGTATGGAGCAAGCGACCGGGCTGGAGATCGCGGTGATCGGTCTCAGCGGCAGGTTTCCGCAGGCGCCGGACGTCACGCGGTTCTGGTCCCTGCTGTGCGCGGGCGAGGAGGGCATCCGGGAGCTCACTGCGGAGGAGCTACGCGCCTCGGGAGTGCCCGAGACCGAGTTCTCGGCACGGGACTACGTGCGCAGGGCGGCGGTGGTCGACGGTGAGGACCTCTTCGACGCGGACTACTTCGGGTACACACCGCGAGAGGCGGCGTTGCTCGACCCCCAGCAACGGCTGTTCCTCGAATGCGCCGTGGAGGCGTTACAGTCGGCCGGACACGACGCGGAGCGGGAGAAGGGCGCCATCGGCGTCTTCGCGTCGGTGAGTGTCAACGAGTACGGCCTGCGCAACGTGTACCCGCACCGCGGTCTGGACGACGTCGTCGGCTATCTGCAGAAGTTGCTCTCCAACGACAAGGACTTCATCGCCAGCCGCACCGCGTACAAGCTCGGTCTGCGCGGTCCGGCGGTGACCGTGCAGACCGCGTGTTCCAGCTCGCTCGTGGCGATCCACCTGGCATGCCAGTCGTTGCTGGCTGGCGAGAGCGACCTGGTGCTCGCCGGCGGCAGTACCATCCGCGTTCCCCAACGCATCGGCTACCGCGGCGGGGAGAACGGCATCGCCTCCCCCGACGGGCGCTGCCGCCCGTTCGACGCGCGCGCGGCGGGAACGATCCCCGGCAACGGCGCGGGGGTCGTCGTCCTGCGCCGGTTGCAGGACGCGCTCGACGACGGTGATCCGATTCGCGCCGTCATCCGCGGGTCGGCGATCAACAACGACGGCGCGGCGAAGATCGGCTACACCGCCCCCAGTGTCACGGGACAGTCCGAGGTGATCCGTGCCGCGCTGGCCGCCGCCGAGGTGCATCCCGACACCGTCGGCATGGTCGAGGCGCACGGGACGGCGACTCCGCTCGGCGACCCCATCGAGGTCGCCGCGTTGACCAAGGCCTATCGCGCGGCGGGTGCGACCGGCATCGGCTACTGCGCGTTGGGGTCGCTCAAGGGCAACGTCGGCCATCTCGACTCGGCGGCGGGTGTGGCGGGCGTCATCAAAGCGACGCTCGCGGTGGAGTCGAACCTCATCCCACCGAGCCCGCACTTCACCGAACCGAACCCGGAGATCGACTTCGCGAACAGCCCGTTCTACGTCAGCACCGAGCTCCACGCGTTCCCCGATCGGGGACCGCGCCGCGCGGGAGTCAGTTCCTTCGGCATCGGCGGTACTAACGCCCACTTGATCCTGGAGCAGCCGCCCGCCCCGGTCTCCCGTCCGAGGCGGCGTGAGGCCGAGACGATCGTGCTGTCGGCACGCTCGGCCTCGGCGTTGGCGCGGGCGAGCGAACGGCTCGCCGGCCACCTGGCCTCGCACGCCGAGCTGAACATCGCCGACGTCGCCCACACCCTCCAGGTCGGACGGCCGTCGCTGTCGCACCGACGGGCCTTCCAAGCGCGCGATCTGGACGAGGCGATCGCGCGCCTGCGTGACCCCGACGCCGGGACGACAGCGGAGTTCGAGTCCGGCGAGATGCCGGTGACGCTGTTGTTCCCCGGCCAGGCGAGCCAGTACCCCGGCATGGGGCGCGGTCTCTACGACGAGGAGCCGGCGTTTCGCGAGGCGATCCGGGAGTGCGAGGAGCTGCTACGGCTTCACCTCGACGTGCCTTTGCGGGAGCTGTTGTTCACGACCGGGGACGAGGCGGCGGCCCGCCTGGACCGAACCGAGTACACGCAGCCCGCGCTGTTCGCGATCCAGTACGCGCTGGCGCGGCTGTGGGAGGACCGCGGAGTGCGCCCCGTCGCGTTGCTCGGGCACAGCATCGGCGAGTTTGTCGCCGCCCACCTCGCCGGGGTGTTCAGCCTGGCCGACGCGCTCCGGCTGGTGGTCGTCCGGGGCAGGTTGGTGCAGAGTGCCCCCTCCGGGGCGATGCTCGCGACCCGATTGCCCGCGGAGGAACTGGCGCCACTGCTGCCCGAGAACGTGGCCTTGGCGGCGGACAACGGACCGGCCGCTTCAGTGGCGTCCGGCGACGCGGAAGCCATCGAAGCGCTGCGGAGTCGACTCGCCGAGGACGGCGTCCAAACCCGGCTGCTGCGCACGGCCCACGCCTTCCACTCACCGCTCGTGGAGCCGGTGCTCGACGAGTTCCGCGCCGCCGTCGAAAGCGTGACCCTGCACGCGCCGCGGACGCCCTACGTCACCAACGTGACCGGAACGTGGGTGGACGCCGCCCAGGCGACCGACCCCGAACACTGGTGCCGCCACCTGCGCGGCACTGTCCGCTTCGCCGAGGGCGTCCGCACGCTGCGCGACGACGTGGGAGGCCTGCTCCTGGAGACGGGACCCCGCCGCACGGTGAGCGGACTCGCCGCGGCCCAGGTCGGACCCGAGGCGGTGGTGGCCACGCTCCCCGATGCCGACCCCGAGCGGGAAGGCGCACAGCTGGCCGAGGCGACGGGGGCTCTCTGGGCACGAGGCGTCGCCGTGGACTGGTCGAGAATCCGGGGCGACGAACGGCGCGGACGCGTCGAGCTGCCCCCGTACCCGTTCGAACGCCGCCGATACTGGATCAGCGCGCCAGAACCGAGCGAGACGACCGAAGGACCACGGGCCCGGACCTGGGAGTCCACGCCCACGACGGCGAGCGAACCCGCTCCCTACCTGCTGGTCGCCGAGAAGGACGACCCGCTGCGGGAGCTCTTCGGCACCGCCACCGCGACATGCGCGCCCGAGGACGTCGACGCCGTCGCGCGCGAGCATGGGCCGCTCCGCCTGGTGGCGTCGTCCAATCCGGACACTCCGCCGGCGCCCTGGCGATACGCGCACCTGCTCGCCGACGGGCTGATCACCGGCATCACTGTGGTGACGCGCGCGGGACTGGCGGTTGAGAGTGCCGACCGCCCCGATCTCACCGCCGTGGCGCTGGCCGCCTTCGCCGACGGTGGCGGATGCCGGGTGGTCGACGTCGGTGACGTGCCCGCCTCCGGGCGCCGCCGGGACGCGGTGCTGCGCGCCCTGGCCGCGGAGGTCTCGGCGCCCGAGGGACCGGCGGTCGTGGCGTTCCGGGGCACCCGGCGCTGGGTGGCGAGCACCCGGAGCCCGGAGACCGCGGACCCGATCCGCCTGCGCGCGGGAGACACCTATGCCTTCGTCGGCGACCGCGGCGCGCTCGCCGACACGCTCACCGGCTGCGTCGTGCGCGCCGCCGACGAGCTGGATCGGGCCGACGGCGTGCTCGTCGAACCGGCACCGTGTGACGGTTCCGCGGCCTCGGACTGGACGGAGGTCGCGAGGAGATTGACGGAGGCGGAGCAGCGCGGCCGTGCCATCGCCGCGACCGCCGACCGGCTGGGTGCCGACCACGTGGTGCTGGTGTTGCCCGTCGGGACCGAGCTGGACCGCATGGTCGCCCGGTGTCTCGCGCTCGGGGTCGTCTCTGCCGATCTCGACTGCGTCACCCTGGAATGGGAAGGGCAGCGACGCCCCGAGGACTGGGCCGGCCTGTTGGCCACTACGCGGAGCACGGCCCTGACGGTGCCTGCGACCACCGCGACCTGGGTGGACACCGGGGACGGCGACGAGGCTCCGGTCGAGCCGACGCCGGAACGAACGGAGACCGAGGCACGGGTCGCCGCGGTGATGGGCAATCTCCTCGGCATCGCGGACGTGGGGCTGCGCAAGGACTTCTTCGCCCTGGGTGGGCACTCGCTGCTCGCCACGCAGCTGGCCGCGCAACTCAGCGATCACTTCGGGGTCACGCTCAGCGTGCGGGAGCTGCTCGGCGACCCGACCGTGGCGGGCATCGCCGCGGTCATCGACGAGGTCCGCGCGAGCCGCGAGGAGCGGGCGCTTCCCGTGCTGCGGTCGCACGACTGGGCCGACGAACTCGCCCCGGCGTCGTCGATGCAGGAGAACCTGTGGTTCCTCCAGGAACTCGACCCGGCGAGCCCGTTCTACGTCATGGCCAACGACGTGTGGCTCACGGGGGAGCTCGACGTCACGGCGTTGCGGGCGGCGCTCGACGAGCTGGTCCGGCGACACGAGACCCTCCGCACGGCCATGCCCCTGGTCGACGGTCGGCCGGTACAGCGGGTGGAACCGCCTCGGGAACAGCCCCTGCCGATACGGGACCTGACGTCCTTGCCCGAGCGGGACGCGATCGCGGAAGTTGAGCGGATCGCCGCCGAATTCTGTCGCGAGCCGTTCGACCTGCGAGTCGGACATCTGCTGCGCACTCGGCTGATCCGGTTGGCCCCGCGACGGCACGTACTGTTGGTGTCGACCCATCACATCGTGTCCGACTACTGGTCGAGCGGGCTGCTGTTCCACGAGATCTTCCGGTTGTACGAGGCGTTCGCGGCGGGCCGGACGCCCGATCTGCCGGAACTCACCGTGCAGTACCGGGACTACGCGCGCTGGCAGGCCGCCCTGCACGACGGCCACTACCTCGACGACCAGGTCGAGTACTGGAAGAAGCGGTTGGCGGGCGCGCCACCGTTGCTGCAACTACCCACCGACCGGCCGCGCCCGGCGGTGCAGAGCAGGCGCGGCGGGTGGCAGGAGTTCGACCTGTCGGCGGAGACCTCGGCTCGGCTGACCGCGCTCGCGCAGGAAGCCGAGGCCGCCCCGTTCATGGTGCTGCTCGCCGCGCTCAAGGCCCTGCTCCACCGCTACACCGGCGAGGAGGACCTGCTCGTCGGGACGTTCAACGCCAACCGCACGCGCACGGAACTGGAACGCGTCATCGGGTTGTTCGCCAACACCCTCGTGCTGCGCACCGAGGTCCGGGGCGACTTGACCTTCCGCGAGCTGCTCGACCGGGTCCGCGAGACCTGCCTGGGCGCCTACCAGCACCAGGACATGCCGTTCGAACGGCTCGTGGACGAGATCGCCCCCGGACGTGACCTGAGCAGCAACCCGTTGTTCCAGGTGATGTTGGTGCTCGAATCCGCGCCGGTCGGGGAGATCGGGGCCACCGGGCTGGACGTCGACGTGCGCGCGCTCGACAACGGCACCGCGAAGTTCGACCTGCTCTTCATCGTCTTCCCCGGCGATGCCGAGCACGGCGCGTTCCACGGCCTGATCGAGTACAACGCGGATCTGTTCGACCGCGAGACCGTCGAGCGGATGGCCGGTCACTTCACCTCGCTGCTGACGGCGGCGGTCACCGAGCCGAACACCACGGTCGGCGCCCTGCCGCTGCTGGACGACGCCGAGCGGGCCCTGCTCACCGCGTGGTCGGGCGAGCCCGACCCGGAACCGGCCGCCGAAACGCTGATCGACCTCGTCGAGCGCCGAGCCGCCGAGCACCCGGAGCGAACCGCGGTGCGCACGGCGTCGGGCTCGCTGTCCTACCGGGAACTCGACGAGGACGCGAACCGCCTCGCGTGGCGGCTGCGGGACCTCGGCGCGGGCCCCGACGCTCCCGTCGCGGTGTGTCTACCCAGGAACGAACGCCTGATCGTCACCCTGCTCGCGGCGATGAAGGCGGGCGCGGCCTATCTGCCCCTCGATCCCGCTTATCCGGCGGAGCGCCTCACCTTCATGCTGAGCGACTCGGGTGCTTCGGTGGTGGTGACCACGGAGGCGACCGCTCCCGCGCTGAGCGGCACCGACGCCACCGTGCTGCGAATCGACGCACCCGAGACCACGGAACTCCTCACCCGGCGGGAACCGACCGCCCCGCCCCGGAAACTGACCGCGCGTTCGGCGGCCTACCTGCTCTACACCTCCGGCTCCACCGGGCGTCCCAAGGGAGCCACCACCGAGCACGGTGGACTGCGAGTGCTGCTGGACTGGGGTCGCCGGTTGTTCGACGACGACCAGTTGGCGGGCATGCTGGCGTCGTCGTCGGTCTGCTTCGACTCCTCGGTCTGGGAGATCTTCCTGCCCCTGTGCTACGGCGGCTGTGTCGTCCTGGTCGAGAACGTCCTGCAACTGCCGCACCTGCCCAAGTCGGTGGCCGACACGGTGCGCATCGTCAACACGGTGCCCTCGGCCGCGGCGGAGCTGGCCCGGACGGGCGGCATCCCGGCGGGGGCGCAGGTCGTGAGCATGGCCGGGGAGGCACTGCCCAACGCCGTGGTCACCGACCTGCACCAGCTTCCCGGTGTCCGGCGAGTGCTGAACCTCTACGGACTTACGGAGGCCAGCGTCTACTCCACGTTCGCCGACCTTCCGGGAGGGCCGGTCGACGGCACCGCCACCATCGGAGGCCCCGTTCCCGGAGTCCGTGTCTCGATCCGAGACGAGCGGCTCCAGCTCGTACCGGTGGGCGTCCCCGGCGAGTTGTGCGTGGCCGGACCGGGACTGGCGCGCGGATACCACGACCGTCCCGCCCTGACCGCGGAACGATTCGTGCCGGACCCCGACGGTGCCCCCGGAACCCGGCTGTTCCGCACCCGCGACCTCGCCCGCTGGCGCCCCGACGGCACACTGGAATTTCTCGGCCGCGCCGACCACCAGGTGAAGGTGCGGGGCTTCCGCATCGAGCTGGGCGAGGTGGAGTCCGCGATGCGGAGCCATCCCGGTGTGCTCGAAGCGGCGGTCACCACCACGCGGGAACGAGGTGACCTCCAGCTCGCCGGCTTCTACGTGCCGTCGGGCGAGGACCCCGGAGCCGAGGCGATCCGCGCGGCCATGCGCGCGATCCTGCCGGAGTACATGGTGCCCGCGTATCTCCGCTGCCTGCCCGCGCTGCCCCGGACGCCGAACGGCAAGTTCGACCGCAAGGCACTGCCCTCGGTGTCGGAGACCCCGCGCACCGGAGGCCGGGCGGCCCGAACTCCGGCCGAGGAGATCGTGAGCGGGATCTGGGCGAAGGTTCTCGGAACCGGTGAGGTCGACCCCGACGACAACTTCTTCGCTCTCGGCGGGGACTCGTTGCGCAGCCTGCGGGTGCTCGGCCTGCTGCGGGAGAAGGGCTTCTCCCTCGAACTGCAGGATCTCTTCCGGTGCCAGACGGTCGCGGAGTTGGCGGCGGCGCTCGAACGGGGCGGTCGGCCCCCGGAGGAACCCACCGCACCTTTCTCGTTGGTGTCCACCGAGGACAGGAAGCTGCTGCCCGAGGGACTGGTGGACGCGTATCCGATGGCCGCGGCGCAGGCCGGAACGCTCTACCACAGCACGGTCGACCCGAACACGCCCGTCTACCACGATCTGATCGGCTACCACGTGCGCGCGCCCTACGACGAGGACGCCTTGCGCACCGCGCTGGCCGCCGTGGTACGGCGCCATCCGGCGCTGCGCACCTCGTTCGATCTCGCGACCTACAGCGAGCCGATGCAACTGGTGTGGGCCGAGGCCGAGCTGCCCCTCGACTTCCGTGACCTGCGTGAGCTTCCCGACGCGGAGCAGCAGGAGCGGATCGACGCGTGGCTGGAGGAGGAGAAGACCCGAGGCTTCGACTGGACCCGCGCGCCACTGGCCCGCATCCAGGTCTTCCGGCGTGCCGAGGACCGGTTCCACCTCGTCGTGAGCTTCCACCACTCGATCCTCGACGGCTGGAGCATCTCCACGCTGTTCGGACACTGGCTCACCGACTACCGGCGGCTCACCCGTGGCGAGCCCTCGCTGCTCGGTGAGGAGGACAGCGGCACCTACCGTGAGTTCGTCGCCCTGGAACGCAAGGCGATCAAGGACCCAGAACAGCGCGACTTCTGGCATCGCCGCACGAGCGCGCTCCCGTCGCTACGGTTGCCCGACAAGGCGGGTACCGTGCGGGGTCCGCGCGGCCAGGCGCGCCAGTACGTGTTGGACGGCGCGGTGGCCGAGCGCTTGCGGGAGGCCATGCGGGCCGAGGGGCTCACCGTCAAGTACGCCTGCCTCGCCGTGCACCTCTACGTCCTGGGGCAACTGACGGGACACTGCGACGTCTATACCGCCCTTGCGGGCAACGGACGACCACCTCAGCCGGGCGTGGCCGAGGAGTGTGGTCTGTTTGTCAACGGAGTCCTGCTGCGAACCCCTCTCACGGACGGCAGCTGGACCGAGCTGGCGCGCGCGGTGTTCGACGCGGAGTGCGAGCTGATGCCCTACCGGCACTTCCCCTACGCCGAGGTGCATCGCCTCGCCGGGGCCGGACTGACGGTCGAGACCGGGGTGAACTACGTCCGCTACCTGGCCTACGAGTCGTTGGCCGACAACGAGGACGTGCACGTGCTCGACTCGACGTTGTTCGAGGAGACCGAGTTTCCCTTCGCCGTCTACTTCGTGGCGGACCCGCAGAGCCCGGAACTGCTCATCCGCGTGCAGTACGACGGGCACCGCTTCGGAAGTGACTGGATCGACGACGTCGCCGCGCGGTACCTCACCGCGCTGGAGCGCTTCGCCGCCGACCCGCACGCCCCGTACGGCAAGCCCACCGGCCTCACCGACCACATCGCGGAGCGGTTCGGTCTGCCGCCGGGTGGGGTGGAGCGGGTCAGCGCGATGACCCCCGTGCAGCGCGACCTCTACCTGGAACACGCCGCCCGGCCCGACGTCGGGGCGTTCCTCCCGGCATTCTCGCTCGACCTCGGCCCCGACGGTGACGCGGAGCGCTGGCGCTCGGTCGTGCGGTCGATCACCGAGCAAGAGGAGTTGCTGCGCAGCGCGCCGGTACTCCTCGACGGTGAACCGCACCTGGCCGTGCTCGCCTCGGCGGACGTCGACTGCCCGCTGATCGATGTGCGGGAGCAGGAGAACCAGCCGTTCGGGCTGCTCAACGCGATTCCGCAGTTCGCGCAGCGACCGTACGCGCCGGAAGGGGAACCTCTCGTCCGGCACCTGCTCGTCCGCGACGAACACGGGCATCTCCAGGCGGTCGTCGGCGCCCATCACGCCGTGATCGACGGCGCGTCCGTGCCCGAGTTGTTCCGCCGCATGGTGGAGGCCTACCGCTCCGGGGGCGAATGCGCCGCACCGACCGACACGGTGTCCTTCGTGGACCGTGTCCCGGAGATCGCCGCGCGTTTCGATCGGGAGGAGACCCTCGACTACTGGCGGAAGGTGGCGGCCGAGTCCGCCGCGCTGCCGCTGCCTCCCGTCCCCGAAGGCGACGGCCGGGCGGTACTGCGGTCGGTGGCGGCGCTCGACGGCGCCGAGCTCGCAGAGGTGCGCGCGTGGTGCGAGGAACACGGCCTGCGGCTGCCGGGCCTTCTGCTCACGCTGTTCTCCGCCTTCGTCGGGCGACACGCCGACGGCGAGGAGGACTACCTCGTCTACACCCTGGCCGGGGGACGTCCGGAGAGGCAGAGCGAGTCGCTCGGCTGCTACCTGCACGTCGTCCCGGTCCACGTGCCCCGGCCGAGGCCGGAGGAGTCCGCGGCCGACTACGCCGCCCGCTTCCGTGAGCGGCGCCGGCGGGCGCGGGGTCACGAAGCCGTGTCCGTGTTCCAGCAGCGGCGGATCCTGCCTTCGGACAACCTCCGGTTCGTCTTCAACTTCCTGCCCACCGAATGGATCGAGAAGGTCGCCGAGACCGGCTACGCCACCTACGAGGACGTGCCGTTCGACGAGGCGCACCTGACCCTGCGCGAACACCCGGACCGCGTGGAGCTGCTCTTCCAGTGCGCGCCCGTTCTGGAGTGGGGCGAGTACTTCGCGGAGGGCTTCGCCCGCTTCGTCGTGGCCGCCGTTCGCGGCGGCCCACTGGCCGCGGTGCCGTCGGTGCACGGCAAGGCCGCGGAATGGTTGCGGCGGGTGGGCACCGGCGAGGCGAGCGACCCCGGCCGGGAGACGGTGCTGGAGTGGGTCGAGCGCGCCGTGGCCGATCGTCCCGACGCCGTGGCGCTCTCCGAAGGCGACCGCTCGCTGCGATACCGGGAACTCGCCGGCAAGGCCAACCGCGTGGCGCGGAAGCTGGTCGAACTCGGCGCCGGCCCCGAGGACGTCGTGGCCGTCGCGATACCCCGGTCGTTCGAACTCGTGATCGCCCTGCTGGGCGTGCTCAAGTCCGGCGCGGCCTTCCTGCCCGTGGATCCGGAACTTCCCACCGACCGAATCGCCGGGATGATCGCCGACGCGGACGCCCGCCTGGGCCTCACCGTCACCGGGACCCGCACGGTGCTCCCCGAGCTGTCCTGGATCGTGCTCGACGACCCGGCCACGACGGCCGAGCTCGACGCGCTGCCGGACGACGACCTGGCGGAACACGAACGCCGTGCTCCGGTGTCGGGCTCGACGCCGATGTACGTGTTGTTCACCTCGGGTTCGACCGGCAGGCCGAAGGGCGTGGTCGTCGAACACCGGGGGGTGGTGAACCGCCTCCGCTGGATGCAGGACGCGTTCGCGTTGTCCGAGGACGATGTGGTGGCCCAGAAGACCCCCGCCGGGTTCGACGTGTCCATGTGGGAGTTCTTCTGGCCGCTGGTCACCGGAGCCCGGTTGGAGGTGCTGCCACCCGGCGCCCATCGCGACCCCGGACAGGTAGCGAAGATCATCCGCGCGGCGGGGGTGAGCGTGCTGCACTTCGTGCCCTCGATGCTCAGCGTGTTCGTCGACCACCCGGATGCCGCCGCCTGCACCGGGGTACGCGACGTCGTCTGCAGCGGGGAAGTGCTGCCCGCCGCGTTGCGGGACCGGTTTTCGACGGTGCTGCCCGGAGCGCGGCTGCACAACCTCTACGGGCCCACCGAGGCCACCATCGACGTGACGTGGTGGGCCTGCGCGGAGGACTCGGGATCGTCCGTGCCCATCGGCCGCCCCGTGCCCAATACCACGCTGCACGTGGTGGACGCGGCGGGCCGGTTGGTGCCGCCGGGGGTCGCCGGTGAGTTGTGCATCGGCGGTGTGCAGGTGGCCCGCGGCTACATGGGACGGCCCGAACTGACCGCCGAACAATTCGTGCCCGATCCCTACGGCGCGACGCCGGGCGCCCGGATGTACCGCACCGGGGACCTCTGCCGCTGGCGCGCCGACGGGGCGCTCGACTACCTGGGGCGCGACGATGGGCAGCTCAAGATCCGGGGCCAACGAGCGGAACTGGGCGAGATCCAAGCCGTGCTGAACGAGCACCCTGCGGTGCGCGCCGCGGTCGTGCGAGCCCGCGACGGCGGCCGGGGTGACGGTGACGTGATGCTCGACGCCTACCTCGTGCCCGCCCCGGAGGCCGAGACCCTCTCCGTGGACGACGTGCGGGCACACGCGCGGATGCGGCTCCCCGGCTACATGATTCCGTCGACCTGGACGGTGTTGCGGGAGCTGCCGGTGACGGCGAACGGCAAACTCGACGTGGCCGCACTGCCCGCCCCGGAGGCGCCGACCTCCCGGAACTCCACCGGCAGGGTGGCTCCCGCCACCGAACTGGAGGCAACCATCGCCGGGGTGTGGGCGGACGTGCTCGGAGTGGAGACCCCCGGAGTCACCGACAACTTCTTCGACCTCGGCGGTCACTCGCTCCTTCTGCTGCGCGTCCACGCCAAGCTGCAGCGCGAACTGAATCGTCCACTGAGGATCGTCGATTTGTTCGGTCATCCGACGGTGCGCGCGCTGGCTTCCCTGTTGAGCGGCGAGACCGACACCGGCCCGAGGACCCGGACCGGGAGGAACCGGCGTCGTACCGCCGCGGAACTGAAGCAGAAACGCCTCGAGGCAAGGGCCGCCGGCGTTCCGAAGGGGGAGCGGTCGCGGTGACCGAGTCGGAAAACGTCAACGAGATGGTCGGGTGAGTGTCGTGAGTGAGTCGATTGACGCGATCGCGGTCGTCGGCATGAGCTGCCGATTCCCCGGAGCGGACGACCCCGAGCAGTTCTGGGCCAACCTCACCGGGGGCGTGGAGTCGATCTCCACGTTCGACCGGGACGAGTTGCTGGCGGCCGGGGTGGACCCGCGGCTGCTCGACCATCCCGGATTCGTCCCGCGCGGCGGGGTGCTGAACGACCTCGACAAGTTCGACGCGGCCTACTTCGGATACAGCCCGCGCGAGGCGGAGTTGATCGACCCGCAGCAGCGGCTGTTCCTGGAATGCGCGGCCCACGCCCTCGACGACGCGGGATACGACCTTTCCCGCTTCGACGGTGTGGCGGGCATCTACGCCGGTGTCGGGCTCAGCTCGTACATGTGGAACAACGTCTACCCGAACGAGCGGGCGCTGGCCGACATCAGCCAGATGCAGATGATCCTGTCCGTCGACAAGGACTACCTGGCCACCAGGGCGGCGTACAAGCTCGATCTGCGGGGCCCCGCGGTGACCGTGCAGTGCGCGTGTTCGACGTCGATGGTGGCGATCCACCTGGCGTGCCAGGGACTGCTCACCGGGGAGTCGGACCTCGCGTTGGCAGGTGGCGTGTCGCTGATCCTGCCGGAGGTTCGGGGCTACCTGTACGAGGAGGGCGGCGTCCTCTCCCCGGACGGCCACTGCCGGTCGTTCGACGCCGACGCCAAGGGCACCGTTCCGGGCAGCGGCGTCGGGGTGGTGGTCCTGCGTCGCCTGGAGGATGCCCTGGCGGACGGCGACCTGATCCATGCCGTCGTACGCGGTTCGGCGATGAACAACGACGGCTCGGCCAAGGTCGGCTACACCGCGCCCGGAACCCGTGGGCAGACCCAGGTGATCACCGACGCGGTGCTGGCCTCGGGAGTCGACGTCAACACCATCGGCCACGTCGAGACACACGGCGCGGCCACGCCGTTGGGCGACCCCATCGAGATCTCCTCGCTCACCGACGCGTTCCGCGTGCTCGGCGCGGACCCGGAACGCCGATGCGCGATCGGGTCCCTCAAGTCGAACGTCGGGCACCTCGACTCGGCCGCGGGAGTGGCCAGCTTCATCAAGTCGGTCCTGATGGTCAAATACGGCAAGGTGCCGCCGACACTGCACTTCCGCACGCCGAACCCGAATATCGACTTCGAGTCGTCCCCCTTCTACGTCAACACCACCCTCAGCGACTGGCCCGTGGCCGGGGTGCCCCGCCGGGCCGGGATGAGCTCCTTCGGCATCGGCGGCACCAACGCGCACATCGTTGTCGAGCAGGCTCCCGAACCCCGGCCGCGGACACTCGCGCCGGGCCCTCGACCGATCCTGCTGTCGGCCCGCACCCCGGCCGCGCTGGACCGGGCCACCGACCAGCTCGCCGAGCACCTGGCCGGACATCCCGAGGTCGCCCTCCAGGACGTGAGCGGCACGCTTGCGCTGGGCCGGCGCACCCACCAGTACCGACGCGCGGTGGTGGTGCACGACACCGCCGAGGCCGCCGACGCCCTCGCCGATCGCTCTCCGAAGGTGTACAGCTCGGCCGGTCCGGCCGGAAGCCGCTCGGTGGTCTTCCTGTTCTCAGGAGTCGGCGACCAGTACGTGGGATGGTGTTCCGGGCTGTACCGCAGCGAGCCGGTCTTCCGCGACGAGTTCGACCGTTGCTGCGCGTTGTTCGCCCGCCACCTGGGTTTCGACCTCCGCGAGCGGTTGTTCGACAGCGAGGCGGAGGCGGCCGAGGAGCAACCCGCCGACCCCTTTGCGCGGCTCGTGCGGGAACGCGGACCGGGCCCGCTCGACGACACCGTCGTGGCTCAGCCTCTGTTGTTCGCCGTGCAGTACGCGTTGGCCCAGTTGTGGCAGCACCACGGAGTCCGCCCCGATGCCATGCTCGGCTACAGCGTGGGCGAGTACGTGGCCGCTGCGGTGGCGGGGGTGCTCTCGCTGGTGGACGCGACCTGGCTGGTGGCCCGCCGCGCCCGCCACATCGAAGGGCTGCCGAACGGGTCGATGCTCGCGGTGATGAGCTCCGAGGAGCAGTTGACGCCGTGGCTCGGTGACCGGATCTCGCTGTCCGCTGTAGACACTCAGTCGCTGTGCGTGGTCGCCGGTCCGGCCGAGGACGTCGACGCGCTGGCGGCCCGGCTGCGGGACGAGGGAATCGCCAGCCGCCGGGTTCCTGCGGAGCACGCGTTCCACTCGTGGATGATGCGGCCCCTCGGGGAGAAGCTGCGCGCGGACCTCGACGGCGTTGCCCTGCACGCTCCTCGAATCCCGTACCTGTCCAACGTCACCGGGGACTGGATCACGGCGGAGGAGGCGACCGACCCGGAGTACTGGGCGCGGCACAGCGTGGCCACGGTGCGGTTCGCCGACCAGGCGGCCGCCGTGTGGCAACTGACCTCTCCGGTCGTGATCGAGCTCGGTCCCGGTCGTGCGCTGGGCAGCCTGCTGGCGCAACATCCGGACCGCGCGGACGACGGGCTCGTGGTGGCCTCCACGCGGTCGGCACGCGACACCGAGGACGACGAGGTGACCCTGCTGGAGGCGCTGTCGCGGGTCTGGCTCGCCGGTGTCGACGTCAACTGGGAGGTGCGGTACCGGGAGACGGACTGGCGTCGCACGGGGCTGCCCGGCTACCCGTTCGAGCGCGACAGCTTCTGGCTCGCCGCTCCCACCACGACCACCCCGGCCGAGGCGCCGCCCGACACCTCCCGTCGCTCCGATCCGTCGGAGTGGTTCTACCTACCGGACTGGACCCGGAGCCTGCCTCCCACGGCTCCCACCGACGACGACCCGGACGAGACGTGGTTGGTCGTGGGAGCGACGGGGTCGGTGGTGGAACGGCTCGTCGCCCACTCCGCGGCCCGCATGATACGGGTGAGCTGGGACGCGTCGTTCGCCGACCTCGGCGGGGACCGGTTCACGGTGTCACCGCACGAGGTGTCCGACTGGACGAAGGTACTGCGTACGGTGTCGGAGTCCGGATCGGTTCCCGCCCGTGTGGTCTTCGGAGCCGACGGCCCGGAACGCGATTTCACCGCGTTGTACGGGCTCATGCTGCTCATGCGCGCCTGGCGCGACTGCGGCCTCGTCGACGACGTCGAGGTGGGGGTCGTGTCGGTGTCCGGCCTCCCGGTGGCGGGCGAGTCCGAGGTGTTCCCCGAACGCGGCATGCTGGCCGCGTTGTGCCGGGTGATCGATCAGGAGATGCCGCAGGCCCGCTGCCGGTTCGTCGACATCACACCGGCCACCTCGCCCCGGCATGAGCAGCGGCTGCTGACCCGGTTGGTGACGGAACTGCGGTACGGCACCGACGACTGCGTGGCCTACCGCGGTGACACCCGGTGGGTCCGGGGCTTCGTTCCCGCCCGGCTGGACCGGACCGGCGCGACGCGCTTGCGGGACGGCGGGTGCTACCTGATCTCGGGGGGTCTCGGCCGCATCGGTGCCGTGATCGGCGACCTGCTGGCCACCCGGAAGGCCCGTATCGGGGTCATCCGCCGTTCGGTGGTCCCGGACCGGGCCGACTGGGACGACTACCTACGCCGCGCGAAACCCGACGACCCGGTCGCCGCCGAGATCACCACGATCCGTCGGCTCGAAGCCGCGGGTGCCACGGTGGCGGCGGCTTCCGCCGACGTGTCGGACCCCGAACGGTTCGCCGCGGCGGTGGCGCGGCTGGAAAACGAGCTGGGACCGTTCGACGGCGTCTTCCATGTGGCGGGTGTGGTGACCGCGGACGGTGTGATGCCGCTGGCCGAGGCCACCCCGGAGCGCGCGCGGCCACATCTCGCCGCGAAGGCCGACGGCGTGCGTGTCCTGGCCGACGTGTTCGCCGGGCGGGAGCTCGACTTCGTGCTGCTGTGCTCGTCGATCGCATCCGTGCTCGGGGGCATCGGCTTTCCCGCCTATGCCGCCGCGAACCTCTACACCGAACTGTTCGCCGCGGCTCGCTCGGCTGAGGGCGGCACGCCCTGGACGGCATTGGCGTGGGAGGGCTGGACCGTCGACGACCGAGCCGCTCCCGAGACCGCGACGACGCTTCGCGAATACCTCATCGACGAGAACGACGCGAGGGAAGTGCTGGAGCGGGTGCTCTCGGGGGACCCGCCCGCGCAGTTGGTGAACTCGACGGGCGATCTGCGTGCCCGCTTCGACCAGTGGTCCGGTACCCGCGAGACCTCGCAACCCGCGCCGCGTTCCAGCGCGGCCCACGCCAGACCCGAGTTGCAGACCACCTACGTCGCGCCCCGCAACGACACCGAACGCCGACTCGCCGAGATCTGGCAGGACCTGCTCGGTATCGACCGGGTCGGCGTGCACGACAACTTTTTCGAGTTGGGCGGGCACTCGCTGCTCGGCACCAGGGTGATCGCCCGTGTGCTGCGCGAGCTGCGGGTGCAGGTGCCCCTCCACACCTTGTTGACCGAACCGACGGTGGCGGGCCTGGCCTCCGCCGTCGCGGAGTTGGAGAACGCGCCGACCACACCGTCGATCACCCGTGTCGACCGGGGTGGTTACCGCCAGGATTCCGGATCGGCCGAGCGGACGAAAGCGATGACCTCATGAGCGACGACATCCACCGGTTTCCCACCTCCTTCGCGCAGCGACGGCTGTGGCTGGTGCAGCAGCTCGACCAGGACAACCCGTTCTACGTCATCCCGATGGCGTTGCGGTTGCGCGGCGCGCTGGACGTCTCGGCACTGCGGCGAGCCGTGGCCGCGGTGGTCGACCGGCACGAGGCGCTGCGCACCGGGTTCTCCGTCCACGACGGGGAGCCGGTGCAGCTCATCCACGGGCGGGTCGAGGTTCCGATGCCGGTCACGGACCTGCAGGAGCACGCGGACCCCGAGGGCGCGCTGGCGGAGTTGGAGGCCGAGTTCGTGGCCCGCCCGTTCGACCTCGCTGCGCCACCACTGCTGCGGTGTCACCTGATCCGCCTCGGCGAGCGCGACCACCACCTGCTGGTCACGATGCACCACATCGTCTGCGACGCTTGGTCGCAGGACATCTTCTTCCGGGAACTGGGCGAGTGCTACGCGGCCTTCACCCGAGGCGAGCGACCCAACCTGCCCGAGCTCGCCGTGCAGTATCCCGACTTCGCGGTGTGGCAACGCGCGCTACCCGACACGGCCGACTTCACCCGGCAGCTCGACTACTGGCGCTCCCAGCTCCGGGACGTGCCGAGGCTGTCGGAGCTGCCGCTGGACCGGCCGCGTCCGGCACGCCGCGACTACCGGGGCGCATGGCACGACTTCACGGTGCCCGCCGAGGTGACCGATCGCCTGCGGGCACTGGCCAGGGACCACAACTGCACGATGTTCATGGTCGTGCTGGCCGCCTTCTCGGTGCTGCTGTCGCGGTTGTCCGGACAGAACGACGTGGTCGTCGGGTCTCCGATCACCGGCCGCGGCAGGCCCGAGCTTGAAGACCTCATCGGTTTCTTCGTCAACACCCTGCCGCTGCGGACCGACCTCTCAGGTGATCCCACGTTCACCGACCTGCTGGCCGCGGTGCGTCGGACCTGCGTGGACGCGATGGCCCACCAGGACGTGCCGTTCGAGACGATGGTCGAGGAGATCGCGCCCGAGCGGGACACCAGCCACGACCCGTTGTTCCAGAACATCCTCGTGTTCCAGGGGCCCCCGAGCGCGGAGGTGGGGGTCGGTGACCTCTCCCTGGAGTACCAGGGAAAGAACACCAACACGGCGAAGTTCGACCTGTCGTTGTACGTGGCCGAGGCCGACGACGGGCTCCGGTGCTCGTTCGAGTACGCGACCGCCCTGTTCGACGCCGAGACCGTCCACCGACTCGGCCGCCGCTTCACGACCCTGCTCACCGGTGTCACGGCCGCTCCCGCGACGCGGGTGTCCGCCCTCCCACTGATCGACGACGCCGAGCGCGCGGATCTGCTCGAACTCGGCCGACACGGCTGGCCGGAGGTCGAGGTGCCCGACGCCACGCTCCCGGAGCTGGTGTGCCGGGCGGCGGCGGAGAAGCCGGACGCGGTCGCGGTCTGGCATCCGACGCGCAGCGTCACCTACCGCGAGCTGGAGCGCGAATCCGCTCGTCTGGCCGCTCGGTTGCGGGCGGCGGGGGTCGGTCCGGACGTCCGGGTCGGGGTCTGCCTGCCACGCGAACCCGATCTGGTGATCGCGATGCTCGCGGTGCTGCGCGCCGGGGGCGCTTACGTGCCGATCGAACCCGACTACCCACCCGAGCGGCGGGCGTTCGTGCTCGCCGACTCCTCCGCCGCCGCCCTGATCGCCGGGGACCCGACGTGGTTCGCCGACTTCACCGGTCCGGTGTTCACCGTGGACGGCACCGACTCCACCGACGTCGAGAACGCCCCCGACGACCGGACGATTTCCGGCCGGCACACGGCCTACGTCATCTACACCAGCGGCTCGACCGGTCGCCCCAAGGGCACGGTGATCCCGCACGACGCCGTGCGTCACCTGCTGGCCTGGGGCCGACATCTGCTCGACGACGACGAACTGTCGGGTGCGGTGGCGGCCTCCTCGGTCTGCTTCGACGCCTCGGTGCTGGACCTGTGGGTGCCCCTGGCCTTCGGCGGCCGGGTCATCCTGGTGGACAACGCCCTGCACGTGCCCACGCTCCCACCCGAGGCGGCGCGGTGGGCCCGCTACTTCTTCGCCGTGCCCTCCGTGGTGGGTGAGCTGCTGCGGGCGGGCACGCTGCCCGACGGGTTGCGCACCTACATCGCCGGTGGTGAGGAGCTGCCGTCGGCGACGGCACGCGCGATGTTCGACGCCGGTGCCCGCCGGGTCGTCAACGTCTACGGCCCGACGGAGACAACGGTGGTAGCCACCAGCGCCGAGCTGAGCGCGGCCGAGGAACCCGACGTCAGCCTCGGTCGCCCGCTGGGGCACGCGCGGGTCTACGTGCTCGACCCCTCCGGCGAGCTCGCGCCCACCGGGGTCTTCGGGGAGCTGTACATCGCCGGAGCGGGGGTGGGGCTGGGCTACCTCGGCAACCCCGCGCTCACGGCGGAACGGTTCGTGCCCGACCCGTTCTCCGACCGGCCCGGTGAGCGGATGTACCGGACCGGGGACGTGGTGCGCTGGAGAAGCGACGGGACCCTGGAGTTCCGTGGGCGCGTCGACCACCAGGTCAAGATCCGCGGTTTCCGGATCGAGCCGGGTGAGGTGGAGGCCGCCCTGGGCGAGGCGCCGGGCGTGCGGGAGGCAGCCGCGACGGTGACCACCTCTCGGTCGGGCAAACGCAGCCTGAGCGGGTACGTCGTCGGCGATGAGTCGACAGTGGACATCGCCGCGATCAAGGAGTTCCTGCGGAGCAAGCTTCCCGCGTACCTGGTGCCGAACGACATCGTCGCCCTTCCCGAGCTCCCGCGCACGGTCAGCGGCAAGGTTGACCGCTCCCGCCTGCCCGAACCACCACGGCCGGACACCGAGGCGTCGGGACAGCGCATCGCGCCTCGCAACCGCATGGAGCGGCTCGTGCTCGGCATCTGGCGCGACGTGCTGGAGCGGCAGGACGTCGGCCTGCACGACAACTTCTTCGACCTCGGTGGGCATTCGCTGCTCCTCATCCGAACGCACACCGCTCTGACCGAGCAGCTCGGGGTGACCGTGCCGCTCGCGGAGCTGTTCCGCCACACCACCGTGGCCGCGCTCGCCGCCTACCTGCGCGAGCTGACCGAACCCGAGAAGCCGGTCGCGCACGGACGCGACGGAACCAAGGAGGGAAGACCGGTGCGCAGTGACCGCGAAGCGCGGCAGGACGACGACCGTGTCGACATCGCGGTGATCGGCATGGCCTGCCGTTTCCCCGGTGCCAGCACGCCCGAGGAGTACTGGAAGATCCTGATCGACGGTCTGGAGACCATCTCCACCGCCACCCCCGACGAGATCCGTGCCGCGGGCTTCGGCGACGACGCCTTCGCCGAGGACTTCGTCCCCCGTGGCGGGGTGCTGGAGGACATCGAGTACTTCGACGCGGGCTACTTCGGCTACAGCCCCAGCGAGGCGGAACTGATCGACCCCCAGCAGCGCCTGTTTTTGGAGTGCTCCGCCGAGGCACTGCAACGCGCCGGGCACGACCCCGAGCAGTACGACGGCGCGATCGGCGTCTACGCCGGGGTGGGGCACAGCGACTACGCCTGGCACAACACCTTCGTCAACCAGGAGACGGTGCCCAACTCCAACGGCGCCCATCTGCTGATCTCGTGGGACAAGGACCACATGGCCACGCGGGTGGCGTACAAGCTGAACCTGCGCGGCCCCGCCATGACCATCCAGACCGCGTGCTCGACATCGCTGGTGGCCACCCACGTCGCCGCCCGCGCGCTGGCGACCGGCGAGTGCGACATGGCGTTGGCGGGTGGCGCGTCGATCCTCATCCCGAACGTCGGCTACAAGTGGGTCGAGGGCGGCATCTTCAGCCCGGACGGACACTGTCGACCGTTCGACGCGTCCTCGCAGGGCACGATTCCCGGTAGCGGTGTCGGCGTGGTGGTGCTCAAGCGACTGTCCGACGCGCTGGCCGACGGCGACCCGATCCACGCGGTGATCCGGGGCTCGGCGATCAACAACGACGGGTCGGCCAAGGTCGGCTACACCGCCCCCGGCGTGTCCGGCCAGGTGGAGGTGATCCGCCGAGCACTGGCCGCGGCGGAGGTCGAGCCGAGCAGCATCGGGATGATCGAGGCGCACGGCACGGGCACCGTGCTCGGCGACCCGATCGAGGTGACCGCGCTGACGCAGGCCTTCACCGAGAAGGGCCCGCTACCGCCCGGCTCGTGTGCCCTCGGGTCGGCGAAGTCGAACTTCGGGCACCTGGGGACGGCCGCGGGCGTCGCCGGACTGATGAAGGCCGCGCTGGCGGTGGAGCACGGGATCGTGCCTCCTTCACTGCACTTCGAGCGCCCCAACCCGAACACCGACCTGGAGGGCGGTCCGTTCTCCGTCAGTAGCGAGGTGCGGCCGTGGCTCGGTGAGCGACCTCGTCGGGCGGGTGTCACCGCGCTGGGCATCGGCGGGACCAATGCCCACGTCATCCTGGAGGAGGCTCCCGACCGTCCACCCTCAACGCCCGGTCGGGGTTGGCAGCTCCTGCCGTTCTCGGCCCGCAGCCGTTCCGCGCTGGAGACCGCCGTCGCGCAACTGGCCGACCACCTCGAAAACGCCCCGGACACCGACCTCGCCGACGTGGCGTACACGTTGCAGCTCGGCCGCACGGCGTTGGAGCAGCGGCGCGTGGTGCTGGCGAGGACGACCGCCGAGGCGGTGCGGCGCGCTCGCGAGGACGACGAGCAGTTCCTGCGGCTTCGCGCGAACGGCGACGAGCACAGCTCGTGGACGCTGGTGCTGCCGGGCACGTCCGAGGTGACCCCCGGCAGGCTCGCGAAGCTGTACTGGCGGCTGCCGCTCGTGCGGACGGCGGTCGACGAGTGCTGCGACCTGATCGCCGCGAGCCTGGGCAGCGATGTGCGCGAGGCGGTTCTGCTGGCGCCCGCCGACGAGCCTCTCGACCCGACGCTCGACCGCCCGGCGCGGTTCGTGACGCTCTACGCGCTGGCCCGAGCGTTGACCGAACTCGGGTTGCGGCCCGACGAGATCGTCGCCTCCGGGGCCGGGGAACTGGTGGCCGCCTGCCTGACGGGGGTGCTCGACCTGCCGCAGGCGGTGGCGTTGCTGCTCGGGGAGAGCGCCGGGGAGCCTCGCCCACTGCCGGACATGCCGTGGAGTTCGGCGGCCACGGGCGGGTTCGTCACCGACGACGACGTGGCCGACCCGTCCTTCTGGACCGACCGTATCTGGGAGACCGGCGACCTCGGTGACGTGCTCGGCCCGCTGGCGGACGACCCCGCGCAGGTGCTGGTGGTGGTCGGCGCGACCACCGGGATATCCGGCTGGGAAACCCCCGCCGGGGAACTCGTCGAGGTCCTGCCCGAGGCCCCTACCGGGGAGGCCGACGCCGAGTACGACTTCGTCGCCGCGCTCGCTCGCCTGTGGCTGTCCGGCGCCGTTCTGCGCTGGCGGGAGTTGTTCACCGGACAGCGTCGTCGTCGCCTGCTGCTGCCGACCTATCCGTTCGAGCGCAGCCGCTACTGGCTCGAACCACCCGCGGACGCCGCGCCCGCTCCGGTGGCCTCGGGAGACCGCCTGACCGACCCGGCGGACTGGTTCTCCACCACCACCTGGACCCGTGCGCCCCGCCCGTCCGTCCCGGACACTCCGACGTCCTGGTTGCTCGTGGGCCCGGACACGATCGCGGGCGAGCTCGTCGGTGCCCGCGGCGACCGCGTCACCGAGGTGCGCTGGGGCGGGTCCTTCACCGACCTCGGCGCCGACGGCTACCTGGTCGCTCCGGAGAACCCGGAGGACTGGGAGCGCCTCGTCACCGCGCTCCGCGACGCCGGGGCCCTGCCCGCACACATCGTGTACGGCACGGGCACGCTGGACGGCGACGCCGACGACTCCGGCCGCGACCCCTTCCGGGACTTCCACGCCGTGCTCTTCCTCCTCAGGGCACTGGCCCGGAACCGGATCACCGAGGTGAGCGTGTCCGTCGTGGCCGTGTCGGGTCTCGCCGTGGCCGACGAACCCGCGCTTCGTCCCGAACGCGGCATGCTGTCGTCGCTGCTGCGCGTGGCGGAGCAGGAACTGGCGGAGCTGCGATTCCGCTACCTCGACGTGGGGCCGGTCGAGCCCGGTGAGCGCCGCGAGCGGCTCCGCGATCATCTCGTCGCCGAACTTCTGGCGGGCGAGGAGACGTGCGTGGCGTACCGGGGACTGGACCGCTGGCTCCCCGGCTACGCCGGGGTGGCGCTGCCCGAGACCGGGACCTCGTTGCTGCGGTCCGACGGCTGCTACCTCGTCGTCGGCGGGCTGGGCCGGCTCGGCTCCGCGATCGCGCGGCAACTGGCGGGGTGCCGGATCGGTGTCGTCCGGCGGTCCGCGCTGCCTCCGGCCGAGAAGTGGTCTCGCTACCTCGCCGAGGCGGAGGCCGGTGACCGCGTCGCCGACGAGATCCGGGTGATCCGTGAACTACGGGAAGCCGGCTGCGAGGTGGTCACGGCCTCGGCGGACGTCGCCGACGAGGAGGCCTTCCGCGAGGCCGTCGCCCGTCTGGAGGAACGACTCGGGCACTTCGACGGGGTCTTCCACGTGGCCGGCGTGGTGTCAGACGACCGATTGGTGCCGATCGCCGACGTTACCCCCGACCACGTCCGCCCGCACCTCGCCGCCAAGGTCCACGGGCTCGCCGTGCTCGACCGGGTCCTGTCGGATCGCAAGCGCGACTTCGTGCTGGTCTCCTCGTCGCTGTCCTCGGTGCTCGGCGGCGCGGGTCTCGCCGCCTACGCGGCCGCCGCCCGCTACGCCGAGTTGTTCGCCCTCCGCCGGTCCACGCGGGGCGACACCCCGTGGCTCGCGCTGACGTGGGACGCCTGGCGCGACACGGGCCGCCTCGGGCTGGACGACGCCGAGGCCGCCGAGGTCGTGCGCCGGGTCCTCACCGGCGACCCACCGGCCCACCTCGTGATCTCCACCGCGGACCTGAGCGCCCGGATCGCCGAGACGGCATCCGAGCGGGACGGGGAGAAACCGGGCCCGGAGGTGCCGGAGACGGTGTATCCGCGCCCGGACCTGGCGACCGAGTACCTGGCGCCGCGAAACGACGTCGAACGCCGCATCTGCGCCCTGTGGCAGGGACTGCTGGGCATCGACCGGGTCGGCGTCCGCGACAACTTCTTCGAACTCGGTGGGCATTCGCTGCTGGCGGTGCGGCTGGTCAGCGCCTTGCAGGCGGAGTTCCCCGACGCCACCGTCTCGCTGGCCACCGTGCTCAAGGCCACCACAGTGGAACTGCTCGCGGGCAAGCTGGGCGCGGCCGAGGAGCCCTCGCCCTCCTGCGTGGTACCGGTACGCACGGGGCCGGGAGCGCGGAAGCTCTTCCTGGTGCACCCGCTCGGCGGCACCGTGCTCTGCTACCACGCGCTGGCCGAGCACCTGGCCCCGACCTGGTCGCTCTACGGCCTCCAGTCGCCCTCACTGTCGGGTGTGGACGGTACCGCGACGGTGACGGAACTCGCCGCCCGTTACGTCGCCGACATCCGGTCCGAACAACCCGAGGGCCCGTACCACCTCGGTGGCTGGTCCCTCGGCGGCGCGATCGCCTTCGAGATGGCCCGGCAGCTCGCCGACGCGGGGGAGCGGGTCGCCGACGTGGTGATCATGGACGTGGAGCCGCCGAACCCGGACGCCCCGGTGCGGACGACGGAGGCGGAGATCGTGCTCGCGCTGCTCGACGCCCGCGACCTCGACGAATCAGAGCTGCCCGATCCGGGCGCAGGCACGGTCGCCGAGCGGATGCGACGGTACGCGGAGTGGGCGAGCGAACGAGGGCTCGTCCAGCCGGGTGCCGACGCGGACCGGCTGCACCGCCTCTTCGTCGCCGCGCACCACAACCTGTCGGCGTGGCAGACCCACCGGCCACGGCCGTACTCGGGGCCGGTCGTGTTCTTGCAGGCGGAAGAGAGCCCGGCCGAGGGCACCGACTGCTACGGCTGGCGGGCCTACGCTTCGAACCTGACGCGACACGTGGTCCCCGGTGGACACGAGACCATGCTGCGGGAACCGCACGTGGCCACGCTGGCGAAGGTCCTCACGACCGCGCTGGGGCGGAACGAGCGATGACCGCGTTCACCTGCCAGCTGATCGGCTGGGGCGCGTTACTCGTGGAGTGCGCCGAGGTGCTGGTCGCACGGGGTCACCGGGTCACCGGCATGGTGACCCGATACCCGCCCGCGCGGGAGTGGGCGAGCGAGCGCGGCATCACGGTGGTCGAGCGGCTGTCCGAACTGGACGACGAGCGACCCGACTACCTGTTCAGCGTCACCAACGACGTGGTGCTGCGCCCCGACGATCTGGCCAGACCGCGCCGGATGGCCATCAACCTGCACAGCTCGCCGCTGCCGAAGTACGCCGGGGTGCACCAGACGACCTGGGCGTTGCTGCACGGAGAGACCGAGCACGGCGTGACCTGGCACGAGATGGTCGCCGAGGTCGACGCCGGGCGCGTCCTCGTGCAGCGCCGGTTCCCGATCGAGCCCGACGACACCACGTTGGCCCTCGACGTGCGCTGCCACGAACACGCCCTGTCGGCCTTCGAAGAGCTGCTCGACGGGCTGCGGGACGGCACGCTGACCCCGGTCCCGCAGGATCCCGCCGCGCGCAGCTACTTCTCGGCACGTCGGTTGTTCCCCGGTGGTGGCCTCGTCACCGGGAACCAGACCGCGGCGGAACTCGATCGCTGGTGCCGGGCCGGGGAGTTCGGTCGGTTCGACAACCGCTTCGGCAGACCTCGGCTGGTGCTGGGCACCGAGGCGTTTCTCGTGACCGGGCTTCGCGCGCTTCCCGGTGCGGGAGACGCCGCGCCGGGAACGGTGCTCTCCGTCCACGACGAGGTGGTTCGGATGAGCACCGCCGACGGCGCCGTCGAGGTGACCGGGCTGCAGACGGTGGACGGCGACTCGGTGGCCCCCGGCGAGGCGTTCACCGCGATGGGTGTGTCCGAGCGTCTCCCCGAACCGCCGGGTTCGGCGTTCCTTTCGTGGTTCGAACGCTGGGCGCCGCGCGAGAGTCGGTGGCTGGACACGCTCACCGCCTGCACCGGTCCGGCCGAGGCCCCGATTCGTCCCCTGTGGCTGCCGTCGCCGGTCACCCGGCGCACGACGTTGATCCGCCCTTCGGTCCTCACCGGATTACGAGAGCGGGGCCTCGACCCGGCGGCCGCGTTGGTCACCGCGTGGACGACGTGCCTCGGCGACCGCTTCGGCACCGTGCGTTTCAGCGACGACCACCGCCGGGAGGCGGTGGCGGGCCTGGAGGTGCTCGTCACCCGCGACGTGCCGCTCCCGGTGGCTCCGGCCCCGGAGCTGGGTTTCCCGGCGGCGGTGAACCGGGTGGCAAGCACCCTGGCCGAGATGTCCGACGCGGGCACGTACCTGCGGGACGTGCCCGCACGGTATCCGCTGCACGACCTTCGCGACCGCCCGATGCCGGTCGCGTTGGCGGCCACCACCGGGGGAACCCGACTCGACCCGGCGCCGGGAACGGCGGTCACCGTGACGCTCGACCTCGCCACCCCCGCCTTCCACATCGCGGCCACCGACCACCTCGGCCCGCCCCGCGAGACCGTGCGCGCGTTCGCCAACACGGCGCGCTCCGTGCTCGCTTTCGTCGAGGCGGTCGCCGACCGACCCTCCACCCCGCTCGGCGCTCTGCGCTGAGCATCGACCACCCACCGAACGAAGGAGAACGACATGGCATTCGAGGACGACGACACCACCACCGTCTACACCGTGGTCGTCAACGACGAGGAGCAGTACTCGATCTGGCCTGCGGAGCGCACCGTGCCCGCGGGGTGGCGCGAGGTCGGGTTCACCGGCGTCAAGGCCGACTGCCTGGCCCACATCGAGAAGGTGTGGACGGACATGCGTCCGCTGAGTGTGCGGCGGCAGATGGACGGAGCCGCCTGACCCGAAAGCCGACCAGTAGAGGAGCGCCATGAACGCCAGCGGGCAGCTGTCCTTCGGTCAGGAACGCTTGTGGTTCACGCACCAGCTCGACGCGAGCGGGTGCGCGCAGAACGTGCCGGTGTCGGTGCGCGTGCGCGGCGAGCTCGACGTTCCGGCACTCGTCCGGGCCTGGGCCACGGTGGTGGAGCGGCACGAAGTGCTGCGCACGATCGTGGTGGATGACCACGGCACTCCGCGCTCGGGACGGCTCGACGTGCCCGAGGTCGCCGCCGTCCGGGTCGTCGATCGCCGGGGGCGGCCGAACGAGGCGGAGGCCGAGCTTCGGGCGGAGGCACGCCACCGGTTCGACCTGGCGGGCGAGCCCCTGGTGCGCGTCACCGTCTGGCGGCTGGCCGAGCGCGAACACCTCGTCGGCGTGGTCCTGCACCACCTAGTCTGCGACGCCTGGTCACTGTCGTTGTTGTTCGACGACTGGGCTCGCGCCTATCGCGGTGAGACACTGCCGGAACCGGCGGGGACCACCTACGACGACTTCGTGGCCCGGCAGCGCCGCGCCGTCGAACCGGGCGAGGACGGCGTGGACACCATCACGGCCCAGTTCAAGCACTGGGAGCAAGTCCTCGCCGACGCCCCGGTCGACACCGGACTGCGACCGGACCGCCCACGCGCCGGGGCCCCCACCTACCGGGGAGCCCAGCTCGGGTTCACCGTGCCGTCGGAAGCAACCACCAGGGTGCGCGACCTGGCCCGGTCACAGCGGTGCACGCCGTTCATGGTGCTGTTGGCCGCTTTCCAGACCACGCTGGGCGCGCGCACCGCCACCGAGGACGTCGTGACCGGCACCCCCATGGCGGCCCGCAGCGACCCCGACTTCGAACGGGTCGCGGGGTACTTCCTCAACACCCTGCCCATCCGCGTGTCCCTGGCGGGCGATCCGGACTTCCTCACGGTGCTCGGCCGGGTCCGCGACGCCTGCTTCGACGCCTACCGCCACCAGGACGTGCCGTTCGAGAAGTTGGTGGAACGGCTGCGGCCCGACCGGGCTCGCGGCGCGAACCCGTTCTTCCGCACGATGCTCGTCGTCCGGGACGGCATGACGGAGCTGTCCCTGCCCGGCGCCGATACCGAGGTGTCGTTCGTGCCCAACGACACGGCCAAACTCGATCTCACGCTGTATCTGACCGAGCGCGAAGGCGAGCTGGACGGCGTACTCGAGTACGACACGGACCTCTATGACGAGGACACGGTGCGCGCGTTCGCCGACCATTTCGCGCGCCTGCTCGACGTCGTCACGGCCGCCCCGGACCGGAAGGTGTCGACCGTGCCCGTCCTCGGTCCCGCCGAGGCGGACCGGGTCCTGCGCTGGGGCACGGGCGAGCACACCGACCCCGGTGCGAACTCGCTCGCCGCGCGGTTCGCCGAGGTCGTGCGTCGCACCCCCGACGCCGTGGCCGTGGTGTGCGGCACGCAACGCCTCACCTACGCCGAACTGGACCGTCGTGCCGAGCACGTGGCGCGGGTGTTGACCGGACGGGTGACGGGCTCGGCGGTGGCGGTGGCGCTGCCGCGCTCGGTGGAGTTGATGGTGGCTCTCTGGGGCGTCGTGAAGGCCGGGTACGCCTACCTTCCCGTCGACCCCGAGCTCCCGACCGAGCGCATCGCGGCGATGCTCGCCGACGCGGACGCGCGGGAAGGGGTGACGCTCACCGGACTCCGGGACGAACTTCCGGGCGAGGGCTGGTTGGCGGTCGACGACCTGCCCGACGGCGGCGAGTCCCCCAGACCCCGCCGGGACCCGGCGCTGTACGTGATGTTCACCTCCGGCTCCACCGGACGGCCCAAGGGCGTCGTGGTGGAGGAACGTGGGGTGCTGAACCGCCTCGACTGGATGCAGCGGACGTTCCGGCTCACCGACTCCGACGTGGTGCTGCAGAAGACGCCGATCGGGTTCGACGTGTCGGTCTGGGAGCTGTTCTGGCCACTGATCGTGGGAGCCCGACTGGTGCTCGCGGCGCCGGGAGGACACCGCGACCCGCGCTACCTGGCGGAGCTGATCACCACGGAAGGCGTGTCGGTGCTGCACTTCGTGCCCTCGATGCTCGGCGCGTTCGTCGAGGAACCGTCCGCCGCGAACTGCACCTCCATCCGCGCCGTCGTGTGCAGCGGCGAGGTGTTGCCCGCGGCCTTGCGCGACCGCCTCGCCGAGATCCTTCCCGCCGCGCGCCTGCACAACCTCTACGGGCCGACCGAGGCGACCGTCGACGTGACCTGGTGGCCGTGCGACCGGGAACGCGGCCCGGAGGTCCCGATCGGCTTCCCGGTGCCCAACACCCAGCTCTACGTCACCGATCGCTGGGGCCGACTGCTGCCACCCGGTGTGGACGGTGAGCTATGGATCGGTGGCGTCCAGGTCGCCCGCGGCTACGCGGGACGCCCCGGGCTGACGGCCGAACGCTTCATCCCCGACCCGTTCGGCACCGTGGCCGGAGCCCGCATGTACCGCACCGGCGACCGGTGTCACTGGCGCGCCGACGGCAGCCTCGCCTACGTGGGGCGCACCGACCGGCAGGTCAAGATCCGGGGCCTGCGCGTGGAACCCGGTGAGGTGGAAGCCGTGACCCGGCAGCATCCGGGGGTCCGGCAGGCGGTGGTCCTCGCCGCCGACGACGGTCGGGGCGAGCTTCGGCTGGACGCCTACGTGGTGCCCGAGTCCGGGGCCGAGGTGGACCCCGCGCGGCTGCGCACCTTCCTGCGCACTCGACTTCCCGAACAGTTCGTGCCCGCGACCTTCACGCTGGTGGACACCGTTCCGGTCACGGCCAACGGGAAGCTCGACGTCGCGGCCCTGCCCGCCCCGACCTTGTCGGGGACCCACCACGAACCGGAGCCGCTGACCCCTTCGCAGGAAATCCTGTGCGGGGTGTTCGCCGACGTGCTCGGCCTGCCCTCGGTCGGGTTGCACGACGACTTCTTCGCTCTGGGCGGGCATTCGCTGCTGGCGACGAAACTCACCAGCAGAATTCGCCGGGTCCTGGGGGCGGACGTCCCCCTCCGCGTGGTGTTCGAGGCCCCCACCGTCGCCGCGTTGAGCTCCCGGCTCGCCGAGTACCGTGACACCGGCCGCGCGCTGACCACGCGCCGCCGTCCGGAGCGCATCCCGTTGTCGTCGGCGCAACGTCGACTGTGGTTTCTGCACCACGCGGCGGGTCCCAGCGCCACCTACCACATGCCGCTCGCGTTCCGTCTGCGCGGCAATCTCGACGCCACGGCACTGGAACGTGCCCTCACCGATCTGACGGCCCGGCATGAGAGCCTGCGCACGGTCTTCCCCGACGTCGACGGGGAACCCGAACAGCGGGTGTTGCCTCCCGAGGCCGTCTCGATCCGACTGCGAACCACCACGGTCACACGGGATCAGCTGGACGACGCGTTGGCGCGGGAGGCGACGGAGGCCTTCGACCTGGCCACGGAACCCCCGTTGCGGGCCGCGGTGTTCCATGTCGACGACCGCGAACACGTCCTGCTCCTGACACTGCACCACATCGCCGGCGACGGATGGTCGCTCGCACCACTGTGCCGTGACCTCGCCGAGGCCTACGACGCCCGGCGGGCCGGGCGGGCCCCGGACTGGTCGCCGCTGCCCGTCCAGTACGCCGACTACACGTTGTGGCAGAACGATCTGTTGGGCTCCGACGCCGCGATCGCCGAGATCGACTACTGGAGGAAACGGCTCGCCGGCAGCCCCGAGCAAGTGTCACTGCCCATGGCGCGACCTCGCCCGGACCGCGCCACCTACCGGGGACACACCGTCGAGTTCACCGTGGACCCGGACCTGCACCGCGCGTTGGTCGCCCTCGCCCAGCGGCATCGGTGCACGCTCTTCATGGTGCTGCACGCCGGTCTGGCCGCGTTGCTGACCCGCCTGGGGGCCGGGACCGACATCCCGTTGGGAAGCCCGATCGCGGGCCGCACCGACGAGTCGCTCAACGACCTCGTCGGGTTCTTCGTCAACACGCTGGTCCTGCGTGTCGACACCGAGGGCGACCCGTCTTTCTCCGAGCTACTGGCGCGGGTCAAGGAGACCGACCTGGAGGCCTACGAGCACCAGCTCGTGCCGTTCGAGCAGCTGGTCGAGGAACTGAACCCGGTACGGTCGACCGCGCACCACCCGCTGTTCCAGATCATGCTCGTGCTGCAGAACGCGGGCACGGCCGAGCTTTCCCTGCCCGGCCTGGACAGCGAGACCCTCACGATCCCCACCGGCACCTCGCGGTTCGACCTGGTGTTCAGCCTGGCCGAGAACCACGGCGACGTCGGAGGCCTCAGCGGGGACGTCGAGTACAGCACCGACCTGTTCGACCCCGAGGACATCGACCTCCTGCTGCGCCGATGGTTCACGATGCTGCGCGCGATGGCCGACGACCCCGAGCAGCGCATCGGTGATCCCGACATCCTCCTCGACGACGAACGTCACCGGTTGCTGGTCGAGTTCAACGACGTCGACCGCGAGGTGACCACGGCGACCGTGGCCGAGTTGTTCGAGGAGCGGGCCGCCGGGCTCGGCGACCACCCCGCCCTCGTCCGCGACGAGGCGATGCTGACCTACGCCGAGCTGAACCGCACCGCCAACCGGTTGGCCCACCACCTGATCGGCCGGGACATCGGCACCGAGGACGTCGTCGCGCTGGTACTGCCTCGGTCGTTCGAGCTGGTGGCGGGCATCCTCGGCGTCCTCAAGTCGGGCGCGGCCTACCTGCCCATCGACCCGGAGTATCCCGCCGACCGGATCCGCTACATGATCGACGACAGCGCGCCGCGGCTGGTGCTCACCACCCCCGAGCTCACCCACCTCGTCCCGGAGGGCGCACCCCGGTTGGTCGTCGAGGGCCTCGACACCCTCGCGTCGCTGCCCGGCGGGGTAGACCACGACCCGACCGACGCCGACCGCGTACGTCCGGCACTGCCCGGCAACCCCGCCTACGTCATCTACACCTCGGGATCGACGGGCAAGCCCAAGGGCGTCGTGATGCCCACCTCCGGCATCGTCAACGTGCTCGACTGGCACCGCAACACCCTGCGCGGCGGTCCGGGGTGGCGCACCGCGCAGTTCACCGCGATCAGCTTCGACTTCTCGGTCCAAGAGACCTTGGTGACGTTGCTGATGGGCAAGACGCTGGTCATCCCCGGCGAGCACGTACGGCGGGACCCGGACGAGCTGGTCCGCTGGATCGACCGGCATCGGGTGAATGAACTGTTCGCGCCACGGCTGGCGATCGAGGCGCTGATCGAGGCCGCCGGAGCGCGGGGCAGTGCGCTGGAGTCACTCACCGACGTCCTGCAGGGCGGCGAGGCGTTCATGGTGACCGACCGCATCCGCCAGTTCTTCCTCGCGCATCCCGACCGACGCGCTTACAACTTCTACGGCCCGACCGAGACCCACGCCGCCACGGCGCACCTCCTCGAGCCCGACCCGCACACCTGGCCGCACCGGGTGCCCATCGGGCGCGGGCTGGGCAACATGCGCATGTACGTGCTCGACCGCGGGCTGCGCCTGACGCCTCCGGGAGTGCCGGGAGAGCTCTACATCGCCGGCCCGCAGGTCGCCCGCGGCTACGCCGGCAAACCCGCGCTGACCGGCGACCGATTCGTGCCCGACCCGTTCGGACCACCGGGCAGCCGCATGTACCGCAGCGGGGACCTCGTCCGCTGGACTCCCGACGGTTTCCTGGAATACCTCGACCGCATCGACGACCAGGTCAAGATCCGTGGTTTCCGGGTCGAGCTCGGCGAGATCCAGGCGGCGCTGAGCGAACACCCCGAGGTCGCCGAGGCCGCGGTTACGGTGCACACCGACTCCGGGGGAACCTGGCTCGTCGGCTACGTGGTGCCCCGCTCGCCGGGAACGGACCTGGCCGCGGTGAGGGCGGCCCTGGCCGAGCGGCTCCCGGAGTACATGGTGCCCGCGGTGCTCACCGAACTAGCGGAGCTGCCCAAGACGCCGAGCGGCAAACTGGACCGCCGCGCACTGCCCGTCCCCGACCGCACCCGCCCCGGCGGCGAGTCCGGGTACGTGGCGCCACGCGACCGCTGGGAGCGCGTGGTCAGCGAGGTCTGGGGCGAGGTCCTCGGTCTCGACCGGGTCGGCACCCGTGACAACTTCTTCGACCTCGGTGGCCATTCGGTGGTGCTGCTGAAGTTGCAGAGCAAACTTGCCGCGGCCACCGGCGTCCGCCTCTCGGTGGTGCAACTGTTCCAGCACACCACGGTGACCGCGCAGGCCAAGGCCGTCGCGGAGGCGGCGAACCCGAACGGGGAGAGCGACACCGTCGACACGGGACCCTCCTCCGCCGAGCTGGGCGCACGGGCGGCGGCGGGTCGAGCTCGGCTCGCGCGACGGAGGAGCCGCACATGACGCTCTCCGCCTCCCGACGCTGGTGGGTGCTGGCCGTTTTGTGCCTGACCCTCTTTCTGACCGTGCTCGACAACACCGTGGTCAACATCGCGATCCCGTCGATCATCGAGCAGCTCGGCGCCACCACCGCGCAGATCCAGTGGATGGTCAACGCGTACACGGTCGCCGTGGGTTGTCTCTCGGTGGTCGCGGGCGGGGTGGCGGACCTCGTCGGATACCGCACCACCTGGCTGGCCGGGCTGGCCTTGTTCGGGGTGGGGTCCGCGGTCGCGACGACCGCGACCGAGCCCGTGCAGTTGATCGCGGCCCGCGCGGGCATGGGGATCGGGGGCGCCTGCATCATCCCGGCCACGCTAGCCGTGCTGACCCGTGTCTTTCCCGAACAGCAGCGGCCCAAGGCGATCGGGATCTGGACGGCCGTCGCCGCGGGCGGACAGGCGCTCGGTCCCGTCATCGGGGGTGCGCTGCTGGCGCGGTTCTCCTGGCCCGCGGTCTTCGCGATCAACATCCCGATCGCCGTGGTGTGCCTGGTGTTCGCCCGCTCCCTGGTGCCGGAGTTCCGGGGTCCGCGCGGGCGGCGGCCGGACGTGGTCGGGGCGCTGCTGTCGGCGGGCGCGATGGTGAGCATCGGGTGGGCCATCATCGCCGGCCCCGGCCGAGGCTGGGCCTCCCCGGCGGTCCTGGGGGCCCTGGGGGTGGGCGCGCTCCTGCTGGCCGCGTTCGTCCGGCAGGAGAAACGCACCCATGAGCCCATGTTGGACATGGCGTTGTTCCGGGTCCCGGCGTTCCGGTTGTCGGTGATCACGAGCCTGTTGGCCGCGTTCGGGCTGGCCGGGTCGATCTTCCTGCTCACCCAGCACCTGCAACTGAACCACGGCTACACCCCGCTGGAGGCCGGGCTGCGCACGATGCCCATGGCGCTCGGGCTGCTGGTGTGCGGCAGCGTCGTCAGTGCCCGCGTCGGCGCCCGGCTGGGGGCGGCGCGCGGCATCACCACCGGCATGTGCCTCGCGGCGTCCGGGCTGGCGGTCATCGCGTTGGTGCCGCCGTCGGCGGGATACGCGGCCCTGGCGCCGGGACTCGTGGCCGCGGGCTGCGGGCTCGGCATCGCCGGGCCCCTGGTGACGAACGCGTTGGTGAGTTCCGTGCCCCCGGAGCAGACCGGTGCGGCGTCCGGGGTCTCGGGGATGGTCCACGAAACGGGCGCCTCCCTCGGTGTGGCGGTGCTCGGTGCGGTGAGCGCGGCGCTGTTCACCTGGCGGTCGCCCGCAGGCCTCGCCGCCGGGTCGCTTCCCGAGGCGTTGAGCCGAGCGCGGTCCCCCGAGCAGGCCGAGGGCGCGAGAGCGGCCTTCGTCGACGCCATCGGGGCGGCGCAGTTGACCGGCGCGGTGCTGGTGGCGGCGTGCGGGTTGGTGGCGTGGTTCCTACCTCGGACGGCCCCGGCCACGGCGGCCGGAGCGACAACGACGACCGGAGGGCAGCAGCAGTGAGTGCAACGCTAGCGGGAAGGGGCGCGATCGTCTCGGGCTCCAGCCGAGGCATCGGCCGGGCGGTGGCCGAACGACTCGCGGCCGAGGGCGCCGGAGTAGTGGTCAACGGCATGGACAAGAAGGCGGTGGACGACACGGTCGCGACGATCACCTCGGCGGGAGGAGCGGCGGTGGGCTACGTCGGTGACGTCACCGCCGACGGGTTCGCCGAGGAATTCGTCGCCACCGCGGTGCGGGAGTTCGGCAGCCTGGACATCGTGGTGAACAACGCGGGATTCCCGTGGGACAACGTCATCCAGAAGACCACCGACGAGCAGTGGGACACCATGCTCGACACCCACCTCAAGGCCCCGTTCCGGATCCTGCGCGCGGCCCAGCCGATCCTGCGCGACCAGGCCAAAAACGACGAGAAACGGGGCCGGTACGTGCACCGGAAAGTCGTGAACGTGTCGTCGATCGCCGCGATCTACGGCAACGTGGGCCAGGTGGGATACGCCTCGGCGAAGGCGGGCATCTTCGGATTGACGAAAACGCTCGCGAAGGAATGGGGCCGGTACCGCGTGAACGTCAACGCGGTCGCGTTCGGAATCATCGACACCCGACTCATCAGTTCGGTCACCGAGGGACACACCATTCCGGTCGGCGACCGGGAAATCCCGATCGGCGTGAACGACGCGGTTCTCGACCACATAGTCCAAACCGTCCCCCTGGGCCGTTTCGGCACGGTGACCGAGGCAGCCGGGTCGATCTACCTGTTCTGCTGCCCCGATTCCGACTACGTCACCGGGGAAATCCTCACCTGCGGGGGAGGAGTCACCATCTGAACCACACCAAAAACAGCTAATTGCCGTCGGTGGACCACGGTGAATACCCCGTGTTACCGTCGCAGGGAAACCGATTTTCTTGCCCGCTAATTCGAATTTCGGTGTCGTTCTCCCGATCGTAGTGAAACCGTCTTGCTCTGCGAAGGAGTTCTCTCATGTCCACAGGAATTCTCGGCGCCGCCGGTTACCTGCCTCCCAGAGTGATCGACAACGACCAGGTGGGTGCCTGGGTCGACCGGGATCCCGACTGGATCCTCGAACGGACCGGCATCAAGGAGCGGCACTACGCCGCGCCGGAGGTGTCCACTTCGGACATGGCCTGCCTCGCGGTCGAGAAGTTGTACGCTTCCTGCCCGGAGAAGCGCGCCAGCGTCGGCGCGGTTATCCTCGGCACGAGCACGCCCGACCACAACTTCCCCTCCACCGCCGCCATCGTGCAGGGCCGGATGGGGTTGGGCAGGGCGTTCGCCTTCGATCTCAGTGCCGCCTGCTCGGGCTACCTCTTCTCGTTCGTGACCGCGCACTCCCTGCTCAGCGCCAATCCGGCGCTGGAGGAGGTGCTGGTGATCGGCGCCGACACGATCTCGAAGGTGCTCTACCAGTCCGACCGCAAGACCGTCACCGTGTTCGGCGACGGGGCCGCCGCCACCAGGGTGGGCCGGGTTCCCGACGGCTACGGGCTGCTCACGCACACGCTGATCACCGACGGCTGCCACGCCGACTACGTGGGCCAGCCAGCGGGCGGAAGCCGCCGCCCGCTGGACGCCACCACCGTCAACGCCCGCGAACGGTACATGGTGATGCACGGGCGCAAGGTGCGGGAGTACTTCGAGGAGGTCGTGCCCAAGCTCATCCACGAGGTCGTCGAACAAGCCGGTGTCTCCTTGGACGACATCGACCACTTCGTGTTCCACCAGGCCAACCCGCAGATGCTCGCCGACTGCATCAACGCCATGGGGATCGACCCGGCGAAGTGCCCGGTGCCCGGCGTGCTGAGCGGAAACACCGGCGCCGCGTCGATCCCGCTGGTCCTCAGCGAGCTGCGAGCCGAGCGAGGCGATTTGGTGGTCATGGCCGCGATCGGGTCGGGAATGACCGCCGGCGCGGCGGTGCTCCGCTGGTATTAAAGGCATTCGCAGCCAAGGGAAGGAGGGCGCCACCGTGGAACGCCTACCGGTTTTCGTCTACGGCACCCTACGCAGCGGGCAGCGCAACCACGGGTTGATCGCCGACCGGGTGGCCGAGAGCTACCCGGCCATGGCCGACGATCTGGCGTTGTTCGGCGACCGCATCCCGTTCGCCGTGGAACGGGCCGGGCAGCGGATCGTCGGGGAGCTGATGATTCTCGCCGACCGGCATTACGAGGAGGCGCTCGCCGACCTCGACCGCCTGGAGAAGTACCACCCCGACCGCCCGGAGGACAGCCTCTACGTCCGCACCAAACGCTCGGTGAGCTATCTCGCCGCGAACGAATCGTGGGCCGACGTGCCCGCATGGCTGTATCTCAGCGGCCCCGCCGCGCGAGGCCGTTACGACGAGAACGTGCCCATCCTGGGCGGTGACTGGGTGGCCGTGCAGGCGAACTGAGAAACCCGTTTCCTCGTGTCCGATGGCCCCGGAGCATGCGATTCGCGCTCCGGGGCCATCGAGTGTTCAGCTCGGCAGGGGAGCGCGGATGCCTCGGAACTCCCAGTCACCACCCAACGCGGTGGAGAGCACCTGTTCGGACTCGGTGGGCTGGGCCCCCACCGGCCCGGTCACCGGCACCGGGCCCTCCACCACGGTGTTGCGGAGCACGCCGAGCCCGTCGGCCTCCACCTCCACCGTGTCCCCCGGCCGGATCGGACGGGAGTTCGCCGGGGTGCCCGTCAACAGCACGTCGCCGGGTACGAGAGTGATCAGACGCGCGATGTCGGCCACGAGATAGTGCGGGTCCCACGTCATCTCGTCGGTGTTGGCCTCCTGGACCACCTCGCCGTTGACCCGCGTACGCAGCGTCCGCCCACGCCAGTCCCAGCCCTCCACGAGGGCGGGCCCGAGCGGGCACAACGTGTCCGCGCCCTTCACCCGCAGCATCGACCCCTCGTCGGTGTCCCGGAAGTCGTGCAGCCCCAGGTCGTTGGCGAGGGTGTAGCCGCGGATGTACTCGCCGGCCTCGGCCACGCCGATGTTGCGGGCAGTGCGGCCGATCACCACGGCGATCTCTCCCTCGTAGTTCAGCCACCGGCACCCGGCGGGCCGCACCACATGCCCCTGGTGCGCGTTGAGCGTCGAGATCGGCTTGTGGAAGTACGTCGGGGCGGGCCCCGGCGTCGCGCAGAACTCCTCGAACCGGCTGCGGTGGTTGAGGTGCACGGCAATGATCTTGGTCGGGGTGCAGGGCGGCAGGTGCACCGCCTCCTCCACCGGGACGTGCCGCCCGTCCGGGGCGAACAGCATGTCCCCTTTGCGGTGCACCTCCACGGTCGCGCCGTCGAGCAGGATCCTGCGAATCTCCCTGGTCATGCGTCGCCTCCCGTCCATCCCCGCGCCGGGCGGTCGAACCAGAGGTGGATCTGACCCGTCCCGGCCGAGTTCTCGTAGTCGCTGTAGCGCCGCGCGCGGGCGACGCAGTCCTTCCCACCGAGGCAGCCCACCAGCATGAGGTAGTGCGCGAACCCGGCTTCCGGCTTGTAGCGGAGAAACTCCGGCAGCGTGGCGAGCACCGCGGCGTGGTCACCGGCCTCCAGCCGTCCGATGCACTGCCGGTCGGCCGCGGCCGCCTCCGGGGTGATGATGTGTCTCGGGTCGGCCGCCTCGTGGTCACGAAGCTGCCGCAACGGCCAGAACCGGTGGCTCAACGCCCCGGAGGCGATCAGCAGGACCCGCCGGTCGACATCCCGGATCGCGTCGGCCAGCGCCCGCCCCAACCGCAGGTGGTCCTCCGTGTCCCCGGTCTGGCACACCCCGATGCTGACCCACCGCCGTCCCTCGACCCCGAGATAGGACCACAGGTTCAACGTGGCGTAGGACATCGGCAGGTACGGGTCGTCCACGGGCGTAATCCACGTGTCGTAGTCCCCGGCCCGTGCCGCCAGCGCGTGCGCCAACTCGGGATCACCGGGAAAGTCGTAGGGCACCCGGCGCATCCCTCGGGGCAGTTCGGCGGAGGTGAAGACGCCGGCTCGCAGGGTATGCGAGGTGACCACGAATTCCACGGTGGTCGCCCAGTGGGAGTCGAAGACGACCACGGTGTCGTAGGTGTCGGGAGTGAACACCTCCTCCCGCAGCCGTCGCAGCCCCGTGACCAGCGTGGATTCCTCACCGTTGTTCAGCTCACGCCGCACCGCCTCCGGCAGCACGATCGTCGGTACGTGCGACAGCAGTCCGCCGCCGACCACCTCACCCATTCACCGCCATCCCTTCGGACCGGTCACCGTGTTCTTCACGTCGCAGAAGAAGTCGAAACTCCAGGTGCCGCCCTCCCGGCCGATGCCCGAGTGCCGTGCCCCGCCGAAGGGAGCACGCAGATCCCGCACGAAGAAGCAGTTCACCCACACCGTGCCCGCGGTCAGCTCGGCCGACACGCGACGCGCGCGCTCGGGATCGGAGGTGACCACCGTCGCCGCCAGCCCGAAGCGGGTGTCGTCGGCTCGGGCGACGGCTTCCCGCTCGGTGTCGAACACCTCCAACGTCAGCACCGGCCCGAACACCTCCTCCCGCAGGATCTCCGCGCCGGGGCGCACCTGGTCGAGCAAGGTGGGCCGGTAGTAGGTGCCCCCCAACTCGGTGTTGGGGCCTCCTCCTTCCAGGACCCGCGCGCCCGACGCGACGGCTCTGCGGACGAAACCGTCGATCCGCGCCACGTGGTCGGGATGAATGTTCGGGCCGACGTCGGTGTCGTCCTTGCGTGGATCTCCCTGCTTGATCTCCCCAATCGCGGTCCGCAGGCGCGCGGTGAACTCCTCGGCTACGGGGGAGTGGACCAGGATCCGGGTTGCCGCCAGGCACACCTGCCCGGCGTTGTCGTACTGCTCGACCGCCAACGCCACGGCCAACTCCAGGTCGGCGTCGTCGAACACCAGCAGCGGCGACTTACCTCCCAGCTCCATCGACAGCGGCGTGAGATTCTCCGCCGCGGCGGCGGCGATCCGGCGCGCGGTCGCCTCCGAGCCGGTGAAGCTGATCCGCGCCACGTCGGGGTGTGCGCACAGCGGCGCACCGACCTCGGGCCCCAGCCCCTGCACGACGTTGAACACCCCGTCGGGCAGTCCGGCCACCGCGGTGATGTCGGCGAGCACCGACGCGGTGGCGGGGGACCACTCCGCGGGTTTGAGCACCACCGTGTTGCCCGCCGCCAACGCCGGGGCGACCTTCCAGGACTCCAGCATCAGCGGGGCGTTCCAGGGGGTGATCAGCACGCACACCCCCGACGGGTCCCACGACACCGCGTTGCGGTGCCCGCGCGTGTCGAACTCCGGATGCGACAGCTCCCCGGTAAGCCAGTCGGCGAAGAACCGGAAGTTGTGCGCCACCCGTGGCATCACGCTCCGCACGTGCGAACGCAACAACGCCCCGTTGTCGGCCGTCTCCACCGTCGCCAGCTCCGGAATCCGGCGTTCGACCTCGTCGGCGATCCGGTGCAGGAGCTCCGCGCGGGTCTCGGCGGGGGTGCGGCTCCACGTCGGGAACGCCTCCGACGCCGCGCGCACCGCGGCGTCGGCCTCCCGAGTCCCGCCGCGCGCGAACTCACCCAGCGGCTGTTGATCCACCGGTGACACCGAGCGGAAGCGCCGCGACGAGTCGATCCGTTTCCCGCCTATCCAGTGCCCGGTCTCGACCGGGTTCCCGGCAATTGTCGTGACTGGCATCAAGCCCCCTCGAACCGAGTATGGCCAGGCGCGTCGACGCTAACCGCCGAGAACGATTCCGGGCAACGACGTCATTCGTGAACACAGACCAATTGAGACACTCGTAAAACCAAACGAGACAACGTTTTCGTGTGACCGGACCGAATGTGTCGCTACGCTGAAAACGGCTCGCCACACAACTTGCGACTAGTTCCTGCGCGGTCTCCCACTCCACGGAAGGCGAGGGTGCATTGTGGACAATGCCGGAACGGTGCGGATCCAATATCCCGACCTGATCGGCACGGAGCGGGGCCGTGACCTGCCCACGGAGGTGTTCGACTCGCTGACCGGAGGCGTGCATTTCTGCCGCGCCGTCTACTACACCACCACCCGAGGCGGCACCCTCGACGGGGAGCACTCACTGGCCGATGGCCTGCCGGACGTGGCCTTCCACCCCGACCGCTCGACGTTGGCGCCGCTGCCGTGGCTTCCCGGCTACCGCTCCTGCCTCGGCGACATGCTCGACCCGGTGACCGGACTGCCGATCGGGGAGTGTCCGCGCGCCGCGCTGAAGCAGGTACTGCGACGCCTGGAGCACCACGACTACCACCCCGTGGTCGGCCCCGAACTGGAGTTCTTCGTCCTGACCAACTCCGACGGCCGGTGGCGCCCCTACGACACCTCTCCCGGCAACGTCTACCGCGTCGGCCACCGCGGCGACCCTGACGGCCTGGCCACGGAACTGCTGACCACCCTGAGCCGGGCGGAGCTGAACGTCACCGCCGTCAACCACGAGTTCGCCGCGGGCCAGTTCGAGGTCAATCTCGCCCACTCCGACGCGCTCGACGCCGCCGACCGGGCCTTCCGTTTCAAACACGCGGTCCGCGAGATCGTCGCGCGCCGTGGCCTTACCGCCACTTTCGTGGGCAAACCTTTCAATGACGAAGGCGGCTCGGGATTCCACCTCCACCTGTCCTTGCGGGACGCGGACGGAAACAACCTTTTCGACGCGCCCACCCAACCGGCCGGGTTGTCACCGCTGGCACGCCACGCCGTCGGGGGCCTGCTCCGCCACGCACCCGCGCTATGTGCCCTGCTGGCCCCCACCGTGAACGCCTATCGTCGACTGGGCCCCGACACCTTGGCTCCCGCCCTGGCCGACTGGGGTCTGGACAACCGGTCGACCATGGTGCGCATTCCTCCCGAACGCGGCGCCGCCACCCGGTTGGAGATCCGACTCGGCGACGCCGCCGCGGTGCCCCACCTGGTGATCGCCGCGGTCCTGGCCGCGGTGGCCCTGGGCATCGAGGACCGTGTGGAGCCCCCCGACCCGACGAGCGGCTACGGCTACGACGGCCGATCCCGACCGGCACTGCCACGAACCTTGGACGCCGCCCTCGACGCGCTGGCAGCCGACACCGCGTTCGTCGACGCCCTCGGTAAGGATCTGGTTGCCGCGTTCGACCGGATCAAACGCGACGAGACGGAACGGTTCCGGCGCTGGGTGACCGACTGGGAGCTCCACGAGTACCTCCCGCACCTGTGACCCGCCGACCACCGACCGACGAGGAAACCCGATGCGCCTGGACGACGTGAATCTGTGCGACCTGGACCGGTTCCTGGACCCGCAGGCTCCCTGGCGGATGTTCGACGTGCTGCGCAAGCACAGCCCGGTCCACTGGCACCCCGAGCCGGAACCCAACAGCGGATTCTGGGCCGTCACCCGCTGGTCCGACATCGTGGCGGTCAACCGGGACCCCGCCACCTTCACCTCCGAGTACTTCACCAACCTCGAAGAGATCCACGACCCGCAGATCCGCGACCTACGCCGGTCGATGATGGAGACCGACGGCCACCGGCACCGGTCCCTGCGACTGCTCGTGCAACGCGACTTCACCCCCCGCACGGTGGCGCAGTACGCGGTGTTCCTCCGCGGGCTCACCGCCACCACGCTGGACAACGCGCTGCGCTCCGAGTCCTTCGACTTCGTCGCCGAGGTCGCCGCCGAACTTCCGATCATGGTGCTCGCCCGCCTGATGCTCGACGTCCCGGCCGAGGACACCGGCAAACTCATTGCCTGGGGCAACCGCATCATCGGCAACCACGACCCCGACTGCGCCGACGTGCTGATGGACAGCCCCGACAGCGAGCGCTACAAGCACATCCCCTTCCGCAGCCCGGCCGCGTTGGAGATCTTCCGCTACGGCCGCGAACTGGCCGCCCAACGCCGCGGCGGCACCGGAACCGACCTGGTCAGCAAACTCGTCAACACCGTGCCCCGCGACGGCGTCCCACTGACCCCGACCGACTTCGACAACTACTTCCTCCTCCTCGTCGTCGCGGGCAACGAGACCACCCGACACGCCATCTCCTCGGCCGTGCTCGCCCTCTCGGAAAACCCCGAGCAGTGGTGGCGCCTGAAGGAGAACCCCGACCTGATCGAGACCGCGGTCGAGGAATTCCTGCGCTGGGCCTCGCCGGTGTACCACTTCCGCCGCACCGCCACCCGCGACACCGAACTCGCCGGCCAACCGATCCGCGCCGGAGACAAGGTGGTGATGTGGTTCGCCTCGGGCAACCGCGACGAGACCGTGTTCGACCGCCCCTACGAGTTCGACGTCGGCCGAACCCCCAACGACCACCTGACCTTCGGCCTGGGCGGCCCGCACTTCTGCCTCGGTTCCGCGCTCGCACGCATGGAACTGCGAATCCTGTTCGAGGAACTCCTGGCCAGGGTGGAACAAATCCGCGTCACCGGGCCGGTGACACGACTGCGCTCCAACTTCGTCAACGGGATCAAGACCCTGCCGGTGACCGTCACCAAGTGAAGGTGTGGAAAGGCTGACCACGGTGGATCTTCTCTACTGGCTGAGCCGAGCGGCGGAGGGCCACGCGCAATGGACCTCCACCTTCCCCCCGTACACCCGGCACCCCTCCCTGGACGTCAGCGACGACCGCTTCGCCACCGTCTTCGAGAACTACGAGAAGTTGCTGCACGGCAACTACCCCTTCTTTCACCCACGCTACATCGGTCAGATGCTCAAGCCGCCCCACGAAGCGGCCGTGGTCGCCTACCTGAGCGCGATGCTGATCAACCCCAACAACCACTCCAGCGACGGGGGACCGGTCACCGACCGCATGGAACGCGAGGTGATCGACCAACTCGCCGCGATGTTCGGGTTCGACACCCACATCGGCCATCTCACCTCCGGCGGCACGATGGCCAACCTCGAAGCCCTCTACGTCGCCCGCTGCCTGCACCCCGACCGCGGCATCGCCTACAGCACCGCCAGCCACTACACGCACGAACGGATGACCAAGCTCCTCGACGTCCCCGGACATCCCGTGCCCACCGATCCCTACGGGCGGATGGACCTCGACGCTCTGGAAGCCCTCCTGCGCACCGGGAAGATCGGCACCGTGGTGTTCACCCTCGGCACCACCGGCGTTGGCGCCATCGACCCGCTGGCCGAGGCCATGACCTTACGGCAACGCTACGACGTCCGCTTCCACGTCGACGCCGCCTACGGCGGCTTCTACACCATCCTCGCCGGAACCCACGACCTCGACCCGGCACCGTGGGAGGCGATCCGCCACTGCGACTCGGTGGTGGTCGACCCCCACAAACAAGGCCTGCAACCCTACGGCTGCGGTTCGGTACTCTTCGCCGACCCGAGCGTGGCCCAGTACTACGTCCACGACTCGCCCTACACCTACTTCACCCCCGCGGACCTGCACCTGGGAGAGATCAGCCTCGAATGCTCCAGAGCGGGCGCGGCGGCCGCGGCGCTGTGGCTCACCCTCCAACTGTTCCCCCTCACCAAAGACGGCCTCGGCGAGATCCTGGCCGCCAACCGACGCGCGGCGCTGCGGCTGGCCGAGCTGCTGGCCGGATCGGATCGGCTGCGCCTGCACCAGACCCCCGACCTCGACATCGTCACCTACTTCCCGCGATGCACCCCGGCGACACTGTCGAGGATCGACCGCGCCTGCGCGGCCATGCTGGACGCGGGCATGCACGACGGCGCGGACCCCGTGTTCCTCAGCCTGATGCGGCTGGCGGGCGACACGTTCGCCGGCCTGCACCCGGACGTCCGCCGAGACACCGAAGTCACACGCGTGCTGCGCAGCGTGTTGATGAAACCCGAGTCCGAGTTCTACGTGGACGAACTACACGAACGCCTGGAGCGGCTCGTCGCCGCGGCCTAGCCGACTCGACAAGGAAGAGGACCGAAACCGATGACCGAAACACCGACCCCCACCGTGCCGTCGGACCCGCCACCGCTGACCGACGGCGGCCAAGCGCAACTGGACTGGCTGCGCTGGATGCGCGAACACGAACCCGTCTACCGCGACCGGCACGGCGTCTACCACGTGTTCCGCTACGACGACGTCCGCCGCGTCGCCTCAGACCCGCAAACGTTCTCGTCCGAACTCAACCGCGACGCGCTCGGCGCGGAGAACATCACCCGCGGCAACCCCGCGTGGACCGACCCGCCCGAACACCGCCGGCTCCGCAACCTCGTGGGGCAGGCGTTCACCCTGACCAACGTGCGGGAGTACGAGCAACGCACCTACCGGATGGGCGCCGAACTGCTCGACGCGCTCGACGGGCGCGACTCCTTCGACCTGGTGGAGACGTTCGTCTGGCCGCTGCCCGCGATGCTCATCGCCGAACTGCTCGGCGTGCCGGTCAGCGACCGGGAACTGTTCCTCAGCTACGCCGACAAACTCGCCTCGCTGCAGGTCGGGGACGACCCGACCGACGACGAGGAAGGCTACGGCAGCATGATGAGCCGGGTCACCGACGAGGTCCGCGGCTATCTGCTCGACCAGTACCGCGACCGGGTGACCACCCCGAAAGACGACCTGATCAGCAAACTCGCGGCCGCTGAGGACGACGGCAGCCGCCTGGACGAGGACGAGGTCGTCAACATCTGCCTGGCGCTGCTGTTCGTCGGCCACTTCAGCACCAACGGGCTCATCGCCAACATGCTGCTCTGCCTGGACGAGCACCCCGAGGTGGCCGCCCGGCTCCGTAAGGACCGCACCCTCATCGGCAAGGCGGTGGAGGAGGTCCTGCGTTACCGACCCTCCGGCACCCGGTTCATGCGAGTCGCGCGGGTGGACGCGGAGGTCGCCGGCACCCCGATCCCGGCGGGATCACTGGTGATGCTGTGGTTCTCCTCGGCCAACCGGGACGAGCGGAAATTCACTCGCCCCGACGAGTTCGACATCGACCGATTCCCCAACGGCCACGTCAGCTTCGGCCACGGCATCCACTTCTGTGTCGGAGCCGCGCTGTCCCGCATGGAGGCGGCGGTGGCGGCCAACCTGCTGTTCGACCGCTTCGACGACATCCGCATCGACCGACGTGACCCACTGCCGTTCTACGAACAGGGCATGTGGGCACCTCGACGACTTCCGGTGGTGGTGCGCCGCCGGTCGTGAACGGGCCGCACCGGCGGCCCCATCCCCGAGGAAAGGAAGAACATGGCGCAGACCGAACCGAAGGCCAAGACCAAGACCACGACGACACCCGACGAGGGCAACTTCATCAAGAACTACATCAACGACATCCTCGACAGCACCAGAACCCTCGTCGAACGCGACAAGAACACGATCTTCCTGTACCTGTCCAGCATCGTGCGAAGCACCGAGGGCGTCATCGACCGGGTGCTCAAGGAGGTGGAATACGCCGAGAACGACATCTGGGGCGCGATCAAGCCCCCGGTACGCAAGGGCGACAACCGCGCTCACCTCAACGAGCTGACGGAACTGAAGACTGCCCTCGACGACCTCCACGCCAAGATCGACAAGCTGTCCGCCGCCAACCTCTACACCGAGCACGGCAACTGACACCATCGACCCCATGCGACAGGGGCCCGTTCCCGGTACCGGGAACGGGCCCCTGTCTGTGCCACGAGGTCAACCGATGAGCGTGAAGTAGTCGTCGACGAACGCCGCGATGTCCTTGATGGAGCGGAAGTTGTCGAGCGTGAGATCGGAGCCGCGCACCGCGATGCCGAACCGCTTCTCCAACCACACCACGATCTGCACGGCGAACAGCGAGTTCAAATACCCGCCCTTGAACAAGTCCTCGTCGTCGGCCACGGTCACGTTGCCCAGGTGCCCGTGGATGTAGTCGCGTACGATCTGCAGCCGATCTTCCATGTGTCCCAACCCTTCTCGTTCGTCAGACGGCGTCCGGGTACTCGTAGAAACCGCGGCCACTTTTGACCCCGTGCCACCCCGCGTCGACCATCCGCGCCAGCAACGGACACGGCCGATACTTGCTGTCCCGCAGACTGTCGTAGATCACCTCCAAAGACAGCAGCACCGTGTCCAACCCGATCAGATCGGCGGTCTCCAACGGGCCCATGCGGTGACCGAAACAGTCCCGGAACAGCCGATCGACGTCGGCCGCTGAATCGGCGACCCCCTCGTGCAGCAGGAACATCGCCTCGTTGACGGTCAACATCATCACTCGGTTCGTCACGAACCCCGCCGCGTCGTTGACCACGATGCTGTCCCGCCCCACACCATCCAACAGCGCGCGGGTGCGATCCACGGTCTCGGGGGAGGTGTGCGTCCCGCGGATCACCTCCACCAACGGCTTGAGCGGAGCCGGGTTCATGAAGTGCGTACCGATCACCCGATCCGCCCTCGCCGTCCGCGCGGCGAGCCGAGTGATCGAGATCGCCGACGTGTTCACCCCGAACACGCAGTGCGGGGGACAGACGGAGTCCAACTGCGGGTACAGCGCCTCCTTGATCTCTCGCTTCTCGGTCACGTTCTCCACGACGAAGTCGCTGTCTTTCAACTCGCGCAAATTCGTGGAGAAGACAATCCGCCGCGTCACCTCGCGGGCGTCCAGCCGAGGTTGCTCACCGTCCACCAACGGATAGAGCGTCACGTTCCGCTCGATCAGCTCGCGGGAGCGCGCCAACGCCGCCTCCGACGAGTCCACCATGACGACCGGGTAGCCCCGCGCGGCGAACAGGTGCGCCACCCCCGTGCCCATGGTGCCCGCGCCGACCACCCCGATGTTCTGCATCATCCCTGCCTCACCCTCGGTTTCTCGCGTGTACTCGTAGCCGGTGTTCACCCGGTGACCGCGGGCGAACCCGCCACGGCCAGACGCACCGGCTCCGGCCAAGCAGCCGGGTCGACGCCGTGCCGACACAGGAACGCGTACGCAAAACGCTCCAGGCCCACGCCCGCGCACGCCGTGATGACCGTGGCGTCTTCGTCGCCGTCCCCGGCGGGCCGCCGGATGTCGAAGGACGAACCGAAGAAGTCCTCGTGGAAGTTGAACGACGCGGCCGCGAGGGTCCGGCCCTCACCGATGGGCAGCCGCAACTCGTACTTCAGTTCCAGCAACCGCTGGGACCACGCCCGCTGCGGCGACTCGACACTGCCGAAGAACGGATCATTGCCCACCTCGCAGTGCCCGCCGAGCCCCAGCTCGACCGCCAACTCCGTGGTCAACTCCAACATCCGCTGCCGCTGCGCGAGCACCCGATCGCGATCACCGAGGAACACGACCTCGCGGATGGTGAAGTCCCACAACCGCTCCAAAGAACGCCAGTAGCGGGACTCGTGCCGGAACGACTTCCCCCTGGCCGTGACCACCAGGCCGGGCTCACTCAACCGCTGTCCTTGGAACTGCCGATAGGTGTGGTAACACATCGTCGGTGGCAGGCACAGCGAGGTGTCGTCGCAGTAGTCCAGCAGCGGGGGAAGCCCCTCCGACTCGGCTCGCGCGGCGGTGACGAACTCGCGGTAGTTGTCCGAATCGGCGTGCAACCGCGTCACCAGCATCAAAAAGTGCGGAAACGACGTGAAATACCCGCACCGGCGCAGGGTCTCCGTCTCGATCAACGTGGGATATCGGTAGGCGCGGGCCCCGAACTCCTCGGTCACCGCCCGCAATAGCCGCCGGTCGACGTAGTCCAGCAACGCCGTCACCACCGGACCGAGCGCGAATTGACCCGGCCCCATGGGCACCAGCTCACCGGAGGCCAGCAACTCGTCGGCGACGTTCCGGGCCTCGTCCGAGTTCGGTGACCGCCACACCACGCGGGGCGGACCCGACAGCTGCGGCCGCACCTCCTCGTCGACCATCCGGTTCAGCTTGTCGGCGAGCACGGCCGGGTCGACGTCGCCCTCGGTCGTCACCACCACCTCCGTGACGTCCCCGACACCGGGGAGGGCGAAATCGACGATCGACTCCGACAAGAAGTAGATCCGCTGCGCCAGTTCACCCACCTGCTCGGCGGCCACCGGCTCGGTCAGCGGAATCCGGTAATCAGGCATGACGTTCGTGTCTCCTCGCTGTCGACATCACGAACTCGGCACGCCGAGCAGACCGGCGACGATGTCACGCTGAATCTCCGAGGTACCCCCGTAGATCGTCCCCGCGAGCGCGTCCCGCAGTTCGCGTTCCACCCCGAACTCCGTCAGGTACCCGCGCGCACCGTGCAGCTGTACCGCGTCGAGCATGGAACGCAGGTGGCTCTCGCTGATCGCGAGCTTCGCGATCGCCGCGTCCAGCGGAGCCAGATGTCCTTCTCGCTTGCGCCACGCCGCCTTGTACATCGCGAGCCGGGCGAGTTCGAGCCGCACCTTCATGTCGGCGATGCGGTGCCGCACGGCTTGCTGGGCCCCCAGCGGCTTACCGAACTGTCTCCGCCGACGCACGTGCTCGACACAGTCGTCGAGCACCCGTTCCATCACCCCGATCTGGCTGGCGAACAACACACTGCGTTCCCAGTCGATGGAGCTGGTGAACAAATTGAACCCGTTGCCCTCGGCACCCAGCAGATTCGCCGCGGGCACCCGGCATTCGTCGAACTCCACCTGACCCATCTCCGTCGAGCGGAGCCCGGCCTTTTCCCAGCTCCGGCTGACGCGAAACCCCGGCAGGTCGGCGGTCACCACGAACGCCGACAGCGCACCCGCGGCGGGACTGTCCTCACTTCCGGTGCGCGCGAACGTCAAGAACACGTCCGCCACCGGGGCGTTGGAGATGAACGTCTTGGTGCCACGCAAGACGTAGGTGTCGCCGTGGCGTTCGGCCGTGGTCTTCATCCCCAGCACGTCCGAACCCGACTCCGGCTCGGTCAACGCATGGGCACCGATCAGCGAACCGTCCGCCAATCCGGGCAGAAACCGGGCCTTCTGCTCCTCGGTCCCGTGCTCGACGAGGTAGACCGTGCAGGCCCACAGGTGATTGTTCAGCGCGAACACCAGGCCGTTGTCCCGGCACCCGTAGCCGAGCGCCTCCAAGCCCACGGCGATCGTCACCGGGTCCAGGCCCGCACCACCGTAGGCCTTCGGCACCGGCCAGCCCGTGATCCCGAACTCCGCGCACTTCTTCCACGCGTCCCGGTTCAGCCGCGCCGCCCGATCGCTCTCGGCGGCGTCACCGAGCTCTCGTTCGGCGAACTCGATGATCGACCGCCGTAGCTGTGTTTGCTCAGCAGTGAAGCTGAAATCCACCGTGTTCCCTTTCCTTCGCACGCCGCCTCACGCGGCGCTCCGGTCGAACTCGCGTGCCGCCAAGGGGCGCACCAGCCGCTCCGCCCGTAACTCCACGAGAAGCCGACGCAAGGCGTCCGGGTGCTCCGCGGCCAGCCACGCGTCCACGGCCGCCAGGGTGTCCCGGTCGATCCGCCACGACGGGAACAACTGCGCCACCGCAGGCAACGCGCGTTCGCTGGAGCGTCGCGCCCACAGCGCGTCGATCTCCGCGAGATAGCGGTCGGCGTAGTCGGTGAGCAACGCGGTCTGCGCGGGGTGGGAAAAGCCCGCGATGATGGCGTCGCTGGTGGCGTTGGGGAGGTCATCGTCGTGGATCGCGCGTTCCCAGGCGGTGGCCTTGGACTCCGGCGTCGGGCGCAGAGCCCGGGCTCGTTCGGCGTGGCGGCGGCCGGTGGCGGTGTCGTCGCGCCGCAGCTCGGCGTCGATCTCGGCGTCACCGGCTTTGCCGTGGGCGACGAGGGCGTGCAGCAGCCGCCACCGCAAATCGGTGTCGACCACGAGCCCGGTCAGGGGCGCCGAACCGTCGAACCATCCCGCCAGCACGTCGAGCAGGGACTGGTCCAGCACAGCCTTGGTGAGGGCGTTGACGAAGGTGAGTTGCCGATCCGAGCCCGGTTGTGCTTCCTTCGCCAACTTCAGCAACAGCCTCGTGAAGGTCGGCCAGCCGTGTTCGGCGGCCCAGGCGGGGTCGGCGTAGGAACACAACGTGGTGTGTGCCTGGTCGAGGAGGGCTTCCACGGCGCCCGGCTCGTCTTCGTGAGGAAGTCCCGAGGCCACGAGGGTCAGGTAGTCCCGTGCTTTGAATTCGGCGTTGCGGGTCATTTCCCAGGCGGCGGACCAGCACAGGGTGCGGGGGAGGGGGTCGGTGATGTCGGCGATGCGGGTGGTCAGGGTGGTCAGGGAGTGCGGGTCCAGGCGTAGGGCGCAGTAGGTGAGGTCGTCGTCGTTGACCAGGACCAGGTCCCCGGCGTCGGTGCCGACCAGGTCGGGGACGTCGGTGGTGGCGCCGGTGATGTCGAGTTCGACGCGGTGGGTGCGCACGAGTTTGCCGTGGCCGTTGTCGTTGTAGACCCCCACCGCGACCCGGTGGGTGCGCAGCTCACCCGCGCCGGGTTTGGCTCCGCCCTGGTCGATGGCAAAGGAGCGATACCGGCCGTTTTCGTCGAGTTCGAAGCGGGGGCGCAGGGTGTTCAACCCGGTGGTTTCCAGCCATTGCGCGCTCCACCCCGACAGATCGCGTCCGGAGGCCTGCTCCAGAGCGGCCAGCAGGTCGGCCAGGGTGGCGTTGCCCCAGGCGTGTTTGGTGAAGTAGACCCGCAGCCCGGCCAGGAAGTTGTCCAGGCCAACGTAGGCGACCAGTTGCTTGAGCACGCTGGCGCCTTTGGCGTAGGTGATGCCGTCGAAGTTGACCTCCACCGCGTGCAGATCCACGATGTCGGCGGCGATGGGGTGGGTGGAGGGCAGCTGGTCCTGCCGGTAGGCCCAGGACTTTTCGATGTTGGCGAAGCTGGTCCAGGCCCCGGTGTATTCGGTGGCCTCGGCCTGGGCCAGCACACTGGCGAAGGTGGCGAAGGACTCGTTGAGCCACAGATCGTCCCACCAGCGCATGGTGACCAGGTCCCCGAACCACATGTGCGCCATCTCGTGCAGCAGGGTCTCGGCGCGCCGTTCGTAGGAGTAGCGGGTCACCCGGCTGCGGAAGACGTAGTCTTCCAAGAAGGTGACCGCCCCGGCGTTTTCCATCGCCCCGGCGTTGAACTCCGGCACGAACAACTGGTCGTATTTGGTGAACGGATACGGCACCCCGAATTTGTCGTGGTAGAACGCAAACCCCTGCTTGGTCTCGGTAAACAGCCGGTCGGCGTCCATGAACTCCGCCAGCGAGGCCCGACAGTAGATGCCCAGCGGGATCGTGCCGTGCTCATCGACGTAGGTGTCCCGCCACTCGGCATACGGCCCGGCGATCAACGCCACCAGATACGTCGACATCCGCTGCGAGGTGGCGAAGGTGGTGCGCACCGCCCCTTGCGGGGTGTCCTCCCGCGACGCGACCGGGGCGTTGGAGACCACCGTCCAATCCCGGGGAGCGGTCACCACCAGCCGGTAGGTGGCCTTGAGGTCGGGCTGGTCGAAACAGGCGAACATCCGCTTGGCATCCGCCGTCTCAAACTGGCTGTAGAGGTACACGCCGCCGTCGACGGGATCGACGAACCGATGCAACCCCTCCCCGGTGTTCATGTACCGGCAGTCGGCATGCACCACCACCTCGTTCTCCGCCGCCAGATCCGGCAACGCAATACCCTTGTCCTCGACATAGTCGGACACATCCAGGGGCCGGCCGTTGAGCGTGGCCTTTCGCACCCCCGCGGCCACCACATCCACCCAACTCGACTCCCCCGGCCGCCGCGCAGCGAACCGGATCGTCGTCCGAGACGAAAACGTCCCCTCACCCGGCCCACCACGGCCATCCGTCAAATCCAGCTCAATGTCATACGACGACACCTCCAGCAAATCAGCACGCTGCCGAGCTTGTTCACGAGTCAAGTTGGGGGCGGGCACTGGCACCTCTGATCGCTCATTCCTCCACGAATGTCGTCGATCGCCAAACTAGCGAATGAAACACCGCACGAGAAATGTGCGACTTGAACACTGGATATCACCGCCCACCAGCGATAGTGTGCTTATTCTGGTGCAATCGTCAAAGCGCACCAAATGAGACGGAAAAACGCCCAAAAATGCGGGGGAGACCTTCTCGTCGTCGCCGTGTACGGCGCGATCGCGACGGTATCCGCAGCCTCGTCCACGACATCAGTAGTGCCCCGCATGCGCGGCTCTTCCGTTTCCGTACCCACGTCACCACTTCCGCCCCCGAAGGGACCGCGACGCAGACCGGCACCGGCACACGGGCATATCGGGACTCCGCCGCCGGCCTCTGTGACGTCGTCTGGGCGGGCGAAGCGGCCCCGGAGAAGATCACCACCTGCGGGTCGGGAGTCGTAGCTCAAAGGCAACCCGCTCCCGTGGTGGGCCCCGCCCACGACGGCAGGGGAGGGAAATGCCGGCCGTTCACCGCATGCCCGATCCGCCTTCCCGGCGCTGGTGACGAGGGCTTGCGGATCACGGGCGAACCTCCGCCGTGACGACCTCCACGGGCACCGGTCCTCGAGAGGTGTCACACCCCGGGAATCCGGCCTCCGCGTGTTCTCGGCCCTCGAACCGCGGTTTCCGCCTCCTTCGGCCGTTGACAGCCTCACCGGCGATGTGGTTCGGTCGGAAACCGGTTTCACGCAGGTGTGGACCACCTCGGCGAGCGTGCCCTCCAGCTCCGCCGGCCGTGCTCGACGTCGAGTACCCAGCGAGGAAACCCCATGGCCGTTCCGCTTGTCCGCCTCCTCGCCGCCGCCGTCACCGTGGCGGCCCTCGTCACCGTCGTCCCACCCGAGCCCGCGCACGCCGCCACCGTCTCCGCCCCGGCCGCCACTGAGCCGGGATGGGAGCTGGCCGACGAGATCCGCGAAGCCATCACACCACCCCGCATCCCGCCGCGCCGAGTCACCATCACCGCCCACGGCGCCGACCCCACCGGGCGCCGCGACAGCACCGATGCCATCGCCGCCGCGATCACCGCCGCCGCACGCAAGGGCGGCGGTAAGGTCGTCGTCCCACCGGGGGAGTACCGCACCGGCGCCATCCACCTGCGCAGCAACATCGAACTGCACGTCAGCCGCGGCGCCACCCTGCGCTTCAGCCAAGACCCGGCCGACTACCTGCCCATGGTCCACACCCGCTGGGAAGGCATCGAGCTCTACAACTACTCGCCGTTCGTCTACGCCTACGGCGTCCACGACGTCGCCATCACCGGGGAGGGCGTGCTCGACGGCCAAGCCGACCCCGAGCACTGGTGGCCGTGGAAGACCGAACCCGACGGCCACGGCGGTGTCGTCGAGACCGAACACCGCAACGCCCTGCACGCCATGGCCGAACAAGGCGTACCCGTGGCACAGCGACGCTTCGCCGACAGCAAACTGCGACCCAACTTCGTCCAGTTCTACCGCAGCTCCACCATCCTGGTCTCCGGCGTCACCCTCACCAACTCACCGATGTGGATGATTCACCCCGTGCTGTCGGAGAACGTCCTCGTCGACGGGGTCACCCTCGACAGCCCCGACGGCCCCAACAGCGACGGGGTCAACCCCGAGTCCAGCCGCAACGTCGTCATCCGCAACTCCCGCTTCAACAACGGCGACGACTGCATCGCCGTCAAGTCGGGCCGCAACGCCGACGGCCGCCGCATCGGCGTGCCCAGCGAGAACATCGTCATCCACGACAACCGCATGTTCGCCGGTCACGGCGGCGTGGTCATCGGCAGCGAGATGTCGGGCGACGTCCGCAACGTCTTCGCCGAACGCAACGTCATGAACAGCCCCCACCTCGACCGGGCCCTCCGCATCAAGACCAACTCCGTCCGCGGCGGCACCGTCGAAGGCGTCTACTTCCGCGACAACGACGTCCCGGCCGTGGCCGACGCCGTCATCCGCATCAACTTCCACTACGAAGAAGGCGACGTCGGGGACTTCACCCCCACCGTGCGCGGCATCCACATCGACAACGTCCACAGTGTCGGCGGCGAATTCGCCCTCTACCTGCGCGGCTACGAACGCTCACCGATCACCGACATCACCATCCGCGACTCGACGTTCTCCGAGGCCACCACCCCCATGCTGCTGGAACACGTCCGCGGGTTGACCTTCGACAACGTCACGATCAACGGAGTCTCCTACGACGGGACCATCGACCACGGCCCGAGGAGCCATCACCGAACCCCACCCGCACTACACCAGTAGTAGTCGTCGGCTCACCCACCGGGGGGGGAGGGGAGGGTCAGCTACTCACCGCGCACTGACCCCGATCCACCTTCCTCGGCGCCTGCGACGACGGCCGCGGATCGAAGTCGAAGATCTCCACCGGGAGGTACACCGTCGCACACGAGTTCGGGATGTCCACCACCCCCGACAACCTGCCCTCGATCGGCGCCGCACCCAGGATCAGGTACGCCTGCTCCCGCGTGTACCCGAACGTGGTCAGGTAGTCGATCGCATGCAGACACGCCCGCTTGTACGCCAACTGCGAGTCCAGATACCGCTGCTCACCGGACTCCGTCACCGACAACCCCGAAAACGCCAGATACTCCGAGTACCGCGGCTCCACCCGACCGGGGATGAACACCGGGGTCTCCAACCCGTACGTCTCCATCCCACCCTTGATCACATCCACGTGCAGATCGATGTAGCCGCCCATCTCGATCGCCCCGCAGAACGTGATCTCGCCGTCGCCCTGACTGAAATGCAGATCACCCAGCGACAACTTCGCCCCCGGCACGAACACCGGATAGAAGATCCGCGACCCCCGCGACAAATTCTTGATGTCCTGGTTCCCGCCGTTCTCCCGAGGCGGAGCAGTCCGCGCCGCCTCCGCCGCCACCCGATCGAACTCCTCACCCGACAACGACCCCAGCAACGCGTTGTGCGGCTCCGGAGGCAACGCCAACGGCGGCACCGCCGACGGGTTCGTCGCGATCAGATCCCCCTCACGTCGGTTCCAGCGCGCCAACATCTCCGCCGACGGCGCCGTCCCCATCAACCCCGGATGCGCGATCCCCACGAACGACACCCCCGGCAGATGCCGCGACGTCGCCGTCTGACCGTGGAAATCCCACACCGCCTTGTACGCGTCGGGGAAGTGGTCCGTCAAAAACCCACCCCCGTTCTGCCGCGCGAAAATCCCCGTGTACCCCCAACCCTGACCCGCCACCGGGCCCCGCTCCTGCGGCACCGGCCCGATGTCGAGGATGTCCACCAGCAGCAAGTCACCGGGCTCGGCACCCTCCACCGCGATCGGACCCGACAACTGGTGCACCATCGAAAGGTCACAATCCCGCACGTCGTTCGCCGAGTCGTCATTGTGGATCGTGCCGTCGAACCACTCCCGGCACTCCACCCGAAACTCCTCACCCGGCCGCACCGACACGGCCGCCGGAATGTCCGGATGCCACCGGTTGTGCCCCCGCACCTCCTGCTCGGCGAAACGACGCGACTGATCGACACGGAACTTCACTTCAGGCATGGGAGACTCCCTCACGACACGACGAGTTCACGGCCGAGGCAACCGCGCATGACGCGGGTCCCGACTCACCCGCACCGCCCCCGGCCCCGGAGGAGGACCCGACACCACCTCGGGCCGCTCCGCACTCCGCTCAGCGCTCTCCACCGCCCGCCACACGGCGGGATCACCACGACGCACCAACGGAACGGTGAACCGGCGCGCGGCCGACGCCCCACACCGAGGACACGAACACCGAGCTGTGGCCCGACCCATCGGAGCCCGCACGTCGAAGTCCCCGCACTCCCGACACCGATACGAGTAGGTCACCATGCCACCCACCCCGATCCATGACGTCGTGGTTCCGGGTGACTTCCCGACCTCCCCGCAGCTAAACGACCGTGTCCGCAGGTTGTGCACGCGTGTCCGCACTTCCCGTACCCGTGTCCGCAGCTGGCGTACGAATGTTCGCATCGCACGCTGCGGACACCCGTACGCCAGCTGCGGACACACGTGCATAGCCTGCGGACACGACGTCACCGGGAACCCACGACCACCGTCGCCTCCCGCTCCTCACACGAACGCACCTCCGCGACCAACCCCGCCGCCTCCACCTCCGACACTGCGGCCCCCACCTGCGCCGCCCCGACCTCGAACAGCACCCGCCCCCCGCACCCCCAACCACCGAGACGCCACCCCGAGCAACCGCCGCACGACCGCCAACCCGTCCACCCCACCGTCCAACGCCGCCCGAGGCTCGTACACCCGCGCCTCGGGCGGCATCAACTCGATCTCCGCACTCGGCACATACGGCACGTTCGCCACCAACACATCCACCCGCCCCACCAGACACACCGGCAACGCCGCGTCGAAATCCCCCTCACACACCACCGCACCGGTCCCCGCCAACGTCCGTCGCGCACACCGCACCGCCACCGGATCCACATCCGCGGCGAACACCCTCACCCCCGGCACCGACGCCGCCACCACCGCCGCGATCGCCCCCGCACCACAACACAGGTCGACCACCACCGACCCCGCCCGCGCCACCGCCACCGCCGAGGCCGCGAGAAACTCCGTCCGCCTCCTCGGCACGAACACCCCGGGCTCGACCACCACCCGCACCCCACCGAACTCCACCCACCCCAGCAGATGCTCCAGCGGCACCCCCACGACCCGCCGCCGCACCAACCGCTCCAACTCCGCCTCGTCCGCCGCCGCGGCCACCAACAGCCGCGCCTCCTCCTCGGCGAACACACACCCCGCCGCACGCAACCGCTCCACCACGTGTCCGTCGGCCACCGCCGCAGCGTACGCCCCCACCACCCGAACGGCGCGCCACAATCCGAAAGCCACTCGCGGTCACGGCTGAGCCAGGGGAGACTCCTCGATCGCCTCCGCCGCCGCGCTCATCGAGTCGTCCATGTACACCGACGTCGTCGACAAACTCGCATGCCCGGCGATCTGCGCCACCGTCGCGATGTCCACCCCCGCGCGCGCCAGGATCGTCAACGCCGTGTGCCGCAACGAGTGCGGCGTCGCCCGCCGCCCCAGAAACTCCCGCGAGTACCGCTGCACCATGCGCTGCACGTCCCTCGGCGACAGCCGCCAGCCCCGAATCGACACGAACAACGCCCCCTCCGCGTCGGCGATACGACGACGCTCCGCCGGATCGTGCGCCGACTTCGGCCGCGGGGGAGCGGGGCGCTCCTCGGCCAGATACCGCTCGATCAACTCCACCGTGGGTTTCGACAGCGGCAGATCCCGGTCCTTGCGTCCCTTGCCCCGTACGTGCAGCACCGGCGTGCGCGTCTCCTCGTGCAACCGAATGTCACTTCGATTCGCACCGCACAGCTCCGACACCCGAGGCCCCGACTCGACCAGCAACCGCAGAATGGCCGCGTCCCGCAGACTCAACCGCTGGTCGGCTCGCAACCGCTCGGACGCCCGTACCACGGGCGCCCCGCGCAACACCAGCGCCTCGTCGAGCCGGAGCCCGACCCGCGACCCCGCCACCCGGTTCGGCGTACGGGGAGGGGTGACCTTCAACGTCGGGTCCACCCGCACGTAGCCCTTGTCGGCGGCCCACCGGAACAACCCCCGCACGGCCGCGAACCACCGCGCCAGCGAGTACGGGCCCCGGCCCGGGGGAGTGGAGCCGTCCTCGGCGATCTTCAATCCCACGCGGTAACGCCGGTCGGGTGCCTTGGCCAGCTTGGTCAGCGCGATCTCCAGGTCGTCGGCCTCGATGGAGTCCAGCTGGGTGTCCGGGCCCAGGAGAGTGGTGAACTCGGTGAGGTCGCGACGATAGGACGTCAACGTCGCGGCGCTGAGTTGCGAGCGGATCACGCGCCGTTCGAGGATCTCCAGGTACTCCAATGTCGCGTCACGGACCGTGACGTCGGACAGCCGTTCCGGTTTCGCCACGTCAAGATCATAACTATGTCGTGGAATGCACAATACACGACATAAATTCACGTTTCGGTTCCGGCGAGCGAGAGGGGACTCCCCGAGCACGAGAACGCCACGAAACGACCCCATCGATCCACCCCGACCCTTCTAAGGTGACCCACATGAGGATCGGGGAACTGGCGCGCCGGTGCGGGGTGACCGTGCGCGCGATCCGGTACTACGAGTCCCTGGGACTGCTGACGTCCCGTCGGGGACCGAACGGCTACCGCATCTTCGACGAATCCGCCGTCTCGCGCGTCCGCAACATCCGCATGCTGCTCGACTCCGGGCTGGACGGGGCCAGCATCGCCGTGGTCGGACACTGTCTGGAGGACGACCTGAACGGCTCCGAACCCTGCGCGGCCGCCGTCGAACTGTACGAACAACGACTCGCCGCGGTGGACGAGCGCGTACGCCGCCTGACGGCGGTCCGGGAACAACTCGCGCGCCGGGTGACCGAGCTGCGCGGAAACACCCGTAAGGTCCGGGCCGACGCTTGACCTTGACGCTGGCGTCAGGGTTCGACGATCGGGGCATGGAATCCAGCACTCGATCCCGACCACGGCGTGCGTGGCTGTTCTCGCTGCTGATGGTCACCTTCGCCATCGGGACCGACGACTTCGTCGTCGCCGGCGCCCTTCCCGCGATCAGCCGAGATCTGGCCGTCAGCGAGGGCACCACCGGACAACTGGTGACGGTGTTCTCCCTGGCCTACGCCTTCTCGGCGCCCGTGATGGCCGTCCTGACCAGCCGCGTCCCGCCGCGTCGACTCCTCGGCCTCGGCCTGACGCTCTTCGCCGCGTTGAACTTCGCGACCGCGCTCGCCACGTCCTTCGAGATCCTGCTGGTGCTGCGGATCGTGACCGCGGTCGTCGCCGGCACGTTGAGCCCCGCGGCGTTCGCGATCGCGGGTCAGCGCGCCGAACCGGGGTATGCGGGGCGGGCGATCGGCGTGGTCGCGGCGGGGCTGACGGTGTCGCTGGCGGTGGGGGTGCCCATCGGCACCTGGTTGAGCACGCGGTGGGGATGGCATGCGACGTTCGTCGCCGTTGGGGTGTTCACCGTGGGCGCGCTGGTCACGGTGGCGGCCACGCTGCCGAGGTTCGAACCGGTGTCCGAGGCCGGGATCGGTGACCGGCTGCGGGCGTTGCGGTCCCCGGCCATCCTGGCGTGTGCCGTGACCACCACGATCGGGGCGTGTGCCGGGCTGATGCCCTACATCTACGTCGCTCCCATCAGCGAGGCCCTGACGGCGCGTCCGGAGCTGTTGACCGTGTTCATCGCGACGATCGGGGTCGCCGGCGCCCTCGGCGCGGCGGTGGGTGGTCACATCGCCGACGGGTGGGGGCCGGATCGCGGCATGATCGCCACCTTCGGCACCGCGTTGGTCGTCGTGCTGGTGTGGGTCGGGCTTCATGCCACGGTGGCGCCCGTTCCGCCGGTCGTGATCATGGGGTCGCTGGCCGTCTGGGGTGTGGCGGCGTGGAGCAACAACGCGCCGATGAACGCCCGCACCCTCGCGCTCGCCGGTCCGGTCGGCACCGAGGCGATGGCCCTCAACACCAGTGGTCTCTACGTCGGGATGGCCTGTGGTTCCGCGATCGGTGGTCTGGTGCTCGACCGGTTCGGGGTCACGGGCACGCTCCTGGCCGCGATCGGTATCGGGGTCTGTGGGGTGGCCGCGATGGTGATCAGTGTGAGGCGCTGGCCCACGGGGCGGCCCGCGCGCGGGAAAGCCGGAAAGAAGGCTCGCGTGTGAGGTCTCGTCGGTGACGGTGCGGGGTCGTCGTTCGGGGCTCGGGGAGTGCCGGGCGCGGCCCCCACGACCATAACTTTACATAATGTTCCTTATCGGCTTTTCTGTTCGTGCTGGTCCGGACCGGTTCGGTCGCCGGTCAGCGCAGCCGTTCGAGGTCGCGTGCCGCGCGTGCCAATTCGTCCGCCAGCGCGCACAGTTCGTGGGCGTGGGCGCCTTCGCGTGCCGCGGTGGCGATGTCCTCGGCGGCGCACCGGAGTTGGAACAGCCGGTCCTGCAGTGCCGCGAGCTCGCTCGCCGACAGCACCACGGCGTCGGCGGGTAGTCCGCCGCGCTGCACGGCCGAGCGGCGTTCGTAAGCGCGCTGGCGGCAGGCGTGGCCGCAGTATCGGCGCTTGCGGCCCGCGCCCGATTGGCCGAGGCGACGTCCACACCACCCGCAGTGCTCCGGTGCCCGTGTCCTGCGGACCGCACCCACTGTTTCGTCACGTGACGTTTCGGGTGTGGTGTCGGGGGCGGTGCTGATGTCGGTCATGCCGCGCGACATTAGTTCGTCGACCGGGCTCGGGCCACGCGAACCCGACGGCTGCCACCTCTGCCCTCCCCTCGGCTGTTCGTCACGGACGCGTGCCGGGGTGCGGTCGCGGGAGCAGACTGGTGCTCATGACGATCGCGCACCCTTATCTGGCGGCTCCTCCCCCGCGTGCTTTCGCTCATCGGGGCTGGCATTTGGACGAGTTGGCGGGGATGGAGAACTCGCTGTCGGCGTTTCGGCGCGCCGTGGACGAGGGCTATCGCTATGTCGAGACGGACGTGCACGCCACCGCCGACGGCACGGTGGTGGTCCATCACGATCCGACTCTCGACCGCACCACCGACCGCACCGGGGTGATCCTGGAGCAGCCGTGGGCCGTGGTGCGGCACGCGAAGATCGGTGGCCGGGAGCCGGTGTCGCGTTTGGAGGACGTGTTGGAGGAGTTGCCGAACGCGTTCTTCAACGTCGACGTCAAGTCGGACGCGGCGGTGGAGCCGTTCGTGCGGGTGTTGCGGCGGCAGAAGGCGTTCGACCGGGTGGCGGCGGCGGCGTTCTCGGAGGCGCGGCTGGCGCGGCTGCGCAAGTTGGCGGGGCCTCGGCTGGTGACGTCGCTGGGGCCGCGGTCGGCGGCGTTGTTGCGGGCGGACGGGTGGTTGCCGTTTCTGCGGCTCGGGTCGTTCAGCCGGGGTGTGTTGGCGCAGGTGCCGGTGCGGCGGGGCCCGGTGACGGTGGTCGACAAGGCGTTCATCGCGGCGGCGCATCGGCTGGGTGTCGAGGTGCACACCTGGACGATCAACGACAAGGAGCGGATGTGTTCGCTGCTCGATCTGGGCGTGCACGGCATCGTGACCGATCGGCCGGACCTGCTGCGGGAGGTGCTGATCGAGCGCGGGAGCTGGCCGTCGACGTGACGGCTGCTTCCCTCTTCCTGCCGTTCGGGAGGTGGGCTTGTGCCCGCCGAGGAGCGACTCGGCGGGCACAAGCTTCACTGCTGATGCAGCATGTCGAGCAGTACGGCTGCGCCGATCAGTACCAGTGAGCCGCCGAGTAGGTCGACTGCCCGTGCGATGAGCCGGTACTTGCGGGTGACGAGGACGGACAAGGCGACGAGTTGACGACGCCGTTCGTCCTCGGCGGTCATGGTGACCAGGTGTTCCCGCAGTTCCTCCGGGTTGTCGGCGTAGCGCGCATAGCCCGCGAAGTAGCTGCTGCTGCCCCGTGAGCGGGAGGTCCCGCTCGGTCGCACGCTGATCAGCAGGTGGGTGAGGCTGGCTGCCAGCAGGACGATCCCCGTCCAGGCCAGCCATTCCACGCCGTTCCACAGGGACGACAGTCCCGACTTTCCGGCGAAGCCGGCGACGAGACCGGCAGCGATGGCGGAGAACAGCGCGAGCAGGGTCGCCGCTTTCTGGTCCGTGCGTCCCAGCTCGGTGCGTACTTCCGACAGCGCCGATTCGATGTCGCGGGACAGGTGGGACTCATCGAGCGTCATCCACACCGCCCGTGGTCTGGAGCTCGTCGGCGATTCGGGCGGAGATTCCCCTGTGATTACGGCTTGCCTCCACCGTCACCACGTCTCCGGGGCGGTGGCCGGCCGCGTCGTCGCCGAGGTAGAGGAAGAGGCTCTGCTGGTTGCCCAGTGCGTCCCGGATGTCGACGAATCCGTATCCCTTGTGCGCGAGGACGCGTTGGAAGGTCGCGCGGACGTGCTGCCCTTCCTGAATGGCACAGCTGGCGACGGGGCGTCCGCCGTCTTTGAACGGCGGCCGTGGAACGAACCTGACCGAACGCCCTTCGATGAGGTCTTCGCCGCCGACGACGTGGCGGCGGTCGAGGTAGTAGTCACCGTCCGAGAGCGTGGAGATGAATCCCCTCCCCTGCTCGGGGTCCCATTTCCTGACCACTCCTTCGCGGACGTCCGGGCGCGGGGGTGTTTGGTGGTTGGTCTGCGCCGTGGTGCGCTCGCTGATCTCGTCGACGAGCGCGTTGGTGGCCCCGAACGGCTTTCCGTGCCAGATGACCTCCCGGTACTTGACCGGTTTGGTGAATCCCTTGAGCTCGACACGCCATTCCTCGGACAGGTAGTCGTCCGGGGAGTAGTCGTGGACGCGCCCCATCTTGGAGGAGACCTTGTTCATGTTCGCGGACGCGACGGTGGCGCTGTCCACCCAGATGGCTTGGGGTGCGGCGGCGGAACAGAGTCGTGCGGCGAGGTCGACCACGGAGCCGACGTAGTCGATTCCCCCTCCGGGGGCTTTGTATTCGACGACTCGTCCGGTAGCGATTCCGACGGTGGCGAGACAGTCGTTGACAACTCCTTGGGAGTTTACCTCACGCAGCTCCTCCTGGATGTGAATGGCGGAGCAGATCGCTTCCGCTGCGTTTTCCCCGTCGAAGGCGGCCAGGGTACCGTCACCGAGGTACTTGACCACCTCTCCCCCGTGCTTGGTGGTGGCTTCCGTGGTGATGTCCAGGAATTTCCCGATGGTGGGAAGCCAACCGACCTCTCCCGAGCGGCCTTTCATTTCCGTCGATCCGGCGAGATCGGCGAACAGGATGACCTTGGTGGGGCGGTCGGTGCTCCTCAGGGCCTCCTGGAAGAGCGTGAAGTGGTCGGTGGACATAACGGTACCCCCATTCCGAAAGCGAGTTTCTATGCGCCTCGACTCCTCTGGACGTGTGTGAGATCTGACGCTTTTCCGTGGTTTTCAGTTTCCTCGAAAATGCTTGCATGGGCAATGTTTTGGTTTGCCCAAACGATGGCAAAGTTTTGCATCCCGACATGAAAATGTTTGCCTTTGGGTGGGAGCCGGGTCGGGCCATAATCGTGGCCATGCCTTCGGCGCGTGCGATGTCGTCGCTACGGGACCGGTTGTTCGGTAAGGGAGCGCTGGCTCCGGGTCATCACCCGGATCTGCACACCATGCCTCACGCGGTGATGGCGCGGCGCGCGCTCCATGGTTTCTACCGGCGGATGGCGTTGAGCAGGCTCGTCGTGGCCCTGTTGTGGACGGTGTTCATGACGGTTCCGCCGCACGCGCCGGGGCGGGTGGGGGATCTCGTGGGCGCCAGTGTCGTCGCCGGGGTGGCGGCCATGGTGTCCGCGGTGGCTGCGTGGGTGCATCACCACGACGGGGTCCTGGAATGGATGCGTGATCGCGCCGTGCTCGGCTGGATGTCCAGCTATCTCCGGCGTACCGCGCGGGAAAGGCGGGTCTCGGTGGATGTTCCGGGGGCCGCTGAGGGGGCGAGCGTGCTCGCTCTGACGGCGTTGACCGCGTGGGCCGCTCCTTCCGCGGGTGAGGTGGCTTCCGTGGAGTGGTCGCTCGCGTTCACGTTGCTGTTGTTGTACTTCCCGTTCTCTCAGTACGTCATCGACCCGGCGTGGTATCAGCCGGATCTGGCGCGACGTGCCGGGTTCGCGTGGTTTCGGTTCCTGCTGCCGCTGGCGTTGGCCGGTGCCGGTTTGGTGCTCTACCGGGTGTGCGCTCCCACGGCGTCGGTGGGGCCCGACGGAGCGGTTGTGATCGCTGGTTTGATGATGCGGCTTTATGTGGACGTCAGTTTGGTCAACTCGCTGTTGGCGGCTCTTCCGAGTTCTCTTCGTGACCAGCGTAAGGACCTTTCCGACGCGGTGTCGAGCGCCCTGCACAGTAAGATCAAAAATCAGTTGCGTCTTCTTTCTCATCAGCTGGATCTCGATTCGCAATCAGCGGAAGTGCGAGCGAGTTGGCACCGCTTGATGCACCAGGTGGAGTCGTTGCGGCGGCATCCGTTCCGGGAAGACGGTGGTGTGGACATCGACGACATTCTCGAGGGGGTGAAGTCGACCTGTGGTTCGCTTGCCCACGATAGGTCGGCGATCGAGGTGTCGGTGGAGCGTTCCCCGGAGGGCGGTTCTCCGCTGCGGCCGACCGATCTGAGTTTGCTCGAGATCGTTCTCGGTGACTTGTGCGGAAACGCGGTGCGGGAGGCTAATCGGCAGGGCGGGCCGATGTTCAAGATACGGGTTTCGGTCAGCACGACGAGGGAGGGCTCGCGGCGACGGGTCACCGTGGTCGTGAAGGACGACGGTCGGGGTTTCGATGCCGCCGCTCCGTTGAGCCGGATGGATTCGAGTCTGGCAGTACTCGACAGGAGGCTTCGGCGTCGTGGTGGGGGGCTCGACTTCAGTCGTTCGTCCAGCGGCGGGGCGCAGGTTCGTGCCACGTGGCTGGCGCTGTGAGTTGTCGACGCGCCCCAAGTTTGGCGAATCACTGACAGCTACCACCGATTTCTGGGAAACTAGTTTCCTATTCCTCGAAGTCGGGAGGTAGCTGCCTTTGGCTGAGAGTTTCCCTGAATCGAACGATTCCACCGCGGTTCGAAACATCCTCATCGTCGATGACTTGGCCACCATCGAGTACAGCATCGAGGGCATGCTCAACAGACATGCCGCTGTCATGTCGGGTCGTCTGGCTTTCGAAGTCACTCAGGTGACCAGTCCGGACGACATCCCCGCCACCGTCCAGCTCGCCTCGGAGCTGGGGTGCAGCTACAGCTTGGCGCTGGTGGACCTTGACTTCGGCGCGCACCGTGCGGGTGGCTCGCAAAGTCACGGGTTGACGGCGCTGCGGCTGTTGGCGGAACACACACCGGAGACCAGAACAGCGCTGTACACGGCGGATGTCGAAGGCAACAGGGAGTTGATGTTGCGGGCGGCGTTCGAGCTCTGCCCGTACAAGCCGAGCACCTGGATCAGTAAGTCGTCACCCCCGGAAGAGCAGGCCGACACGATCTGTGACCTGCTGGACGGAAAGGACCCTCCGTCGGGGCCTCTTCGCCCCTACGTTTTCCGCCCGGATCACCTACGTCTGCGCACCGTGTGCGGCACTCGTACGCAACTACGGCTGTGGCGGGCCCTGGCGCTGGGGTTGGACAACCGGGGGCAGATCGCCGCCCACGCCGGGACCAGCGCCAGCACGCTCGACAAGTTCGTCGCGCGTGTTAGGCCGTTCATTCTCGATTGTCTCGGCACTCCGGACGACACGCCCGTGCCCGCTGCCCGTGCCGCGAATCTGGCATTGGCGGTGCGGTTCGCCTATTCCAACCGAGCTTTCTTCACCGACCCGGAGTTGGAGCGGCTCGTCGGCCGTTGACGCGCTCCGGCTCACCCCCGGTGACGTTGCGCGCGGACTGGTTCGGGGAATTCGGTGAGGCGGGTGTGTTCGACGAGCAGGTCATCGCACTCTGGGCCACGGCGAAGGCGGGCCGTCGGGCTACTTCCCTCCCCATGTCCGGGAGGGTGGCTCGTCCACAGCGGACGGTGAAGTTCGCCTCCTCCCCCGCCACCTTCACTGTACAGCTCGCCCCCGGGCTTGCGGCAAGCCCCGGTGCGGGCCGCACAATTCCCCTTCCGAGCCGGGAGCGCGTGAAACCACGCCCGAGTCGCGCGGGGTGGTCCCGGCCGTCGTGGAGGGGATTCGATGTTCGACGTGATCGTTGTCGGTGGTGGGCCGACCGGGATGATGCTGGCCGGTGAGTTGCGGCTGCACGGGGTGCGGGTGCTGGTGTTGGAGCGGGAGACCGAGCCCACCACGGTGATCCGGTCGCTGGGCCTGCATGTGCGCAGTGTCGAGGTGCTGGACCAGCGGGGTTTGGTGGAGCGGTTTCTGGAGCACGGTCGGCAGTACCGCATCGGGGGTTATTTCGCCGGTATCCACAAGCCGTGGCCGGAGGGGTTGGACACCTCCCACCCCTACATTCTCGGGATTCCGCAGCCCGTCACCGATCGGTTGTTGGCCGAGCACGCCGTGGAGGTCGGCGCGGAGGTGCGGCGCGGCTGCGAGGTGGTGGCGGTGCACCCGGACGAGGACGGGGTGACCGTCGAGTTGGCCGATCGCACGCGGCTGCGGGCGCGGTACCTCGTGGGGTGTGACGGTGGGCGGAGCACGGTGCGGAAAGCGCTCGGCATCGGGTTTCCCGGGGAGCCGGCCTCGGTCGAGTGGCTGCTCGGTGAGCTGGAGCTGACGGAGGACCCGGAGACGGTCGCGGCGGTGGTGGCCGAGGTCCGCAAGACGCACCTGGGGTTCAGTGCGGGCCCGGTGGGTGACGGGGTGTTCCGCGTGGTCGTGCCCGCGGAGAAGGTGACCGAGGATCGGTCGGTTCCGCCGAGCTTGGAGGAGGTGGCGCGGCGGCTGCGGGTGTTCGCGGGCACGGATTTCGGTGCGCGTGCGCCGCGGTGGCTGTCCCGGTTCACCGATGCCACGCGGTTGGCCGAACGGTATCGGGTCGGGCGTGTCCTGCTGGCCGGGGACGCGGCGCACGTCCATCCCCCGTTAGGTGGGCAGGGACTCAACCTCGGTATTCAGGACGCGTTCAATCTCGGGTGGAAGCTGGCCGCGACGGTGAAGGGTTGGGCGCCGGAGGGACTGCTGGACACCTATCACACCGAACGGCATCCGGTGGCCGCCGCGGTGTTGGAGAACACGCGCGCGCAGACGGAATTGTTGTCGCCGGAGCCGGGTGCGCGGGCGGTACGGCGGTTGCTGTCGAGGTTGATGGATTTCGAGGTGGTGAACCGGTACGTGATGGAGCAGGTCACCGCGCTCGGGGTGCGGTATGACGTCGGGGACGACGGTCACGAGCTGCTCGGTCGGCGGATGCGGGACGTGCGGCTGGGGCGGGGGCGCCGCCTCTACGAGGTGATGCGAAGCGGCCGGGGGGTGTTGGTGGACGCCACCGGTGAGCTTTCGGTGGCGGGCTGGGCCGATCGGGTCGACCGTGTCGGGGACGTCGGTGAGGAGGTGGGGGCTCCCGCGGTGTTGCTGCGGCCGGACGGTCACGTGGTGTGGGTCGGTGAGGACCAGCGGGAGTTACGCGCCCGGCTATCGCGGTGGTTCGGTGCCGCCGAGGTCGGGTGATCGGGCGGCGGCGTCGCGGGCGCGCTGTCGGAGCAGGGCGCGTTCGCGGGCGTTGCGGGTCAGGTCGGCGGCGCGAGTGAATTCGTGGTGGGCCTCGGTGTGGCGGCCGAGTTTGGTGAGCAGGTCGCCCCGCACGGCGGGCAGGAGGTGGTAGCGGGCGAGGGCGGGGTCGTCGGCGAGGTGGTCGACCAGGTCGAGCGCGGCGGCGGGTCCGTGGGCCATGGAGACCGCGACGGCTCGGTTGAGTTCCACCACGGGTGAGGGGTTGACGCGCGCCAAGGCGGCGTAGAGGTCGGCGATGTGGGCCCAGTCGGTGTCCTCGGGGGTGGTGGCGCGGGCGTGGCAGGCCGCGATGGCGGCTTGCAGCACGTAGGGGCCGGGGGTGTCGGTGAGGGCGAGGGCGCGGTCGAGTGCGGTCAGGCCGCGGCGGATGAGGAGGCGGTCCCAGCGGGAGCGGTCCTGGTCGAGCAGCAGGACGGGGTCGCCGGTGGGGCCGGTTCGGGCGTGGAGGCGGGACGCTTGGAGTTCAAGCAGGGCCACCAGGCCGTGGACCTCGGGTTCGGTGGGGGCGAGTTCGGCGATCATGCGGCCGAGGCGGAGGGCTTCGACGCACAGGTCGGGGCGGGTCCACTCCTCGCCCGCGGTGGCGGTGTAGCCCTCGTTGAAGATGAGGTAGACGACTTCGAGGACCGAGGCCAGGCGGGGGGCGAGGTCGGGGCCTTGCGGGACGGCGAAGGGCACCCGTTTGCGGGCGAGGGTTTTCTTCGCGCGGGTGATGCGTTGGGCCACGGTGGGTTCGGGGAGCAGGAACGCGCGGGCGATCTCGGCGGTGGTGAGGCCGCCGACGAGCCTCAAGGTCAGGGCGACGCGGGCGTTGGTGGACAGTACGGGGTGGCAGGCTGTGAAGACCAGCCGCAGCATCTCGTCGGTGAGGTCGTCGTGGGGGTCGGGCAGCTCGGGCTCGGTGTGGGTGGGGGTTTCGCGGGCGAGTTCGGTGATTTTGTGGTCGAGGCGGGTGCGTCGGCGGAGTTCGTCGATGGCGCGGCGTTTGGCCACGGTCTGCAACCAGGCGGCGGGGTTGGTCGGGACTCCGGTGCTCGGCCACTGTTCGAGGGCGGCGACGAGCGCGTCCTGGGCCAGTTCCTCGGCGGTGCCGAGGTCGTGGGTCCAGGACGCGAGGGAGGCAATGAGGCGGGCGGATTCGATCCGCCATACCGCGTCGAGGGTGCGGCGCACCTCGGTGGCGTCCATGGTGGGATATCCAACCAGGTGCGCCGCCGCTGTCGTAGTCGGTGACGTCAGTGTGACGGCTCCCGTCGGTGTTGGGTGGCTTCCCGCATGCGGGCTTCGGCTTCCTTCACCTCGGGGGTGAGGGCGTCGCCGAAGTCCTCGTCGGTGAACACGCGGCGGATCTCGATCTGCCCGCCGGGGCCGAGTGGGGCGCGGCGGGCCCATTCGACGGCTTCGTCGCGGGAGGAGACTTCGAGCAGCCAGTAGCCGGCGACGAGTTCCTTGGTCTCGGTGAAGGGCCCGTCGATGACGGTGGGGGTGTTGGTGTCGTCGAAGACGACGCGGGCGCCGTCGGAGCTGGGGGCCAGGCCGTTGCCGTCGAGGAGCACGCCCGCCTTGACGAGCTTTTCGTTGTAGGCGGTCATGTCGGCCAGTTCCTTCTCGCTGGGCATCTCGCCGGCCTCGGAACGCTCGTCCGCCTTGACGAACATCAGGTAACGCATGAGGGTGTCCTTTCGGTTGTGGGAGGGTCCCGGTGTCCCTCCTGCTGTATTCCCGTCGAACGAGCGGTGCGGTTTTCGACAGGCGCGCGGATTTTTTTCCGGGGTCGGCGTGCGCGGGCCCACAACCGGTGCGTCGCTAGAGTTCACCGCATGTTTTCCCGCTTCGTTGCTCTGGGTGATTCGTTCACCGAGGGGGTCGGTGACGACGACCCCTCCTCCCCCAACGCGGTACGTGGCTGGGCCGACCGGGTGGCCGAGCAGTTGGCTTTCCTGCGTGCGGACTTCACCTACGCCAACCTCGCCATCCGGGGGCGGTTGTTGCCTCAGGTGCTGGCCGAGCAGTTGGCGCCCGCGGTGGAGATGAAGCCCGACCTGGTGACGTTGTATGCGGGCGGGAACGATCTGATGCGGCCGAAGGTCGACATCGACGCGTTGTGCGCGGACTACGACGCGGCTGTGGAGCGGTTGGCGGCCACGGGGGCCACGGTGGTGTTGTTCACCGGCGTCGACGGTGTGGCGGACCCGGTGTTTCGGCGGATGCGGGGCCGCACCGCCGTCTACAACGAGCATGTGCGGTTGATCGCGGCGCGGCACGGCGCGCTGGTGGTCGACATGTGGGCGATGCGGGTGTTGCGGGATCGGCGGTTGTGGTCGGCGGACCGGATTCATCTCAACACCGCTGGGCATGTGGTGATCGCGGCGGCGGTGTTGGACACGCTGGGGGTGGAGCACTCCCTCTCCCCCGCCCCGTTGGGTGAGCCGGTGATGCTGAGTCGGGCGCAGCGGCGGGCGGAGAACCTGCGGTGGGTTCGGGAGCACGCGTTGCCGTGGATCGGCAGGCGGTTGCGGGGCGCGTCGTCCGGGGACGGGTTGCAGCCGAAGCGGCCGAGTTTGGCGCCGGTGTTCGTGGGCGAGCCCGTACGGGAATGACACCCCGGCCCCGGCGCGGCGAGCACGGTGGCGGGGTCCGTGGTGGCGCGGCCCGGCGTGTGCGGGTCCGCGCCACCACGGGGTCAGCGTCCGGGGATCA